>CAMBRQ010000026.1 GCA_945870325.1 uncultured Dorea sp. | reverse complement strand
TTTAAGTGTTGTATTTGTACAATGAAAACTAAATAAGGAGGTGCTCCTGTGCCGAATGGAATATTAATTGCTGTGGCAATTGTGTTGATCGTGGCAGCGGCAGTTGTCAGTCATTTCTTGACAGTTTCTAATCTGAAGAAGAATGCAGATTCTAAGATTGGAAATGCGGAAAGCAAAGCAAGGAAAATCATTGACGATGCAGTGAAGACGGCTGAGGCAAAAAAGAAGGAGTCTCTCTTGGAAATTAAAGAAGAGTCTATTAAGAACAAGAATGAACTTGAGAAAGAGACTAAGGAACGTAGAGCGGAGTTACAACGTTATGAGAAGCGCGTTCTTTCCAAAGAAGAGGCACTCGATAAGAAGGCGGATGCGATTGAAAAGCGTGAGGCAGGATTTACAGCAAAAGAAGAACAGCTGAGACAGCGCGAAGCGAAAGTAGAAGAGCTGAGTCAGCAGAGAGTACAGGAACTAGAAAGAATCTCAGGACTAACCTCCGAACAAGCAAAAGAATATTTGTTAAAAACTGTTGAAGAAGATGTAAAGCATGATACTGCAAAGATGGTCAAGGAACTTGAAGCGCAGGCTAAGGAAGAAGCAGATAAAAAGGCAAAGGAATATGTTGTTACTGCTATTCAGAGATGTGCAGCAGATCATGTTGCGGAGACTACAATTTCGGTTGTACAGCTTCCGAGTGACGAAATGAAAGGAAGAATTATTGGACGTGAAGGTCGTAATATCCGTACATTAGAGACGATGACGGGCGTTGAACTTATCATTGACGATACTCCGGAAGCGGTTGTATTATCAGGATTTGATCCAATAAGAAGAGAAGTCGCAAGGATTGCGCTTGAGAAGTTGATTGTTGACGGACGAATTCATCCGGCAAGAATTGAGGAGATGGTAGAAAAGGCGCAAAAAGAAGTAGAGGCTATGATTCGTGAAGAAGGAGAGGCAGCGGCTCTTGAAGTAGGAGTTCATGGAATTCATCCAGAACTTATTAAGCTTCTTGGTCGTATGAAGTTCAGAACCAGTTACGGACAGAATGCATTGAAGCATTCTATAGAAGTAGCACAATTGGCTGGACTTTTAGCAGGCGAGATTGGCTTGGATGTCAGAATCGCTAAGCGTGCAGGTCTTTTACACGATGTCGGCAAATCTATAGATCATGATGTGGAAGGTTCCCATATTCAGATCGGTGTGGATCTTTGTAGAAAATACAAGGAGTCTGCAACGGTTATTAATGCGGTTGAAGCCCATCATGGCGATGTAGAGCCGGAAAGTCTGATTGCATGTGTGGTACAGGCGGCTGATACGATATCAGCGGCAAGACCAGGTGCAAGAAGAGAAACATTAGAAACATATACAAACAGGTTAAAACAATTAGAAGATATCACCAACCAGTTTAAGGGTGTTGATAAGTCTTTTGCAATTCAAGCAGGTAGAGAGATTCGTGTTATGGTAGTTCCAGAGCAAGTATCTGACGCAGACATGGTATTGATGGCTAGAGATATTGCTAAGCAGATTGAGTATGAATTAGAATATCCTGGACAGATTAAGGTCAATGTAATCCGTGAATCACGAGTTACAGACTATGCCAAGTAGAAGATAAATGGGAAGAAAGGATCAGTTGTTAGTGGCTGATCCTTTTTATATAATTCGGAGGAATATAATGATGAGTGATGAAGTAAAACGTACAGGAAGAGAACTGGTATATGAGGGCGCAATATTAAAAGTATATAAGGACCACATGGAATTTGCCAATGGTAATACGGCTGACTGGGATTATATCCATCATGACGGAGCGGCGGCTGTTGTTCCGGTTCTGGATGATGGAAGGATATTAATGGTATCCCAGTACCGGAATGCGTTGGAACGATATACGTTGGAAATCCCGGCGGGCAAATTGGATGATCCGAATGAACCGGGTCTTGAGTGTTCCAGAAGAGAATTGGAAGAAGAGACCGGTTATAAGTCGGAGAATCTGGAATGGCTGATCACGCTTCGAACTACGGTGGCATTCTGCAATGAGAAGATTGAAATCTATGTGGCAAAGGATCTGATTCCAACGCACCAACATCTGGACGAAGATGAGTATGTAGATGTGAAAGCCTATACTCTTGCAGAATTAAAAGAGATGATTTTTACAGGAAAGATAGAGGATTCGAAGACTGTTGCCGCGATTCTGGCATACGAGTCAAAATATTTGCAGTAAAGAGAATATAATCCGTTCCTCGGCATATAATGAAGTATCTTGGCAAAGGGAGGAACATCTGTGAAGATACGAGAGAGCCGGAAGTTTTTAGTCTTGTTTTGCATGGTGGGATTTTTCCTTGGAATCATGTATGCGAATCTCATGTCGAAAGACTATATTACAAGCATGGGGATTTTTAATGATTTTTTTCTGAATCAGTATAGTCAGACAGAGATTGATGTGGTGGAGTATATCTGGTATGTGGCAAAGATCAGAATTACGCCGGTCATACTGGCTGGGGCACTTGGCTGTACGAAACTACGGAAAGTGGTTGTGGCAGTTATTCTGCTATGGACAGGCTTTTCAGGCGGGATGCTTATGACATCCGCAGTCTTGAAAATGGGGCTTAAAGGGCTGATTCTCTGTTTGGTTGCATTAATGCCACATTTTGTATTCTACATAGCAGGTTATATGATTCTCTTGTGGTATTTTTTTACATATCCGAAAGCAAGATGGAATCTGTCGAAGACGGTGAGCATGGTGCTGTTTATCGCAGTGGGGATCTTGCTGGAGTGCTATGTGAATCCGGTTCTGATGCAGATGTTTCTGGGGACGCTTTAAATGAATTTAATGTAGAAAGTGGAGTGTTGGGAGGTGTACGGTGCAAGGGCGGGGATGCGTGTGGAATGGTATCGGTGGGATAACATATTGGAAGCGTAGGGGAATACAGAAACCTCCTGTTTATTTCACGAATATAAATTCGTTCCATTCCCAATCTGTTATCCATCCGATACCCTTCCTCCCACATCCTCGCCAGGAATCCTCCTCGTTCGTGAAGAGTTACACATAAGAATGTCAGGCAGAGAGGGGCAGTATGGGCGTTCATATGCGTAGAAGAGCCGTACAAGCCGTTGGTGAAAAAGAGGTCTGAAATTAGGAGGACTTCTGTACTACCAGTACAGAAGTTCAGACTATCGCGGACGGAAAATCATCAAGATTTTGCGTCCGCTATAGTCGATGCCTAATTTCAGACCTCTTTTGAACCTACGGATTGTAGGCGATTGGAGTCGGATATGAACGCCCATACCGCTCCTCTCTGCCGTACACTTCACATATACTCTTCAAGAACAAAATTCCCACCTAAGGCGCCACCTTCCCTAAGTAAAACTGCAAATATAATAAGCAAAAGAGAAAGATACACACCTGGCTTGCCAGCAGTCCCCACAAATACCCCTGAATCCCGAATACAGGTATCATCACAAATACGCTCAGAATCCGAACCCCCAGACTGGTCGAATTAATAATAAAAGATAACGTTGTCTTTCCAATCCCGTTAATAATACTGATTAATGTATTATTCGTATACAGGAATGGACACATCCAGGACAAGGTGATAATGTAATTTCCTGCCATTGGACTGTGGAACAGCAGAGTTCCTGCCCATTTTCCAAAAGCGAGGAAGCATACGCAGCAGATGCTTCCAAGGAAGATGCAGGAATAGGTAACCTTCTTCATCAGATTTGAAAGTTCCTTACGGTGGTCTAATGCCTGTATCTCTGCTACGGTAGGAAGGAGCATGGTGGATACGGAATTGGTAATGGCAGAGGGGAAGAGGATGCAGGGGAGTGCCATTCCTGTTAATACGCCGTAGGTGCTTAGTGACTCGCCGAGGGTCATTCCGTATGCCTGCAATTTTACAGGGATAGATACGGCCTCGATGCTTTGTAGGATATTGAGAAGAACCCTGCTTCCGGTTAATGGAATCGCGTGTGTAAGCAATTCGCGGCTGTGCCTGAGACATCCTGCCAGGCGAAGGCGAGAGAGGCGGCTAAGTCCGTTTTTCCCCAGGAGAGCGCGCAGACAGAACAGGGAAGAAGTTACTTCTCCTGCAATCAGTCCGGCAACGGCGATGGATACTCCGAATTGAATCCCATGGTTTACGCCATACAGATAGAGCAGATATACGCTGAGAATCCGGGCGGTCTGTTCAATGAACTGAGAAGTTGCAGGAACGCCTGTCTGTTTGAGCCCAAAATAATATCCGCAGATACAGCTATGTACCGATGCAAATGGGAATGCATAGGAGAGGATAATGAGCAGGTCGGCACAACGGGGTTCCTGTAAAAAGGCTGCTGCAATGAAGAAGGCATATTTTTGAATCATCAGAGTTACAATACAGGAAGCAGTGACGGTAAGGACAAGGCTTGTGTACAGTAACTCTTTTGCTTCTCGTTTTCTACCTTGTGTCATGCGGGCGGCAACACAGCGGGACAGGGCAAGTTCGATACCGGCAGAGGTTAAGGAGAAGCAGAGTGCATAGATGGGAAATACCAGTTGATATAGTCCGACTCCCTCCTCCCCAAAAGTATGGCTTAGAAAAATACGGTAAAAAAAGCCCATCACACGTGTGACAAGCCCGGTGATAGTTAAGATAAATGTGCCTTTGATAATAGTTTTTTTTCGTGACATGGCAGACTCCTAATGGGTATTGCTATAATATATTCGATAAGAGGACTTGACAGAACAAAAAAGCAGTGCTATCCTACATATAGCAAATATCCTAGCGATTTGCTAGGGATTAAAAAGAAGGTGAGTCAATGAAACTTTCGACAAAAGGAAGATATGGTCTTCGAGCCATGATAGATCTTGCCAGATACAGCGAGGAAGAGCCGGTATCCATCAACAGTATTGCGGCAAGGCAGGATATTTCGGAACGATACCTGGAGCAGTTAGTGGCTTTGCTTCGAAAAGCGGGGCTTGTGAATAGTATCCGTGGTGCTACAGGGGGATATATATTAGCGAAGAAGGCGAATGAGATCTCTGTGGGAGACGTGCTAAGAGCGCTGGAAGGAAGCCTGGAGCCGGTGAAATGCGCAGCTTACTATTCAGAAGATGGCTGCATGGCGGCAGATGGATGTGTCACAAAATATGTGTGGCAGAAGATTAATGACAGTATCAACGATACCGTGAATCATATGATGTTGGATGAATTGGTAAGAGAGAGCAAGTCGCTGAACCCAGAAGGCGGATGCGAGGGGCAGAAATGTAATCACTAGAAATTATAATATAATATTCTAATTTTAAAGAAGGAGAAGAAGCATGGGAAGATTAATTTATTTAGATAATGCGGCGACAACAAAGACTGCGCCGGAGGTTGTGGAGGCGATGCTGCCATATTTTACAGAGAACTATGGCAATCCATCCAGTGTCTATAGTTTTTCGGCTGGCAATAAAGAAGCAATCAGCCAGCAGAGAGATATCATCGCAGAAGCGCTTGGAGCAAAGGGAAACGAGATCTATTTTACCGCAGGCGGTTCGGAATCAGACAACTGGGCATTAAAGGCAACGGCGGAAGCATATGAAAGCAAAGGCAATCATATTATCACGACCAAGATTGAGCATCATGCGATTCTGCATACGGCAGAGTATCTGGAAAAGAAAGGATTCGAGGTTACGTATCTGGATGTAGATGAGGATGGAAAGGTGAAGTTAGATGCCCTGAAAGCAGCGATTCGTCCGACTACAATCCTGATCTCGGTTATGTATGCGAATAATGAGATTGGAACGATCCAGCCGATTAAGGAGATTGGCGAGATTGCCCATGAGCACGGAATCCTGTTCCATACAGATGCAGTGCAGGCATTTGGACAAGTACCGATCAATGTGGATGAATGCCATATCGATATGCTGAGTGCCAGTGGACATAAGCTGAACGGACCGAAAGGAATTGGGTTCTTGTATATTCGCAAAGGTGTGAAGATTCGTTCTTTCGTGCATGGCGGAGCGCAGGAGAGAAAACGCCGTGCCGGTACAGAGAATGTTCCGGGGATCATTGGATTAGGTACAGCGGTTAAGCGTGCGGTTACAACAATGCAGGAAAGAACTGCGAAAGAAACAGAACTTAGAGATTATCTGATTGAACGCGTCATGAAGGAGATCCCTTATTGCAGATTAAATGGACACAGAACAGATCGTCTCCCGAACAATGCGAATTTTAGTTTCCGGTTTATCGAAGGAGAATCCTTGTTGATTATGCTGGATATGAAGGGCATCTGTGGTTCCAGTGGTTCGGCATGTACTTCTGGCTCGCTTGATCCGTCACATGTGCTGCTGGCAATCGGATTGCCTCATGAGATAGCGCATGGTTCACTTAGATTGACGCTGAATGAAGAGATAGCAAAAGAGGACATTGATTACGTTGTAGATAACCTGAAAGAGATTGTGGAGCATCTGAGAAAGATGTCGCCGCTTTATGAGGATTTTGTGAAAAAACAATAATAAATTGTATGTACAGGAGGAAATAATTATGTATACAGAAAAAGTAATGGATCATTTCCAACATCCGAGAAATGTTGGTGAGATAGAGAATGCCAGTGGAGTTGGAACAGTAGGAAATGCAAAATGCGGAGATATTATGAGAATCTATCTGGATATTGACGACAACCAGATCATTCGCGATGTTAAGTTCAAAACATTTGGCTGTGGTGCGGCTGTAGCAACCAGCAGTATGGCAACGGAACTGGTAAAAGGCAAGTCGATTCAAGAGGCGATGGAAGTGACGAACAAAGCGGTTATGGAAGCGCTGGATGGACTGCCTCCGGTAAAGGTACACTGTTCATTGCTGGCAGAAGAAGCCATTCATGCGGCACTGTGGGATTATGCGGAGAAGCATGGAATCAAGATTGAAGGTTTGGAGAAACCAAAGTCCGATATTCACGAGGGCGAGGAAGAGGAAGAAGAGGAATATTAAGCAGCGAAGAAAGAGTATGTCGGGAGAAGCAGGATAGAAGATTCAACCGATCACTCAGGCGGAGAGATGATGGAGAAGAAAAAAGTGGTAGTAGGGATGTCCGGAGGAGTTGATTCCTCCGTGGCAGCCTGGCTGTTGAGAGAGCAGGGATACGATGTTATAGGCGTGACCATGCAGATCTGGCAGGAGGAAGAACAAAGCGTTCAGGAGGAGCAGGGAGGCTGCTGTGGCTTGAGTGCGGTGGACGATGCCAGACGAGTGGCGGCATCTCTGGATATCCCTTATTATGTTATGAATTTTAAGCGGGAATTCAAAGAATCTGTAATTGACTATTTTGTAGACGAATATCTCCATGGGAGAACGCCGAATCCTTGCATTGCCTGTAACCGTTATGTGAAATGGGAGGCACTTCTTAAGAGAAGCATGGATATCGGAGCGGATTATATAGCAACCGGACATTATGCAAGAATCGACAGGCTGGCGAACGGAAGATATGCACTTCGCGTATCAGAGACAGATGCAAAGGATCAGACCTATGCGCTTTATAATCTTACCCAAGAGCAGTTAGCGCATACATTGATGCCTGTAGGCAGTTATTCTAAAGAGCAGATCCGTAAGATGGCAGAACAGATTGGACTTCAGGTGGCACATAAACCAGACAGTCAGGATATCTGTTTTGTGCCGGATGGAGATTATGCATCTTATATTGAAGACAATGCCGGAGTGAAGAGTTTCCCCGGTAATTTTGTGTTGTCTGACGGGACGATTGTGGGACAGCATAAGGGAATTGTCCATTATACGGTTGGCCAGCGAAAGGGATTGGGATTATCACTGGGACATCCGGTGTTCGTTCTGGAGATTCGCCCTGAGACGAATGAAGTGGTAGTGGGAACCAATGAAGAATCCATGTCCCGTTATGTCAGAGCGAATCAGGTGAATTTTATGTCGGTAGAGGACTTGCCTGAGAAAAAGAGGGTATGGGCGAAGATACGCTATAATCACCGAGGTGCATGGTGCACGGTGGAGAAGACGGGAGAAGACGAGATCCTGTGTGTATTTGAAGAGCCGCAGAGGGCAATTACTCCGGGACAGGCAGTTGTCTTGTATGACGGTGAGTATGTGCTGGGTGGCGGAACGATTATAGGAGGAGAAGAAAGAGAATGAGAGCAGACGTACACATGCATTCATCGTTTTCCAGTGATTCGGAAGCGAGTCCTGAGCAGATGATTCAGGGGGCGATTGCAAAAGGCCTGGAGGTGATCTGCTTTACAGATCATTATGATAAAGATAATATGGAATGGGGACCGGAGGATATCTTTGATCCGGAATCCTATTTTCGTACATTAGTGCCTTTAAAAGAGAAGTATAAGGAGCAGATTGAGATCAAGATCGGTGTTGAACTGGGGCTTCGTCCTTATCTGGGAGAACATTATAAGGAACTGGTTGATAGATATCCGTTTGATATGGTTATTGGTTCTGTCCACAGTGTTCCATATAAGAGGGTGAATGGTGAAGACATCTATACGGATCCGGCGGCGGGCAGATTGTTCCGTGACAGGACGGATGAAGAAGCATATCGTCTGATCTTAGAGACGACGCTTGAAAATGTGAGGACTCTTTCGGATTATGATGTGCTTGGACATCTGGACTATGCGGTTAGGTATGGTGCGAACCGGGAGAAGGAATATTCTTACCAGAGATTTGCGGATATTATTGATGAGATCCTAAGAACCTTGATTGAGAAGGAGAAAGGATTGGAATTAAATATGGCAGGATTAAAATATGGACTGCCATTTGCGCATCCGCATTCGGATGTATTAAAAAGATACAGAGAATTGGGAGGAGAGATCATAACAGTTGGTGCAGATGCTCACAAGCCAGAGCATATCGCCTATGATTTCCATAAAGTATCAGAGATATTAAAGGCATGTGGGTTCAAATATTATACAGAATACACAGCAAGATCGAGTAAATTTATCCAACTTCCATAAAAATGGGAAAACCTCTTGAATTTTTGTATCAGATTTAGTACAATTATTAGCAGTTGAGGATTATTTAACGATGTTAAAGGCTTCACAAAAAGGTGACTGCATAAACAGTTAATAACAAACTTTAGGAGGAATTAATCATGGCAGTAAAAGTAGCGATTAATGGATTTGGACGTATTGGACGTCTTGCGTTCAGACAGATGTTTGGAGCAGAGGGATATGAAGTTGTAGCAATCAACGACTTGACATCTCCTAAGATGCTCGCACACTTATTAAAGTATGACTCTTCACAGGGTAAATATGCTTTAGCTGACAAAGTAGAAGCTACAGAAGATTCTATCGTTGTTGATGGAAAAGAGATCAAGATCTATGCAAAGGCTAACGCTGAGGAACTTCCATGGGGAGAGATCGGTGTTGACGTTGTTCTTGAGTGTACAGGATTCTATACATCTAAAGAGAAAGCATCTGCTCACGTTAAAGCAGGAGCAAGAAAAGTTGTTATCTCAGCACCAGCTGGTAACGACCTGCCAACAATCGTATATAATGTAAACCACGAGACACTGAAGCCAGAAGATACAGTTATCTCTGCAGCTTCTTGTACAACAAATTGCTTAGCACCAATGGCTAAGGCTCTTAATGACCTTGCACCAATCAAATCTGGTATCATGTGCACAATTCACGCTTACACAGGCGATCAGATGACACTTGACGGACCACAGAGAAAAGGTGATCTTAGAAGATCTCGTGCAGCAGCAGTTAATATCGTACCTAACAGCACAGGTGCTGCAAAAGCAATCGGTCTTGTTATTCCAGAGTTAAATGGAAAATTAATCGGAGCTGCTCAGCGTGTTCCAACCCCAACAGGATCTACAACAATCTTAACAGCAGTTGTTGAAGGAACTGTAACAGTTGATGAGATCAACGCAGCTATGAAAGCAGCATCTACAGAATCTTTCGGATACAATACAGATGAGATCGTTTCCAGCGATATCGTAGGTATGAGATATGGTTCATTATTCGATGCTACTCAGACAATGGTATGCCAGTTAGACAACGGAACAACAGAGGTTCAGGTTGTATCTTGGTATGACAATGAGAATTCTTACACAAGCCAGATGGTAAGAACAATCAAATACTTCTCTGAATTAGCATAGAGCACTTAGTGAGGTCTTTTCGACCTTAGTGCGAATGCTGTTCTTCGGAACTTGGCGAGGTATTGTCGAGCCTGGTCTCGAAGAACTACCTTACTTAAGACTCACAAAGGGTCCGGTCTTATAAAGGACCGGACCCTTTTTAGTATCAAATTCAAGAATATAGGGGCAATACATACCCTTAATAAATATAACTGAGGAGGCAAATCAATGCTTAATAAAAAATCAGTAGATGATATTAATGTAAAAGGCAAAAAAGTACTTGTAAGATGTGACTTCAACGTTCCTCTTATTGATGGAAAGATTACAGATGAGAACCGTCTGGTTGCAGCACTTCCTACAATTAAGAAATTAATCGCAGATGGCGGCAAGATTATTCTTTGTTCCCACCTTGGAAAACCGAAGGGAGAGCCGAAGCCGGAGTTGTCTCTTGCACCAGTAGCAGTTCGTCTGTCTGAACTTCTTGGACAGGAAGTAAAATTTGCAGCAGACCCGGAAGTAGTTGGGGAGAATGCAAAAGCAGCAGTAGAAGCAATGCAGGATGGAGATGTAATCCTTCTTGAAAACACACGTTACAGAGCAGAAGAGACCAAGAATGGCGAAGCGTTCAGCAAAGAACTTGCTTCTCTTTGCGAAGTATTCGTGAACGATGCATTTGGTACAGCTCACCGTGCACACTGCTCTAACGTTGGGGTGACAGAATTTGTTGATACAGCAGCTGTAGGATATCTGATGCAGAAAGAAATCGATTTCCTTGGAAATGCAGTAAATAATCCGGAGAGACCATTCGTTGCAATCCTTGGCGGTGCTAAGGTATCCAGCAAGATCTCTGTGATCGAGAACCTTCTTGATAAGGTTGATACATTAATCATTGGTGGAGGTATGTCTTATACATTCTCTAAAGCACAGGGCGGAAGTGTAGGAAATTCTCTTCTTGAAGCAGATTACTGCGAATATGCACTGAACATGCTGAAGAAAGCAGAAGAGAAAGGTGTAAAACTGTTACTTCCAGTAGATACAGTTATCGCAGATGATTTCTCTAATGATGCTAATTCTAAGGTTGTAAAATCCGGCGAGATTCCGGAGGGATGGGAAGGACTTGACATCGGACCAGACACAGAGAAGATCTTCTGTGAAGCAGTTCAGGATGCTAAGACTGTTGTTTGGAACGGACCAATGGGATGCTTCGAGATGCCGAAATTCGCTCATGGTACAGAAGCAGTAGCAAAAGCACTTGCAGATACAGATGCTGTAACAATCATCGGTGGAGGAGACTCTGCAGCAGCAGTTAACCAGTTAGGATATGGTGACAAGATGACACATATCTCAACAGGTGGTGGTGCATCTCTTGAATTCCTGGAAGGCAAGGAATTACCGGGTGTAGCAGCTGCTAATGATAAGTAAGCACTTGGCGAAGTTGTATATCTATTGAGAAAGATAATATAAGAATAATATTAGGAGAATATATCATGGCAAGAAGAAAAATTGTAGCAGGCAACTGGAAGATGAATAAGACTCCAAGCGAGGCAGTTGCATTAGTTGAAGAATTAAAACCATTAGTAGCAAGCGAAGATGTTGATGTAGTATTCTGTGTACCGGCAATCGACATCATCCCTGTAGTAGAAGCATGCAAAGGCACAAACATTGAGGTTGGTGCAGAGAACATGTATTTTGAAGAGAGCGGAGCATACACAGGAGAGATTTCTCCGGCAATGCTTACAGATGCAGGAGTAAAATACGTTGTCCTTGGACACTCCGAGAGAAGAGAATATTTCGCAGAGACCAATGAGACAGTTAACAAGAAGATGTTAAAAGCATTTGAGCATGGTATTACACCGATCATGTGCTGTGGCGAGACCCTGGAGCAGAGAGAGCAGGGTGTAACGATGGATTTCATTCGTCAGCAGGTTAAAGTTGGATTCCTGAACGTAACAGCGGATCAGGCAAAAGAAGCAGTTATCGCTTATGAGCCAATCTGGGCAATCGGAACAGGAAAGACAGCTACAACAGAACAGGCTGAAGAAGTATGTGCAGGAATCCGTGCATGCATCGCGGAAGTTTACGATGAAGCAACAGCAGAGGCAATCCGTATCCAGTACGGCGGATCTGTAAATGCAGGCAATGCAGCAGAGTTATTTGCTCAGGCTGATATTGACGGAGGACTCGTTGGTGGAGCTTCTCTGAAGGCTGACTTTGGTAAGATTGTAAATTACAAGTAAGAGTAAATTCAGTCGTAGGGGGCAGCATACGCTCCCTACGATTTTTGGTTGCCAAGGCATGAGGAAAGGATTGTTTTATGATTTATCAAGAGATTCCGATACGGGTAGAAGGCTCTGCGGATTATGCAAGGCTTGAGACTTATATTCTGGATACGCCGCATGACCGGCTGCTTAAGATTCAGAAAAGGCCGATGATTATCATTTGTCCGGGAGGCGGTTATGAGATGACCAGTTACCGGGAGGGAGAGCCGGTTGCAATGCATTTCTTAAGTAGGGGATATCATGTGTGTGTGCTGCGCTATTCGGTAGCACCATCCTGTTTCCCAACACAGGTTCTGGAAGTGGGGCAGGCGATGAAGATCATACATGAACATGCCAGAGAATGGAGTGTTGATGTAGATAAGATCGTGGTTCAGGGGGCATCTGCCGGAGGACATCTTGCAGCGAGTTACGGCATCTTCTGGAATCAGGAATTCATGAGTTCTAAACTTCAGGCGAAGGCAGAGGAACTGAGACCGAAGGGAATTATGCTGAGTTATCCTGTGATTACTTCTGATCCCAGATATGCCCATATGGGAAGTTTTGAGAATCTCTTGGGAGACAAACTTAGTCAATGTGCGGATGCGATGTCTCTTGAGAAACAGGTGACAAAGACAATGCCGTCTTGTTTTATGTGGCATACAGCCACTGATGCAACCGTGCCGGTGGAGAATTCTTTGCTGATGGCGATGGCGCTTCGCAAGGTGAATGTCCCGGTTGAACTGCATATTTTCCCGGAAGGAGAGCACGGTCTTAGCCTTGCCAATTCTTTGGTAGAACGCGAGGATGGAAGCGGTGTTCAGGAAGAATGTGCGCAGTGGATAGATCTGGCAGATGCATGGATCGATAAATTGTGTGGTGTGTAATGATTAGCAGGTGCATTTGGTAACTGGTTTCATGGAGCAGGGATTGCTTTGTGAGATGAAATAAAAAGAGAGTCAAAAAGGAGAATAGACATGAGCAAAAAACCAACAGTATTAATGATTTTAGATGGCTATGGATTGAATGAGAATACTACCGGAAACGCTGTTGCGCAAGGGCAGACATCGGTTATGGATAAATTAATGGCAGAGTATCCATTTGTCAAAGGAAATGCAAGCGGAATGGCTGTAGGTCTTCCGGACGGACAGATGGGTAACTCAGAAGTAGGACACCTGAACATGGGAGCAGGACGTATCGTATATCAGGATCTTACCAAGATTACAAAGGCGATTCAGGATGGAGATTTCTTCGAGAATAAGGCACTTCTTGCAGCATGTGAGAATGCTAAGAAGAATGACAGTGCGCTTCATATGTTCGGTCTTGTATCCGATGGCGGCGTACACAGCCACAATACACATATCTATGGACTGTTAGAATTGGCAAAGAGACAGGGTGTTGAAAAGGTATATGTACATTGCTTCCTTGACGGACGTGATACACCTCCGGCATCCGGAAAAGAATATGTTGAAGAATTAGTAGC
The DNA here is from genome assembly GCA_945870325.1 of uncultured Dorea sp. Lineage (GTDB taxonomy): Bacteria > Bacillota > Clostridia > Lachnospirales > Lachnospiraceae > CAMBRQ01. Next base: position 23,567 of record CAMBRQ010000026.1, on the reverse strand, counting down.
AAAGATGCAGGAGATTGGCGTTGGTGAAGTCGCAACAGTGATGGGACGCTACTATGCTATGGACCGTGATAACCGCTGGGATCGTGTAGAGAAGGCATACAGAGCAATGGTTTATGGTGAAGGTGAGATGGCAGTAAGCGGACCGGAAGGAATCCAGGCTTCTTATGATAAGGATGCAACGGATGAATTCGTGCTTCCAACAGTAGTTATGAAAGATGGCGCTCCTGTTGCAACGATTAAGGATAATGATTCGATCATCTTCTTTAACTTCCGTCCGGATCGTGCAAGAGAGATTACCAGAACTTTCTGTGATGATGAATTTACAGGATTCGATAGAGGCGAGAGAGTAAAGACAACGTATGTATGTTTTACCGAATATGATGTGACGATTGAGAATAAACAGGTTGCATTCGTGAAAGAAGAGATTACCAATACATTTGGCGAGTTTCTTGCAGCAAATGATAAGAAACAGGCACGTATCGCTGAGACAGAGAAATATGCACACGTAACATTCTTCTTCAATGGCGGTGTAGAAGAGCCGAATGAAGGTGAGGACAGAATCCTGGTTAAGTCACCAAAGGTAGCGACTTACGATCTGAAGCCAGAGATGAGCGCTTATGAAGTATGCGATAAACTGGTAGAAGCAATCAAATCTAATCACTATGATGTAATTATCATTAATTTCGCGAACCCGGATATGGTTGGTCATACAGGTGTGGAAGCCGCAGCAATCAAAGCGATTGAGGCAGTCGATGAGTGTGTAGGCAAGGCGGTCGATGCTATCAAGGAAGTAGACGGACAGATGTTCATCTGTGCCGACCATGGTAACGCAGAACAGCTGATTGATGAAGAGAGTGGAGAGCCGTTCACTGCCCACACAACGAATCCAGTACCATTCATCCTTGTAAATGCAGATCCGGCTTATAAGTTGAGAGAAGGCGGATGCCTGGCAGACATCGCACCGACATTGATCGAACTTATGGGAATGGAACAGCCAAAAGAAATGACAGGCAAGAGCCTGCTTGTGAAATAATTAACTGGGGGCGTAGTAAAATGCACTTTTACTACGTCCCAAATTGTCATTTGGGGTGTACCTAAGTGGACAAGGAGCGTACTATGCATATTGTGATTATCGAAGATGAGACAGTAATTCGTCAGGAATTAAAGCAATTATTAGAGAATGCCTTATATCAGGTAACAGCCCCGGAAGACTTCGTGGATGTTGCCTCTTTTGTATTTGAGAAACAGCTAGCTGGATCTAGTACTTCTGGACTTGAATCTGCCTAATGAATCAGGCTTTGATATCTGTACGAAGATACGAATGAAGTCGGATGTTCCAATTATAAAGGTGAATTGATGCAGGAGATTTAGGAGAGATGCACTTGATAGGCACAAGCGAGCCGTTGCTGCCATTGTCATAGTCATAGTTCTATGTATTCTCGCAGGAGCGGCGGTTAAGTATTCATATCGTTTGCAGGATCAGAATTATGAAGTGAAGAATGATGACTACTGCCTGAGAATTGAAGATGTATTGGCAGATGGAGATGTGAAGAGTGTATTAGTGTCGGTGGAAGCCTTGAATGAAGAAAGTAACGATGCGGTGAGAAATAGTGTCAGTTGTCCCAATATCGGGTTCTCTGATATATTTGGATTTGGTTCCAGTGGGAGTGGCAGTGTAACGTTATATGGAGAATATGGGGCAAAGAGATATTTTATGTGTGAATGGAACGCCGGCGGAAATATCTGCACGGTGCAATATGCGGACAATATTCCGAAGATTCCGGATGATGAGTGGCTCAAGGAGCATGGAGATGAGATCCTAAGCATATCCTTCAGGGTGGAGGATAAGATGAATAAAGTCATTAAGATGAATCCGAAAAAGAATGAATTCCCGGAAGGAATTACGATCAAAGCAATTGAAATTCGAGGAATGTGTATAAAAGTGCAGGGCTGCCGGTCCAGATGGTCACAAGGAGAAGCGGCGGAGGCTATAAATGTGAATTTTTGCCCTACGGTGACGGCGATACGAAAGGATGGAACCTGTGTAAGACTCATGCAGGGGGATATGGGATATGACGGAGAAGAAACGGATGAAATCTGGTATTCTGGCAGCGGAGGCGGTCGTACCGGCAGTGATGGAAAGATAACGAAGATGGAAAAATATGAACTGTTCCGTAAGACATTTGAACTGGATGATGTCGTAAAAGTCAGGGTGAATGATGTGGAATATAATGTCGAAAGGTAGTGTTTGGGACGTAGTAAAAGTGTATTTTACTACGTCCCAAACTAGCATATGTCCTGTACCCAATCAGTCACATCCCACAATCTTCATATCCCGAAAGTCTTTGGGAGAGATTCCATATTCTTTCTTAAAAGCACGGTAGAAACTTGAATAATCTCCGAAGCCAAATGTCTGGTATGCTTCTGTAATACTCATATCTCCAAGAATAGCTTCTTTGCAGAGAACGAGTCTTTTCTTGGTAATATACTGATGAATGGACATGCCTAAGTTCTCTTTGAATACATGGGCAATGTGGTATTTGCTTACATAGAATTCTTTGGCAAGTATTTCTAATGATAGGTCGTCATCCAGATGATCTTCAATATAGATCTTAAGATTCCTATAAAGAGAACTTTCTTCGGCATTTCGCTTTCCTGGATTCCTCTGATAATAGAGTATGCGGTTCAGATACATGATCAGATCATTAACGCACAGAGGAAGCAGTGCTTCCTTTCCAAAACGGTTGCCTTGCGTTTCTTCGATTAATTGAAGAACTTTGGCCTGAACCCCATTAAAGGTAATCTGATCGGTGTGTAAGATATAAGCGTGGCTGGTCATAACGTACTGTACCAGATAAGCATAATCATTAGATTGTTTCAGAAGATGCTGGTAGTAATCCTGGCTGATCCAGAACACAAAACGCCGATATGGAGTCTCCAGGCTATGTATGATGGGTCGGTGAGGAATGTGAGGTGGAATCAGCATAATATCTCCGGGCTGAATCGGATAGATGCTCTTGCCAATCTGTGTACTGATATCACCTTCTATAAAAAAATAGAACTCATAATAATCGTGAGAATGTATGTCTACTTTTGAAAGATTATGGTCACTATAATAATAGATTTCGAAATCTTTGGATAGCATATATTGACGGGTGTTGAATGCGGTCTGCAGATTTTTTTTCATGAAGAATGCCTCACATGTGGTAGATTTCTTCTTTAAGCAATCCGATATACTTAAGGTGATTTTAGCGTATCACAAAACCACGATTTTTGCAATGTATACAACAACTTCGGCTATGGTAGTTTGGGGTGGATTTTATATAATAAAATTATAAGAACCGCAAACATTTTTAGTAAAGGAAGAGGTAAAAAATTATGGAAATGACACTCAGATGGTATGGAAGCAAGTTCGACACGATTACCTTGAAGCAGATTCGCCAGATTCCAGGCGTAACAGGTGTAATCACTACACTGTATGATACACAGCCGGGGGAGGTATGGAGTCGTGAGAGAATTCGTGAGATGATCGATGAGGTAGAGGCATCCGGACTTCGTATCGCAGGTATCGAAAGTGTGAACATCCATGACGCGATTAAGACAGGAGCGCCGGAGCGTGATCAGTATATTGAGAACTACATTCAGACATTGGAGAATCTGGCTCTGGAAGGACTTCATCTTGTATGCTATAACTTCATGCCAGTATTCGACTGGACAAGAACCGAGTTAGCAAGAATGCGTCCGGATGGATCTACCGTACTTGCTTACACGCAGGAAGCAGTAGACGATCTTGATCCTGAGAAGATGTTCGACTCCATCGCAGGTGATATGAACGGTACTGTAATGCCTGGCTGGGAGCCTGAGAGAATGGAGCATGTAAAAGAACTTTTTGAACTCTACAAAGATGTAGATGAAGAGAAACTATTTGAGAATCTGAAATACTTCCTTGAGAAGATTATGCCAACATGTGACAAATACGATATCAACATGGCGATTCACCCAGATGATCCGGCATGGAGTGTATTCGGGCTTCCTCGTATCATTACTTGTAAAGAGAACATCCAGCGTATGATGAAGATGGTAGATAATCCGCACAATGGTGTAACATTTTGCTCCGGTTCTTATGGAACTAACCTGAACAATGATCTGCCGGATATGATCCGTTCATTAAAAGGGCGTATCCACTTCGCACATGTGCGTAACCTGAAGTTCAATTCTCCGACAGATTTCGAAGAGGCAGCACATCTGTCTTCTGATGGAACATTCGATATGTATGAGATTATGAAAGCATTATACGATATCGGATTCGATGGACCGATCCGTCCGGATCATGGACGTATGATCTGGGATGAAGTGGCAATGCCTGGATACGGACTCTATGACCGTGCATTGGGAGCAACTTACCTGAATGGTCTGTGGGAAGCAATTCAGAAAGGAGCAAGATAATGAGGAGATTAAGCGCGCAAGGACTTGCTGATAGAAAACAATGGGAAGATGCGGGGTATGCACTTCCACAGTTCGACCGTGAAAAAGTGACAGAGGCTACGAAGGAGAATCCGTTCTGGATTCACTTTGGAGCAGGTAATATCTTCCGTGCATTCCAGGCAAATGTTGTTCAGAACCTTCTGAATGACGGCGTTCTGGATCGTGGTCTGGTAGTAGCAGAGGGGTTTGACTATGAGATCGTAGAGAAGATGAACCGTCCACATGATGATTACAGCTTTCTGGTTACTTTGAAAGCAGATGGTAATGTAGAGAAGACCATCGTAGGAAGCGTGGTAGAATCCCTGATTCTGGATTCTGAGAATGATACGGAGTACGAGCGCCTTAAAGAGATCTTCCGTAAGGATTCTCTTCAGATGGTATCCTTCACGATTACAGAGAAAGGATACAGTCTTGTAAATGGAAGAGGCGAGACCCTTCCGGCAGTAGCAGATGATTTTGAAAAAGGACCAGAAAAGCCGGTTTGATGTTTACAGAGCGTGAAACGGTAGAAAAAGTTGAGAAGATGAAGGTATGTACCTGCCTGAATCCTCTTCATACAGCTCTGGCTGTATATGGATGTCTGCTTGGTTACCAGAAGATCTCTGATGAGATGAAAGATGCGGAACTTAAGAAACTGGTAAAGACGATTGGATATGTGGAAGGACTTCCGGTTGTAGTGAACCCAGGCGTTTTGGATCCGAAGGAATTCATTGATACCGTATTGAATGTGCGTATCCCGAATCCATTCATGCCAGATACTCCGCAGCGTATTGCTACTGATACTTCACAGAAACTGGCAATCCGTTTTGGAGAGACGATCAAAGCATACCAGGCTTCCCCTGAACTGGATGTGAAAGATCTGAAACTGATCCCGTTGGTATTCGCAGGATGGCTGCGTTATCTCATGGGCGTGGATGATGAAGGCAATAAGTTTGAGTTAAGCCCAGACCCGTTGAAAGATACAGTATGCCCGTACGTTGCGGGACTGGAATTAAAAGAGGGACAGGATGTGGAAGCAGCAGTTGCACCAGTGCTTAAGATGACACAGATCTTCGGTGTTGATCTGTATGAAGTCCAAATGGCAGATGTTGTATGCGGATATCTGAAAGAACTGACCGCGGGTCCGGGAGCCGTACGCGCTACTTTGAAGAAATACGTGTAGGGAGGCTTGTGCGATGAAAGCATTTATGGATCAGGACTTTTTGCTGGAGACCGAAACCGCCAAAAAATGTTGACGGTGGCAAAACTGTAGGTTATGAAAAGAAGGGGCAGAGGCATTAATGCCTTTGCCCCATTTCCCATTGGATCTGGTCCTTAATTTGAAGGATTAGTTTTTGGAAATTCTTAAGCTGTTCATCACTCATCCGGTCTTTAGGGGCGGAGATGCTGATTGCATAGTGGGATTTTCCGCGATAATCCTTAAGGGATACGGCAATACAGCGTACGCCGAGTTCATTCTCTTCATTGTCAAGAGAATAGCCATCTTTACGGATGCTGGCAATTATTTTTTTGAATTTGTCGAAATCGGTCACAGTATAGTCGGTCAGTTTCCGTATATCGCTTTGCTCCCAGATATGCTGAATCTTGTCGTCACTCATGTCAGCAAGCAGTGCTTTTCCAACGCCAGAGCAGTACAGGGGAATGGATTTCCCAACCATTGATACAAGGCGTACGGAATTTTTGGATGCTTCGACTTTATCGATGTATACGGCATTGATACCATCCATCTGGACCAGATGGACTGTCTCGCCGGTCTGTTCTGCCAGTTCTTTAATATATGGCCGGGCAATGTCTATCATGTTATTCTGGGCAAGAATCTGATTCGAGATATGGCAGAACTTAAAACTTAAACTGTATTTTGAAGTTTCCGGGTCTTGTTTGACGTAATCCATGAAGATTAATGAATTCAGGATTCTGTGTACTGTGCTTTTGTTCAGATTCAGTTCCTTGCTCAGTTCCAGAAGTCCCATGGGACCATACTTTGCAAGGCATTCGATGGTATGGAATATGCGCTCCGATACCTGGATTGGGTTCTTTTCTTCCATAGAGATCACTCCATTTCGCTTTCTAGTGGAATTGTAGCACGATTGTGGGTGGGAGTAAATAGGGATTTTTTTGTATAGAACTTGAGAAAAAAAAAGGTGGAGAAATTGCTTGACAATAAATGGATATAGAGTATAATTAGAATCAAGAAGTTCGTATTGTGAAAGCGAGTTCCATAATATGAAACTTGGGACTAGAAAGAGAAAGAAAAATAATATCAAATTAAAAGGAGAAACTATGATGAACGAAGTATTAGAAAAGATTCAGGAATTAGGGATCGTGCCGGTTGTTGTTCTTAATGATGCGAAGGATGCAGCACCTCTTGCACAGGCTCTGTGTAATGGTGGGCTTCCGTGTGCAGAGGTTACTTTCCGTACAGATGCAGCAGAAGAAGCGATTCGAATTATGTCTGAGCAGTTCCCGGATATGTTGATTGGAGCAGGAACTGTGATTACAACAGAGCAGGTTGACCGTGCAGTAGCAGCAGGTGCGAAGTTTATTGTCAGCCCTGGACTGAATCCAAGGATTGTAAAATACTGTGTAGAAAAGGGAATCCTGATTACACCAGGTTGCACGAACCCAAGCGATATCGAACAGGCAATCGAGAATGGGCTAGAAGTTGTAAAGTTCTTCCCGGCTGAGCCAGCAGGCGGACTTAAGATGATTAAGGCTATGGCTGCGCCATATGTTGGAATGAAGTTCATGCCTACAGGCGGTATCAACCAAAACAATGTAAGAGATTATCTGGCATATGATCGAATCGTAGCTTGTGGCGGAAGTTGGATGGTGAAAGGTGATCTTGTGGATGCAGGAGACTTTGATAAGATTGAAGAACTTACAAGAGAAGCAGTAGAGATTGTAAAAGAAAGCAGAGGGAAATAATCAATGAGTAAAAAAGTAGTTACATTTGGTGAACTGATGTTAAGACTTGCGCCGGAAGGATATTATCGTTTCGTGCAGGCAGATAAGTTGGGCGCAACATTTGGCGGTGGAGAGGCGAACGTAGCAGTTTCTCTTGCTAATTATGGATTCGATGCGGCATTTGTATCAAAACTCCCGACTCATGAGATCGGTCAGGCTGCAGTAAATTCTTTAAGAAGATATGGCGTGGATACTTCTTATATTGCAAGAGGTGGTGACCGTGTAGGAATCTATTTTCTTGAGAAGGGTGCTTCTCAGAGACCTTCCAAGGTTATCTATGACCGTGCCGGATCGTCTATCTATACAGCATCTTCTGAAGATTTCAACTGGAAAGAGATCTTTGAGGGTGCAGAGTGGTTCCATTTTACAGGAATTACACCAGCATTGAATGACGGTGTGGCTGCAATCTGTTTAGAAGCATGTAAAGCAGCAAAAGAGATGGGTGTGAAAGTATCCTGTGACCTGAACTACAGAAACAAACTCTGGAGCAAGGCAAAAGCAGGAGAAGTAATGGGCGAGTTATGCAAATATGTTGACGTATGCATCGCTAACGAAGAGGATGCGGCAGATGTATTCGGAATTAAAGCGGCTGATACAGACGTTACAACCGGAACAGTAAATCACGAAGGTTACAAAGATGTTGCAAAGCAGCTTGCGAACCGTTTCGGATTCGAGAAGGTTGCAATCACACTTCGTGAATCTCTCTCTGCAAATGATAATAACTGGTCTGCAATGTTATATGACGGAACAGACTATTACTTCAGCAAGAAATACAAGATGCATATCGTAGACCGTGTAGGCGGTGGAGACAGTTTTGGCGGTGGTCTGATCGCAGCAATCTTAAGCGGATATGATTCTCAGACAACGATTGAATTCGCAGTTGCGGCATCTTGCCTGAAGCACTCTATTGAGGGTGATTACAATATGGTATCAATGGACGAAGTCGCAAAACTTGCCGGAGGAGATGCTTCCGGACGTGTCCAGAGATAATATATAACAATAACCTATTTTAATAAGCCATGATCAGGAGAACTGTCGTCTTATAGCCGGGATTCGGTTATCGGGCGGCAGTTTTCCATTGGTTTAGCAATAAATTCTTGCATAGATGTAAAGAAAATATTATAATTGCACGATAGGGTAACTTATATGGCATATGCATTCAGCAGGTATGCTTTGAACGGTAAGATAGATATAAGAAAGGAGCAGGATATGCACAGAACATATGATACATTTTTCTTTGATCTGGACGGAACGATTACGGATTCATCATTGGGGATTACGAATTCTGTAATCTATGCGCTGAAAAAATTTGGAATTGAAGAAACGGACCGGACAAAACTCTATAAGTTCATCGGTCCGCCGCTGAACCTGTCTTTTGAACAATATTATGGGTTCTCAAAAGAACAGGGCTGGCAGGCAATCGAATATTACCGTGAATACTATCGTGATAAAGGCATTTTCGAAAACCGTGTCTATGAGGGATTCGAAAATATGCTTAAGAAACTGAAAGATGCAGGAAAAACCCTGGTGGTTGCGACGTCAAAACCAGAACCTTTTGCACGCCAGATCATCGAACACTTCGGTCTCTCCAAGTATTTTGATTACGTTGCGGGTATGGAACTGGACGGCCGCCGCGGCACTAAGACAGAAGTCATCCGCTATGCCTTGGAAGTGTGCCAGATCCAGGATAAGTCAAGCGTGCTAATGGTAGGAGACCGCGAACACGATGTATTCGGAGCCAAAGAAGTGAGGATTGATTGCCTGGGTATTCTTTACGGCTTTGGAACCAAAGAAGAACTGGAGACTGCCGGCGCCACCTACATCGTCGAGACAGTAGCCGATATCCTTCATTTCTGCTAAAATGCTCCATGGCTAACTTATGAAAAATAACGTAATTTATGAAAAGATAGAGGGTTTCCGCTTGACAAAAGCAAAAGATATTGTTATGATCAAAAAACAGAACGCACTCTGTTTTTGGAATACATTTAGAAAGAGGTGCAGTATGCAAAGAGTATATTCATTATTAGTTGACAATAATCCCGGCGTATTAAGCCGTATCTCAGGATTATTCAGCAGACGCGGATACAGCATTGACAGTATCACTGCAGGTGTAACCGCTGATCCGAGATTCACGAGAATTACAATCGTTGCATCCGGTGATGAGTTGATCTTATCCCAGATTGAAAAACAGGTGAGAAAACTTGAGGATGTTGTTGAAATCAAGGTACTTAATCCGGAGGAATCCGTATATCGCGAACTGATCATGGTCAAGGTTCGTGCTAATGCAGCGGAAAGATCAGAGATTATCTCTGTTGCAGATATTTTCCGTGCGAAGATTGTGGATGTCGAGAAAGAATCTTTGATGATAGAGCTTACCGGTAATCAGTCAAAACTGGATGCTTTCCTGAATCTGCTTGATGGATATGAGATTCTGGAACTGGCAAGAACTGGTATTACCGGACTTTCCAGAGGTATTAAGGACGTTACGATTATTGAATAAGAAACAAGCCTTTAAATGGGGGCAGGATTTTGCGCCTGTCTCTGTTTAACAATAAAAATTAATTTATTTATCAAATTAGGAGGAATGTCAAAATGGCAGCAAGAATTTTTTATCAGGAAGATTGTAATTTATCATTACTGGAAGGTAAGACAATTGCAATTATTGGTTACGGAAGCCAGGGACATGCACATGCCCTTAACTTAAAAGAATCTGGATGCAACGTTATTATTGGTCTTTACGAGGGAAGCAAGTCTTGGGCTAAGGCTGAAGCACAGGGATTAAAAGTATATACAGCAGCTGAAGCAGCAAAACAGGCTGATGTTATTATGATCCTGATCAATGATGAGAAACAGGCAGCAATGTACAAGAAAGATATCGAGCCAAACCTTGAAGAAGGCAATATGCTGATGTTTGCTCATGGTTTCAATATTCACTTTGGACAGATCGTTCCACCGGCAAATGTTGACGTTACAATGATCGCACCTAAGGGACCTGGACACACAGTAAGAAGCGAGTATCAGGCAGGAAAGGGTGTTCCTTGTCTGGTTGCTGTAGAACAGGATGCTACAGGTAAGGCACTTGACAAAGCACTTGCATATGCTGCAGGTATCGGTGGAGCAAGAGCAGGTGTTCTTGAGACAACATTCAGAACAGAGACAGAGACAGACCTCTTTGGTGAGCAGGCAGTTCTTTGCGGTGGTGTTTGTGCTCTTATGCAGGCTGGTTTTGAGACTCTGACAGAGGCTGGATACGATCCGAGAAACGCATATTTTGAGTGTGTACATGAGATGAAACTGATTGTTGACCTTATCTATGAATCAGGTTTCGCGGGAATGAGATACTCTATCTCTAACACAGCTGAGTATGGTGATTACATTACAGGACCGAAGATCATTACCGAAGATACTAAGAAAGCAATGAAGAAGATCCTTTCTGATATTCAGGATGGTTCGTTCGCTAAGGAATTCCTGTTAGATATGTCAGCAGCAGGCGGACAGGCTCACTTCAGAGCAATGAGAAAACTTGCAGCAGAGCATCCGGCAGAGAAGACTGGCGAGGAAGTAAGAAAATTATATAGTTGGAGCGATTCTGACAAACTGATCAACAACTAATTATAGATACATAATTAGCAGATACTTTAGCAGATATATAAGTAAAATATGGCGTACATCCCACAATGAGGTGTACGCTTTTTCTATGTCTTGTTAGGAAAAGTATTTTGTCTTAGATTGGAATTAAAGAATGTTTGGATGCAAATCTTCTATAATGTAAAATAGTATTTTGATATGGTGAAAAGATAGAAAATTCTGAAAATTATTCATAAAACAGTGGATTTTTTGAAATATTATGGTAAAATTGATATATAAATGAAAGAACGGTAAATCTTACATTTTTAGGACACCTTAATGGCAACGAACAAAGTGTATTGTAGAGAGGAAAGGAGCGGGAGGTATGGAAGTAAAGTTACAGGATCTGCGGTCGGATAAGAACCCAAAAGCACGGATTAAGATTATGCAGGGACATTTCGCAAGAAGTCACTCGCATGTTAATACTTATATCGATATATCTACAATCAAATGCAGGTGTGATCATGCAAGAGAGGCAGCAAGAGTATTGGCAGAGGCTTATTTGTCTTCTGCAGATGTTGATACGATTGTATGTCTGGATGGTATGGAAGTTGTAGGTGCATTTCTTGCAGAATTGCTGGCAGAGCCTAGTCAGATTGCAAAAAATCGTGGAAAGAATATCTCGGTGATTGCGCCGGAACAGAATCAGTTGGGACAGATGATGTTCCGTGACAATACGAAGAGAATGGTTTCCGGCCAGAATGTATTGATTCTTGCCGGCTCCATTAATACTGGCAAGACGATGCTTCAGTCGATTAATACAGTTATCTACTATGGAGGCAGCGTAAGTGGAGTGTGTGCGGTATTCAGCGCAGTTTCCAAAGTTGCAGGTATGGATATCCATGCAATCTTTACAAAGAAGAATGTTCCGGGATATCAGGTCTATGCTAACAACGACTGCCCATTGTGTAAGGAAGGAAAGAAAGTGGATGCAATCGTGAATAGTTATGGATATTCGGGATTGTAGAGGGAATCATTTTGTTAAGATAAAAAATGAGTAGAGACTGTGGCAGATGCTGTAGTCTCTATTTTGTTGCCAAAGCATCCGAAGCGAGGATCTTGTAGGTGAAAATATTTAAAGTTTGAACAAGAAAATTGAACGTTCTGGGGCAAGTTATGGTAGGATAGAGGTAAGTATAAGAATGCTATTTGATATTGCAACTATATAAATATTGGAAAGTGGTGAAGTTATGAAATTGTTAGAAATTATGATGAATCGAAGAAGCGTAAGAAACTATACAGGAGAGAAGATTCCACAGGAGAAACTGGAACAGATTTTACAGGCAGGACTTCTGTCTGCATCAGGAAGGAATCGAAGACCATGGGAATTGATTGTTGTACAAGAGAAGAACACATTACTATATGCACCTGATGGCAGATAGTCTGGGTGTTGGCAGTTGCTGGATTCAAGGTAGGCTTCGGGAGGCTTTTGATGGAAGGACTACAGAGGAATATATCAGAGAATTGCTTGCGGTACCGGACGGTTATTGTCTGGAGGCAATTCTGTCTCTGGGAGTTCCTGCAGAACATCCGGAAGCGCATCGATTGGATGAACTGCCGTTGGAGAAGATTCATCGGGAGAGATTTTAGTTGTCAAAGCAGTCGAAGGGGATTGTATCTTGTGCGAGGAGAGTAGAGATGAAGATAGCAGTTATACAGGCAAGTTCGCAAAAAGAATTGAAAAAACTTGGAGGATGGAAAAATGGGATATACAGCGTTAAAAATGATGCAGGAGCATAATAAAGAAAGGTATGGTCTGGCGTATCCAACCATACCGGAAGATTACAGGGACACGGAAAATATCAGTAATTATTGAACGTGAATGTCTGGGCTTCATCCGAGACTTATGTGAAGAACTTCGTTTTGATCATACAAAGAGTGCATTACAGGATTTGGAGGGAAAGAGTGTGTCAACGCATCAGATTCCTTATAATATGGAGATGGACATTGACAGATTATGCTTGGAACGGGCAATCCATAGATTCATGCGGTCGGGAGTAGCGCAGGATGCATTCGATGTATACTTCTGTTATCTGGAGATGTTTTTTGGCAATTATGGAAAGGCAAAAAAGATGATAGAGATGCTGGCGGAATTCGAGTCTAATGCGAGTGCTCTGCTTATGAAGCATAGGGATCATTATTCGCATTCTGTTTATGTATTTATATTGGGACTTGCTATCTACAACAAGAATGAGATCATAAGAAAAGCATATCGGGAGTATTACCGGATTGCAGATGAAAAAGAAGCGGCTCATCACTATATAAGATATTGGGGACTTGCTGCATTGTTCCACGATATAGGCTATCCATTTGAACTTCCTTTTGAGCAGGTGAAATCCTATTATGGGAATTCTATTATAGGCGTGCCGTTTGTTGCATATAGGGGTGTGCAGGATTACATTCGTCTGAGTGAGGAAGAAGCAGCATACTATGAAAAACTTCTTGGAAGACAATTAAGCGAGAAGACGGTAAATGCAGTGCTGGCGGTAAATATTGCGGATAAACTGGAAAGTGTATATGGATGTTCCTCAGAGACAATTTGCAGTGAGATGCTGAATCCAAAGCCAGAAGAGCCGGATGCTTTTGGAGGGTTCATGGATCATGCTTATTTCAGTGGAGTCCTGTTGTTTAAAGAATTAGAAAAGATGATGGGAATGGAATCAATGACGGTGACCTGTCTGGATGCGCTGACGGCCATTGTATTGCATAACAGCATGTATAAGTTCTCGGTTACGAATATCAGGGATGAAAAACGCAATATTCCATTTGATGTTAATCTGCATCCGCTGGCATACATTCTGATGCTGTGCGATGAATTACAGTGTTGGGACCGTACTTCTTATGGGCAGAATTCGAGAAGGGAACTTCATGCTATGTGGTGTGATCTGGAATTCATCGGAAATGATATCAAGGCAATGTATTATTATGATAGCAAACTGGAATATAAGAAAGATGTGGCAAAAGGAACTTATCGAAAGATGACGGGTGATCCAGTAAGTTTTGTGAAGGATATTGAGACAATTATACGGGTAAATGAAAGAGATTCCATTGGGTTTAGTCTGGATACTGCATTTGTTCCTAATAACCGGAGAACACATACTTACCTGTCAAACAGCAGTTTTATTCATTTATATAATTTTGCAGTTGCATTGAATGGCAGATATCAAAGTGCTGTTCCTGAAGATATAAAGGAAAGAGAAGAGTCTGCAGAAAGCCTGGAAGAAAGTTTCGAAAATCTATCTCTGGAATACAAATTGTCTAATATTATGCAGGCGAAAGCATTCGCGGGCTATCTGGATGCAATTGACTGTTTCTATACGGATAAGCCGGTGGATTATGAATTGCTGGATCAGTTTACAGATACTGATATGGATATTATCGGACCTATGGAGCATGAGCGTTGGCTGAATGAAAAATTATCGATGGGCTGGACTTATGGTACGGATTATCGGAAGGAAGAACTCTGTAAGGGAATCTATGGCTTAGGAGAAGATGTGAAAACAATCAGCCGTAATCTGCGCGAACAGACCAGAATGCATGAGTTAATGGTGGAGAATTATGAGGAACTGGAGAGAGAAGAACAGGATAAGGATACAGAGCCGATGAACTGTATGCTTCATTTGATTGATGAATATGATGGATTAAGGATTTATAGAGTCAATTAGGAATGAGTATAGTAAGTAGTTTGAGGTGCCGAGGCATCCGGTGGTAGGTCCTGTAGGTTACAAAATATGACAGGAGGTAAAAGTGAGAATTCTAAAAAAATATTCAGGTCCATTGATTATGCTGGTGATATTTGAAACAATTGCAATCGTTCTATGGCAGACACTTGATAATATCTTTTATCTGTTTAATTTTACATATATTGGTGGTTTTATTGCTTTTGGATTATTCTTGTATATTCGGAAGTATCAGCATGCAAGGCTGGTGGTTCAATTTGGCGTGGGATTGTATATGCTGATTTACCTTGGGGTGCTCAGCAGGGAGAATATGCAGATAGAAGGTTTTTGGTATTACCTGTTTTCAGGTGTGTTTGAGGCGGCAACTATCCATTATGTTGTAGCGAAGATATTCGGACCTCTATTCTTTGGACGAGGATGGTGCGGCTATGCCTGTTGGACGGCTATGATTCTTGACTTGCTGCCGTATAAACAGCCTAAGAGTCCGAGAAAGAAGATTGGTTATCTCCGATACATTACATTTGGCATCTCTCTGTTATTTGTTGCGGCATTGTTCTTGCTTCATGTACCAGACCTGAATCGGATTATGTTCTGGAGTTTTATTGCTGGCAATATATTGTACTATGCTGCGGGGGTTGTGTTAGCGGTTGTACTGAAGGATAATCGTGCATTTTGCAAATATCTCTGTCCGATTACGGTATTCTTAAAACCGATGAGTTATTTTGCTGTTATGCGTATAAAAGTTGATGAGAAAAAATGTATCTCATGTGGTAAGTGTAAGAGAGTCTGTCCAATGAATGTAGACGTAACAAGTAATTCAAGAAAAAGAGAAAATGCAACGGAATGTATCCTGTGTGTGAAGTGTGTGGATGAGTGTCCGATGAATGCGTTGAAATTGTAGAATGAGTAGAGGAATCAAGGAAGAGGGATGGAGGACCGATTGTGGCAAGAAAAATAGAAGTTGTAGATTATAACTCTGAATGGGAAAAAATGTATAAGGTTGAGGAAAAGCGAATAAAAAGTGCATTAGGAAAGAACTGTGCTGCCATCTATCATATCGGAAGTACATCTGTAAAAGGATTGAAGGCGAAGCCGATTATTGACATTATGCCAGTTGTTAAAGACATTACGTTAGTCGATGAAAGCCGTGAGGATTTAGAAAGCCTCGGCTATGAATATAAGGGAGAATACGGTATCCCTGGCAGACGTTTCTGCATGAAAGGCGGAGATAATCGTACGTATCACGTACACATCTTTGAGGTGAGTAATCAGAATGAAATTAATCGGCATCTGGCAGTTAGAGATTATCTCAGAAGTCATGCAGATACAGCAAAAGAATATGCAGAATTAAAGACGTGCCTTGCAGCGCAATTTACTTATGATAACGATGGCTATTGTGATGGCAAGGACACATACATGAAGAAACTAGAGCAGGATGCGCTGGAATGGAAAAAGGAACAAGAACGCAGAGGGAGTTCCATATCTATGGGGATGAGTATAGGGATGTGCTTTGGAGCGGGGATTGGCGCTGCTATCGGCGCAGCATTTTCTAATATTGGCATGGGAATGTGCTTTGGAGTCAGTATAGGAATGTGCATAGGGATGGCCATAGGTGCTATGAGGTATAGAGATGATGATAGAGGTAATATCTAAGGAGGAGAAGCTTATGGTTACACCGATATTAGAGACGGAGAGATTAATATTAAGACCTTTTCAGAGAGAAGACGCAAGTGAGGTCTTCGAATGTTGGGAAAGCGACCCGGATGTTGCCAGGTATATGTTCTGGAGCAGTCATCATGACATTGAGAAGACGAAAGAATGGCTTGAGTTTGAATTGGGACAGATATCTTCTGAGCAATGGTTTCGTTGGGCAGTTGTCAGAAAAGATTCTAATGAGTTAATTGGAACGGGACTAGTATATTTTGAGGAGGAATATGGCTTATTCGAGATAGGCTATAATTTTGGCAAGAAATATTGGGGACAGGGATATGCCACTGAAACTATGCGGGAGATTATATCTTATGCGAAAAATGTTCTAAAAGTGAAAGAATTGGTGGGAAGATATGCGAAAGAAAATCCGGCATCTGGGAAAGTGATGGAGAAACTGGGATTTCGTTATTATAAAGATATTCCGTATGAAGCGAATGAGGGGACACGTCACTACGAAGGGGTTGAATGCAGACTAAAAATGTAAATGTTTTTTATGGAGTATAGGAAGATGAGAATTGTAAATCTGATTGAAAATACACCGGGAAAACCACATTGTCAATATGAACATGGTTTGAGTTTTTATATTGAGACTGAGAAACATAAACTACTTATGGACAGTGGGGCATCGGATATGTTTCTGTATAATGCGAAGGTGCTTGGTGTAGATTTGACCCAAGTAGATACCATGATTCTGAGTCATGGACATTACGATCATGCAGGTGGAATTCTTGCGTTTGCCAAGTTGAATCCAGGAGCAAAAATATACTTAAAATCATCCGCAGGATTGGACTATTATCATTTGACAGGTGAAGAGGAAAAATATATTGGCATTGATAAGGATATCTTACAATTGGAACAGTGTGTGACTGTGGATAGTGACCTAAGATTGGATGATGAATTATTTTTATATACGGATATTATAGGGTCCAGGTATCCTGCGAAAGGAAATCTGCAGCTTAAGAAAAAGGTGGATGGTGTCTTTGTCCAGGATACTTTCGACCATGAACAATGTCTTGTTGTTACGCAAGGCGATAAGCGCATTTTATTATCTGGCTGTGCACATAATGGAATTCTGAATATTTTGGATAAGTATGCAGAGATATTTCATTCCGAACCAGATATTGTAATCAGTGGTTTCCATCTGATGCAGAAGGAAGGATATACTGAGGAAGATATTGCTAATATTCAGAAAATAGCAGATGCTTTAATGGAGACGAGGAGTATATTCTATACGGGACACTGTACAGGACAGATTGCATATGAGATTATGAAAGAGATTATGGGAGATAGATTGCATCCGATTCATAGTGGAGAGACATTAATATGAAAACAATCTATATCAATTGGTGGAACGATGGGAGTAGGAAAACCTACCATAGGACAAGTCCTGAAATAAGTGCTTAATATTCGGGATGCAGTTGAGTAGAAGTAAGAGAAAAGAGAGGAATAGAGAGCATAATGAGACGAAGTGACAGAGAAATTACAAATATAGATGAGATTATCAAGGTAATGGAAGAATGCGATGTCTGTAGACTGGCTCTGAATGATAGTGACTATCCATATATCCTGCCTCTTAACTTTGGGATGCAGATAGAAGATGGGAAGATTGTTTTATATTTCCATGGGGCAACAGAAGGAACAAAATATAGTTTAATAGAGAAGGATAATCGGGCTAGTTTTGAGATGGATTGTTCACATGAGTTGGTGTCTGATTATTCAAGGGGTTACTGCACCATGGAATATAAAAGTGTCATCGGACGGGGAAAGATTGAGATGGTTCCGGATGATGAAAAGTATGAAGCGTTGAAGTTATTGGTAGCGCACTATCATAGAGAAGAATTCCCTTTTAGTAAAGCAGCAATTCCAAGAACGAAGGTTTTTAAATTGGTTGTAAGCCAGATAACTGGAAAAGTGAAGTTGGCTCAAATATTGAAAGGGGAATGTGAATTGCTTCTTAATCTGGATAAGTTACATACCACGGAGTTGGGAGTAGAGCGGATTCAGAAAAATCTTTCGTTGACTGTAGGAAATGTAGTTGACTGGTGTCGAAAGAGAATTCAGATGCCAGACGCTTCAATCACAAGAAGAGGAAAAAACTGGTATGTGGGTATAGAGAATTGTGAAATCACAATCAATGCTTATAGTTATACTATTATCACTGCCCATCAGAAAAAGAAATAGAAATTACAAAATACCCATTGACTCTCACGCCGCGTGATAGAATACGATAGATTCATCAAGAACAGGAGGTTGCATTGGATGAGAACAGTAAAAGAAGTATCGGAGTTAACGGGTATCAGCGTGCGCACGCTTCACTATTATGATGAGATAGGTCTGTTAAAACCAACGGCTACAACCGAGGCGGGATACCGGCTTTATGACGATAAAGCACTTCAGAGGTTACAGCAGATACTATTTTTCAGGGAGTTTGATATGCCGCTTAAGGATATCGGAACCATCATGGACAATCCTGGACTTGATAGAAATCAGATACTGGAAGGTCAGAGGAAAATGCTGATATTGAAAAAAGAGCGTTTGGAACGGATGATTAACAGTATCAATGACATTTTGAAAGGAGAGGATAAGATGGATTTTGAAGTATTCAGTAAGGATGAGATTGAAGCATTGTATCAGTCTATAACTGAAAATATGTCTGAGGGGCATAAGGAGATCTTTATAGAACACTATGGAAGTATGGTGGAATTCCATGATGAATTTGTGAAGGGTGCGGCAAGTGAGCAGGTACAGCGGAATTTTCAGAAGGTTGTAGAATGGTATGGAGATAAGGAAAGCATGATGAAAGCTGTGAAAGAACAGCCGAAAGATGTAGAGATTATGACGGCGTATCAGAGGCGGCTCGGAAAAGTGCAGCAGAAACTTGCGGATAAGAAAGGGACAGATGTCAATTCATTCGAGGTGAGAGAACTGGTAGGAGAATATGATTTTGTCTCGAAGCAGCTTTATCAGAAGAAAGATGTGTCAAAATTGATGCTGGAACTGGCGCAGTGTTATAAAACGGATGCAAAGGTTAGAGAAGGAATGGACAGTGTCTATGGGAAAGGCGCGGCACAGTATATCGGGGAAGCGATGGAAGCGTTTTATCATCGGTAGGATTGAATAGATATAGATTATTAGTATGTAAAGGGGGTGATACGATTATGTATTGCGCCCTTACTTCTTGCAGATGGTATGACTTAAGATCATAGTTACAGCAATATCAATAAAGATAATAACAAGGAATACATATATAAAATCAGTAGGTAATTGATTCTCAAAAATGCACATGATTAATGCTAAGACGGCGATAATCCCTAAACCGCCGCCTGTAACCTGACATAATTTCCGTTCGTTATATTTTTCCTTCTCCTTTTTTGATGCAGTATTATAGCCAGAAATAAACCAACTTCCATGTCCTGAAAGGAGTATCAGAGAAAGTATGATTAACAGGGATGAAATTCTAAATATATTCTAATCGTTCGAAATATTGCATAAGGATATTCGCGCAGTTATCAACGCCCAATTCTGAGGTATCCAATATCATATGATAATCATTGACATCTCCCCAGGCTTTTCCAGTGTGCTCATGATAATAGACAGCACGCTCTTCGTCACTTTTTTCCACTTTTTCTTTTGCGTCTTCATAAGTAAGGGATTCCAATTTCATAATTCTTTGAATTCGGTCTTCCATAGATGCGCAGACAAAGATATTAAGGACATTTCTTTGATCTTTAAGAATATCGGAAGCACAGCGTCCAAGAATAATGCATGGTTTTCGTGCAAGTTTGCGGATGGCTTCCGCCTCGCTTTCGTATTCGTGTTCATATAATTTCCGTTCGATATATGCTTTGTCGTATACGGGAATGTCTAGTCTTTCAGAAAGTTCCTTTGCAATAACGCTTGCTCCGGTTCCGAAGCGGCGACTCATTGTAATTACTAATTTCATGAGAATTCCTCCCTGTGTTAATTATCAATATTCTGTAAAAGTATATTTCCTATTATAACACTAAATAAAGAAAAAGGTGAAAAAATTTATCTGACTCCTGGATAGATCTAAGCCGCAAGGCATCTCAGGCTTCGATTTAGAAGTAGTTACCCGATGAAAAATACAAAATTAAAAGGAGAAGTGGTGTATGACGAGTAAGTTACAGATGTATTTCCCAATGATTAGAAGTCGGAAGGAGGTGTTGGATGATATCTACGGCAATGAAAGACTGGCAGAGATTTTTGATAGTTGGGAAGAACGGTATCAAGAGGAGTTCCTTGATTTTTGTACTGGCGTAAGGGGAGTAAAGATGCTGTATGACTTTTGTGCCAAGGCATTATTAGACCCAGAGATTCATCCGGAACGTCTGGATGAGTCGTCTTTATTATTGATGGATATTGTAGTACAGTTGGAGGACGGAAGTATTGCCAATGTAGAGATTCAGAAGATTGGATATGCGTTTCCCGGAGAGAGAAGTGCTTGTTACTCGGCAGATCTTTTGCTTCGACAGTATAAGATGGTTCGTCGTAAGATGACGAAAGATACGTTTTCTTATAAGCATATCAAAAGTGTCTATACAATCGTGTTGTTTGAGAAAAGTTCTCGTGAGTTTCATGTTTTTCCTGATAACTATATTCATAAGTTTCAACAGATATCAAATACAGGAATGAAACTGGAACTTCTACAGAAATTCATCTTCATCCCGCTTGACATCTATCTGAAAAATCATCACAATAAAGGTATAGAAACACGATTAGATGCATGGCTTACTTTTCTTGGCAGTGACAGTCCGGAAGATGTTATTGCACTAATCGAGAAGTATCCGGATTTCAAGCCGATGTATAAACAGGTATATGAGATCTGTCAGAATATCGAGAAGGTGATGGGAATGTTTTCAAAAGAATTATATGAAATGGATAGGAATACTGTACGTTATATAACTGGATCAGAAAAATAAAGAATTGAAACAGATGGAACTCGCCCTCCAGGAGACCTTAAAGCGTCTTGAAGAACTGAAGAGAGAAAAATAAGTAGTTATGTGGTTGAAAGCGCCTTTGCTTTTTGTTATGATAATTCTGATGCAAATATGGGGAATGCACAGAATATATTAATTAGGAAGAAGAGGAATCATGAAAAGAATACTAATGATTGGTACCGGTGGAACGATTGCTTCCAGGCAGACAGAGCAAGGTTTGGCGCCGGGGCTTACAACAGAAGAATTATTGTCTTATATTCCAGAAGTGGCAAATGTCTGCGAGATTCATACAAAACAGATCATGAATGTTGACAGTACGAACATTACACCAGAACATTGGCGCATGATGGTAGAGACCATCGAACAGAATTACTATAGTTATGATGGATTTGTAATTGCTCATGGAACGGATACGCTGGCGTACACGGCCGCAGCTCTTTCCTATATGATCCAGAATTCTGCGAAGCCGGTTGTTATAACGGGAGCACAGAAGCCAATTAATATGGTGGTGACCGATGCGAAGACGAATCTTTTGGATAGTTTTGTCTATGCTGCTGATGATGATTCGCAGGATGTGAATATCGTCTTTGACGGTAAAGTAATCGTTGGAACCCGTGCGAAGAAAGAGCGGGCGAAGAGTTATAATGCGTTTTCCAGTATTAATTTTCCGTATCCGGCGGTGATCCAGGATCATCGGGTGATACGTTATATCCCGACGATGCCGTATAGAAAGCGTGTGGAATTTTATCACGAGATGAAGAATAGTATCTGTGTCATGAAGATGGTTCCGGGGGTAAAGCCGGAATTGCTTAGTTATTTATTTGCAAATTATGATTGCATTGTGTTGGAAAGTTTTGGAGTAGGAGGAATACCGGCAAGTATCGTGGAAGAATTCTATCATCAGATGGAAGAATGGCACGAGAAAGGTAAATACGTGGTGATGGCAACGCAGGTTGCAAATGAAGGCAGCAATATGGAGGTTTATGAGGTTGGACAGAAGGTTAAGAAAGATTTTAACCTGATTGAGGCCTATGATATGACTCTTGAAGCGACGATTACAAAAATGATGTGGCTGATGACACTTCCTGATATGGACTATAAGAAGATTCAGGAAGCCTTCTATCGGACCGTGAATCATGACATCCTGCTTACTAGATAGAAGTCTATAAATATGTCATAGAAAAGGTATTATTGTATTTTATACAGATGCAATAATACCTTTTCTATTGCAAGTGGTAAATAAGAAGGTATAATAGTAGGAAATAAAGGCGAGATGATGTTTCTGCCAGTTTTCTGCTTTATAAAGAATACCGAAAGCAAGGAATTTAGGATTATTGATAAAAATGCAGAAGAGTATATTATGGTATATGATAAAAGTAGTATTAGAGGAGGAAGAAGAGAATGAAAGTATTAATGATTAACGGAAGTCCACGTAGCAATGGCAATACTTCCATTGCATTGAAAGAGATGGAAAAGATATTCTTGCAAGAAGGATTTGAAGTGGATACAGTACAGATTGGCAACAAAGATATCAGGGGATGTATCGCTTGTTGTTCCTGTAAAGAAAAGGGATGTTGCGTATTTGATGATGAGGTGAATCAGATTGCAGCCAGGTTTAAGGAGGCGGACGGGCTTGTGATTGCCAGCCCTGTGTATTATGCATCTGCGAACGCGACTTTGATCGCATGTCTTGATCGTCTGTTTTACAGTACACCATTTGATAAGACGATGAAGGTTGGGGCAAGCGTGGCAGTTGCAAGGCGTGGAGGCTGTTCTGCGACGTTTGATGAATTGAATAAGTATTTTACTATTACAGGAATGCCCGTAGCATCCAGCCAATATTGGAATAGTGTGCATGGAAGAAATGTAGGCGAGGCAAAGCAGGACGAAGAAGGATTGCAGACAATGCGTGTTCTGGCAAGGAATATGGTCTTTCTCATAAAAAGTATTGCTTTGGGAAAAGAAAAATATGGATTTCCGGGATTGGAAGAACACGTTTTTACACATTTTATACGATAACATCAGACAAAGGAGTAATTTATATTGAACAATATACTAATCGTTGAGGACGACACAAATATAAATAACTTACTCAAACTTCCCACACCAATAAGGTGTGTTGAACCTTGAAAATTCAATATTT
>CAMBRQ010000025.1 GCA_945870325.1 uncultured Dorea sp. | reverse complement strand
CTGCCATACTGCCCCTCTCTGCCTGACATTCTTATGTGTGACTCTTCATGAACTGGGAGGATTCCTGGCGGGGATGTGGGAGGAAGGGTATTGGATGGATAACAGATTAGGAGTGGAACGGATTTATATTCATGAAGTAAACAGGAGTTTTCTTTATTCCCCTTCACTTCTAATATGTTTCCTCACCGATACCGTTCCACACGCACCCCCGTCGGAATCTCCCACTGTAGAAAGCCTTGAGTCCACGGAGATGTCAGGTGCAAGGGCAGGGAAGCTGTGGGCTGTGGCCGTATCATTTTACCTTAGACCCCGTTACAGAAAAAGATACCGTTAGTTCGTGCGAAACCAGGACCACAAGTCCTGGTTTCGAGGGCATCTGAGTCATAAGACCATCAAGGGCTTACGGCGAATATGCCCGGTTAGAACGGACGGTATCTTTTTCTGCTACGAGGTCTTGGCGAAACGATCCGGCTACAGCCCACAACTTCCCTGTCCTTGCGCCGTACACTTCCCAACACTCCACTTTCTACACTAAATTCCCATCAAAACCTCTATTCATTGATAACTGCCGCAGTATGTGCAACGTAGATTGCCTGTACATCTGCAATTCTCCCCAGACCTTCCACCTGAGCCTCAACACTCTCAAAGTCTCCGGATGCCTCAAACATGCTCTTCCATGAATCCTCATCGTCACCAGCCATATCATTATTCGCATGATCCCCGGCAACAACCATAAGCGGACGAAGAATCACTTTCGTATAACCTGCTTCTTTCACTTTCGCGATCACTTCTTCACAAGCAGTTTCCTCTGGTTCACCCTCAACCGTTCCAATGAAGACATTCTTATATCCAAGAGTCTCCATCTCTGTCTGCATCTGGCTATAGGTTACCTTCGCTGTATGAGAAGTACCATGACCTAAGAATACAAAAGCAGTGCCAGCCTCTGCTGATGCATCCAGACTGTCGAATCCAGCCTTTGCTACCGCCTCTGCCGTAAGAGCCTTTGCTACTGCTTCTTTGTCCGCATTGATTACAGTTGCATCCGCTCCAACTTCGCCAAGCAACGGAGCAGCAATCTTAACAGACTCGAACTTATCAGCATAACTGTCAACAGACTCCTTCATCTCATCGTACTCAGCACCATACATCAGATGCGTCGGCTGTACAACAAGATTCTTAACACCATTGTCTACTGCACGCTGCAGAGCCTGATCCATGTTGTCAATCTTCTCTTCATCACGAGCTTGAACATGGTTAATGATGATCTGTGCAGTGAACGCTCTTCTTACTGACCAATCCGGATATGCCTCCTGAAGTGCTTTCTCAATTGCACCAATATCAGTAGCACGGCTTTCATTGAAAGAAGTACCAAAACTTACAACCAAAAGTTCATTTTCACCGATATCATCGCCATTGAGCGGGTCATCAGCAGATGCATCTCCGGTATCTCTTCCGAAATAATCCGGATCTGCCTCTTCACCTTCAACTAACTCTTTCTGAGCATCCGTCAGCGCGTCCCATGCTTTCTTTGCCTCTTCACACTGTGTGTCCGTCTCATCCGTTCTCTCCTGAACGTAGATCGCATCAATCAGAGCCGCAACCTTGTCAGCCGCCTCCTGATCGGAGACTTCCTCACTTTCAGAAGAAGCCTTGTCGGAACTGTCATCAGAACTGTCAGAAGCACTGTTTCCACAGCCTGCCAGCATAGTGCCAACCATTGCAGCTACACATAAGATAGATACAATTTTCTTTTTCATACTCTTTTTTTCTCCTTTCTGGTATGAGATTTTTTATCATGAAATATCAAAAAACCTGACTGAATATCACAGCCAGGCGGTTTTATGTATACATTGTCGGGCAGAGCCCGCCAGCCGAAGGCATGTATTACGGGATGCTCGAATGAGTACACCAAAGGAAAGCATACAGTTTCCCGTATACTCTTTGGCTCAAACCAGTTACTTGTGGCTGCTCCATTCTGTTCAATGGCAGGTCTCCTGGCTTACAGAAGTTACCGCCAAGCCGCCTTCCCGTTTCCAGTGACTGAAGAGTCTTCCCCTTCATTGCTTGGCTAATCTGCTCACAGTGACAAGTTCGCTCAGGATTCTCACCTGATTCCCTTTTCATCAGTTGTACTGACACCGATTGAATCTATTTAATTTGATATATCATTTCTTAACTATTATAACACATCCCCGATACATGTAAATGCAGATCAGGATTTTTACTGTGGCTGAGGATCAGACACAGATACCTTATGATCGTACCACTTGTCCTTTTTCCCAAGCAGAGCTACGTCGAATTCTTCACCAATCGCCGGAACAGGAATGTCGAACCCATAGACTTCCTCGTTCATTCCGTCACTGTAGGTCACCGTATCTGTTGTCGGCTCAAGAATATTGGCTCCATCTTTCTGGGCATCTTCTGCTGTTCCTACAAACAGGTTAATGATGTTCTTAGATACCAGACTGACATGGATGCTCATCTCACCATTTTCAACCGTCAGAACACCTTTGCCTTCATTCGCCTCATTCACATGGAACATGCTGCTGTCCGTATCGAACTTGGCACTGTATACTCCATCCGCCAGTTCTACACCTGCTCCTTCTGATTCCGACGCATCTTCCGTTCCAGGTGCCTCTCCAGATTCTGACGCATCTTCATCATCGGATGATCCATCAGCCGAATCTTCCGATACGGCATCAGAAGAACCGCCATCTGAGTTACCAGTGGATGCATCCTTGCCACAGCCAGCGAGCATAGTACAGATCAGTACGGCTACACATAAGATAGATACCATTTTCTGTTTCATACAACTTCCTCCTTGTAACACATCTTCATAATTCTAATTATAGATATATTTTTTCACAAAATAATTCAGTATTCCACCAACCACGATAATCGCGAAAGCCACACACAGAACTCTTTTCGCTGCCTCCTGTGGCATCTCTGCTTTGCTTCCTATTGAATCAGAATAGAATATCATCTGGTAGTGGATCTCAATGGGCTTTCCCATGGCTGTTGTATCTGCAATCACTTCCATCGGTTCATCCCATCCGGGAACCGGAATCTCAAACACAGAGTTCATCCCTTCTTCGCTCTGGTTCAGGTATTTCACTCCATCCACGATCATATAATCATAATTAGCACTACTCCACTGAATACGGGCGGTCTCCTTACCATTCTCAACCGTCAGAATCGTCGGTGAAGTGACAGATGCCTTGCCGCTTCCTCCGGATATATCTACGGTTACGGAATACTCTCCATCCTCCATGGCAGATACATGCTGCGCCGGCGCCAGGAAAAATACGGTCAGCATAAACATAAGCCCTGATATAATAGTTCTACGATATCTTTTTGTCATATCAACCTTTTCCTTCCATAAATAGCATCCCCGTTATAGATTCTGTTTCCGATACACGAACCACAGTCCGATCATCATGAATATCACAAGATAGACCACCAGCACCAGGATTCCCACAGGATTCCAAGATTCTCCATAGGCAATGCTTCTCACCATGCCGCTGGTCTCCGACAGCGGAAGGAAACCAATCACCTCGCGGATTCCATGAGGCATATTCTCCGTAGAGAAGAAAGTGTTACACAGGAATGCCATTGGCATAATAAAATAACTTGAGAACCTCGGTACATCCGCATGATTCCTTGCCAAAAAGGACACTACCACTCCCAACGCCGAGAACACCGCGCCATTTAAAAATAAGATCAAAAAAGAGAATCCATTGAAGATCAGCCCCGTATGGATCGGCCATACCAGAAGCAGGATAATCCCTCCTGCATAGATTCCTCTTAATGACCCGGCAATAATCTGCCCAATGATAAACTGCCACAAAGGAGTCGGTGAGATCATCACCTGATCAAATGCCTTCTCATAGAGCCTCTGAACATTCAGGTTCTGTGCGATTGCATTGAAACTTCCATTCATAGTAGTAAGTGCCACGACTCCCGGAATCAGATAATGCAAGTAAGGCTTGCCATGTGAGACCGTCTGAATTCCCAGTCCGAATACCAGAAGGTACATGAGCGGTGCGATCATTGCAGACAACGTAATCTTATAGAAATCCCTGCGGAATTCCACCCATTTTTCCCATAATATCGTAATGATTCCCATTTTCTTCCCCTAACTCAATCTTTTTCCTGCCCGTTCTACAAAGACATCCTCCAAAGTGGTATCGCGCAGACTGAAACTGTAATCTGTCCGGTCTGCGAATGCCAGGGCTTCCTTCTTCTCATGGAAATAGTGCGTCACCATTCCCTCCCCAGTCGTCTCATCAATCGCAAAACTTCCAAGTTCCTGTATAAAGCCTGCCGGTGTGTTGATCTCTTCTATCTTCCCATGATTCATCATTGCCACTCTCTTACATAAGGCTTGCGCCTCTTCCATATAATGCGTCGTCAGTAGAATGGTCAGATTCTGTTCATTAAGCCTCCGAAGCAGACTCCACATCTGCCTGCGTGACAATGCATCCATTCCAGCCGTCGGTTCATCCAGCAGCAATATCTCCGGCTCAGTCAGAAGCGCACGGCACACCATCAGTTTTCGTTTCATTCCGCCGGATAGTTTGCGGACTGTCTTCTTCCTGTCATTGATCAATCCACAGAATTCCAGTAATTCTTCACTCTTTCTTCGAATCTCTTTTTTCGACATATAGTAGAGCCGCCCCTGATATTCCATGATCTCATTCATATTCATATCCTGACGCATGGAATATTCCTGGGTGATCACACTGATCTTCCTTTTAATGTCCGCTCTGTTTCTCGTAAGCAGTTCCCCATCAATATAGATTTCTCCCTTGGTTGGCAGAAGAAGTGTGGAGAGCATTCCTATTGTTGTCGTCTTGCCAGCTCCGTTAGGACCAAGAAGCCCAAAAAACTCTCCTGTTTCAACCGTCATATTGACTGAATCTACCGCCGTAAACTGATCGAATTGCTTGGTCAGATTCTTTAACTCTATCATATTACTTGACCTCTTTGGTGATAATCAGAGAATAGTACCCTGCGGTATCCGGTATCTCATCTACATGAAAGTACACCTGCTCTTTTTCAGTTCCGCAGTTTTCCACCATAACCGCATCACGCCCGCTCTTTTTAATAATTTCCTTCACCTGTTTCATCTTACTTCCCGACTTCATCAGCACACAAGTCCCTGTAGATGGCAGATCTTCAGCCAGATTATGCACCGCCGGAAATATATGGATCTGTTCATTCCAGATGGAAAGGGGCATATTGACTCGTGCTGCTGCCGCGCAGAAGGATGGCACGCCGCTGACAAGCCGCGTCCTGAAGCCATCTTCTTCTACCATCTCTTGAATATAAGTGAATGTAGAATAGACGGTAGGATCTCCCAGCGTAAGATATACGACGTTCTTTCCTTTTTTCAGATATTCTTCCACAGTGTTTGCACCAATTCTGTGATGCTTCTTCTGTTCTTCCTTGTCATGCGTCATCGGCATGTGAAGGGAGATTAACTGCTTATCTTTAAGTTCCGGAACCGCGCAGACGGCAATCTGGTATGCAACCGTCTCTCTCGGCTCTGCTCCCGGCAAAGCTATTATCTCATTCTCCCGAATTAATCTGACTGCCTTTAAAGTCATAAGTTCCGAATCTCCCGGACCGACTCCAACTCCATATAATATTCCTGTCATATCCCGTCAACCTCTTTTTTCTTATTCTCAATAACTTTCCTTGCTGCAAGATCCTCATTGTAATCAGCCTTCGGAATCCTTCACTGTTTCCAGCAACGCCTGGAGCATTGCTTCCACTGTTGCCGAAA
Source organism: uncultured Dorea sp. (assembly GCA_945870325.1). Classification (GTDB taxonomy): domain Bacteria; phylum Bacillota; class Clostridia; order Lachnospirales; family Lachnospiraceae; genus CAMBRQ01. The sequence continues at coordinate 31,737 of CAMBRQ010000025.1, read as the reverse complement.
CCGCGACAATTGGCTCCTTCTGAAAACACTCCCGAAAAGCATCCGCACAGATCTTCCCGATGCAGATTCCACGGGTCGTCTTTCCCATCTGGTATCCCGACCGGAAGAGCGCCTTAACACCTCCTGCACTTCCAAACAGGATATATTCCAGTGCCTCCATCTGCCTATTATCACATACAAACTCTGTATCATACACATCAAATCGCTGATAATCCACCTGCTTTTCCAGCAATCTCTCTGTCAACAGATTGGTTCCTTGCTTCGAAGAGAACAGATAGACTTTCTCCCCTTCTTTTACCTGAAGAAGTAATTCCTCTGCCAAAGCAGGCGAAGTATATTCCTTCGGGCAAAGATCCGGGATGAATCCATATCCTTCCAGCGCCTTTCCGGTTGCACTTCCAATCACTGCGAACTTGCAGGATGTAAATGCTCTGTGATCGATTCGCGCCTCTTTGCATCTTAGAAAGAAGTTCCGGATTCCCTGCACACTGGTAAAGACAATCCACTTATCTTTCCCATCTATGATCTCCTCCCATGGAATAACTGCCGCCAGTTCCGTACATCTTCCTCGCATCATAGAGACAGGCTTTGCCCCGAATGGCTGTAGTCTATCCCGAAGTTTTGCCTGGAAATCATCCGTTCCTGTCAATCCGATTCTTACATCCGAAAGCGGAAGAACAGCGTCTTTTTGAAGATCCAGAGCCACTACTTCTCCAACCACGATAACTGCCGGCGTAACAACTCCTTCTTCCCTTGCCTTCTCTGCAATATTCTCCAATGTGCCAGTTACCTTGCAGCGATGCAGAGTATTTCCACCAGATAAGATTGCAGCAGGTGTATGCTTATCTCTTCCATTCTCGATCAAAACACTTACAATCGTTCCAAGACTCTCCAGTCCCATCAAGAAGATCAGTGTCCCCTCAAGTCGTGCGAACTGTTCCATATCCCGCCGCAGCACATCTTCTCTCGTATGGGCAGTCATAATATGAAGGCTTCTGCTCACTCCCCGGTGAGTAACCGGAATTCCCGCTTCTGCCGGAATCGCCAACGCCGAACTGATGCCCGGAACTACATTCCAGGGAATCCCATGTTCATTCAGAGCCTGTATCTCCTCACCGCCTCTTCCGAACACAAACGGATCTCCACCCTTCAGTCTGACTACATGCTGATTCTGTCTGGCACGATCTACTAATATGCTCTGAATATCCTCCTGTTTTGCAGAAGACCTATGACTTCTCTTTCCAACATAGATCCGCTCTGCCTGCGGCGGCACCTCATGAAGCAATGTGGCGTCAATCAGATCATCATATACAACCACATCGCAGGATCTTAACAGCGCAAGTCCTTCCACTGTAATCCATTCTTTACTTCCGCAGCCTGCACCGACCAGACTGACATGCCCAATCCCAGCATTCTTATTCTTCATGTCTCCCTATCTCCATACTAAGAATATAATCTCATTCCCCAAAGGACCCTCTCCTTCAATCAGCCCTTTTGCTTCCTATTGGTTAAGAATCAACTTTTGGAAGATGAATCTTAACCGATTGGAAAGAATCACTGCCAACACACAGAGCAGCGCATCCTCGAATATCGTCAAAAGACAACAGTTAATCAGAACCAGTTTCCATCCTACCGGCATATGAATCACATAATTACTAATAAAGTAAAAATAGAGTATACCCACGCCATAATAGGCAACCAGACCCACAAAGGAAGTAAGCAGCATCCATAAGAAAGAAGCCTTTCTCTTTCCATCCATCATCATTCCCATCACAAATGCCGCCAGAGCGAATCCCAGCAAGAATCCAAAGGTAGGCCGGATCAGATAAGCCGGTCCACCACCTGATGCAAATACCGGCACTCCCGCCAAACCAATCATCAGATAGACACAGACACTCATTGTCGCTCTCTTCTTCCCTAACAGCATGCCTGCCATCAGAACAAAGAACCATTGTAATGTAAAATGCATCGCATACGGTTCTACCGGTATCTCAATCCTGATAAAAGCACCAACCGCAATAAGCGCAGCAAAGAATCCGCACAATGTCAGATCGATTGCTTTTGATGCCGTACCTTTTTCTCCAGTCTTTATCATAACTTTTATCCTTTCCTATGCCTCCTGCCATTGTCTGTGCAGTTGATCAGCCGCTTCCTTCGCAACCATAATCGGATCTTTTCCGACAGCATTTGCAAAAACAAGTTTCTCACCAGTTTCTTCGCCATACATAACCCTAAGACAGACCTCTTCTCCCTGCAGTTCACCGATTGCCCCAACAGGTACATGACATCCGCCGCCCATTAACGCCAGAAAATGTCTCTCAGCAGCAACTATTCTCATGGTCTCCTCGTCACCAAACGGCTGCAGCAATTCATGTATATCCCTTCGGTCTTCTGCTACCTCGATAGCAATCGCTCCCTGTGCCGGTGCCGGAATCATCTCATCATAATTAAAATATCGGGTAATCCTCTCTTCCAGATGCAAGCGCTTTAATCCTGCTGCCGCAAGCACAATTCCATCCAGTTGCTGTTCTTCCATCTTGCGGATGCGTGTCTCTACATTGCCACGGATATCTACAATCTTAAGATCTGGTCTAAGTTTAAGCAACTGGTATCTGCGACGCAGACTTCCTGTTGCTACCACTGCGCCATAAGGCAATTCTTCAAGCGTGGAAGCCTCCCTCAAGACCAGAACATCTCTTGGATCTTCCCTCTTCCATGTCTTCGCCAAAGTCAATCCCTCCGGCAGATTTCCTGGCATGTCCTTCATGCTGTGTACAGCCAGATCAATGGTTCCATCCAGAAGCTGCTCCTCAATCTCCTTGATAAATATCCCCTTTGTTCCGATCTCCTTCATCGACACATTGGAGAACTTGTCTCCGGTAGTCTTGACAACCACCAATTCAAACTCATGCTCCGGAAAATATTCTGTTAATCTTTTTTGTACGTACTCTGCCTGCGCAAGCGCAAGTCTGGAGCCCCTCGTCCCAACCCTATATAACATAGCATCCTCTTCTAATTTATTTTGCAAAAATGCCTGGTAACACAAAGGGCGCCTCTTCCAAGAAGAGTACGCCCAATAAAGATCTCCTTCCAGGAGATCCTAAAAAACGTGTTTCTGGTTCCGGCAGTTACACTGTCATCTCCCGTGTATCTGACTTACCTCTCCCGATTAAAAGGATCACAGTGACCGACTCGCTGGGCCTCTCACCCAATTCCACGTTCCTTACTGAAAAGGTGGAGAATGACATTTATGCAATTTTATTTAAATTCTAACAAATAATACGAAACAATACAACTATTAATTAATTTTTTTCAACACTGTTCTTTATATGTTCTTTATATGCAGTCAATGCTTTCGTATACTGTAATGTATGTTCGTCCAACAGCCTCGCTGCTCCCAACGGATAATGGTCCGGCAGCATCTCCCGGTTCACTTCTGGCTCCCAGTAGAATACGCCAAGTCCCTGCTCCTTTAGTTCCGCCAATGCATCCATCGTATCCCGAATCAATTGATATGTTCCTTCTTCATCGTGATCTTCACCGCCCACTTCTGTAATCATCACCGGCTTATGATATCTCTGATTATATTCTTTCAGGCATCCTGCCAGGAGTTCCTTATCGCTCACAGATTGGCTCCAGTAAGGATAATATGAGAATCCCAGAATATCTGTCTTTCCCTGGTTCTTGAAAAAGTTATCCAAAAACGGGATACACAGATCCCTATTCTCTCCACCGGCAAGATGTGTGATGACCTTGCATTCAGGGAAGCACTCCTTGACAGCATCATATCCTGCATTCAGGAATCCAACCAGATCTTTCGGATGTTCTGTTAGGCTGCCGTTCGGAAGCATAACGCCAGGATTGATCTCATTGCCTACCTGTACCCATTCCGGAGCAATATCATTTTCCTTCAATAACATCAGTACGTCTTTTGTATGCTGATATACCCGTTTGGTCAGTTTCTCATAATCATCATCTTCCCATTCCTTCGGAATGTCCTGAAGTGTCGGATCTGCAAAATAATCACTGTAATGAAAATCAATCATCAGACGCATCCCCTGATCCTTCACCCGTTTTGCCATTTCCAGGACTCCAGCTGCATCACAATGTCCAAGCATACAATAGTTACTTTCTAACGCTTTCCACCACATGCCATCCGCGGGCGGATTAACAAATACCCTTAATCTTACGGAATCTGCCCCCATATCTCTTGCCGCACGAAATGGATCCACTTTATTTCCTTCATAATCTATCCAGCAAAATCCCTTCTCCTCTAACTGGCTTACCCAACTTACATCAACTCCAAATGCAAAATTCTGTATCATTTTCTGTCCTCCTATATAATCATCTTATAGTTATTATCTTGTATTATTGATAATTTTATATATTTTTGCACATATCTGCAATATCTGAAATAGATTATTTCTATAATTTTTGTCTCAACCTTCAAAAGAATACCATAGGCCATAATTATCATTTTGGTTAATTTTAACCTTGTTGCCAAGCCCCTGACTTCATGATATCCTTGAATGAAATATTGTTTTAAAGGATGCTATTCTATGAAGAAAAGATGTTTTGACGATTCAACGACAATAGATATACTGGAAAAGAATGCACAAGAGGGCATGGTTCTAATGGTCGAGCAATATACCGGTCTGCTTTGGAAGGTAATCTCTTTTCACCTCGCCAATCCAGAAGATATCAAGGAATGTATCAATGATACTTTTACCCAGTTCTATCTGCACCGGGACCGTTTTGACGCCGGCAAGGCTTCTCTTCCGGTCTACCTGACATCCATCGCACGTAATCTGGCAGTCTCTCGCTATCGGAAGGAAATCCGCCATAAGTCAGAACCCCTTCCCATGGATTACGCCCTCACAGATCAGCAGATCGAAACGGCGGAAATTAAGACTGATCTGAAAGCAGCACTGGCAGAGTTGCGAGAAGACGAACTTCAGATCATACGCATGAAATATTATGGCGGCATGACCGTTCAGGAAATTGCCGATTCCTTAAATCTTCCTTATGAAACGGTGAAAAAACGGCATCAGCGCAGCATCAGCAAACTGCGCCGTATTATGCTGCTCATGCTTCTGGTACTACTGCTGGCGCTGGCATCCGCATGTGCATACAGGGTTCTGGTCTACTACGAGATCATTCCGGATTTCCTGCATATCGGAATACTGGAAGACACGGAAGATGACATGGCAGATGATACGGATATTGGGGATGATACACGTTCTGCTACGCCTTTGGTCATCGATTCTTCTCCTCTTGATGACATGAGTGAAGAACTGCCAGATATTCAGATAGATTATAATAATACTGAAGCTACGGAAGCCGTTTCTGAAGAAACAGATGATACACTCCCCAGGCTTACATGGATTCCCGGCTATGGAAGCGCAGAAAACACTTCATCACCTGATTATACCCTGCTTTCACCTGTAACTGTGGAAAGCGACTCCTATACATACAAACTGGATACCGCATATTATAAAGATAACATACTGTCTCTGGATATTATCCTAACTTCTGATAAATGGGAAGTTGATAATGTGGAAACGCAAAATCTAGATGCCTGTTTATCCTCCATCCGGAATCTTCCGAACGGAATTCTCTATTGCGGAGACCAGATTTACACAACCGTTGTACAGAGTCTTTGTTTTCGCGATGATGGAATCCATCAGGAAATTGACTTTAAGTACATAGACTTGCCAGATTCAGACAAAGATAGCCTAGAACTTATCATTCAATCCTACGGTACTTTGATTCCATTTACACTGACACGTTCTGCCGGAGTAACTTTGGACAGTTATACTTCCGAGACGGGCAAATATGGTAATCTTGCCATCTATCCCCGTCTGGAAAACGGCTCATTGATCATCGCCATCTATCCGATCAATAAAGGGGATGCTACGATTTCTCCTGCCCTTATCCGTGACTACTCTATCAGTCCTCCGGAAGATGATATCACTGCGGTGGCAGACGATGGCACCGTACTAACCGGGTCTTGTATCAGATATAGTCCTATGAGTGACCGGACATACTATGAATGGGATTTTGGTAAGGCTTCGCCCGGAAACTATACGTTGCGTGTGCCATATCTATGCCTATCGGAAAGTTTCCCGGAGAATTTTTCTATCTCTGTGAATTTGAAAGAACTTTCCTGGGAAGATACTATTTATCAGATTCCAGGAGGAAGTGTCCATATTGAAGATTGCAAAATCTTAGATGTTACTCCCTGGGAAACTATTGATGACCGGCATATTCCAATTGATAAGAGCGATTTTAATTACTGGAAACTATGGCTGCATTATGATTCCACAGATACGGAACGCACGATAACCGGTGTCCATCTGTTGGAATATTGCTCGTTTCTTCCTAATGTAAATGATGTGGAGCATAGCCCGTATTATTATACTCCTCCTTATTCTTCTTCCGGTCCCACCAGAACTTACCCGGTTCCTTACGAACCAATGACCGATCTTTATGACTTAAATAGTATATCTGCTTCCGGAACAATGGAATATTTTATTCCAATTGATGAAGAATATTTCGATGCCACTCATTTTCAACTGGTTGGCAACAGCATGGGGAAGTCTTATAAAATCTGTATTGATTATCGGTGGAACCAGAGTTTTGATATACTATTTCATGTGGATAGCATGGAATGATAGATTCTGCAGGTGCTACATCCCTTTCCCATATAAGAACCAGATTTTCTTCCACCCTTTCAACTCTTTTAAGACTTCTTTTCTGAATCTACGATACAGCAGATAGCACTGCTTGCACTCTTCTCTGCCAACGCTCTTTCCGGCGAATGCCGAGCGCACCGCACAATCATACAGCCACTCCCACTCCTCGTCTGGCAATTGCGGAAATCCTGCCTTCATCTGTTCCAATATCTGGCGTTCCGTCTGCAATTCCCGGTCTGCTGCTGTGTCACTGCTTCCCTTAATCTACACCAAAAACGTTTCCTTCCAAATAAAAAAACCGGTGTAAAATTTAACCCACACCAGTTTTTACAATCAATCCTATATCTTGCTATTAAAATATTCTTGTGTAACTTGAAGTTGCTTCTTTAGTATACTCTGCCACATAGCCCGATGAATTTCTCCACTTCCTTTTGAAACTTTTGTTCTACGGATATTTCCATCTTCATCTCTCTTCCTATAGAAATAATGATCCGTATCCTTATATAATTCCCAGCCATCTCTTTCGCAGAACCGTTTTAGTTCTTTCCATTTTGGCATATAATACTATCACCTAACTCCTCTACATCATCCATAATCAGTGCCTTAAATACATACGGAATATGTGCTTTACGATTCGGAGCACTACTCCAATAAGAATAATCCTTATAGTAATCTGCCGCATAATCCATGATGGAATATGCCAATAATCTTCTTGCTTCTTTCTCCGTGGAGGCATTCTCTACCAATTCAATCTCATTCAAAGATAATGTAATAGAATCATCCTCCTCTACATATCTTTCCGCTGTAAAATGATATACCTCTAAAATCTCCGACATCGTCTCAAGATTGGATAGCCACATACGATCTCGGGTCCTTTTGATAAATTGTGGTTTATCTCTCACCACACTGTCCACTACGCGACTCCATTCCTTTCTAACATCCGTAGCATTCATTGTCAACATATCAATCATCTCCTTTGATACCTCCATAATATCAAAAAACGTACATATTGTCAATAACGTACACTTTTTATCGCATGAAATCTAAGAATTTATATCATTTGACTTTTTATTATTATTTCTACAATAATATTTTCATACGCAGTTTAAATAAACTTTCACACATTTCAGACACATTTTGACTTAATTCAAAAATCCCAAATCTTACTATTGACTTTATTATGGTAAATTGTTACTATAGTGACGTGGTTTTTATATTACATATATTAGGAGGATTTATTAAATTATGAAAAAATTTATTGCACTTATGATGACTTTACTTATGGTCATGTCCCTCACTGCCTGTGGCGGTTCATCTGATTCTAGTTCAGACAGCGATGCAAAAGCAGAATCTGATTCAGGCTCTTCTGATGGAAGCGATATGGAATATGTAAAGGATAAAGGAACTTTAGTCGTTGGTATCACAGATTTTGAGCCAATGGATTACAAAGATGAGAATGGTGACTGGATTGGTTTCGATGCTGACATGGCTGCTGCCTTTGCGGAAAGCCTTGGCGTAGAAGTCGAATTCGTAGAGATTGACTGGGACAACAAGATTATGGAATTAGACGGCAAGACCATCGACTGTGTATGGAATGGTATGACTCTTACCGATGAAGTAACAAGTTCTATGGAATGCTCCAATGCTTACTGTAACAATGCTCAGATCGTAATCGTTCCTGTTGACAAGGCTGATGATTATCAGGATGTTGACAGCCTGTCTGATCTGACATTCGCTGTAGAGGCAGGAAGCGCCGGTGAAGAAGAAGTCAGCGCTCTTGGACTTAACTACACACCAGTAAAGGCTCAGTCTGATGCCCTGATGGAAGTTGCAGCAGGTACTTCTGATGCAGCAGTGATCGATTCTCTGATGGCAGCTGCTATGGTAGGAGAAGGAACAGGTTACGCTGATCTTACTTACACGGTTGGGCTGAACAGCGAAGAGTATGGTGTTGGTTTCCGTAAAGGTTCTGATCTTGCAGAGGCACTGAACGAGTTCTTTAAAACAAGTTATGAAGATGGAAGCATGCTTGAGACTGCAGAGACTTATGGTGTACAGGCAGCGGTCATCGAGCAGTAATTACTTGAATATTGATTCATTACATTTTACAAAGGAATAGAGAGCGGAATCTTCCGCCCTCTATTTTTCACCTACAGGACCTGCCACCGGCAGTTCCTTTCGGATGCTTCGGCAACTGAAATTCTAAGAGAAAGCAGGAAATATCATGGAACTGATTCTACAACAGATGCCCATCGTTATTCAATCATTGAATGTCGGCTTTTTACAGACGTTAAAACTATTTTTTGTAACACTGATCGGCGCGATACCGCTTGGACTCATCATCTCATTTGGCTCAATGTCCAAATTCCGACCGCTCAGTTATCTCAGTAAATTTATTGTCTGGATTATCCGGGGAACTCCACTGATGATTCAACTTCTGATCGTCTATTATTTCCCTGGTCTGGTATTACATAATCCGATCTGGGGAGGCGGCGAAGCAGGGCGATTCCTGGCTGCATCCGTAGCATTTATCATCAACTACGCCTGTTACTTCTCCGAGATCTACCGTGGAGGCATCCAGGGTGTTCCGGTGGGTCAAGAAGAAGCCGGACTCGTACTGGGCATGACCAAGAGCCAGATCTTCTTCAAGATCACGCTGCTCCAGATGATCAAGCGTATCGTTCCGCCTATGTCCAATGAAATCATAACACTGGTCAAAGATACCTCGCTTGCGCGTATCATCGCCCTTCAGGAGATTATCTGGGCAGGACAAGCGTTCATGAAAGGTTCGCAGGGTATCTCCGGAGCCATCTGGCCTCTGTTCTTTACCGCTGTATACTATCTCATCTGTAATGGTATCCTGACGGTTCTGCTTGGACGGTTAGAAAAGAAATTAGATTATTTCAGATAGGAGGAGCACCATGCCAATATTAGAAGTAGAACACATTCGCAAATCATTCGATCATACAGAAGTATTAAAAGACATCAGTTTCTCTCTGGAAAAAGGGCAGGTTGTCTCCATCATCGGTTCCTCCGGAAGCGGAAAGACAACACTTCTTCGATGCCTCAATTTCCTCGAGCGTCCTGATAAGGGTGTGATCCGTGTCAACGGAAAGACGCTGTTCGATGCCGAAGATCCTGCCACCATGCAGGAATCTCAGATTCGTAAGAAGAGACTTCATTTCGGCCTGGTATTCCAGTCTTTTAATCTCTTTCCACAGTACACAGCACTGGAAAATGTTATGTTAGCAAAGGAACTTCTGGCAAAAGAACAGCCAGATTATAAATCACGAAAGAAAGAGATTCTTGCTGAGATTAAGGAACAGGCAGAAACCCTTCTTAACCAGATGGGACTGTCTGACCGGATGAATAACTATCCGCATCAACTCTCAGGCGGCCAGTGCCAGCGTGTTGCAATCGCCCGCGCCCTTGCACTCCAGCCGGATATTCTCTGCTTTGATGAACCGACTTCCGCTTTGGATCCAGAATTGACCGGAGAGGTATTAAGAGTAATCAAGGAACTGGCAGATCAGAAGACGACGATGGTAATTGTTACTCATGAGATGGCATTTGCCAGAGATGTGGCTGACCATGTAATCTTCATGGATGACGGATGTATCCTGGAACAGGGCGATCCGATCCAGGTGATGGAACATCCGAAGGAAGAACGTACACGGCAGTTCTTATCAAGATTCACACAGGAATAAATGAATATAATTATTTAAAAGACAGATGCCCGTGCGACATCTGTTTTTTAATTGATAACTTGGTTTTTGTTAAAAGTCAATATATTAAAATCGCAAAATTTATAGTACAATGAAGACGGCATCTGCCATGCAATATCTTGCAGGAGGACATTTACTATGGATAAGACTTGGGAACAGCGTCGAAAACGTGTTTTTGAGATTGTGGAAGTTGGAAATGATATTGACAGTATCAGTCGTGGCTACGACTTTCTGAATACCTTTTTTATTATCCTGAATCTTACAGTCAGCGTTCTGTGTACATTCGATCATATCAATCTTCAATATGGTACCTGGCTTCTCGTGCTGGAAAAAATCACCGTTGCAACTTTCTGCATCGACTACATATTAAGACTATGGACTGCCAAATACCGGTATCCCAATCTTAGCGAACCAAAAGCACTTTTAAAATACATGATATCATTTATCGGGATTGTAGATCTGCTCTCCTTTTTGCCATACTATCTGCCTATATTCTTCCCATCAGGCGCAGTTGCATTCCGGATGTTCCGAATCGCCCGCATCTTCCGGCTCTTCCGGATCAATGCCTATTATGATTCATTGAATGTTATTACAGAGGTTATTACCAGCAAGAAGCAGCAACTCTTCTCCTCTGTCTTCATTATATTAGTTCTGATGCTCGCATCCAGCCTGTGTATGTATAGTCTGGAACATAATGCCCAGCCAGAGGTATTCACGAATGCCTTCTCCGGCATCTGGTGGGCTGCCTCTACTCTGCTGACCGTTGGATATGGTGACATCTATCCCATCACAACACTGGGAAAAATGTTCGGCATATTCATTACCTTCCTTGGTGTCGGTATGGTTGCAATCCCTACCGGTATCATATCCGCAGGATTCGTTGATCAATATTCTCACATCAAACGAATGAGCGAATATGGACATGAGGCAGCCATTCACTTCATCAAGATGCATCTTTCAGAGCATGATCAGTGGGTTGGACACAGCATTGCCGAACTGGGCTTGCCGGAAGGTGTTATCGTAGCAGCAATCCAGCGTAACCATAAGATTATCATCCCACGTGGCAATATCGTGCTGAAAGCAAACGATACTATGGTACTGGGCGCAGAATCCTTCCATGATCATGAACATATTGACCTTAAGGAACTGATTCTTCAGAAGAATCATCCATGGAACGGACAACGCATCCGGGATCTGGATATCTCCCGCCAAACTCTTATTGTATTGATCAAACGTAAGAAAAAGGTACTGATTCCGAATGGGAATATGGTGTTGAGAGAAGGGGATACTGTGATCTTGTATACACAGATGCATATGAATCATGTGAATAGTATTGAAATTTAGTTCTTAAAGAGTATATGTGGAGTGTACGGCGGAGAGAGACAGTATGGGCGTTCGTATCCGACTCCAGTCGCCTATAATCCGTAAGTTCAAAAGAGGTCTGGAATTAGGCACCGACTATAGCGGACGCAAAATCTTGATGATTTTCCGCCCACGATAGTCTGGACTTCTGTACTGGTAGTACAGAAGCCCTCCTAATTTCAGACCTCTTTTTCACTAACGGCTTGTATGGCTCTTCTACGGATATGAACGCCCATACTGTCCCTCTCTGCCTGACATTCTTATGTGTGACTCTTCATGAACTGTGAGGATTCCTGGCGGGGTGCAATGGGGAACGGTATTGGCAGGAAACGATGGCTGAAATAAGATAAGGTAAGTAAATTAAGACAAGCAAACTAGGACAAGCAAACATGTTGATAGTTAGAACCACTTGGAACTAGTTGGAATTAGCGGAGACCGGATTGCTGATGGATGTGTATGAAGTATTGCCACCAGCGGCAGTAATCTTGGCAGTGTTAGACCAGATTATTGATGATTACATACTATGACTCAGGGTTTTGGCATTAGGGTATGTAATATTGGCGAAAACAGCGGGTGAATCACTCGAAATTACATACCAAGACAGATAAAACAACTATACGCACCCTGCCAAGAATCCTCCCCGTTCATGAAGAGTTACACACAAAGAATGTCAGGCATAGAGGGTAGATTGGGTGGTTCAGTGTCGTAGAAGAGCCATACAAGCCATTGATGAAAAATAGGTCTGAATCAGGATGAATTCTGTGCCACTAGCATAGAATTCAAGAATGTCTGAGCCGGAGAAATCTTCAGATTTGTCCGGTGATTACATTCGGTTCCTGATTTTAGATCTATTTTGAATCTACGGATTGTAGGCGACTGGAGTCGACACTGAACCACCCAATCTATCCTCTATACCGTACACGCTTGAACAACTCTTCATAAACTAAATTCCCATCAAAATCATCGACAGCATCCCCGGTCCCGTATGCGCCCCAATGATCGGCGACAGCATCGTCCGGCGTATAATAACATCAGGTGCTGCTTCTTTCACCTTCTCCACCAGAGCGTCTGCAAGTTCCGGCGTATCTGCATCACAGATATAGATGATCTTACTCAAGTTAGGATTATAATTCTCCTTAAAATATGTAAAGAGTGATGACATAGCCGCCTTATTGCCACGCTTCTTATCCACCGTTACTAACTTACCATTCTCATCAATTTTAAGCATCGGCTTAATATTAAGCGCCGATCCTACCAATGCTGTTGCCGCACTGACACGACCGCCTCTCTTAAGGTACATCAGATCCTGAACCATGAAATAATGACGAATCTTCGGAATCAATACTTTGATTGCTTCAAAGTTCTCATGGATATCCATACCATTCTTCTTGTTATCGATGGCAATCTCTGTAAGAAGCCCGATACCACCAGTCGCTGACAAGGTATCAATCGGAAGTACTTCCACATCCGGATACTCCTCTTTCAGATTCTCTGCTGCAAGCGTGGCACTCGCATAAGTGGATGACAGACCACTTGAAAGACAAAAATACAACACCGACTGTCCCTTTTCCAAAAATTGTTTAAAATACTCTTCGTACATGAATGGTGATATCTGAGACGTCTTCGTCAGGTCTCCATTCCTCTGTCCATCGTAGAACTTCTTCAATATCTCTTCACTCTCACAGCCATGGGATGTCCGCATCTCGTCGCCCAGAGAATACTCCATTGGTATAAAATTGATGTTATTAACTCTGGCTGCTTCTTCGATAATATCTCCAGAAGCATCCATACAAATTATATAATCCTTCATAATTAACCTCCAATTATTGAAATTACATGTTACATTCTTACGAGTTTTGTAACATTCTTTCCGTCACAATTGTACCACTATATCAAGAGATACACAATCGATTTCCTCACTGTTCTCATTTTAATTCATCATAATCCAACTCTTAACGTACTTTTTTTATCAACAAACAACCTACAGGATCTACTACTGATAGTTTCTCCGGATTCACATCTGGTGTCCCCTTTCATGATTTCCTTCTCAAATATTACATATTGCGAAATCTATAATCCCGGCTGCACATCCTCTTACTCTATCATCCACCTATGACAATCTTCCATTATCCATCTCATATACCACATCTGCCAGATTCATGGTAGACTTCCGATGCGACACCAGAATCACCGTCTTTCTGTCACAGGACTCTTTCAGTGACTTCAGGATAATCCCCTCATTCAGAGAATCCAGATTACTGGTAGGCTCTATCGGGACGATGATTTTGATACAATTTGATTTTTACATATACCTTTTAATTTTGCCCTGTACTTTTTAACTTTGCCTGTTTGGAGTGTGCAAAGTCAGAAAGCAAAATTAAAAAGTATAAAGATAAAAGAAAAAGCCCGGAATCATGCAGTCTTTGGTTTACCACATAGCTCCGAACTGTTTGTCTCTTAAAATCTCTATTGTTTTCTGATCTTTTTCTCCATGAGAAATATATCACTCTTCCTCGGTCAAAACCACTTTGATAGGGGGCTAAATACTTTTTCTATTTCTGAAATAACATTATTATCTTGTACATATTTTGTAACTTTTATTTCATACACACCCCACTCTTTTTTCAACCTCTCATTACCATAAACGTCCATTATACTATGCAACACTCGTATCATAACAGTAAGTACGGAATTTAACAATAATACATGATTTTCAAACATCCTAAAAGGCTTAAAATTAAATTTACCTCTTCCTGGCACAATGTTTGTTTCCATATGGCTAATCTCATGCGTTTCAATACACAATGGTCTGTAAAGATTAGTATATATATCCTGCCAGCCAACTATACCAAACAAATCCTCTAAAGTAGTTCTCTTCCCTTCACAATAACTATACCAATTAGAAAATGGTTTGTCTCGTTTTAATACTTCAATATAATCTTTATAGCAACTATATTCTTCCATTCTCTTCCAATATAGTCTTCCATCAGCCGCTGTTCTTTTAATATCCAGCATCTGCAAAATAGTTGCTCTTTTTTGCATTTCGTTCTTATCTGATATCAAATAGCATAATTGAACAGCACTTTCAATCAATGAACGTAAAACAATAAATCCCGAATTAATCAAACTATTTTCAGTCATAACTTTTAATGTATCTAACAATTCCATTATTCTATAAAAGTTTGAGTATATAGTCAATTCATAATCTTTTATTGTATCATCAAAGCACTTATCTAAAATACTGTTTCCAAATTTGAATAAATCTGCATAAAACAGTTTATGTTCTTCGACCAATTCTTTCTCCTCTTCTGTTAATTCATATATACCATTTCCATACTCCTGTCTCATAAAATATTCCTCCTACTAACTTCCAAGTTATTTGAATAATCTTATTTCCAAACAGCCTCTATCCAACGTATACACTCTTTACCCATTATGTCTCTTTCAGTATAACAAGCACCGGGTGAATGTCCACCTACGAGGCTTTCACTGTAAAGCCACGAAAGGGTTTTCAAAATCACACCGGATAATTCCGCATCTTTTGACCATATATGTTACACATCAAATGTCTCCTTTAAAATAAATACATATCTGTCTCTTTACTCGTATTGCCAGTATAGCATATAGAAAGGACTTCTTCCAATAATTCTCTTTGCCATCACAAACTATTCTGCCTCCGGCATTCACAAACACAAAAAATCCCCAGCTTATCCAGTTCCGAAAGGAACAATTCAATCTCTGCCTTCCGTGCCTGCTTCTGATTGATGATACTGTCCGCCTCGTCAAGCCGATCCTTTGCTGTATCATACCGCCGTACCAGGGCATCGTATTTCTTCTGGTATTCCCCCTGGTCCTGCGCCACCCTTGTGTTCTCCCGGATGCACTGGTGGATCAGTTCTGATACCACGTTCATTTCCTCCTGAAGCTGTTCCCGTTCCTGTACCCACTTGTACACCCGTATTTTCTGCTGGACCATATCAAAGACTTCCGGCTTTATGATGGCGGAATGGTTGTTCTGTACATAATACTGCGGAACCTCTCCTTCGTTGACCTTCGTCTTTTTTGTCAGGAAATCCACCGTGTAGGATTTCTACAAAAAGGCATCCCCCTTGTACTTTTCATTGGTCAGGATGCTCCAGATAACTGTCGCACCCCACTTCTCCTTTCCAGCCGGAGTCGGGATTTTTTCCTTCGTCAGCTGCTTTGCGATGGCATTCTCTTATTACCTACCTTCTTGAATTTCGTTTTGGTCAATCATATTTCATACCATTTATCGTTAGTATGTACTAACTCATATAGTTAAAAAAAGCAAAATTTTCATTCTGCCTTCACAAGTTAGGGATAACTACCCATCAATGTGTATAACATACCGTTTTATAAGATGTCAATTTGTTTTTTATTTGTTATGTTATTTTGCCTATACAGTTGCACATATCTCTGCCTCAGACTTCGCAATCTTTCTCACGCACATATAACACATCGGCACAATATAGCAACATGCTGCAACCCACGCTGTCTGATCCGCGAAACAGATCGCCGTATATCCATAATATGCCACGAACCCAAGACTAACAATACTCCTTGCAAACATCTCCGCCACACCGGAGAAAACCGCTCTTCCCGAAAATCCCAGTCCCTGAGTACTCATACGGCATATATTCAAGAATCCAAGGCTCCAGAAAAAGTATCCTATACACCGCAGGTACTTCGCAGATGCATCCAGCACTTCCACCGCTTCTTTGCCGACAAAAAGCATAGAAAGTGTTCTGCCACAAAAGATCATTACCAGTCCCGCAATCATTCCATAGGAAACCGCAATCACAAGCCCCTCACGAATACCTTTGCGAATTCGCTGAATCTTTCCTGCACCGAGGTTCTGTCCACAGAAGACAGACACCGCAGAACCGATTGCATCAAACGGACACATGACAAACTGCTTAATCCTCATTCCTGCCGTGAATCCTGACACATAGATGCTTCCAAGCCCATTATTAGCCGACTGCATCACCATACTTCCAATCGCTGTAATCGAAAACTGAAGTCCCATAGGCACTCCCATCATAAGCAGATTCTTCGCCACATTCGGCTTCATCGCACAATTTAAAGCAGATGGCTTTAAAACCGTTACCTTTTTCCAGATAAATACCAGACATAGGATGCCGCTTACTGCCTGCGCCGTGATGGTTGCAATCGCCGCTCCTGCACATCCCCATCTCAATACCACAATACAAAACAGATCAAGTCCAATATTCAGTACCGTAGAAACTGCCAAAAACATAAACGGTGTCCTGCTGTCTCCCACAGATCTGAGGATGCTGGACAGCAGATTATATAATAATGTAAATGGAAGTCCTAAAAAAATCACCAATTGATATTCATAAGCATCTCTATAGATCTCACCTGGTACAGTGAGAATATGTAGAATCCACGGACACAAAAAACCACAGGATACCGTCAGCACCACCGCAAGTCCTGCTGTCAACACCATCGCATTGAAAATATAATCCCGCATGTCTTCTAATTTTCCAGCTCCAAAACTTTTCGCTATCGGTACTCCGAATCCTGTACATGAACCAATGCAGAATCCAAGCACCAGGAACTGAACGCTGCTGGTCGCTCCAACTGCTGCCAGTGCTTTGGTTCCAAGTATTCTTCCCACAATCGCCGCGTCAATAATGTTATAAGTCTGTTGTAATAGATTTCCAATCAGAAGAGGAACTGCAAACTTAAGAATTAATTGAAACGGCCTTCCCTCTGTCATATTCCTTGTCACGATACTCACCTTCTATGCTATCTTCTATATTCCGTCAGAATACCTGACCTCAAGTATATGATTGTACCACAACTCAATACAGAATGCCATTATAACAAACTACTTATTCATAACAAAAATAATTCCCATCCAGCTGTTTCCAGACTCCGCCTCCCAGCGGCGTCAAAGACTGGTACAGCACATTCTCCGGAATCTGGCTCCCGTTCTGATACACATATGCCGCACTTTCTATGGATGCGTCATTCGGCGTCTCATTAAACTTACTCCCCGACACCGTCGTATACTGCCCTGACTGGTAGATGACTTCAGAGATTGTATCTGGGAACTTATCGCTGTTCACCCGGTTCAAAATCACAGACGCAACTGCAATCTGCGTCTCCCTTGATACATCTCCTGCTTCAGCATTCACCAGCCTTGCAAGAAGTTCCACCTCTGCATCAGGCGAAGAAGCCCCCGTCACCTCTGCTTCATCCTCGGCTGGCGCGCCTTCTTCTGACGAATCACCGTCCGGCGAGGCATCGTCAGAAGACACTTTATCTTCTGATGAAGCCTTATCTTTAGCGGATGCAGACGTTTCCTTTATGACCTTATTACTTTTTTTCGATTCTCCTGCATCCGCACTCTTCACAATGTGAGCAATCAGCAAACTGAGAAGAACAATGATTACAATCAGGAGTACGAATGCCGTACCTAAGAATTTCACCACGAATACCTGATCTTCCCGCGGCAGTCTGCGCCATTTTCTCCGATACGCTTTTATAATTGATCTTTTTCTAGTTGATTTCTTTCGTTTCATAAATAATAGTCCTTTATCATCTGTAGACGGGTTTCTTTCTTCCATTCTACTACAAATGTCAGGTCTTTAAAACTATTTTTCCTCTATGATGCTTACCCCCCAAGGTGCAATCTGCATCACATCCTGTGTCGTAATCTCTGTTCCTGTCAGTAATTCTACTCCTTCAGAGAACCTATACTCTGTTGTCTGCTCCTCTGCAGAATAATTGAAATAGAATCTAACCGTCTTTCCAAGATCATTCTTTCCCTTTCTTACAATGACAGGGAATCTCTCTTCAATCTGCTCCACACCTGCGTCCTGCAGCGCACTTCTCAGAACTTTCTCAAGAGTCTCCTGATCCGTCATGCATCCAAGATACACTGCCGTTCCCTCGCCATAATGATTCTTAGTAATCGCAGCATACTCTTTCCAGTTATAATGATCATAGGATGCCAGAACTTCTGCGCCATCCAGCACTAGCAGTTCCATGAAAGTCTTCGCTTCTCCTGCCTTCTCTCCTGTAATCTCACCAGTTAGGCCAACATTTTTCGGGAAGGTAAACTGATGATATCTTACGCCCAGGCAATTCGTCAGAATATGAGGCTGCACTTCATGGCTCACCTTCACATTCTCATTGGCAAATGCACTTTTGAACGTAGCAACCAGATTGCCTCCATTCTGAACATATTGATTCAATCTCTTAAGCAAAGCATCCGGAGCCGCATAGAGAGCCGGTACTACAATCATCTTATATTGTTCCAGATTCTCTGACTCCGGCCAGATAAAGTCACATTCCACATTCATCCGGAACAATGCATCATAGATCCAGCGAACCACATCATTATATCCGATGCCGCCGTTACTTGCAGCAGTTGCCTCGATTCCAAACCATTTAAGCGCCGTTAATGCTTCGTTGCTTACAAGGATTGCCACCTCATTCTTCTTTTTCAGATTCACCAGATGGCTTCCGATCTCTGAGAACTCCCGTCCAATGATACATGCCTCCCGGTATGCATCATTCTCCTGGAAATCATGGCTTAACAGTCCTTTCCAATAAGTTTCAAAAGAATTATGTATCGAATGCCAGTGCCAGTACATCACACTGTTCGAACCGGATGCGATATGGCTGTATGCCTGCAAGCGCAGCTGACCTTTATAAGGTGTCCATCCCGGATACCCCTGCGCTTCCGTCTCAAGGATCAGATAATTATCCTGTTTCAAAGATCTCGTCATATCACCGCCAAAGGCAATCTCCGCTCCGGTCAGATCATCCTGGGTAGGATGATAGATATCCGCACCGGCAATGGTCAACGCCTTCGCCGCATGGTAATGGTTGACATCCGTCTGCACACCAAAAGAGTATCCACGCCATTCAAAATCAAGATTATGCGTGATAAACTGATCCTCTCTTCGGTACTCATTCACGATATCAGCCTGCCAGCTTAAGAACTCTGCAACCAATGACCGCTGGAACTTCTCGAATTCTGCTCCCAGACTTCCATTGATCGTTCCTCTCACATCCGGGAAATCCTCCCAGGCATTGATGCGGTTACTCCAGTAATCCAATCCGAATTCATGATTCATGGCATCCAGATCATTGTGAAATTTCTTCCGCAGATATTTTACGAATCTCTCCTGAACATTCCTTCCTGCCGTTCCATAATACTTCGTCTCATTGTCCAGCTGGAAACCAATCACGCATTTCCGATGTGCTGTACGTTTCATCAGTTCACGAATCACCCGCTCACTATAGAACAGATACGCCGGATTGGTAATGTCCATAATCTGACGCGCACCGTATATTCCTCTTCCCTTCACGGTAGTTGCCAGCACATCCGGATGAGACTTCACCATCCAGGTAGGGACAGCGTAGGTAGGGGTTCCGATAATTACATGAATCCCTGCCTCCTCCATCGCATCCATAACCCGTTCCACATGGGAGAAATCAAATACCCCTTCCTGTGGTTCACAAGTGCTCCAGGTAGACTCTGCAATACGTACTGTATTGATTCCTGCCTTTTTCATCATCGCAACATCCTGATCTAATCTCTCATAGGGCATATACTCATCATAGTATGCCGCTCCAAAAAGAAGTTCTTTCATGCTTATATTCCTCCGTTTATTCTACATTTTACCCATCTGCCAGCCTACTTAAGACCGCCACTCGCAGTTCCTTCCGGATGCTTTGGCAGCCAAAAGCAGTGGCTTTCATTGCCATTATAGTACCAAAGAATCCGAGCATAATATATCATTTATTTTGGTATAATATCATTTATTTTTGTTATTTTCTATTGTTTTTGTATTTTCCGTACTTCTTTCTGTATTGCATTGGACTCATGCCCGTCTGCTCTTTAAAAATATGTCCAAAATAACTTTGCGAACAAAACGAAAGGTAATTTGCGATCTCTTTTACATCATATTCTGAATAGCGCAGCATATTTTCTGCCATCCGTATCTTCTCCCGCCGTATGTAATGCTGGATCGTCATGCCCTCTATCTTATGGAACAGATCCGACAGATAACTGGAATTCACCCCGATCTCGTACCCGATATTACCGATCACGATCTCATTATGAAGATTCTGGAAGATATAGTTCTTTGTTCTCTCAATCAACTCATTCTTCTGCCTCTTCTTGTGGATTCCGGCAACTGCCTTTGCATATTCATATTCCGCCTGACGTGCCATCGCGTTAATCTTAATAACGCTATTCATCTCTTCTATCTGTAAAACATAACCATCTACCATAGAGAATGCCTCCTCCGGGAGCATCCCGCCTTCGATCGCCGCTCGTGATGCCAATGTAATCACGCAGATCGCAATATTCTTTGCCTGACGCACCTGATCCTTCGACAACCGTCCTTCTTCTCCCTGATAGGTTTCTTTAAGACTCTGCCTCAGCATCTCCACATCACCGCGCCTGATGCTGTCTAATTCCCGCACCTCCTGGTCATATGGGTTATGCGGCAATTCATATTCCTGACGCTGGAAGATAACATTCGAAACACTTGCCCTCGTTTCATCTACATCATAATCTTGCAGTTCATTCTTTCTCCACAGTTCGTCTAAGGACATCTCTTCTCCGGTCAAAAAATGATGAAGCATTAATACGCATGCGCCAAATGTCTTGATATCACAATACGGCAATCGGAATCCTGCTTCACCGAGATGGTGGGTCTGAAGCATATAATCCGTCAATTCTTTGTCGGGGATTTCTATGCTTACAGGTCCCATCACCAGTTTTCCCGATTCTATAGGGAAGATTGCATAGAAGATGGTACTGTACTCACAAAAAATATACGGATATGTCCTTGGTTCTCCAGAGAGAATCTGCTCCCTAAAATCGGTATCTGCGAGTACCGGATTCTGTTCATCAGCGTGACTGCCGAAACATTTGCCAGGTTTGCCGTCTTTATGGATATGACAGATACTGCTGTGTGTAATTTTTATAATTTGACTACATATATATTCAAGATTCATATTTTTTCCTGCCGTATAAACCTTTTCATAATTTATTTTAAATCGTAAAATCCAAAAAACTATTTAAACTTAATTATAACACGACTATATCTATAATAAAATCGCAAATTTTTTAATGCATATCCATTAAAAAGCACCGATCAGATCGGTGCTTCATCTAACATATACACTATTTCGTATGTTTTTTAATGATTTTCATAAACAAGATATCCCCTGCTGCACATTACCTCAATCTCAACCTTTGCTCCCATTGGTAACGCAGCCACCTGAAAGCAAGAACGTGCCGGACAATTCTCCGGGAAATATTCTGCATAAACCTGATTCATTTCCGCAAAATCATTAATATCTGCAAGAAATACTGTCGTTTTAATCACATTATCGAATGACAACTGTCCTTCCTTTAAAATCGCTCTGATATTTTCAAGGCTTTGACGAGTCTGCTCCCGAATATCATTACTCTCAATTTTCCCAGTTCCCGGATTCACTGGAAGCTGCCCGGATGTTACAAATAATCCATTTACGCAAATCCCCTGTGAATAAGGTCCAATCGCCTTTGGTGCATAATCTGTATTTACAATTGTTTTTGTTTTCATTATTTTTCTCCTTTTCATCAATTACTCATTTTGTCTATTTTTCCATGCCTGCTCCATACGCTGTAAAGCCTCCTTAAGCACCCATGTAGGACATGCCAGATTGATTCTCTCAAATCCCTCGCCTGGCTCACCAAACACATAACCCTCATCCGTGAATATATATGCCTCTTCTATCATGAACTTTTCCAACTCCTTGTAGGAAAGTCCCAATTTGCGGCAGTCCAGCCATTGTAGATAAGTTCCTTCCAACTGAATCACTGTAATCTGTGGGAACTTCTCTTTCATGAAGCCTTCTACCAATTGACGATTCCGATCCAGAACTTCTAAAAGTTCAATTAACCAATCCTCACAATCATTATAAGCAATCTCACATCCTTTGTAGCCAGCCATATTACAGAAAAATACTGCCTGGCTCTCACGATATTCATATACCTTTTCCTTAAGTTCTGGATTTGGTATAATCAGATTGGAAGTCATCATGCCTGCCATATTAAATGTTTTGCTGGGAGCAGTACAGATGATACAGTTCTGTGCTATTTTTTCAGAAACTTTTGCATATATAGTATGCTTGTACCCCGGCATTATCAGATCATGATGAATCTCATCCGATACCACCAGAATATTATTCTCCAGACATATTTTTCCGATACGCTCCAGTTCTTCCTCTGTCCATACGCGACCTACTGGATTATGGGGATTACACAACAAGCATAACTTATTCTTGGACTCTTTCGCCTTTTTCTCAAAATCTTCGAAATCAATCTCATAGCGATTACCGTTTAATATAAGCCGAGTCTCAACCAGAGTCCTTCCGCTCTTTCTTACTGCATTGTAGAATGGATAGTAAACAGGGGTAAACAGAATAACACCCTCATCCGGTTGCGTAAACAACTGTACCATGTGATACAGTGCCGGAACAACTCCAGGATATTCAACAATCCATTCCTTTTTAATATCCCACTGATGGCGACGCTTCATCCAGCCAATGACCGCATCATAATATGTATCCGTTGCAAATGTATATCCCATAATCGAATTCTTCAAATATTCTGCAATTCCTTCTGCAATCTGAGGTGCATTTTTAAATTCCATATCTGCTACGGAAAATGGAACGATTCCATCGGGTACATCTGGATTCAATGCATACATTCCATCCCACTTGCTAGAGCCCGTATTTTTTCTTGATACCATTGTTTCAAAATCATACTTCATTATCGTTCTCCTCCTAATATACTTATTTTCACTTCTATCATTCTTATGTCTTAGTCTATATTCTCTTCATAACTTGGGCTCAAATCAACTTTGTTCATACGAATCTGGGCAAAGATAATAGAAACAGCAAGCAATATTACATTACCAACTATCAGAGCCGGAGAGAGTTGAACAATATTCAAATAAATATTAAATACTGCACAAATCGTAGAAAATACAACAAAGCAACCTGTTCAACAGGAAGTACACCCGCAGCCACAACACCGATAATGCCGTAAATAACTGCTACAATCAAGGTGGAAACCAACATGACAATCGGAATATCACGAGTAGGATTTTTTGCCTCTGCTGACAGATTCGCAACAACAGTACTTCCACCTACGGCAAAAGTCAGAAGACCTCCTGCCTGCAATAGGCCCCCAATTCCATTCGTCAGAAATCCTTCTGTCAAGTAATCAGGCTGTATATGGCCAACACCAAACGCAGCAAACAGTCCCAAAGCAACACACAGCATTATAACAATAATATTTTGGAACTTCGCCATAACATCTACGCCGACAATGTTGATGACAAAAAAGAGCGTGGTCACAATAAGTGCAATAATCTTTTCGTTGCCAAAACCAAATAACGAAATGAAATAACTGGCAAATGAGAGTGAATACATAGCCAAAGACAGGTTACTGAGAGTATTTACAACTGTATAAATACCAGCCATACGTTTGCCGGCCAACATAGCAACCATTGTATACTCCCCACCGCGAACACGCGCGGCACCACAAATTAAAATCTTCGGAATAGAATAACCAACAACCATAACTGCTGAAATGAGAAATGCAATCGGTACCGAACGCCCTGTCAGAGCGATAGCTGAACCAAGCAGCGTCATAATACCAGCGCCAATAATCTGACCAATCGCTGTACTCATCAGATCCATGAACCCTAAGGTCTGCTTTAATTGTTTTGTAGAACTTCCTTGAGTTGCCATAATAGAATCTCCTCCTTTGTCTTATGAAATTTTACTAAAATCTGCAGATTTTCCGCATGTATATCCGTCATCAACGGGAAGTATCACACCATTGATTCCGTATGCTTCTTCACTTGCAAGGAAAAATGCAGCATCAGCGACCATTTCCGGCTGTATCCACATATTACGGATATGTAAACCAGCAACCGTATCATACACCTCTTTATTCTCCCATGATGCACGTGCCATTGGCGTAACTGTTGCACCTGGAGATACAGCATTCACACGGATTTTATATTTGCCAAGTTGGAACGCGCAAGTACGGGTCAGACATCTCATAGCTCCCTTGCTTCCGATATAACCTACCGGATCCCATGTTGCAATATCTGCATTGATAGATGTCGTATTAATAATACATCCCTCCAATTTCCGTTCTACCATAGTTCGCGAAACCAACTGAATCATATACATACTTCCAAACACGTTGGTCTGAAATGCTTCTTGAAATGCTTTATGATCAAAATCCAAAATTCCCAGACGATCGCCAAGAACTCCTGCATTATTGTAAAGAGCATCAATTTTCCTATAATGTGCAACCACTTTTTCTACAGTATCATTACACTGTTCGTAATCCGAAACATCGCATAAAAACGGTTCCACATCCCTCCCTTCTTTTTTTAAGTCCTCACTCACTGCCATTAATGCTTCTTTTTCCCTGTCAATCATAGCTACGGACCAATCATTTCTGGCAAATTTGCAGGCCGCCGCTCGACCAATCCCCATGGCAGCACCAGTAATTAGAATTACTTTTTTGTTACTCATGTCCTTTCCTCCTTGTATTTTTATAAATTTGAAAGACTTAAACCAGCCTCAAATCCTTCTCTAATTCCCATATATCCATTTTTGACGCCATTTGCATCTCCAACTTTTATAACCGGGCAGTTTACTCCTTCCAATTCATCCAGAAACTTCCTTTCGGTCTTTACACCTACTGCTATAACCACTGTATCCACATCCCTAATAACCGATTCTCTACCACCACATTCTACTATTACAGTATGATATCCAATCTCCTTCAATTTTGTTGATGTAAATATATTCACATGGGCTTCTTTTAAACGCTTTTTTAAATACATAGACGGCGAAGGTTCTCCATCACGAATAATTTGCGGCAGCATCTCTACAATCGATATTTCTACTCCTTGTTCAGCCAGCATATCTGCTGTTTCAGCACCGACTAGTCCCCCACCAATTACTACCACTTTGTTTCCCACGGTTACTTTTCCCATTAGGACATCATGTGCATTTACTACGAATGACTGTTCACTACCACTAACTGGCGGAACGAACGGGCAACTTCTAGTAGCTGCAATGATCACATCAGGATTTTCACTAAGTATCATTTCCATATCGGCTTCCGTATTTAATAAGATACGAACCCCATATTTTTTCAATTGACACTTTTGCCAGTATATCAGCGTGGTAAATTCTCCTTTTCCAATCGGTACAGATGCCGGAATCCATTGTCCACCCAATCGATCTTCCTTTTCGACTAACGTTACTTTATGTCCTTTCATGGCTGAAGCAACTGCTGCCTCACATCCGGCAACGCCACCGCCGACTACCAACACCCGTTTCGGATTCCGGACAGGATTCAAATCATACTCATTTTCCATGCCCGTTACGGGATTTACAAGACACCGTACATATCTTCCATTGGCACTTTCCGCACTGCATCCCTGAAGACATCCAATACAACGAAGAATATCTTCTTCCTGTCCATTCATCACTTTCTTAGGAAGGTCCGGATCTGCCAGAGATGCCCTTGCCATCGTCACCAAGTCTGACTTGCCTGACATAATCACATTTTCTGCCACCTGAATATCATTGATTCTTCCGACCGCTATTACTGGTACAGATACTACACTTTTAATCTCTGCCGCATTATTTACATAGGCTGCCTTTGGCACCACAGATGGTGGAATGATTGTATGCGTAGACGCATATACCCCTTGTGAACAATGGATGCAATCTACACCATTCTGTTCCAAAATTCGGGCGATTACCTTTGTCTCTTCAATCTCTAGACCACCATGCACATATTCCACAGTTGACATCCGATAAATGATCGGAAAATCCTCCCCACACTTTTTTCGAATATCTTGTACAATCTCCACAGCAAACCGCGCACGGTTTACTATACATCCCCCATATTCATCTGTGCGCTTATTCGAAAATGGCGACATAAAAGCCCCAATCAAATAGCCATGTGCGCCATGTACTTCCACAGCGTCAAATCCTGCATCTTTTACTCGTTTGGCACAATCACCAAACTGCCGGATTAATAGATGGATTTCTTCTACTGTCAGTTCCCGTGGAATCTCCGGCATTGTCGGATCTTTCAACGCAGACGGTCCTACTGGCTGTTCGCCTGTCACTGCACTACTGGTCTCACGCCCCGCATGATATATCTGTGCTGCAATTTTTCCTCCTGCCTGATGAACTCTCTTTGTCAACTTTTGATGACTAGCAATCTGCGCATCATCCCATAGTCCTGGAAGATCTTTAAAACCTCCAGCTGTCGGATTAATCTTATAGTCTTCCGTAATAATAAGTCCCCAGCCACCCTGGGCTTTTCGCTCATGATAAGCAATAAACTTTTCTGTCGCCAATCCATCCTCCCTACAGTAATTGGTTACCATTGCCGAGACTATCATACGATTTTTTAATTCCATTTCCCGTATCTTTATTGGCTCAAAAACTTTCATTCAACGCTCTCCCTTGTTTTTTATTAATCTTATCCCTCTTTCACACTTCCTTCTCCATCATGTGAGGGAAAGTAGTATTTTTTCGCAAAAAAAATAAAGCATATTACAATATACATTGCTCTATGCTTTATCTTCTTTATAAAATAATTTTAATTATATTAAACCATCTTCCTGTACATTATCACGCATACCAAGCGTACAATAATTCAATAATTTTTCTTTATCTAATATTGTGATTTGCTTTCTAGATGTAGATAATACCTTTTCGTCTTTTAACAACTTGATTGTTCTCTCCATCTGCGCCTGCGACGCACCTGCTATACTGGCAAGTTCTGATTGCGTCAATGGTATAACATCCTTATTAGGATGTACTTTCATAATATATAGATACAGAATATCACAAATACGGCTTAGGCATGGTTCGAATGTCTGATTAATCGTATCTAAGAACATATAACCGATAAAATCACAATTCTCTTTCAATAATTCTCCGGCAAGCATTCCATTTTCCTGCACAATCTTCTTCAATGTCGGATATGACATCTCATATACTTCAAGGTCCGTAAACGCCTGCAACATCATCTCATATTCAGCACGAAACTTATGGATTTCAACCCCCACGGGAAAAATAGTTCCAATACCAAACAAACATAGCGATTTTTTCCCTTGATCATGCCCCAGAGACAAATGAATGATGCCTTTTTTTATATAATAGGCAGTATTATTCACTACTCCATATTGCGTCAAAAATTCACCCTTTTTAATTGTTTTTAGTGTTACATCGTAATTCTGTATCGTACTTTCAAATTCATTTAGATAGTTTGCAAGATAAATACTTGGTACAATGTGTGGTGCATACTTCTCCACATCTTTCCCTCTTTCTTCCCTTTTCCAACGTCATCTATCACAGTTTTATAATAACGATATGAATTTTACATGTCAAGATTCAATATTTCCATAAAACACGCATGTTATTATTTTCGTACAAAGAGTTCTTTCGCATCTAAAATGTATTGAACAGCGGAATGATCTCCCAGATCAATATGAAATACGATGAACTGCCAATCATGGACAACAATTTATGGAACACTGTGAAACGATGTGTCCGATTTTTACGTTAGGACTTTTCTTTTTGAAATACCACAGGGTGACAGCAGCCTGGATAAACTGCAAAAGAATAGTTGCATAAGCCGCTGCTTCAATTCCCATACCATAAGGCTTCATAATCGTGATAAAAATCGGATCAAGAATAATATTCAAAATAGCACCGCTGGCAATAATCGTCATTGCCTTTTAAATGTTGTCACTGGCTCCGGCAAAAGTCAAAAGTTGTCTGGCAAACATCATCCCTTGTATCAAGTGTCTGTTTCAACCTTTGTTCCTCCTGTTCTATCATTAGTTACTTCTAACCATATAAAGTATATACAATCTTGGCTGTTTTGTACGCTCCTAACAGCAGGAATTACAATCCAACCGGAAGAACTCGGGAACAGAAACGTCTCTCCCAGATTCGTCAAATCCACCACTTTTTCCTGTTTTTTTCTACCTTTCGTCCAAATAAATTTATAATGGGCTATGCTATAATAGCATTATTGATGAACGGAGTTTCATAAAGAAATATCAGAAACAGGAGGCCAACCAGCACTTATGGGAATTATTTTTAATGACAAAAGCAAGACACTTACTTTACACACGAAAAATACGTCCTATCAAATGAAGATAGGCAATTTAGATTATTTACTGCATCTCTATTATGGTCCAACTATTCATGACGCTGATATGACCTATCAGATTATGCAGTACGACAGAGGATTCTCCGGGAACCCATATGAATCCAGGAATTCCAGAACATTTTCCCTTGACGCACAGCCACAGGAATTCAGCACACAACAGCAAGGGGATTTCCGAACTACCAGCATTGAAGTCGTTAATTCGGACGGAAGCTACTCTTTTCATGGCAAAGCACTGAATTTTGGAATCATCGAAGGAAAATATCAGTTGGATACCCTTCCATGCACATTTGCAAATGACGATGATACCGTAGATACATTGGAGATTACATTATCCGATGAGGTAAGCAACGTACAGGTAACTCTTCTATACAGCGTATTTGAAGAGGCTGACATCATTACCCGTGCTGTCAAGGTAAGAAATATCGGCGAGAAATCCATCCATCTTAAAAAGATTATGTCTGTATGCCTGGATTTCCTGAACGGTTCCGATATGGATCTGTTAAGCCTTCCGGGACGTTACGGTCAGGAACGCCAGGTAGAACGCCAGCATCTGACCCATCACATACATACCATCGGAAGCGTGCGCGGCTCTTCCAGCCATCAACAGAATCCTTTCGTGGTCTTATGTGATCAGAATGCCACGGAAGATTATGGCAAATGCTATGGCTTCTCTTTGATGTACAGCGGCAACTTCCTTACCGAAGTAGAACTTGACCAGTATGATCAGCTTCGCCTGGTCATGGGAATCAATCCAAAACAATTCGTATATGAAGTAAAGCCAGGCGAGACTTTTGAAGGACCTGAAGTCGTAATGGCTTTCACCGAACACGGATTCACAGGACTTTCACACTTGTACCATGATTTCTACCGCACCAACCTCTGCAAGAGCAAATTCGTGACAGACGTGCAGCGTCCGGTATTGATCAATAGTTGGGAAGCCGCTTTTATGGATTTTGATGATGTAAAATTAGTAGAGATTGCCAAGGCTGCCAAGAATATGGGTGTAGACCTGTTAGTTATGGATGATGGCTGGTTTGGCAAACGTGACGATGACAACAGCGGTCTCGGAGACTGGGTAGTCAATGAGAAAAAGATCAAATGCGGTCTTCACAAGTTGGTAGAACAGATCAATGATCTCGGCATGAAATTCGGTATCTGGTTCGAACCTGAGATGGTATCAGAAGACAGCGACCTATACCGCGCACATCCGGAATGGGCAATGCAGATTCCAGGGCGCCACGCAGTGCGAAGCCGTAACCAGATTGCCCTTGACATGAGCCGCAAAGATGTACAGGATTATCTGATTGAAAAAGTGAATGCCATCTTGGATGATGCTAATATCTTCTATGTAAAATGGGATATCAACCGCTCACTTGCTGACATCTGGTCCAACGAACTTCCAGCAGACAAGCAAGGTGAAGTATATCACCGCTACGTACTCGGTTTATACCGTGTTATGGATAACATTATTAAAACACACCCGGATATCCTCTTCGAAGGCTGTTCCGGAGGCGGCGGACGATATGATGCTGCTATGCTCCACTACTATCCACAATACTGGGTAAGCGATAACAACAATCCAATTGACCGCCTGAAATTACACTACGGTACATCCTTCGTATATCCGACCTGCACGATGGGAGCACACATCTCCGACAGCGGAAAATTCGTACCACTTAAGACCAAAGCCGTCGTTGCCATGTGCGGAACCTTCGGATATGAATTGGATGCAACCCATCTAACGAAAGAAGAACAGACAATCTGCAAAGAACAAAGCGACCTGTTCCGCAGATACTATCATATTACCTTTGAAGGCGACTTCTACCGCTTAACCAATCCTTTCGAAGTAGGTAATATGACTGCGTGGCAGCATGTAACCAAGGATAAGAGCGAGTCACTTCTAAGCGTAGTGGTTACGAATCTTACCTGTAACGGACCACAGGAATATGTACGCGCAAAAGGACTGGAGCCACATGCTATGTATACGATTAATGATGGTGAACGCATTCTTTCCGGGGCTGCACTTATGAATGCAGGGCTGCCGATTAATCGGGAAGTACCGGAGTATACGGCATTTCAGTTTCATCTGAAGAAGGTGGAAATTTAATGGAGAAAATAGATTCTTGGAAAGTGTACGGTAAAGCAGAAGAAGATGGCTGGGACCAACCGCCATTTCCTGCCAATACCGTTCCCCCCTTGCACCCCGCCAGGAATCCCCACAGTTCATGAAGAGCCACACATAAGAATGACAGGCAGAGAGGGGCAGTATGGGCGTTCGGATTCGTAGAAGAGCCGTACAAGCCGTTAGTGAAAAAGAGGTCCAAAATCAGGATGAATTCTGTGCCACACGCACAGAATTCAAGAATGTCTGAGCCGGAGAAATCTTCAGATTTGTCCGGCGATTACAGTATCTCTTATGATTGAAATATATCTCTTGGAACATCTGCTGGCTTTCAATGAATATGGCACATTATCTGCCGCAGCAGAACATCTGAACATTGCACAGCCTTCACTTTCCCGCTCTATGCAGAAGTTGGAAGGGATTCTGAATGTGACTTTATTCGAGAGACAGAAGAACCGTATTATATTGAATGAAACCGGAAATCTTCTTCCGAAAGCAGCCGGAAGTTTTTCTGATATGACCGTTTCTTCTGCGATA
>CAMBRQ010000024.1 GCA_945870325.1 uncultured Dorea sp. | reverse complement strand
TGTCTATTGTTTAATTATCAAGGTTCTTTGTTGTTGCCATTTTCGACAGCCATATTAGATTACCATATCTTTTGTCGTTTGTCAACAACTTTTTTTATTTATTTTTTCGTTGTTCTCAAGTGTTTTTGTCACTCCAGCGACAACTTTTATAGAATATCACATGTTTCTATCTTTGTCAACACTTTTTTGATATCCATTTTATTTTTTCAAGCAGTTCAACTTGTCCTTAAGTTTCTCCGCCTAAAAATCCACCACGTTTCCGCGGTGGATTTTTATAATATCATCTTTTATTTTATGTGTCAAGGGATTTCCTCACATTTTATCGAAAAATTGTCGCCAGTTTCATAATAGGATTATATTCGTATAATGTACTTAGAATTTTGTCCGACTGTATCATCTGGAACATCTCTTTTCCAATAGAGGTTGTATATAATAATGTGATAATAATATACAGCGTCCAGACAATAATCAGCGCCCCTGCCATTCCCATAATTCCCCCGGCAAGACGGTTGAGGAATCCTACTCCCGGCAGTGCCGATACAATATCCAATGCAAATACAATTGCTCTTATGATAATAGTAATGAGCACGAATGTGCATAGGAATGCCACAATATTCACAATCAGTTTCGCCAGGTAATGTCCCACATATTGCGCGAATGTCTCCACTCCCAACTGTTGGTAGACTTCACTGTTATTATTAACAGACAGAAGATTCTTGAATACTTCCGGCAGATCAGCATTCTGGATCGCTGCTATCTGCAGATCTCTTGGAATATCCGCTCCCTCTATCACATCTTCTATGCTCTGCTGCTGGCTGGCACCTACGCCATCCAACACACTTCCGGATATTCCATACTGCGCCAGATCGTCCTTACTGATATTGCCATTTACTATATCATCTATTGTAATTCCATACTGCGCTAATAATTCTTCGCTGACACCTGCCGCGTTCAGAGCCTTTCTCACGCCTTCTGCGGACATCCCGCCTTCGTTTCCAGTGACCTGACCCACGGCTGCATTCGCCATCGTGCTGACCACCTGACTCTTAATCATGTCATCCAGCGGCGTGAATTTCGCGATTGCATCAGCTACATATGGCGTCAGAAAGAACACCAGCACAAGTGTAACCAGTGTTGTTGCCAAAGACACCGTTATCTTAATTGCTCCCCTAATAATTCCTACCACAATACATATCAGAAAGATCACGCCAACCGTTATTAATAACCAATTCATATGTTCTCCTTATTTTACAAGCCGGACTTTCTCCATTCCGTTTGCACTCATCACAATGTATTTATTCACTCCTGCTATCGGGAATATCTCTAATATATTGTTGTTCATCTCCCCGTCAAATTTCTGTATGCCGCTTCGCATGAAGATACTGCACTTCTTGCCATCATACATGATCACTTGCTGACCACAGATCTTTACATTATCGTAGTCGCCTGTAAAATCTTCAGACATAGCCACCTTGCCGCTGGCACTATAAAGTCGCAATTCATATCCTTCTTTTCCTTCATTTTGCAAAACCATGCCAATATACCGATCACTATGGAACAGACTCTTAATCTGTTTTTCAATCGTGATCGTTGTTACTTCCTCCGGCTTCTTGTCCCCCCGGTATATGACGAGACAGTCATCACCGACCGCCGCGGAAGTAGACTTATTAAGGAAGAAACCTGATGCCATAATGGTATTTTCACAGTCCTTGCCGACAACCTGATGATCTGTCTCTTCTTCTCCTGCCTCACCGAAATTATAATAAGCGATTCTGGAAGTAATCTTGCCTTCCTGTGTATAGAGGTAAAGCACCTGCATCATCTCGCCATCCTCAGACAAAGCCACATCCAGCGGATAGCCCGTCCCAGTCAGGGAGGTCTTGTGCTCGACAAGGATATTGCCCGCAGTATCATAACACATAATCTTCGCAGAGGAATCATTTTTCAGAATCGCACTTACAATTCCCTGTTCCGACACACTGATCTTCTCTATCGGCATCGTGGTGTGAATCTCACCTTTTATCCCATCCTCCTGAAACACCAGGATGTCATTGCCACCTTTATCTGCGACTGCCGCGCATGTTTCTCTCACATCCACAAAAGGATTCTTAATCTGGTAAGAGTGGTTCCACCTCTCCTCTCCCTTCTGATCTAGATAGGAAATGCCATCACGACTGTATTTTAACACGCCTTTCGCGAATTGAGCGTAGTTATTATTCGCTGCGCCTTCGCTGGCATACACCTCTGTCGTCCTCGCCTGGCTATAGGTCTGGAGATTAACCAGAAGATATACACCAATTGCAGCCGCAAGCACCACTGCCGTGATAATCACAATTCTGCGCCTTCGCTCAGCCTTATGCTTCTTGATCTGCTCCTCCAGGTCATTCGCTGTACCATCTTCACTATTCAATTCTTTGATAATATCTTCTACGATCTTGTCCGTTAAGTCTTTCTGGTCTCTGACAACATGAAGGTTTTTATTCTTTCGCTGTATCATCCGTCTCCCCTTTGTTGTTTTTCATTTGTGCTGATTATACCACAATTTCCCCTAAGGTAATAGTAATTTTTGTCCTATGTAGATGAGATTGCCGTCTGTAAGACCATTCATCTTGCAAATGGCATCTACATGAGATGTATCTCCATATAGTTTCACGCTGATGCTATCCAATGTATCACCTTTCTGTACCATATAGAAATCATCCTCGCTTAATTGCTCCTGAATGGTGGATGTCTCCGGGACTGCTCCTCCGCTGCCGGCATCTGCTGTATCCACATTTTCAACGGTTCCGTTCGCCTCTATGGCATCTCCTTCTTCACTGACTGTTCCGGTCTGACTCTCCGTCCGGTTCACCGACTGGGACAACGATTCCAGAGAATTCTGGACAGCCTCCATCTTATCGAAATTATTAACGGTTGAGATACCGATTGCAAGCACCACTACAACCAGCAGCACGCTTGTCAGATACACAAGCCTCGAATTCTGCCGCTGCTCCTTGTCTTCCATCTTCTCTCTTACGACACTACGAAAATCCTTTGCAGCTCGATCCTCAACCATTTCGCTGGGAGTCACGCCATTCTTCTTGCGTGTGGAGATCATATAATTCTGCATGGCAGGGTTCTTCTCATAATAGATGTAATGCCCACCCATCTGCATGAGTTCTCCGTATTTATAGGCATAGTAGATCTCTTCATTCTCCTGGGCATCCTTCCAGACGAACAGTGTATGCTCTTTTGGAAATGACCTGCTATGGATCTTTGTAATCTCCCGATTCTGTCCCATAGGATGTCCGCTTTCAATCAGACACCATCCAATCACATCTCCGGATGGGAAATATTTCTTTCTCTCTTCTTCTGCTTCTTTTAATATCTCTTCTTTTACTACAACCTCCGAGCCGCCAGCCTGAACATCCTTCAGTTGTATCGCGCCGGAGACATATACCACAGCCTGTCCTTCCTGCGTCAATAATTCACCGATCAGCACAACGCCTGCAGGCTCTTCTTTCGCCTGCTGTTTTAACTGGTTCAGATAGATATCCACATAATCTTCTACGTATATCTTAGGCTCATCGCTTACGTTTCCTATCTGTCTTACATTTTTGGGAAATTGTCTTTCCATATACTCTCACCTCATCTTGTTATATTTTTGCTAATGATAGCATATGGAATCTGCGTATTTTATCAATCGGTGGGACTTGTCCCAGGAAATTTCCGGCATGTTACGGTCGTTTTCGACGGCTTGTCTCACACACTCCACAATACTTGTCTGTAAGCGTCGTAATCCAGCCTTCTTTGGTTCTCGGAAGTCGGTAAAACGTAACCGGCCACATATGATTCAAGATGATATCTTTTTCTATTTTATTAAGCGCAAAGAACTTCTTCGCATTCTGATAAGCCTCCACAGGATGCGTCAGACCATGGAAATGCTTACCCGTCCGCGCCGCATGGGTATGCCAGTCATATAGGAAAAGGTCATGAAGCATCCCGGCTCTTGCCGCCGAACGGGCATCCAGATGCAGAAATCGGCATAGCCTGTAGTTGTTATAAGCAACATTCATACAGTGCTGGTAACAGTTGGTGGTTCCATGATGTGGATAGAGTTTCATGCGCAGCACGACAGGGTGCGCGGCAATATCTTTGATTGCCTCATAGAACCTCTCTTTTTCACGATGTTTTCTTCTAAGCCTTTGTTTCATTGTCCTACCTTCTTCCCACATTCACATTATCCACGAAGTTCAAAAAGGCGTTCTGCGAATGATCCCTCATCCGCAAAACGCCGCTCTCATATCAAAACATTTTCTTATACAAATGCTTTTACTTTCTCATAGATACTGTCTGCATCTAATCCGTATTTCTTAATCAACTGTACTGCCGGGCCTGACTCGCCAAATACGTCGTTCACACCAATCTTCAGTACTTTAGCAGGTGCTTTCTCTGCAACCACATCGCATACAGCACTTCCAAGTCCACCGATTACGGAGTGCTCTTCTACCGTTACGATCTTGCCCGTCTTAGCCGCTGCTGCGATGATTGCTTCCTCATCCAGTGGCTTGATAGTATGAATATTAATTACTTCTGCACTGATTCCATCTGCTGCCAGTTTCTCTGCTGCTGCCAGGGACTCAGATACCGGAAGACCGGTTGCGATAATCGCAACGTCCGTTCCTTCACGCAGAGTGATTGCCTTGCCAAGTTCGAACTTATAATCTTCGTTATCGTTAATCACCGGAACTGCAAGCCTTCCAAAACGAAGGTACACAGGTCCTACATGTTCATAAGCTGCCTTTACTGCCGCTTTTGCCTCTACATCATCAGAAGGATTGATAACAACCATTCCCGGGATGGTTCTCATCAGGGCAATATCTTCATTACACTGATGGGTCGCTCCATCTTCTCCTACAGAGATTCCGGCATGTGTTGCGCCAATCTTAACATTCAATTTCGGGTATCCGATGGAGTTACGTACCTGCTCGAATGCACGTCCCGCTGCGAACATTGCAAATGAACTTGCGAATGGTACTTTTCCTGTTGTCGCGATTCCTGCTGCAACACTCATCATATTGCCCTCTGCAATTCCGCAGTCAATATGACGTTCCGGAAATGCCTTTTTGAATATGCCTGTCTTCGTAGCCCCTGCCAGGTCTGCATCCAGTACTACTACATCTTCATGTTCTTTGCCCAACTCAGCCAAAGCATTACCGTAGCTTTCTCTTGTTGCGATCTTCTTTACTTCTGACATAATGCTTCACCTACTTTCTCTAAATCTGCCATTGCTACTGCATACTGATCATCATTTGGAGCCACTCCATGCCAGGAAGCCTGATTCTCCATGAAGGAAACACCTTTGCCCTTTACAGTCTTAGCAATGATTGCTGTCGGCTGTCCCTTAGTCTCTTTTGCCTCTTTGAATGCAGCATCGATCTGATCGAAATCATTTCCATCAATATTGATTACATGGAAATTAAATGCTTCAAACTTCTGATCGATTGGATATGGAGAGTTGACTTCATCGATTGCTCCATCGATCTGAAGGTTGTTGTTATCTACAATTACAACGAGATTGTCCAGTTTTCTGTGTGCTGCCAGCATGGATGCCTCCCATACCTGACCTTCCTGGATCTCGCCGTCGCCAAGCAGGGTATATACTCTGTAGTCGTCGCCAGATAATTTGGCTGAGATTGCCATACCCACTGCTGCTGAGATTCCCTGTCCGAGAGAACCACTTGACATATCTACGCCTGGGATATGCTTCATATCCGGATGTCCCTGCAGATAAGAACCTACTTTACGAAGTGTGGTAAGGTCTTCTACCGGGAAGAATCCTCTATGTGCCAGTGTAGAGTAGTATCCTGGTGCTGTATGCCCCTTGGATAATACAAAACGGTCGCGGTCTGCTTTCTTCGGATCTGCCGGATCGATATTCATCTCTTCGAAAAACAGATATGTGTAGATGTCTGCTGCGGACAGAGAACCGCCCGGATGTCCGGATTTGGCGCTGTGTACCGCAGTAACGATGCCCTTGCGGACCTCATTTGCTGTCTTCATTAACTCCAATTTGTTCATGATGTTCCTCCTAATCTATGATTTTACTCGCCGAACACTGCCTTGTAGTCTGCCTGGAATTTTGCGATTCCTGCGTCTGTTAATGGATGCTTTGTCATCTGCTCGATTACAGAATATGGAACTGTTGCGATATCAGCACCTGCTAATGCGCAGTCTGTTACGTGCATTGGGTGACGTACGCTTGCTGCGATGATCTGTGTTGTGATGCCTGCTGTCTTGAAGATCTCTGCAATCTCTGCGATCAGGTCTGTACCTCTTACGGAGATATCGTCCAGACGACCCAGGAATGGAGATACGTAAGTAGCGCCTGCTCTTGCTGCTAATAATGCCTGGTTCGCTGTGAAGATTAGTGTTACGTTTGTCTTGATTCCTTCAGCAGTTAACT
Source organism: uncultured Dorea sp. (assembly GCA_945870325.1). Taxonomy (GTDB): domain Bacteria; phylum Bacillota; class Clostridia; order Lachnospirales; family Lachnospiraceae; genus CAMBRQ01. Next base: position 31,901 of record CAMBRQ010000024.1, on the reverse strand, counting down.
GCTTGCATGCTTTTAAGCCTTCTACTGTCATTGGGATCTTTACTACCATATTCGGGTGGATCTTAGCAATCTCTCTTCCTTCTGCGATCATGCCTTCTGCATCAACAGTTGTTGCTTTCACTTCTCCGCTGATTGGTCCGTCTACGATAGATGCGATCTCTGCGATAACTTCTTCAAATACTCTTCCTTCTTTTGCGATCAGAGATGGGTTGGTTGTTACTCCGCAGATGACCCCCATGTCATTTGCTTTCTTAATGTCTTCTACTTTGGCTGTGTCGATGAAAAATCTCATTTTTCTTCCTCCTTTTGATTCGGTGAACCGATTCACCTTGCGCTGTTTGCTTCATGATTGGATTATAACTTATAGGGGGAAGGTTGGTCAATAGCGCCTGATTTTTATTAATAATTTCTTTTGTTAATAATTCTATTTTATCAACACAAGATTGTTATATTTTTTTCAAATTTTAATTGACTATTTTTTTATCGCCGTGTTTTAGACGTTTCTGTATTTCTCAGAATTCATTTTTATTAATAATAATTTTAAGAAATACATTAATTTTTATTTTTTATTCCTCTTTTTCTTGGCTCTTTGGCATAAGATGTTGTTCCTCTTATAATGAGTTTCGGCTCATATTCTACATGATATGTGCTGATTGGCTCGATCTCAGAATATGGTGTATGGTGGGACGCTATTTTCTTCATAATAATGTCACATGCATCTCTGCCTTTAAAGATGACAAAGTGCTCTATCGTCGTAAGATCCACCTTGTGCATCCGAGCAAATAAGGTGTTGTCGCATCCCATAACGGACATCTCTGACGGCACTTTAATCTTTGCTTCATGAAGTGCATCCAGAATGCCGAATGCGATCATATCATTCAAGCCTACAATTGCGGTGATATTTTTCTCTTCCTGCAATAATTCACGCGTCAGGTCGTATCCGATCTTATATTCGGAATCTATATTGGCAATATCCAGATCTATCTCTTCTTTCGCCGCCTTAATCACTACCTGATCTTTCATCCCTACTTTTTCATACTCTTTTAAGAAGCCTTCCACTCTCTTAGAACGCTGCTTCTGGCGTGCAGTAAGAGGCGGTGCTATATATGCCACTTTACGGTGACCCAGTTCCAGTAGATGGCGCGCCATGATCCTGCCGAGTTTGGAATTATCCAATTCCACCGCGTCTACATCCATCTTCTCATTCTGGTTATTAATAATCGCCACCGGTATCTTCTGCGACAGTTCCTGCACCAGATCCATAAAGCAGTGGCTGGGATTGCAGGTATAGATAATGCCCAGAGGTTTCAGTTCCCACATCATCTTGAGATAGCGCTCCTCCATCTTCAAGTCCCTTTGCGTATTGCAGACGAACAGACCGAAGCCTTGCTCCTTGGCGCGGGATTCAATTCCCTGCAGCAGCATGACATAATATGGATTCGTCAGGTTCGAGCAGAACACTACCAATAGTTTCTCTTTTTTCGAGCCTTTCCTGGTCTTGCGCCTGGGCGGAACGTAGCCTAAATCTTTCGCTGCTTTTTCCACTTTCTCTATGGTATCTTTGGAAAAGGAGACGTTGTACTTCTTATTCAGGATCATGGAGACAGTTGATTGGGAGACACCGGCTGCTCTCGCAATATCTGTAGATGTAATTTTCTTCTTTTTCATTTTATATTTACCTCAATTGGGGACAGGGCAAATTCAAAAAGGGACACGGCTATTTCAATTGGGGACGGGGGAAATTGCAAAAACCCCCGTCCCCAATTTATAACTGTGTACGACCTTCGAGCGCCCGAAGCAATGTTACTTCATCTATATACTCCAGATCCCCTCCCACAGGAACTCCGCTGGCAATTCTGCTGACTTTAATTCCCGTAGGCTTAATCAATTTGCTGATATACATTGCAGTGGTCTCTCCCTCGAGACTTGAGTTGGTCGCAATGATCACTTCATCCACATCTCCTTGCAGACGTTCGATCAACTCCTTTAGCTTAATGTCTTCCGGTCCGATGCCAAGCATCGGGGAGATCGCCCCGTGGAGTACGTGGTATACACCACCATATTTCCCGGTCTTCTCGTATGCTGCCAAGTCTCTCGTATTCTCTACCACCATGATGGTCTTGTGATCCCGGTTCTCATTTCTGCAGATCGGGCACAGTTCCTGGTCCGTAAGGGTATAGCATTCGGAGCAATATCTAACATTCTCTTTGGCTTCTACCATCGTATTAGCAAGCCTTTTTACATCCTCCAAAGGCATATGTATCAAGTGAAAAGCCAGCCTTGCCGCTGACTTTGATCCTATGCCCGGGAGGCATGATAATTCTTCAATTAATCTGCTTATCTGGTTACTGTAGTAATCCATGTATCTTAACTCCCTGTTAGAATAATCCAGGCATCTGGCCGCCCATTCCGCCTGTGAATTTGGACATTGCGGACGCGGATGCTTCGTCTACTTTGCCAAGCGCCTCATTGACGGCTGCCACGATCAGGTCTTCTAACATCTCAACATCATCCGGATCTACTACTTCTTCATCCAGCTTCACTTTCAGCAACTGCTTCGTTCCGGAGACCGTCACTTCTACCGCGCCGCCGCCTGCAGTTGCGCTGAACTCCTTCGTCTCCATCTCTTTTGCCTGTTCTTCCATCTGACGCTGCATCTTCTGCGCCTGTTTCATCAGATTCGCCATATTTCCCGGCATTCCTCCGCCTGGGAATCCACCTCTTTTTGCCATAATTCATATCCTCCTAATCTTCTACTGTTATCTCCATATGGATCAGATCTCCAAGATTCTCAAGATCTACAAAATTATCTTCAAATCTCCGGCCTTCTTCCAACTGCCGGATCTCCGTCTCAACCTTCTTCCCAATCTTCTCTTCAATCAGGCTTTCAATCTCTGCTTTATGCTCCGCTGCCGCCACGAAACTTGCGCTCACCTCGTCCGGGAATACAATCAGCAGACGATTCCCTTCTCCGGCGCTGAGCCTCGCTTTCTTAAGATACGTTCTAAGAAGCGGAGAAGCGTTATTTGCAATCGACCGAAAATCCTTCGCAACCGCTTTGACATCTTCATTCAGCGCTTTAGGAAGTTCCGGTTTTGGCTTCTTCTCCTTCTGCGGCTGATCTCCATTTACATAAACGATCTTTTCCCGCGCAGAGACTTCCGGAAGCCCTTCCTCTAATTGCTTCTCAATCGCACGAATGCGGTCAAGCAGCGCATCCTGGTTCGTATCCATCGCCGGCCTGCACAATTTGATCATGGTGACCTCCAGCAGAACCCGCTTCTGGGTTGCGTATTTTAGTTGATTGGTAAGGTCTGAGAAGATTCTAATATAACGGATTAACGTGTCGTTGTCAATCATCTGCGCCTCTTCTTTTAACTGCGCAAGATTCTCTGACGACACATCCAATACATCTTCCATATTATCTGAACTTTTCACCAGCAGAAGATTCCGGAGATACCAGGTAAAATCCGACGCCATCTGGGACAACTCCCGCCCCTGCATCACCAGTTCTTCCACCGTCTCTATCACTCTATGCACATCCATAGAGATCAATTCCCGAAGGAGCCGGCTGAACACTTCCGTATCCACGGCTCCCAGGACTTCTAACACATGATCGTAAGTCAGTCTCTCACCGATATAGAACGCCACACACTGATCCAGAAGACTTAGGGAATCTCGCATGGAGCCGTCCGCCATCTTCGCAATATAGCGGACCGCCTTCTCCTCCACATCCCACTGTTCTTTTTCAATCAGTTCCCGAAGCCTTGCGGAAATGGTTTCGATCGAAATCCTCTTGAAATCATACCGCTGGCACCTGCTTAAGATGGTAATCGGAATCTTATGCGCTTCCGTCGTCGCCAGAATGAATATCACGTATTCCGGCGGCTCCTCCAGTGTCTTAAGCAGTGCATTGAACGCTCCTATGGAGAGCATATGAACCTCATCTATGATATAGACTTTATATCGCCCTTCTGTGGGACGGTATGCCACTTCTTCCCGAATCTCACGGATATTATCCACACCGTTATTCGATGCCGCATCAATCTCGATCACATTCATGGACGCACCAGATGCAATCGCCTTACACATGGCACACTCGCCGCATGGACTTCCATCTACCGGATGTTCACAATTCACTGCTTTTGCAAATATCTTCGCCACGGTGGTCTTCCCCGTCCCCCGCGTTCCGCAGAACAGATAGGCGTGACCGATACGCTCAGCCTTAATCTGGTTCTTTAACGTTTTTACAATGGCGTCCTGCCCTTTAACATCCTCGAATTCATCAGGACGGAACTTCCGGTATAATGCCGTATATGACATCTATTTACACTCCCTGTCTACTTCGTCTTATTTTACACCGAAACTGATACCTGTCAGTTCTGCTTCTTTGATAATATCAGACTTCGGATCTACGTATTTTAACTTGCCTGCTACTTCAGCCAACGGAACACGTACAATATCGTTCTTCTTAACAGCCATCATCTTTCCAAAATCGCCATCCAAAATTGCCTCTGCGGCTGCTGCACCGAGTCTTGTGGAAAGTACACGGTCATATGGACACGGAGATCCGCCTCGCTGTGTATGTCCAGGAACTGTGATACGTACTTCCTGATCCGTCTTCTTCTGGATTCTCTCAGCCACTTCGTATGCTACGGATGGATATTTCTTCTTTGCTGCCTTCTCTTTCAGTTCTTTCTTAGAAAGTTTCGCATCTTCTTTGGAAATCGCACCTTCTGCAACCGCAATGATCGTGAATCTCTTTCCGGCTGCTTTTCTCTTATTGATTGCCTCTGCAACCACATTGATATCATATGGAATCTCAGGAAGCAGGATGATATCAGCGCCGCCGGCAATACCTGCATGCAGGGTTACCCAGCCAACCTTATGTCCCATAACCTCAACGATGAATACACGGCTGTGGGATGTTGCTGTTGTGTGGATCTTGTCAATCGTATCCGTAGCAATATCAACCGCACTCTGGAATCCGAATGTCATATCCGTTCCCCACAGGTCGTTATCAATTGTCTTCGGAAGAGTGATCACATTCAAACCCTCTTCTCTTAACAGGTTCGCCGTCTTATGTGTACCGTTACCGCCAAGCACTACCAGGCAGTCCAGGTTCAACTTATGATACGTATGCTTCATCGCCTCAACCTTGTCCAGACCATTCTCATCCGGCACTCTCATCAACTTGAACGGCTGTCTGGAAGTTCCGAGGATTGTTCCTCCTACCGTCAGGATTCCTGAGAAATCTCTGGAAGTCAGCATCTTGAAGTTCGAATAGATCAATCCCTTATATCCTTCCTGGAATCCGTAGATCTCTACATCATCTCTCTTAGAACAAATCCCCTTTACAACACCACGCATCGCTGCATTTAGTGCCTGACAGTCTCCTCCGCTTGTAAGCATTCCTATTCTTAACATACGCTACTCCTTTCTTTTTCACATCTTTTTCGTACATTATGATTGGGTGTGATGTCTTTTGGCAACACACAATATAATGAAATTATACCCCATTTTTTATTATCATACAATAGTTTGGGGTGGGGGAATTTGAAATGCTGGAATTCGGTTGCTGGTCAGTGGACGCAGTTCTGAGATCCGGCATATACCACGCAAACGGTGCAACATTCCGGTGAACTAACTACTAACTACGACTAAGACGTTCAGGAAAGCCTTCACGTCTAAGTCTTCGTAAGTAGTGGATTTCACCTCCATTAAAAGCGCGCCTGAATTGTTTGCTTAGATATATGCCGGATCTCAGAACTGCTGTGTGCACTAGTCAGCGACTGAATCCCACCCTAACGAAATCCCCCGAAAATAGTCCCACTTGACAGGGGTGTTATAATGAAGATTGAAGGTATTAACATAGAAAGCAGGTAAATGTTGTGGATAAGTTAGATATAAGATTGTGGTCTTTGGCGGCGAAGGGGCAGATTGTTCCTGACCGTTCCTTATTGAAGACACTGGAGCAGATTGAAGCTATTAAGAAAAGTGCCGCGCTGAACACCGCGGTTTTGGATCATGTGGCTGCTCATATTCATGCAGGTATGAGTACGGCTGAGATTGACCGTTTGGTTTATGATTTTACAACGGAGCATGGCGGGATTCCGGCGCCGCTTAATTATGAAGGATTCCCGAAGAGTGTATGTACTTCTATTAACAATGTAATCTGTCATGGAATCCCGGATGAGAACGAGATTCTGGAAGAGGGGGATATCATTAACGTCGATGTGTCGACCATTTTGGACGGATATTTCTCTGATGCTTCCCGTATGTTTACCATTGGGGACATCTCTCCTGAGGCAGAGAAGATTGTACGGGTCACTAAGGAGTGTGTGGAACTCGGGCTGAAAGCCGCAAAACCTTGGGGACACCTTGGAGATATCGCCTATGCGATCAATTCCCATGCCCAGGCAAATGGCTATTCTGTCGTAGAAGAAATCGGCGGTCACGGAATCGGTCTTGAGTTCCATGAGGAGCCTTTCGTCAGTTATGTAACACCAAAGGGCAGCGAGATGGTTCTGGTTCCGGGGATGATGTTCACCATCGAGCCGATGATCAACGAAGGAAGCCCAGACTTCTTCATAGACGAAGACAACGGCTGGACCGTATATACCATCGACGACGGTCTCTCTGCTCAGATTGAATATATGGTACTGATTACCGAGACAGGCGTAGAAGTTCTAACCAGATAATTGTCCGCCAAATGTATAAAATACAGGAGGGAGCATCATCCGAACGAATAAAGTTCCCTCCTGTATTTTGTCTATATAGATTCCCCTATCGCCGTTTTCAACTGGTTGATTCTTCTGCTGGTCGATACCAGATAGTCACTCATCAGTTTATTGATCGTGCGTGGTTTTTCATTCAAATATTCGTACAGCGATATCATACATCCAAATTCACCCGGCAACGCTTTCCGTACGGCAATCTTCTTTCTCTCCATTGTAATAATGCCATTTAACAGAAGATCCATAACTCCCGCCGCCACGCGCCCGGCATTCGACTCGTCTTTACGCATGACCGGCATGTTTCCATTCACATCCGTTGCTAACACAAAATATTCCTGTGCAATTAACTTTCTATCCATATTCCTCCATCCGCTCAGATTACCATTCTCAAAAGCCCAGAATCCACATAAATACAATCGAAACAATCAAGGTGATTACGCCTGCGGCAGCAGCCATGAATATCGTCTGATATAGCCGTTTCCCTTCTTCCCTGGCTTTCTCGATCTCATCCAGATTCGTACCTTCCATGAATGCAAGGATTTCCCTGTAGGTCTGGATATCGTACCTTTTCTTCGCCTTCTCAACCAATCCAGCCGTATACATGGCCACACCGAAAATAACAAGCCAAATCCCAACCCCTACATAAGATAAAAAGTGTACCAATGGAACCGGCGTAAGCATCGTTGCCAGCAGCATTACCGTAAAAATCCAACTCAAATGCCCGAATCCCTCCTGGTCTTCTTTGTTAATCTGTTCTTTCATCATCTTCACATCTCCTTTAATTAATTGATCTAAAGAGACGTCAAAAACTTCACTAAGCAAAACAAGACTCTTTACATCAGGATAACTTTTATCATTTTCCCAGTTAGAGATCGTCTGCCTGGACACATATACCTTCTCAGCCAAAACGTCTTGGGACAATGATCTTTCTTTTCGATACCTCTTAATCTGTTTCCCTAGTTCCATCTCTTCTGTCTCCTCAAAAAAATCTTAATTAAAAAAAGATAATCCGTCTATCAAATGGATTTTACATCCACGGTTTATCGCCCTTTTTCGTTGTCAAAAGTCTTTGACATGCCCAAAAAAGTCAACTCCGCTATATTATACCATCACACACCGCAAGAGCGCTCTCCATTCTCCCCACAGTTACTATCCTGAATTTCATCCAGTAACCAGCAGGTCCAAGAAAAAGCATATCCCTAAGCAAACAATTCAGGGGCGTCCTTAATGGAGGTGAAATCCACTGCTTACGAAGACTTAGGCACGAAAGCATTCTTGAGTGCCTTAGTCACAGTTAACCGTTAGTTCACCGAAGTGTTGCCCCGTTTACGTGGGATATGCTTTTTCTTGGACCTGCGTCCACTGTATAAATTTTTGATATAACCCCAAAAGAATTCTTACTCAACCATTCCCAACACCAATGCCGAATGCCCATTCATATTCACGACCACTTCTCCATCCACGACCAGATATTCCTCATAATCCGTAGAATATCCTTCCTGGTAAGAATACAGCAGTTTCTTCATTCTGCATTTCATCGGTACTTCTGCCTTCCACACCGGAACCGTCACCTGCGTCAGTTCGCTGCGGTTATTGATAATCACTACAAGTTTATCATCCCCAAGGAAACGTCCATACGACAGGATATTCTCATCCCAGTTCAGCATATTCAGCGATCCGGTTCGAAGCGCCGGATGTTCCTTGTGAATCCGGATCATATCTCTATGGAACGCAATCAATTCTTTATTCTCATGCCCCCAAGGATACGTACGTCTGTTGTCCGGATCTGTGAAGCCGCAGACACCTGCCTCGTCTCCATAATATACGGTAGGTGTGCCGACCCATGTCATCTGAATTACAACCGCTTCCCGCATCACTGCAACATTTACATACTCATTTGCAGCCTCAGGCCCCAAGTGGTCAACTCTTCCCACCATATGATTCGTACGGGTCAGGAAACGGGAATGATCATGGTTCGACAACTCGTTCATCGCCACCTGAAGAGACGGTGTCAGCATATTCGCCATATGATGAGAAATAGAACTTACGAAGTTATCCGCATTGCCAAGCAGTTCTTCTCTCGCTTCATCACTATGCTTCTCCATACCCGTCAAAAACCAGGTAAGCGGCTCCATGAAAGCATCGTAATTCATGACGGTATCCCACTCATCTCCCTGCAGCCACTCGCTTGGATCGCCATAATGTTCTGCAAGAATCAGCGCATTCGGATTCGCATCCTTGACCGCCCGACGGAATTTCTTCCAGAACTGATGATTATAATCATTGCTCCTTCCAAGGTCTGCCGCTACGTCAAGTCTCCAGCCATCCACATTATATGGTGGGGATACCCATTTTCTTCCTATATATAAGATGTAATTCTCTAATTTGACCGAATCTTCATAGTTCAGTTTCGGCAGGGTATCATGCCCCCACCAGCCATCATAATTATGGTTATACGGCCAATTCTCCGGCCCTTCTTTATAGAATCGGAAATAACTTTTATACGGGCTGTCCGGGGAAATATACGCACCCGGCGCATAATCTGCCTGATTCTCGTAGACTCTCTCTCGATCCATCCACTTATTAAACGAACCGCAATGGTTGAACACGCCATCCAGGATGATCTTCATGCCACGCCTGTGAAGTTCCTCCACAAGTTTGATGAACAACTGGTTGCTCGCCTCCAGATTCTTAATCCCTGTCGTCCTCTTCTGATATTTCGTTGCCTGACTGTTATCTGTAACTCCCGGCGCCAGGACTTCACCGCCGTCATCTACGATCACCCCATAATGAGGATCAATGTAATCATAATCCTGAATATCATACTTGTGATTCGATGGTGATACAAACAATGGATTAAAGTACAGAACTTCTACACCAAGGTCCTGCAGATAGTCTAATTTGTCAATAACTCCCTGGAGATCTCCGCCGTAGAATTCCCGTACTCCCATCGTAGCCGGATACTTATTCCAGTCGGTTACTTTCTGGCTGTAATCTCCGATATAATAATATTCATTCGTCTCAACGTCATTCGACTGATCGCCATTATAAAAACGATCCGTGTAGATCTGGTACATGACTGCACCTTTCGCCCAATCCGGCGTGGAAAAGCCCGGTACGATCACAAAATCATAGAACTCTACAATCTCTTTTGACACGCCACATCTGCTGTAATAGCAGACCTCTTCTCCACCTTGGATCTCAAAGCAATACCGGAACGGCTCTTCATTCAGCCGCCACGTAACTTCGTAGTAATCGAATTCGCCAGTAGTGCTGACCTTCTCCATATCATATCCGCCGACAGCAGTCATCAGACGTACTCTGTCTACGTCATCCTTCGCGGTACGGAAACGCAGCCTCACAGTCTCGTTCTCCTGTGGTTCCTGCGGAATTACATAACTCGCGGTTCCATCACAAAATAACGCTTGTTCCTTCATGCTGTTTAATCCCTCTCTAATTCATCATTTTCGTATTATGCTTCAGATACTTCTCCAGTAAACAATGATTCAAATTCTTCTCTGGATATTTTTTCTTTTTCCAACAGCAAATCTGCACACGCATGGAGCACATCATCGTATTTCCGGATAATGTGTCTCGCTCTCTCATAACAATCATCAATGATTCTCTTAACTTCCTGATCGATCACGGTAGCAACACCCTCGCCATATCCACGGGATGCATGTGCAAGATCCCGTCCAATGAACACTTCATCATTATCATTATCGTAATTGATCAGACCAACTGCTTCAGACATACCGAACTTAGTAACCATGGATTTCGCCATGCTGGTTGCCTGCTTGATATCCTGGGAAGCGCCGGTGGTAATATCATCCAACACCTCTTCTTCCGCCACACGACCGCCAAGTGCAACCGTAATATCCTGCAGCATCTTGCCCTTCGTGTTGAACATCTCATCATTCTCCGGCAGCGGCATCGTATATCCGCCAGCCCCTCCGGTTGGAATGATCGATACACTGTAGACCGGTCCCACATCCGGAAGAACATGGAATAGAATGGCATGACCCGCCTCATGGAATGCGGTAATACGCTTCTCTTTCTCAGAGATCACGCGGCTCTTCTTCTCAGCACCGATTCCTACCTTAACAAATGCCTTCTTAATATCTTCCTGTTTCAGATATACCCTGTCTTCTCTTGCAGCCAGAATTGCAGCCTCATTCAGCAGGTTCTCAAGATCCGCTCCTGTAAATCCCGCCGTCGTCTGCGCGATCTGTCTCAGATCAATCTCTTCACTTAATGGTTTTCCCTTCGCATGAACCTTCAGAATCTCTTCCCTGCCCTGAACGTCCGGTCTTCCGACCATAACCTTCCGGTCAAAACGTCCCGGACGCAAGATTGCCGGGTCCAGAATATCCACACGGTTCGTCGCAGCCATCACGATGATGCCTTCATTGACACCGAAGCCATCCATCTCTACCAGCAACTGATTCAACGTCTGCTCCCTCTCATCATGACCGCCGCCCATTCCGGTTCCACGCCGTCTTGCGACAGCATCGATCTCATCAATAAATATAATACAAGGCGCATTCTTCTTCGCCTCTTCAAACAGATCTCGTACGCGGGAAGCGCCCACGCCGACGAACATCTCCACAAAGTCTGAACCTGAAATGGAGAAGAACGGAACTCCTGCCTCGCCGGCAACCGCCTTGGCAAGCAGAGTCTTACCGGTTCCCGGAGGTCCCACAAGCAGCACTCCCTTCGGAATCCTTGCACCCACCTGGATATATTTCTTCGGAGATTTTAAGAAATCCACGATCTCCTCTAATTCTTCTTTTTCTTCCTGTAAACCTGCAACCTTGGCAAATGTCACCTTCGCCTCGTTGCCCGTACTGAGTTTCGCGCGGCTTTTCCCGAAGTTCATCGCTTTCGCATTCGCTCCGCCCCCCTGCCGATTCATCATCATGAAGATGAACATCACGCCAAGAAGCATGATAATCGTAGGCAGAAGTGTTGTTGCAAACCAGTTATCCTGCGGTACATCTGACATACTATACTCGATATCGTTCTCCTTCAGGTAGTCCTGAAGTTCGTTGACATCGGATACATACAGGCTTCTTACTTCGCCCCGCTCGTCACCCTTTCCTTTCAGTTCTATCTCTACCCTTCCGGTCGGAACATTCTTATTCTGAGTAACCGCAACTTCTTTTACATCATCACTCACGATCAGACTCTGGAATTCCTTCCAGGATAGTTCTTCTTCTCTCTGGTCAAGTTGATTCGTGAACCACAACGCCGCAAATAAGAATATTACAAATGTCAAAAGTGTGACTCCGCTTAATCCTCTAGCCCTCTTATCATTCAATGTTTATAGCCCCTTTCTACTCTACACCTTCTACAACCCCGATGTATGGCAGATTCCTGTACTTTTGTGCATAGTCCAGTCCATATCCCACAACGAATTCGTCCGGGATCTCAAATCCCACATAATCTACCTTCACATCTCTGACTCTTCTGTCAGGCTTGTCAAGAAGCGTGCATAATTTCATACTGTTCGGATGTCTCTTTGCCAGGATCTCCAACAGATAATACAGTGTTCTTCCTGAATCAATGATATCCTCTACCACAAGTACATCTTTTCCCTCCAGAGATTCATCCAGGTCTTTGGCAATCTTTACAACCCCGCTGGAAGATGTTCCGTCTCCATAACTGCTGACGCTCATGAAATCCATGGAAACCGGCACCGTAATCCTCTTCGCCAATTCACACATAAAGAATACGCCGCCTTTTAAAACACAGATCAGATGAATCTGCTTTCCTGCATATTCTTCGCTAATCTTCTTACCTAATTCTTCAATTCTCTTTGAAACTTCTTCTTCAGGGATCATTACCTTAACGCTCTCTGCCATCTCTTTTTCCTCCGTTAATTTTTATTTCCAGAATTCTTCTGGTTTTATCTGTAACCTGATACTTCTGATTCTGCCTGTACCCTACGATCCACATAATATGCTGCCCATCTGCAACTAGCCATATCCTGTCTCTCTCCTTATAGGGTATCTTCTCATTGATGAAATACTGCTTAAGTTTCTGAGTTCCTCCATGCCTGTCTATCGTAATATAGTCTCCCGGCACTCTATGCCTTATTTTAACAGTATTTCTTATTATATCATAATCAAACCATTTCGTGTAGGGGGTTTCTGGAAATATTGTCATATCCGGCGTTCTGGCAAATACCCGCATACTGGCTTCGCATTCCGCCAAAGCAGGCTGTATATTCTGCCCGGAAATTGAATTCTTACTCAGTTCAATCCCCTCATAACAGCGCACGGCTTCGATTCCGTATGGCAGATACATCCGCCTGCCGACTTGTCTGTTAAGAAGATCTGTCAGCATTCTGGTATGGGACAGTTCAATATCTTTCCTTCGTCCCGCAACGTGGCAGATCATCTCATGGAGTACATATGGCTGGAGCGCTGACGGGACTTTCCTGAATTCTTCTTCTACAAGAACTACCCCCTCTGTCCCGATTCCGTATCGGATACAGGCATTTGCATAACGTGCCGACTCCTGCTCGATATATTCTCCCAGCATACGCATCTGTTCCATAGTCTCTGACATATGAAGGACAGTCTGGCTATTCACCTGCTCCTCCAGATATGGAATCACATGGCTTCGAATCCGGTTTCTTGTATAATCATCCTCAAGATTCGTCTCATCCGTACAATAAGATATTCCCCGATTCTCAAGATATGATTCAATCTCTTTTCTTTTCAGGCACAGAAGCGGTCGGATAAATACACCGTCAACGGGCGCGATTCCACCCATCCCCTTCAGCCCACAGCCCCTGCATAAGTTCCAGATCAGCGTCTCTGCATTATCATTCCGGTGATGGGCGAGCGCAATCTTCGTTCCTTCGGATTCCTTAAGAACCTTGCCGAATATCATTCGCCTGACATCTCTCCCTGCCTCTTCCAGAGTCAGCCTATTCTGTCTGGCATACGCTTTCACATCCTCGCGAAACACCTGCAATTCTATTCCCTGCTCCTTGCAGAGCCTCTCCACATATGCCGCATCCGCATCCGCAGTTTCTTCCCGGATTCCATGATGAACATGAACCGCCACAAGCGAACAGCCCACTTCCTTCTTAAGTTCAATGAGCATGAAAAGAAGGCATACCGAGTCTGCTCCTCCAGATACGCCTACTATTACTTTATCATTTTCATCCAGCATATGATATCTCTGAATATAATCTTTTACACGCTGATACATATGTCGATCCTTCTTGCGTAAGTATTTCCATTCACTATAAATATATAGAAATTCCTTATAAAATGCAAGGTTTCCTTATAATTTCCACATTCCAATGACCAAAATCGTCATATCATCCACAGGAAGTTCCCCGGTCCATTCCAGTACCTGTCCCAGAATATAATGTGCCATCTCCTTCGGATTCACAATATCCGCCCCCTGAATAAATGTCCTCATCAGTTCGTCCTGTTCTCCGATTGGCAGCGCATCCATCACTCCGTCTGTCATCATGATCACATAATCTCCTGATGACAGTTCCCTTCTTGCCGATTCCAGTTCAATCTCCTGCAGCACGCCCACCGGCAGCGTCGTAGAACTGATCTTCTCCACCGAATCTTTGTGCTTGATAAATGTCGTCGATGCCCCGGCTTTCACAAACTCGCAGGTGCCGCTATACAGATCGAACAGACTTACATCCACCGTCGAAAAACGCACCTCCTCCCTGCCAATCACCAGCGCCGTATTCATCATCTGAATCGCCGTCTTGATCGGGAATCCAGCCTCCAGAAGTTCTTCTAACATCTCCACCACCATCTTGCTTTCGCGGAATGCCTCTTCTCCCGAACCCATCCCGTCAGACAGCGCAATTCCCTTCTTGCCTCCCGGCAGATCTTTCATAAGAAAGGTATCTCCAGAGATCTTCTCGCATCCCTTTCCGATCTTCGCCACACCTTGCAGCGTATGGTATCTGGCACTTTCCACACATGCGATCGTACAATATTCTTCGCCCACGACCGGACGCTCTCCTTGTTCAGGCATCATGACCCTTCCCATAGCATTTCCCACAAGTACCGCTACATCCTTCGTTGCCGCAAGATGCCCCTTCGCAGCTCTGACTGTCAGATGCACCTCATATTTCCCCTGGGGAGTCATATAGAATACCGATGACAGCATCTTAAGTCCTGCTTTCTTAAGATGATTCTTCAAACGTTTTTCCAGATGCTCGTCCTCGAAGATGCCTGCATCCAGTTCGCGCGTTGTGTACTGAATCATCTTGGCAAAATGATTCAGCTGCACCGCATACCCTTCCCGATTCTGTATGATCTTGTTATTCCACATCAGAATCTTCTTGGCATTCTCAAACACCTCCAGTGTCTCTCTTAAAAACCTCGGGGCCATGATGCATCTTTTTTGAAGGCTTCTTTTCATCTCTACATTCAGTTCTGCGCCATATTCCTCCACCGTACACAGAATCTCATACAGCATCTGATAGGTGTGCACCCGGTTCTCCCCCAGACACCATGCTTTTTTCTCACAATTTCCACATACTTTATCCGTAACCTTCAGAAACATCTCCTCGATCTCTTCTTTTGAAAGCGTTCCCTTATACTCCTCCAACGTAAGAAATGTCTTCGACAAATGCATCAGAGAATCCGCGAACTTGTCCATCTGTATGACATACGGATTCAAAAACGCCTCTTTTTCCTTAACTTCTGCCATTCTCTGCTCCCCTTTCAATGGTTTTCAGACATAATTCTTATTCAGAAAAATAAAAAGACTTTAGGAAATCCAATCTCCTAAAGCCTTATCATCTGTTTATTATTTTGCCTTGAATATGATCTCATTCTCATGTATCAGACCTAGCTTCTCTTTCGCCACATCTTCCACATACTCATCTGTCCCTACATATTCATCAAGGTCTTCAATCTCTTTCGCACGAGCCTTCTCTTCTTTAATCTGCTCTTCCAACTCCAATTCCTGCGCCTGATATACACGTTCCTTCGCCTTCAATGTCACACTGTTCACTGATACGACTACGAACAGGAGTGCAATCACTGCACAGACCGCTAATACGCTTCTCTTATGACGCTGCATGCGCTTTTTCTGCTGTCCCTTTCGACGCTTCTGTTCCATCTTGTTCATAATTATTACTCACCCTTACGCCAGCACCCCTGCCAGCAATACTCACCCATTAATAATAATATATTATCTTTTTTCGTTTTTTTTATCAAGTCTTTGACGGGAATTTTTCTTTCTTATGAGCGTAGATTTTTTTGTACATTTTTTCGATTCCTCGCAAAAAAATCGTCATCAAACCCGCGCCAAATACAACACCTAGTATAAAATACCAGCGAATGCTACCATCACTTGTATGGTAAATCTGCACAAACATATATATAGCAGCGCCAACCCAGAAAATCAGATCTTCTGCCTCTATTGCAATCAATCCATGCTTTACCACCTGACGGAAACAACTGATGCACCGATAAGCAAGACGCACAATGGCACCGGATAATACCGCTGCCACAAATACCATCATCTCTCCTCTGATTCCCAGCATACAATCACCTAAACAGTTTCGAGAACAGGTTCTCCTGTGCCTTCCCGTGACTTCCCACATCAGAATAGGCAACGCTGTCAATATTGCCGGACAGGTCTACCTCCCCTTTCTCCAGGCTCAGGCGGTTCACATGCAGATCTGTGCCTTTCACCATCATCATCCCTTGCTCTGTCTCCAGCAGGACCTCGTTCAAATCAAAAGACAGTACATCTATTACGCCTGTTACAAGACTGGTCTTTCGGTTATTGATCACCAGTTTATGATTTTTCTGTACGGTTCTTTCTTCCATGCGTCTCACAACCTTTCTTAATAATCATATGAAAGGTTGTTTCCATTTATTACAAATATTTGAACAAGTCCTTGGCTTCTTCTTTCTTTGTAGTCTCCTGGATATCCAGCACCTCGACTTTGACCGTCCTGGTTCCAAATTGAATCTCGATAATATCTCCTACTTTGACTTTCACAGAAGCCTTCGCCACATTGCCGTTCACCAGCACACGGCCGGCATCGCATGCCTCATTGGCTATAGTTCTGCGCTTAATCAGGCGGGATACTTTTAAAAATTTGTCTAGCCTCATAATGTCCTCCTTCATTGCTTCTTTCTTCTGTTGCCGAATCGTTGTAACATCGATCCTATAGATTGCCTTGAAGCAGCCTGTCATCCATAAAAACCGAAGAAATAGAGGGTGCCTCCCAAGTCCATCTTGACTCTTAAAGACACCCTCATGCTTATTCCATTCTATATTTGTCCGACGAATTATTCGTTAACAGCATCCTTTAATGCTTTACCAGCTTTGAATTTTGGAGCCTTGCATGCATCAATCTTCATTGTCTTGCCAGTCTGAGGATTTCTTCCTTCTCTTGCTGCTCTCTGGCTTACTTCAAAAGTACCGAAACCAACTAACTGTACCTTGTGATCTTTCTTTAACTCATCTGTTACTACATCAATAAAAGCCTTTAATGCCTTCTCGGTATCTTTCTTAGATAACTCTGCCTGGTCAGCAATTGCTGCGATTAATTCTGTTTTGTTCATGGATAATTTCCTCCTCTTGTTTACATATAGAATCCCTTATTTTTATTCTACTTTATTAGTATAGCCTCCATGCCGGTGCATGAAACGCCTTTAGTTACAGTTATAACTGTTTTCCCCATAAATGTCAAGGTGATTTCTCAGTTTTCCCCGTAATATCAAGGTTTTTCACACTTTCTGAACATTTTACAGCATTGTGTTGATCATAGCCAGGACTTCTTCTCCCAATTTTGCAGATTTCTCATCTGCATCCGCAAGAGATGTTCCCTTGATTCCATAGTAGAATTTTACCTTCGGCTCGGTTCCGGATGGTCTTACGCACAGCCATGCATCATCTGTCAGATCATAATACAATACGTTAGACTTCGGAAGCCCTGTCGTGGTTACTTCGCCAGTCGCAATGTCTTTGATCGTATCTGCCTGGTAATCTCTTGCCTTAAGTACTTTGTATCCGCCAACTTCTGCCGGTGGGTTCTTACGAAGTGTCTCTAAGATCTCCTGAATCTTCTGGAGTCCTTCGATTCCCTTCAATGTAATGGACTGGATATCATCCTTATAGTAGCCATACTTGTCATACATGTCCACCATAGCATCCCACAGAGTCTTACCCTGAGTCTTATAGTAAGCAGCAGCCTCGCACAACGCCATCGTAGCAACGATCGCATCTTTATCTCTTGCATGTGTTCCAATCAGGCAGCCGTAACTCTCTTCGAATCCAAAGAGGTAAGAACCCTTGCCGGTTGTCTCAAATCCAAGGATCTGCTGTCCGATGAACTTGAATCCTGTTAATACCTCAATCAGTCCGATTCCATATCCTTTTGCAATCGCGTCAGCCAGGTTGGAGGTAACGATGGTCTTGATCAGGTATCCATCATCCGGGAGTCCCTGAAGTTCTTTACGCTGTCCGATCTCATAGTCAGCAAGGAGACAGCCTGACATATTACCTGTTAATGTATGATATACTCCGTCCTTGTCCTTCACACGTACGCCAAGGCGGTCTGCATCCGGGTCTGTAGCCAGCACAAGGTCTGCATCTATTTCTTTCGCCAGTTTCAGCCCTAATTCGAATGCTTCTTCTGCTTCCGGGTTCGGATAAGATACGGTTGGAAATTCGCCGTCTGGGAGTTCCTGCTCTTTTACTACGTATACATTTTCAAATCCTAATTCCTTCAGGATGCGTCTTGCAGGGATGTTGCCTGTTCCGTGAAGTGGGCTGTATACAATCTTCAGATCCTTGCCTACTGCGTCGATGGAATCCTGATGAATGACCTGTTTCTTTAATTCTGCGATATATCCGTCATCTACCACTTCGCCGATCACTTCATACAGACCTGCTGATTTTGCTTCTTCCAGATCCATGGTCTTAACCGTATTGTAGTCTACGACTGCTTTTACTTCATCCATGATTCCTTTATCATGTGGCGGAGTGATCTGTGCGCCATCTTCCCAGTATACTTTGTATCCGTTGTATTCCGGCGGATTGTGGCTTGCTGTAATGTTAATTCCGGCGATACATCCCAGTGAACGTACTGCATAAGACAACTCTGGTGTCGGACGTAATGACTCGAAGACATAAGCCTTGATTCCATTTGCCGCAAGACACAGTGCTGCTTCATCTGCGAATTCCGGAGACATACGGCGAGAGTCATATGCGATTGCCACGCCTTGCGCCTGAGCCTCTTTTTTCATAATATAATTCGCAAGTCCCTGGGTTGCTTTTCTTACAGTATAGATATTCATACGATTCGTTCCGGCACCGATGATTCCCCTGAGTCCGGCTGTTCCGAATTCGAGATCTTTATAGAAGCGCTCTTTGATCTCCTTATCATCCTCTGCAATGTTCTTCAATTCCTCTTTTGTAGCTTCATCGAAGTATGGATTAGATAGCCATTCTTCATATCTTTCACGATATTCCATGTTCGTACCTCCTGTCCTTAATGATTCTATTATACACCAGGACTCTACAAATGAAAAGCAAATATCTCTTCTAAAAACCGCTTCTTTTCTTCTGTCTGCCGGATTGCCACCTCTAGTTTTTCTATGCTTTTTACAGAGATCCATGCCTTGTTGGAATGATAGTAGGAATTGGCAATCTTCCAGAACTTCTCCGGGTAGATCAGCCGAAGTCTCAGATACTCGGTCTCTTCTTTTGTAAGCGGACGGATCGCCGAGTATGCATTCAGCATATTATCTCCAAGCCGCGCTTTCCATCCATGCTTCTCCATTACTTTTCGCAGGAAATAATACAGGTCTTCCACCTGCACATCCCGTTTGAATTTCTCAAAATTCGTCACAGCAATCTGACCTGGTTCTTTCCTGTAATTATAATCCCCCTGAAGCACCAGGATATTGTGATAGTTATACTCGCCATGTGTCATACAACACGCTTCTACGCTTTGGTTATAGAGTTCCTCATAATCTGACTGTTCCAGTTCATGAATCGCCGTATCCGCCCACCAATACATCTGATCGAAATATTTTAAAAAGGCTGACTCGAATTCACCTTTTGGAGATATCCCACGCATAAACTTCCTGACTTTCTTTAGTTCCCGGTTATGGCGCAGATACTCCTCGCCCAGATGCTCTCCTGACGTTACACTATTTACTAATTCATGCTGCATCAACACATGAAGTTTCGCCAAATGCCCTGATGCTGCCAGCAATTCTGCCGGCTTCTTAATGTCGCACTCCCGTCCCTGGAACCAACATTTTAACAGATATTGACTTCCGTCCTCCAACGAAGACAGGTATTCCCCTTCTCTTGTCAGCACAATTCCATCCGTCTGTGTGCATCCCTGACTCCTGAGATATTCATGCAGCTCGTGCAGCGCAGGAATACGCTTCTTGGACACCTTCACTTCCTTAAGCAGCATAAGCCCCCTGTCTGTGTCGCATAAAACAGCACCCCTGGTCTTGCGGGTGCCGCTGACTTCTATATCATACTGTTCTAATACATTAAGTTCATATTCCTGCATACTCATCCCCTGCACTCTACATTACATATTCTCTCTAGCGTATGATTGCATTTCGCCAAATATGCTTATGGGGACGGGGGAAATTGCAATTTCCCCCGTCCCCATTTAAAATCATGGTGTCCCTTTTGGGATTCACCCTGTCCTTTTTTGGAGTTGTTAGATTGTTTTCAATAATTCGCTTTTTACATTCAACTCCGGATTCTCAATCACCAGCCTTAAAAGTTCCTCCAGTTTATCCCCGATTTCCTTTCCCGGCTTCATTCCCGCCTCTATCAGATCCTTTCCCGTAACTGCCAGGTCTTTTAGCGACACACACTGCCCGGCTTCTATTATTTCCTGATACAGCGCTTCTATATCATCCAGATTCTTAATCTTCGCTTCCCTCTCATACATGCTCTGCGCCAGAACATCGGCACGGCGGACTTCCATATAATAAGGGAACAGATCCTCTCCGATCTTGTTCATCGCGCGCCGCACGTTCTTCGCTGTAGCCGGCATACGATAATCATGATAGAAAACCAATTGCGACACTTTTCGCAAGGTATCGTTGTCGAATTTCAGCCGTCGCAGCACCTGCTTTGTAATCTTCTCGCTTTCTATTGCATGTTTCTTAAAATGCGCCACGCCATCAGCATCTACCGTCTTCAATGCCGGTTTCCCCATATCGTGCAGCAGCATGGTTAATCTCAATATTTTATCTGAGCGTACATTCATCATGGCATGCAGCGTATGTTCTCCCACATTATACATATGATGAGGTGTCTCCTGCTCTGTGACCATGATACGATCGAATTCCGGAAGAAATACTTTCGTTATGCCTAATTCGTATGCATCCAGGAGCAATTCCGGCCGTTCTGAAGTTATCATCTTCACCAGTTCTACCTGAATTCTCTCCGCACTTATTCTCTCAAGAGTCGGAGCCAGTTCCTTCATGCCCTGGCGTGTACACTCCTCAATCTGGAATCCCAATTGTGCCGCGAATCGCACTCCTCGCAGAATTCTAAGCGCATCTTCCATGAAACGCTCTTTGGCATCACCCACACATCGAATCATCTTGGCATTCAGATCCTCTACCCCTCCAAAGATATCCACCAAACCATCTTTTTCATTATATGCCATGGCATTAATCGTGAAGTCCCTTCTCTTCAGATCTTCCCGCAGACTTCGGGTGAATGTCACTTCTTTTGGATGACGTCCGTCCTCATACTCTCCATCGATCCTATAAGTCGTTACCTCGAACCCTTCTTTCTCCAGAAGTACTGTAACAGTCCCATGCTCTATCCCTGTATCAAATGTACGGCTGAATAATGCTTTCGTCTCATCCGGCATCGCAGAGGTGGTGATGTCCCAGTCCTCCGGCTTTCGACCAAGGATCGAATCCCTGACACATCCGCCTACGGCGTATGCCTCATAACCATGACTCTGCAAAGTTGTTATAATTCTATCTACTTTTTCGGGTAATTGAATTTTTAGATTATTCACGATAGTTTCCTCCAGTTTGTCCCACTTCTCCTATCATAACACATTTCCCCTTCGTTGGGGACGGGGGTTTTTTCAATTTCCCCCGTCCCCTCTTCGATACTCACTTGGCAAAACCCCATATCTCTTCTTAAACACTTTCACAAATGCCTTACTATTCGGGAACCCATTATTAAGTGCGATCTCGCCTATCCCCTGCTTCGTATTCATCAGTTCTTTCACTGCATACTCCAGACGAATACTATCCAAATAAGCCTTATAATTGGTTTTCGCATATTTCTGGAACATTCTGGACAGATAAGTCGGCGAATATCCGAAGGTCTTCGCAAGACTCTCCAGTGTCAGTTCTTTCATATAATTATTTTTCATATATGCCGTAATCAATGACAATTTATTCAGCCCTCTATGATTCCTCAACACTCCCTCATCAATCTCTGTCTCCCGGTATTTTGTCACCAGAAGATAGATCAGCATATAGAACTGGTTCTGAACTTTTAACTCATATCCACATTTTCTCTCGACATAAGTCCAATACATATCCTGAATCAGCCGCATCACTTCTTCATCCTGAAGTCTGGAACTATGAGAGAAATAGATGAACCTGTCATTTGTATAGTATTTTTCAAAAGTTGAAAGCGGAATCTGAAGTACCACCGTCTGATTCGTCTTCGGAGACCGTATGGAATGGATCTCATTGGAATTCACCAGCATGAATTCGCCCGGTTTCAGCAGATAGCGCACTTCATTAAGATAGAATTCTAACTCTCCCTCGAATAAAGCGAATATCTCTATGGATCTGTGCCAATGCTTGTCCCTTACGTAGTTGCCGTCCTTTCCTTCAAAGACAAACATCTTAAATGGGATATCATCATTGGGCATAATAATTTCATGTGAATACTCCAACTCATCCAGCTCCTTTCTTCCGAATCTGCATACTGACTATATCCGACTTCCAATCATATCCATTCGGAAGCGCCCATGACCTGCACTGCCTTACTGCCGCACAGGTTCGCATACTCCGCGCACTCTCGGATGCCCTTTCCCTCCGAAAGCGCATAGAGGAATCCTGCCACAAAACTATCCCCTGCCCCTGTCGTATCGACACACTTGACATCAGGGACTGCCGGAACCCACATTCTAATATTCTCCCGAATATTTCGCACATAACAGCCTTGTTTTCCACACTTAATCACAACGTTGCTCACGCCTGTGCTGCATAATACTTCGGCAGCCTGTTCCACGGTATCTGTCTGGGTAAGAATCATTGCTTCTTCATCATTTGGCAGCAGGTAATCCACATACCGAAGCGCAGGAGCCATCTCTTCTGCCGTCTCCTGACTCTTACATTTGGTCATATCTGCGCAAAGAATCTTATTCTCCCGTTTTACCTGGGCAAATATGGCCTCAAGTTCTTCCGTTTTCAGTTGTGGGAATACGAATATACTGGCAAAACAGACAATACCTGCACTCTTAGGAAATGGCATACGGATATCCTTAAGACCAAGGCTTCGCAGGCTTCCTTTGGGGTTCGTCAGGAAATTCCTCCTGCCATCTTCCTGCACCAGCACCACGTTAATTCCAGTCACCAGCCCCTCCTTCACGCAATCTTCTGAAACCTTTATTCCATTCTCCCGGCAATGCTCCATAAGATAACGTCCGGCTTTATCATCCCCAATCACGGTTTCCAACCGAACCTTTTTCCCCATTCGCGACAGTATAGTTGCCTCATTCAGCGCATCCGCTCCGGGCGACATACGAATATCCTCCGCCGCACAGGAACCCGTCTGAAACACTTCTTCACTTACAGGCCGGACCAGCACATCGATAATCGCCGCTCCGATAATTACAAACTCTGCATCTAACATCTCCACATCCAACATCTCCACATCCAACATCTCCACATCCAACATCTCCACATCCAACATCTCCCCCTGTTTTTCACCGCTCATACACTCTGCTTCCCATACATTCACTTTCTGCTATAACATTTTATCACGGTCGTCGAACTCGTATCTTCCTCTTCAATCTCAACCTCTGCCTGAATCGAGGTATCTGCCGGACACAGAACCGGCTGAATCGCAAGTTCTTCTGGCACCAACGTCTCTGCCCACTTGGCAATCTCATCTGCCTCATCATAGAATCGGACCAAAGCACCTCCTACATGTCCTGCCGGCACGGATGTAGTTGTCTGAATTTTTATGGAAATAATCCGATAATCTCTCAGCGTCCGACCCACATCAATCCCATGCTCTATAAGGAATTCATTCGTTTCCACAAAAAACGAATAGACCACAGCTTCCTCATGGATTCCTTCTGCTTCCGAATCTATCCTCACGTTCCCAATCGGAAGATTCCCCTTAAGGTCTGCCATCTTCATCTTAGACACATCCCGCTGATACGCCTTAAGGAATTCACATTTATCCGGTCCGGATAATTTCAATACCGTATCCGTTACCCCATCCGTCCAGGTAATCCTCTCTTTTGATAACGTTTCATTCTCTATAAACGGATACGCCTTCTCTTTGTATTCCGCCGTCTCATACACATGAGAAAATGCATCCAACGCATCCAAATCTACTGCATATCTACGATAATGCCTGCTTCCATCCTTCATATGGTAACAGACCACAGCCGTCTCCACTCCGTTTCCGATCCCATTGTCTTCTCTTTCTACTATCTCTGCCAGCCATTCCATCCCCGCCGTCATGCCATCCCTCTTCAGCAAGTACCGTTTCAGACGCTCTTCCGTGACATAGTTATCCACAGTATGATTCTGATTCATGGAAGACCTCCTATACTGGTCCTCCTCCATATCCAGTCCGTTTACGCTGATTGCCACACCATCAAGGTCAGCGCTCTCCGGAAGAAAATAATCAAAGTAATGCCTGTACCCAAGAAACGCCAACGCAATCATACATACTGCCATCCCCTCAAACGCCATCTGCTTCCTCCTGCGTGATGCCAGATTCCTAACCTTCACATCCCCGCAAGATATCCTTACCAGCCATTCTACACACAGATGAACGAACATCGTTCCGATCATTCCGGCTCCACATAAGAAAATGCCCACAACTGCCATACCGCGTCCGATAATATCCAGCATATCCATAAGCATTTTTCCAAAGAACAGACCCGCCAGTACAGATACAAAACCTTCGAAGATCCGTTCCACCGCGCTGGAGACGAATACTCTTCCCGTCATCTCAGTCCTTCTGCCGCGATGCGCTATCACTGCCAGCACCATCAGCAATATCACCCAGATAATCGCCGCGCCGATCTGCCCGGTTTCCGGCAGATAATCCAGCACCTCTTTTTTCTCAAACAAATGTGTTCCTGCCAGTTTTCCCGTCAATTTCCCCGGTGTCAGCACGTTTTGCATTTCTTCCAATACCGGTATTCGGTAATAACTTTGGAAAATTGATCTTGCGAAGCCTTGTAAAACATTCTGTATCAACACCTGAAAATAGAAGATCAGCACCATCACCACAACAATTGCCGCTACCACCTTGCCTGACACTACAACAGCAAGTATGCTCAAATGATAAAACAGCAAAAATATCAGCAGAAACATTCCGATACTGCGAACAAAATAGGTCCACGCATACAGGGCAAATCCTTGATCCCGGCTGGCTTCAAACAAAGTGCAGACAATCTGCGTCAGTATAAAAGGAATGACGAACAGTAATATCCCATGCATATACCGACTCCAGAATATCGTGCTTTTTTTCACCGGAAGACTATAGTAAAAGTCCTGCTTTTTTCCCTGAAAAAGATAGGAGAATTCCGTAAACGCCAGCCCGATTCCTAATCCGGCGCACAGATAATACAGTTCCCCGCTGCCAATTCCAAAGAAAACATACTCTGTATCATAAGAAAGCGCCATTATCTTTAATACGAAATAAGCAAAGAATCCTCCCCACGAAAGGATTGCCGCAATATGTCCTCGCCCAGCTTCTCTGATCCAATTATTGTAAAGCCTTCTGGATGTCATAATCAGCCGCCTCCATTTCCGCAATGAATATTTCCTCCAGACTCATCGGAACTTCCTTATAAAATACAGGGCTTCTCTGGCGGAGTACTTCTGAGATATCGTTTTCTTCACCTCTTGCAATAATCGTAACAAAGCATCCTTCTTCCCGGTATTTTACAATGTCCAGATGCCTTCTAAGTTCCGCTTCTCTCGTCTGCATTGCCTCTTCGCCCTGCACGACAGATTGCTGATCCGCACATACTTCCCGGTCAATATCAAATACACACTGAAACTTATGGATATCGCTGCCTTTCTCCCGCATATCCCCAGAAAGCAGCACCCCACCTCGATGCAAGATCCCTATCTCCTCACAGAAATCTTCCAGATCCTGTAACTTATGTGCTGCAACTACAACTGTCAATTCCCGTTCCTTCATTTCCTTGCGAAAAAGATTCTTCATCGTTTCGGTCACAACGGGATCCAGCCCATCGAACACCTCATCACACAACAGATACTCTGTATTGGCACACAGTGCCATAATCAGAAACGCCTGTCGCTTCATTCCTTTGGAAAATGTCCGTATCGGGCGTCTGACATCCAGCCCCAACTTATCAGCCATATAATTCACGCCTTCTTTGTCCATAGCAGGATACTGTCTGCCGTAGAACTCCGTCATCTGTGCCATGGTCGCCCCTGGGAAATAGTAGGGATCATCCGGAAGGTAGAAGAACTTTGCTTTGGTCTTGGGATCGTCATAACTTGTCGCTCCGTCTATTCGAATCTCTCCCTCGTCACATTCCAGAATTCCTGCAATTACTCTAAGAAGCGTACTTTTTCCTGCTCCATTCGTACCAAGCAGACCGAAGACTTTGCCCCTGGGGATAAAGAGGGTAATACTGTTCAGCGCTTTCGTATGTTCAAAGCATTTCGTTACTTGCAGTATTTCAATCATCTTGCTACGCCTCTGGATATTCATTGCAAAGCAGCCGATAGGCTTTCTCGTCTTCCTCAATCGCCGGGAAACGTCCCATCTTTTCATAGAAGCAGTTGTCATTCTCATCATCATTACACATAGAGATTTCCCCCAGCAGAATTGCTCCGCCTGTCTCTGGCACTGTGAACTCATGATACGTATATGGCATCAATGTGATACTCTCTCCCGGCGTCAGAATCACTGTGGCACCTGCCGATACCGTCTCCGTCTTTCCATCTGTATAGATCGTTACATCCGTATCCAGCATACTGCCATCTTTTTCTCCATTGTAAACCGTAATGTGCAGGTCATTGCCTCCCCGGTTGATGATATCCTCCATCTTGTTCCAGTGGAAATGCATCGGAGCAACCTGACCAGGATATAACATCAAGAGTTTCTCAGCGTAAGGCTTCGGATATTTTTCCGGCATCTTCTGATTACCATTGCGGATTGTGAATAATGCCAGACCTATTTTTTCGAACTGTCCAAGGCCATAATCTGTGATATCCCATCCTAACTGGTTCTCCCTGATCTCGTCATATTCATGACCTATGCTCTGCCAGTCTTCTGCTGTCCAGTCTGCGAAAGGAGGCAGTTCAAAACCATGTTCTTTTCTTAGGTTATCCATATCTTTGATTACTTCATTAATTCTAGATCTTTTCATATTCATCGTCTCCTTTTACGAATTTAGAAGTGCTAATAGTAGCATTCTGTTTTATCTCTGTCTTAAGGACAATTATAACGATAATATAGTATGATTGCAAATTTCTTTTCTAGATATTGATATCTACATATCAAAAAACCGGAAGACTAAAATCTCCCGGCAGTTTATGCATTATTATGCTGTCAAATCAAGATTACTCTGTAATTGTAGCAACTCACTCTTTTACCGCCTTCACGATATCAGACCTGCGTATTACGGTGTCTAAATGGGCGGTATTTCGTGAGTTGAAATACAGATATTTCACGGATTCCACATATTTTCTCGTTCAAATACGCCGATACAATTAGTTGGTCTTTTAAAATATCCATATTACATACCCAACTTCTATTTCGTCTGCTCCATATCTTCAAATTCCTTAAGAACCTCTTTCCATCTTGTAAGCACTTCTTTTCCTACAATCAATTCATCAATAAGCCCCATATTGAGTGTATCGATGAACCGACAAAGATACGATTTGCCTTGCTCCCAAAATGTATAATGGCTATCAATAAACATTACATGGTATACCTGCTGACCAGTTCTGTCATATATTTCATTAAATTCATATCCATCAAGTTCTGCTTCATAAACTGCATCGGCTACCCTACTTCCAAATGATTTCGAATAGTAATATTCTTTTATTTCCCACACAATCTTAGGATTATAAATAGATGGATAAGCTCCATCAAACCTTCGCGAAGATGCTCCTATAATTTTTCGATTATTCAACAAATACACAAGTCCTCTCGGATCAGGATTAAACTCTTCATCTCCACCTAGAACCTCTTCAGCAAGCATTGTAATAATTGCAGTAAAATAATTTACTTTTTTGATTTCTTTTCTCTGTTTATTCATAATCAGTTTGCATTTGTACTTTCCGCTGTTACGCATTTCCTCAAAAATTTGTTTTGCTTCTTCCACATCCATTAAATTTTTTTCAATAATATTATTTAACAGTTTAGCACGCATATCACAATATAAAACAGCTTTATTGACTCTATCGGGCGAAACCTCTATTCTTTCTTTTTCACAAAGTTTCTCTATCTGTTCTACTGTATAAGTAAGGACAACTCCCTTCTTTGAATATCCCAGTTTTTCACTGATAAATCGAATAAAAAACCAAAATGACTTATCCTCTCTTTTAAATTCCTTAAATGCCTTCATACTGTTCCACCTCAACAAATATTTCCGATTTTTTCACTTGCAATGCATGAGCAATTTTATCAATATTTTCTAAAGACACATTACGTTTGCCAAGCTCTATGTCACTTATATATGTCCTATGTAAACCACAAATATCAGCTAATTCCTCTTGTGAAATTTTCTTATTTTGTCTTATTGACCTTACCGCTTTACCATAAGCAACACGTATTTCTTCCTTCATAGCTTGACACCTCCAGATGATTACATTATAATAACACTGTAGACTTTGAGTCTACAGACTATGAGTTACATGTGAGGATTGAAGAAAATGGCAAAAGTACCAGCATTGTTAAAATGGATAGGCAATAAACAACGTTTTGCCGAAACCATCATTTCATATATGCCACAACAATTTAATAATTATTATGAACCTTTTTTAGGCAGTGGTGCTGTTATGGCCCAATTATTATATCAAAGCAACACAACTGGAGTTCCGAAATTTAATCATTCTTACGCTAGTGATATATTACCTTTTTTGATTGATATTTTTAACATAGTTAAAAATGATCCAAATCAAATCAAAGATTATTACGATAAAGAAATAGCCGAATACTATTTAAATCCAACCAACAAATATAATGAAATTCGAGATAGATTTAACAATAATCATAATGCTCTCGATTTCTGTTTATTATCAAGAACTTGTTACTCAGGCATAATCCGTTTTAGAAAAGCTGATGGCTATATGTCTACTCCTAAAGGTCCACACAGACCTATAAATCCTGAAACCTTTTCTAAACGAGTAGATCTTTGGCACGATCTTATAACGAGATCTACTTTTACAACTATGTCATTTGATCAATGTATGGATAATGCACAGCCTAGAGACGTAATCTATTGCGACCCTCCATATACCCACAGTCAAAGCATTATCTATGGTGCCCAAACGTTTAACATCGAGAACTTATTTAAAAAAATTGCAGAGTGTAAGGCTAAAGGTGCCTATGTAATGTTATCTATTAACGGAACAAGAGAATCCAGCAAAAAAGACATCTCAATCACTCCACCCCTAGGATTATTCGAACGTGAAATTTCTATTAATTGTGGAACATCTATGATCGATCGCCTACAAAATGCTGGTGAAACCATGAAAGACGAAGTTGTACACGACAAATTATTACTTACATGGTAGTCTGTTGCCTTATATCCGGAGATACCTCTAATTATTGCGGTATCTCCTTCTTTTTAACCATCCCTACTATCACTGTATACTCTTACATCTCTTCATTACATTTACCTTTTCTAATATAAAAATATATTCGTGAGCCAACATTAGAAATGTTTTGTCTATTTCCCTCCAGTATTTTGTACCTTGACAATTATGTTGTTCTTTTATGATAATTTCTTTAAGTTTAAATCCTGCGTCAATAAATTTCTGCATAGCATTCATTCCCAAGGGTAAAACATATCCCCTCCTTCGTATATCCCCAATCATAAATGCACATATGCCACTTTTCTTTAGTACACGAAAAGATTCTGCAGCAACCTTTTCCAACGACTCCAAAAAATCCTCGTATCTTAGATGTGAAATATCACCTTCTATATTTTCGCTATATCGTATGATATCTGCATATGGTGGATGTGTACACACTAAATCTATGCTCTTATCTTTAATAAATGATAAATCGTTTGCGTTACCCAGTTTTGTGAAAATTTTTGATGTTTCTCGACAAGTAAAATTAAGATTTGTGTCAGATAATTTGACGGCATCAGAATTGATATCAATACCAATAGCATTTCTTCCTAATAATTTTGCTTCAATTAATGTTGTTCCGCTGCCTAAGAATTGATCTAATATCCAATCATTCTTTTTCGAATATCTTAGAATGATGTTTCTTGGAATATACGGTGACCAATTTCCCCGATATTTTCCTGAATGTGTTGCCCAGTTTCCTCGTTCTGGAAAAGACCATATCGTTGAGTCTTCTAATTTAAATTTTTCAGGTGATTCTCTTATAAAAATCTCCCCTTTCTTTTTCAGATTATTATACTTCTGCAATTCCTCTTTTGTCTAGAGAAATCCTCATTAAGCATCAGAAATTTAAACAAGCGATAATACACTCCGCTTCAAATTCTTTTATGTAAAGTCTCCATCCATCTCAATCAGAAATGCCCTCACAATCTCTTTGTTATTTGGATATATCCCTTTACAAATCATCTTTGCATTTTTCCACAATGACAATATTATTATTACAACTGAATTGTTGCCATTTTCTTCACCAATTCTTCATTTAACTGTTTCAGAATAAAATAGGCTTTTCTGCGTTTCATTCTCATTTTGTTAGTATGTATTTGCAAATTTTATTTTCGATAGTACACCAGGCTTTTTTCGAAACTTATAAAATCATTAAGAAGTGGTGCCAGTTTAAAAATGTCTATGAAAAAGAGCAAGGATTCTGAAAAGTTATTAAAGACTGCGAATATCTATTACAATATGGATATACATATTCCTCTCAAAGAGGCTTAAAAAAAGAATTAAAATAGATTCTGTTGAATATACAGATGCATATCTTCAGATGAAACTTGAAATGAAACGACTTATTGTAACTGAAATCGGCAAAGAAACATATTTGGAATCTTGTCATTTATATTGGACTGAACCAATAAGAAAAAGATTCTAAAAACACACTTTGGAATCGAGTGGAAAAGTTCAGCGGAATTAAATCCTATGTTTTTTTCGATTAAATACATTCAATCTTTTCGCATAATCTAATAATAATCACAAATTTTGTTATTGAATTATTATCACAGACAGCCGACAGGAATAAATTCCCATCGGCTTTTTCTTTGTATTCACTATTTTTTCTGTTTTTAAAAATTCCCAGAAACTCTGGTTTCTGGGAATAAATTCATTTAATTGCAATAACTAATCAAAGATTACTCGATGATTGTAGCAACTCTTCCTGATCCAACTGTTCTACCACCTTCACGGATAGCGAAACGAAGTCCCTGCTCCATAGCAACTGGGTGAATCAGTTCGATAGTCATCTCTACGTTATCTCCAGGCATACACATCTCTACGCCTTCTGGCAGATTACAAACACCTGTAACGTCTGTTGTTCTGAAGTAGAACTGTGGACGATAGTTGTTGAAGAATGGAGTATGACGTCCACCTTCATCTTTTGTCAGAACGTAAACCTGAGCTGTAAATTTCTTGTGGCATGTTACAGAACCTGGTTTAACAAGAACCTGTCCTCTTTCGATCTCTGTTCTCTGAACACCACGAAGAAGAGCACCGATGTTATCACCAGCCTGAGCCTCATCAAGAAGCTTACGGAACATCTCAA
>CAMBRQ010000023.1 GCA_945870325.1 uncultured Dorea sp. | reverse complement strand
CGTAAAAAACTTTTTTAAATTCTCCCTTTTGACTATAAAAGGCTGAACTGTTACGATATTGGTAATAAGAAAAAGAAAAAGCCTTGCATTTGCAGGGCTTTTATGCTATCATAAAAAAGTCGCAAAAAATCACGCATTTGTTTGTCTAAGATGGTGCCAAAGCTTGCAGGCAAGCCGGTTTCAAGGACTTACACATATGCGGAAGAAAAGAAAACCAAATGGAGGAAAGAAACATGAGCGTTATTTCAATGAAGCAACTTTTAGAAGCAGGTGTTCATTTTGGACATCAGACAAGAAGATGGAACCCTAAGATGGCTCCATACATCTACACAGAGAGAAATGGTATCTATATCATCGACTTACAGAAGTCTGTAGGTAAAGTAGATGAGGCATATCAGGCAGTAGCTGATATTGCAGCAGATGGTGGTACAATCCTGTTCGTTGGAACTAAGAAACAGGCTCAGGACGCTATCAAGACAGAAGCTGAACGTTGCGGAATGTTTTATGTAAATGAGAGATGGCTTGGAGGTATGCTTACCAACTTCAAGACAATCAAGAGTAGAATCGCACGTCTGAAAGAGATTGAAAGAATGTCAGAAGACGGAACATTCGATGTATTACCTAAGAAAGAAGTTATCCAGATCAAGAAAGAGTGGGAGAAACTTGAGAAGAACTTAGGCGGAATCAAAGAGATGAAGCAGATTCCGGATGCAATCTTCGTAGTAGATCCTAAGAAAGAGAAGATCTGTGTACAGGAAGCGCACACACTTGGTATCCCGCTTATCGGAATCGCAGATACTAACTGTGACCCAGAAGAACTGGATTATGTAATCCCAGGAAATGATGACGCAATCCGTGCTGTAAAATTGATCGTATCTAAGATGGCAGACGCTGTTATCGAAGCAAACCAGGGAATGACTGGCGAAGACGAAGTATACGAGGATGTTGAAGAAGCAGTAGAGGAAGCAGTAGAGGAGTAGGATACTCGGTGATACATTTTATATAAGTTTGTGGAGGATAAGAAGATGGCAGTTACAGCTAAGATGGTAAAAGAGTTAAGAGAGATGACAGGCGCTGGAATGATGGACTGTAAGAAGGCTCTTAACGAGACAGACGGTGATATGGATGCAGCCGTAGAATACTTAAGAAAGAACGGACAGGCTAAAGCAGAGAAGAAGGCTGGACGTATCGCAGCAGAAGGTATTGTTATGGCTGATGTAAAAGATGATAAGACAGCAGCAATCGTAGAAGTTAACTCTGAGACAGACTTCGTTGCTAAGAATGCTGAATTCCAGGGATTCGTTAAGGCTGTTGTAGATCAGGCAATCCAGACAGAAACAGCAGATATGGATGCATTCATGGCAGAGGCTTGGAATGCTGACACATCCAAGACTGTAAAAGATGCTCTGACAGAGAAGATTTCTGTAATCGGAGAGAACTTGAACATCAGAAGATTCGAGAAGATCGTTGCTGACGGATGCGTAGTATCTTACATTCATGGCGGCGGACGTATCGGTGTTCTCGTAGAGGCTGATACAGATGTTGTAAATGATGAGATTAAGACATGCTTGAAGAACGTAGCAATGCAGGTAGCAGCTATGTCTCCAAAGTATGTATCTCGTGATGAAGTATCTCAGGATTACTTAGACCATGAGAAAGAGATCCTTCTTGCTCAGGCTAAACTTGAGAACCCGAATAAGCCAGATAATATCATTGAGAAGATGATTATCGGACGTCTCAACAAAGAGATGAAAGAGATCTGCCTGTTAGACCAGGTATATGTACAGGATGGTGATCTTACAGTTGCTAAGTACGTAGATAAGGTTGCTAAAGAGAACGGTGCTAACGTAACAGTTAAGAAGTTTGTTCGTTTTGAGACAGGAGAAGGTCTTGAGAAGAAGAATGAGGACTTTGCAGCTGAGGTTGCAGCACAGATGGCTGGAAACTAGAAAGCGCGAGTTTGACAGTCAGTTTTACAATGAATGTAAATGAACCCGTGGACGTAAGTCTACGGGTTTTTGCTTTTTCTTTCTGCATTATTCTTAAGGTGTTTATTTGGCATCCTTTTCGGAACGATGACCTGCGTTGATTTCAAAATCTTTTCGGATGACTTGATTGTAAATATCAAGTACTTTGTAGAATGATTCGATTTCTTCAGCAGTGCATTCTTTTTTTAGATGCTCCATGGTCTTGGCGATGTCTATGGTGTCATATAATTTGTGGGCTTTGCTTAATTGAGCGCCCAATTTTGTTACGTATAAATAAAGTGTTTTCTTATTACCTTCTTTTTTTCGCTTCTCAACTAAACCTGATTTTTCAAGATGACTGACAATCTGAGAAATGGAACCTTTGGTTCTGTTCCAATAGTATATAAGGTCTGTTGCAGTGCATCCAGGATTATCTTCGATGTAAGTTAGTGTATGGGCTTCGATCATGGTTAGGGGGATGCCCATGCCGTAATCGTGGGTTGAAAAAATATAGTTGTTGTACATCAGAACAAACTGATAAATACGATTGTGCCGTTCATTTAATGCGCGAAAACTCTCATCGATCATACCGTTTTGTTTATTATCGTTTTCCATATCGGATTCATACTCCCTCTGTTTAAGTTATAACTTGCGTTCTTATTCATTATATCTTTTGTTAAGAAAAAAATCAATAATTGTTTAAATGTAAAATAAAACATCCATAACAAAGATAAATATTTTTGGATATAAAAAGTTTAATTAAAATACAATAATAACTATAAATCTGTGATAATAAACCTAAAAATGGCTTAAAATGAGCAATGTATTTTAAAATAGTTTATGATATAAACAATAAATATCTTGACAAAACCGATGGAAGAGTATATAAATATATTATAAAGAAAGTTTAACGGTTAAACAATAAAAGAGAGAAAAAAAGAAAAGGAGAAAAAGATGGGAAAGTATAATTTTGACGAAATCATTGATCGTCGTGGTACAGATTGCTTAAAATATGATTTTGGTATGAAACGTAAAGGAAGAGATGATTTGCTTCCGCTTTGGGTTGCGGATATGGATTTTAAACTCCCGGATGTTATTTTGGATGAGTTTCATAAGAGAATTGATCATGGGATTTTCGGATATACAGATCCGCTTGATGATTATTTTGACGCAATCAATCATTGGTTTTCCACAAGGCATGGATATACCATAGAACCAGAGTGGGTAACCTTAGGAGCAGGAATTGTTTATGCACTTGGAACAAGTGTGAAGGCATTTACGAATGAGGGTGACGCAATCATGGTAATGCAGCCGGTATATTATCCATTTAGTGAAGTGATTAAGAATAATGGAAGACGTTTCATTAACTGCCAGCTTCATTATGAAGATGCAAGATATACGATTGATTTCGAAAAAATGGAGAAACAGATTAAAGAAGAAGATGTAAAAGCCGTGATTT
This sequence comes from uncultured Dorea sp., assembly GCA_945870325.1. Classification (GTDB taxonomy): domain Bacteria; phylum Bacillota; class Clostridia; order Lachnospirales; family Lachnospiraceae; genus CAMBRQ01. The sequence continues at coordinate 36,472 of CAMBRQ010000023.1, read as the reverse complement.
TCTGTAATCCTCATAATCCGGTCGGAAGAGTTTGGACAGCCGAAGAACTCGAGAAGGTTGCAGAAATCTGCTTGAAATACAATATAGTTCTGATGGTTGATGAAATGCATTGTGATTTCATCTTTCCGGGACATAAGTTTACAAGCTGCATGAATCTTGATGAGAAGTATCGTAATATTGTTGCACTTTATAGTTCTCCGGGAAAAACTTTCAATGTTGCAGGTCTTCAGCCGGCAAACATTATTATTCCTAATGAAGAATTGCGTAAAAAGTATCAGTGGGCAAATACACAAGCTGCATATAGCCAGGGAAGCCTTATGGGACAACTTGCAGTAAAGGTTTGCTACACAAAAGGGGCTGAATGGGTTGACGAACTGGTGGAGTATATTTATGGCAATGTAGAATATGTGCGTGAGTTTGTGAAAGAAAATCTTAAATATGCAAAATTTGTTGAGCCAGAAGGAACCTATCTTGTTTGGATTGACTTTTCAGGATATGGATTTACGAATGAAGAACTGGAACATATTGTACTTGAAGAAGCAAAACTGTGGCTGGATTCAGGAAGTATCTTCGGACCGGAGACAGCACAGTTTGAGCGCTTCAATGTTGCATGTCCACGAACTATTGTGGAACAGGCTATGAACCAGTTGAAGGATGCAATACATAAACATTTATCTAAGAAAATGTAATTCAGTTAATTCAAATGAGGAGGATATTTGACACAGGAAGTGGAAGATCTTTCCGGAAGTATGAATATTCTTGGAATGTTTACGGTAAGCGATTTTCCGGAGTTGTTCTCTAGAAGCAATTTGATGGCATTGATTGTATTTACAATTTTTTTTTCAATTGCAATTATTATGGCTGGTGAAAAAGGAAAACCAGTACTTGATCTTATGGATAGTATGACGGAGGTTATTATCAAAGTCATCAATATTGTTATGAAGATTGCGCCTCTTGGACTTGGATGTTATTTTGCAATCCTGATTGGTCAGTATGGAAGGCAGGTTGTAGGTCCTCTTGGAAGAGCAATCGTATTATATTTATTTGTAATTGTGGCATATTACATAGTTTCACAAACGGTTATGGCATATATTGGTGCCGGAGCAGAGGGAGTTCGAAGATGGTGGAAAACGGCAGCAGCTCCAACTCTTACAGCACTGGGAACCTGCTCTTCAGCAGCAACACTGCCGATTAATATGATACAGGCCAAAGAACTTGGCATTCCATCAGATGTGGCAGACCTTACGATTCCATTAGGTGCGAATCTTCATAAAGATGGAGTTTGCATAATTCAGATTATTAAGATCGCTCTGCTTTGCTCGGTGTTTGGCATCAATTACGCGACACCAAGAAATCTGTTTATGTCAGTTGTTGTAGCAGTTATTGCATCCGTAGTAATGGGAGGTATTCCGGCAGGAAAAAAAGATAAAGTAGTGTTAGCATGTATCATCGCAGGATTTTTATTCAGTCTGATATTTCAGGCATTGCCAATTCTGTCTTCGTTATCCGGTGGTACACAGACAATTATTTTGACAGTTATAATTTCTGGCGCAGCAGCAATTATATTTCCTAGAAAACAGGAGGAGATAAATCAATGAATTCTTATCTTTATATAGGAACCATGGCAATTGTTACCTATGTCGTCCGGGTTCTTCCTTTAACAATGATAAGCAAACCTATCAAAAACAGATTTATACAATCATTCTTTTATTATGTTCCTTATGTAACTTTAGCGGTTATGACATTTCCGGCTATTACGAAAGTTACGCAATCTCCTATATCTGGTGCTGCAGCATTTTTGGTAGGAATTGCATGTGCCTGGATTGGAATGGGATTGTTTCCTGTTTCTTTGATTTGTTGTGTGATTGTATTAGGTATGGAACAGATTTTGTTTTGAATCAAATGGGCAAATCATTTGCACTGCATTTAGAGTGGGAAGTTAAGCTTAAACATGATTGACAAAATGATATGGGTGTCATATTCTTGAAAAGGTAAGAATGCCTTTCCGCTGAAGGGGAAGGGAAAGGCAAAAAGACGGAATCTAAATTGAGAAAGAAAAGTGTGGGGGCTTATGATTGAAAAATATTTGAACGGACTGAAGATTAAGAAAGATGAACTGACGGCGCTCGAACGAAGTCGATTGCTGAGCGAGGGGAAGGAAGTCGACAGAATCATGTGCTGCCTGGATACGGGTGAGACTTTGGCGCCGATGATTCACTGTACTTTGAAGGAATACTATCACTCTTCGGAAAAGATGTGTGAACTGGAAGAATATATTTATCACAATTTTCATTCTGACGGTGCAGGAGTATCCTGTACTCTTCGGGGAATGGCAGAAGCCATGGGTGCGAAAGTCAAGTATTCGGATTATAACATAGCACAACTGGAAGAGCCGGCATTATCGCTAGAGGAAGCACATAATGCAAAATTGGTCGATGTAGATAAGGATGGAAGGCTTCCGATTATCTTAGAGGGTGTTCGGCTTGTAAAAGAAAGGCTGGGGGATAAAGTGCCTGTCAGCGCAACGGTTACAGGACCATTTACGATTGCGGCTATGGTCCTTGGAACAGAGCGGCTTTTGATCGGAACGGTAAGAAAGCCGGAAAAGGTTAAGCAGCTTCTGGATGTGATCGTAGAGAATAATAACCGGTATATCGACCGGCTTTTGGATATTGGCGTTGGAATTGGATTCGCTGATCCGGTTAGTTCTACATCTTTGATCAGTGTAGAGCAGTATAAGACATTTTCTTTGCCGTATTTCCAGAAGAATGTAGATTATATCAGAGAAAATGGCGGAGGATGCGGACTTCATATATGTGGGACAAGCCGTAAGTTATGGGAGTTTATAAAAGAAACTGGGATTGGCGCTTTCAGTCTGGATAATGTCGAAGATGTTGAAGAAGCCAAAACTATTCTGGGGAATTATATGAGTATCCAGGGGAATGTCCCACCAGTGGAAGTGATGCGGTTTGGTACTCCTCATGATGTCCTGCGTTCTGCAAGGGAATGTATCCGCAAGGGTTATGATTCGCCAAAAGGGTATGTGCTTACTTCGGGATGCCAGATGCCAGTGGGGACACCGAAGGAGAATATGCAGGCATTGATGGATGCAGCGAGAATATTCGGCAGATACCCGATTGAGGAAGGAATATTGTCTGCGGAAGATTAGAATGGGGAATCCTTCAAGGTTTTTCTGCTAAATTCGTAAGAAAATCTATACAAAATCCCTATTTTAAGTTATACTTCCTACGATTGAATAAATTTACAAAAGGAGAGAGAACAGTGAATAAACCAGAGAAAAAAGGTGCAGAATATGAATTTTATGGAAAACTGCCATTAAAGAGAGCAATTCCTCTCGGACTACAGCATGTACTTGCGATGTTTGTAGGAAACTTAACCCCATTATTAATTATTACCGGAGCCTGTGGAATGGGTGCAGGCAGCGAATTCGCAGATCTACAGGTAGATCTGCTGCAGAATGCGATGTTAGTGGCAGGTATTGTGACGTTAGTTCAGTTGTATGCGATTGGACCAATCGGTGGTAAAGTGCCGATTATCATGGGAACCAGTTCCGGATTCATCGGCGTGTTCAACAGTGTGGCGCAGGTGATGGGCGGTGGAGTCCTGGCTTATGGAGCAATTATGTGTGCATCCATCATCGGTGGACTTTTTGAGACGGTATTGGGCTTCCTGATTAAGCCGTTAAGGAGATTCTTCCCGGCGGTTGTTACGGGTACGGTTGTATTATCCATTGGATTGTCGCTGATCGCAGTGGGCGTGAATTCCTTTGGAGGCGGCAATACGGCAGCGGATTTCGGTTCTCTTGAGAATCTTCTGCTTGGCGGAATCGTACTGATTGTGATTGTAGTTCTGAAGCATTGCACAAAGGGGATGACCAGTGCATCTTCTATCTTGATCGGTATTATCGTTGGCTATATCGTAGCGGCGATTATGGGAATCGTCTTGCCGACTACAGGCGTGGATGCTGATGGCGTAGAGTATACGAAGGCGTGGGTCCTGAACTGGGATAAACTGGCTCAGGCAGACTGGATCTCACTTCCAAAACTGCTTCCGGTTAAGCCGGTATTCGACTGGAGAGCAATTCTTCCAATCATGATTATGTTCATTGTAACAGCGGTTGAGACTGTTGGAGATATCTCTGGCGTTATGGAAGGCGGTATGGGACGTGAGGCTACGGATACAGAATTGTCCGGCGGCGTGACTTGTGATGGAATTGGTTCTTCATTCGCTGCATTATTCGGCGTGCTTCCGAATACATCATTCAGCCAGAATGTCGGACTGGTTACGATGACCAAGATCGTGAATCGGTTTGCGCTGGCAACAGGTGCCGTATTCCTGATTCTGTGCGGTCTGTTCCCGAAACTGGCAGCGTTGATCTCCATTATGCCTCAGAGCGTGCTTGGCGGAGCAGCGGTTATGATGTTTTCTTCTATTGTTGTGAGCGGTATCCAGTTAATTACCAAGGAACCGATGACAGCAAGAAATATTACAATCGTGTCAGTTGCGCTGGGACTTGGATATGGAATCGGATCAAATAGCGGAGTTCTGGCTCAGTTGCCGAATACGATCCAGTTAATCTTCGGAGGTTCTGGTATTGTGCCGGCGGCATTGGTTGCAATGATTCTCAATATCGTACTGCCAAAAGATGAGAATGCGGCTGAGTAGATAGAATAGCGAGTGTTGCATGGATGCTTATGGAGGATGGAAACTATGTTGAAGATCAAAGAATATGTAAAAGCAGAGAGCCTTGAGCAGGCATATGAACTGAATCAGAAGAAGTCTAACTGTATACTGGGAGGTATGCTGTGGCTTAAGATGTCTGATCGGACGGTTCAGAAGGCAATTGATCTGTCTGGACTGGGGCTGGATACCATCGAAGAGACAGAAGACTCTTTCTCTATAGGGTGCATGGTAACGCTTCGGCAGTTAGAACTGCATCCGAGGCTGAACGAGTGGACGAATGGAGCAATCAGAGATTGTGTGAAGGATATTGTAGGCGTACAGTTTCGGAATCTGGCTACGATAGGGGGCAGTATCTTCGGAAGATTCGGTTTCTCCGATGTATTGACTTGTTTTCTTGCGTTAGATACGTATGTTGAATTGTATCAGAGCGGTGTAATCCCGCTGGAACAGTTTGTTGGGATAAAGAGAGACAGGGACATTCTGGTTCGCATTATTGTAAAGAAGACACCTGTAAAATGTGTTTATATGACACATCGGAATGCGAAGACGGATTTCCCGGTACTGGCTTGTGCGGCAGCATTGTCCGGGCAGACAGATAACTGCCGGGGCTATGTTGTGGCAGGTGCAAGACCGGGACGTGCGATTCGTATTGAGATTGGAACTGAAGAGGTTATGCGACTAAGAAAGGGCGCCTATACGAAAGAAGACCTTAGAAGTCTGGCGGCTGGATTAGCGAAGGATATACCAATGGACAGCAATATGCGTGCCAGTGCCGAGTATCGGAGTCATCTGGCAGAGGTTCTGCTATTCCGGTGTCTTAGTACATTGCAGGAGAGAGGAGGAGAGGTATAGCCATGAAGGTTAAAATCGTATTGAACGGAAAGACCAGAGAAGATGAGATTAACAGCGATCAGTTGTTGATTGATTATGTAAGATCTCATGGCTGTTATAGTGTGAAACGTGGCTGTGAGACCTCCAATTGCGGATTATGCACGGTATTCCTGGATGGCAAGCCGATTCTGTCCTGTTCGCTTTTGACTGCAAGAGCAGACGGTCACCGTGTGGAGACGCTGGAAGGACTTCAGAAAGAGGCAGAGGAATTTGGCGCATTTGTTGCAGACCAGGGGGCGGAGCAGTGTGGTTTCTGCAATCCGGGGATGATTATGAATGCGATTGCATTGTTTCGGGAGAATCCAGATCCTTCCGAAGAGGAAATCAAGGAGTACCTGGCGGGAAATCTATGCAGATGTTCCGGCTATGAAGGTCAGTTAAGGGCGATAAAGCAATTCTTAGAGTATCGGAGAAGAGGGGGAGAATCATGCGAGTAGTCAGTCAGCCTGTCAGGAAGAAGGATGCGATGGCATTAGTTACGGGTAAGCCGGTATTCATGGATGATCTGGCACCTAAGGACTGCCTGATTGTGAAGGTGCTTAGAAGCCCTCATGCCAATGCGAATATCCTCTCTGTCAAGACGGATGTTGCCTTAAAGGTTCCGGGGATTGAAGTAATCTATACCTGGGAAGATGTGCCACAGGAGAGATTCACGATGGCAGGACAGACTTATCCGGAGCCAAGTCCGCAGGACCGCCTGATTCTAGATCGTCATGTTCGTTACGTGGGAGATCCGGTAGCGATTGTTGCCGGGGAGAATGAAGCGTGCGTAGACCGGGCCCTTCGTCTGATTAAAGTAGAATATGAGGTGCTGCCTGCGATTCTGGATTTCCATCAGGCAATGGATAACCCGATACTGGTGCATCCGGAAGATAACTGGGTGGTCTTATGTCCGGTAGGGGCGGATAATCAGAGAAATTTATGTGCGAGCGATGAATCTCACAATGGAGATGTGGATGCAGTGCTAAAAGATTGTGATGTGGTTGTGGAAGGTACTTATCATACCAAGGCAAATCAGCAGGCAATGATGGAGACATTCCGTACCGCTTGTTATATGGATGCATACGGAAGATTGAATATATTCAGTTCTACCCAGATCGTATTCCATGTTCGTAGAATCTTGGCCAAGGCGCTTGGAATCCCGAAGTCTAAGATCCGGGTTATGAAGCCTAGAATCGGAGGAGGATTCGGCGCGAAGCAGACGGTAGTGGCAGAAGTATTCCCTGCATTTGTAACCTGGAAGACCGGGAAACCATCGAAGATGATCTTTACCAGAGAAGAGTCTCAGGTGGCATCTTCTCCAAGACATGAGATGGAAGTAACTGTGAAAGTAGGAGCGATGAAGGATGGAAGAATCCGCGCAATGGATGTCTATACTCTGTCGAATACGGGAGCATACGGCGAGCATGGCCCTACTACGGTTGGTTTGTCCGGACACAAATCCATTCCGCTCTACGGTTCTTTGGAAGCCCATCGCTTTGCCTATGATGTAGTGTATACGAATGTCATGTCGGCGGGCGCATACAGAGGCTATGGTGCGACGCAGGGTATCTTCGCTGTAGAGTCAGCCGTGAATGAACTGGCTGACAGGCTGGGAATGGATCCGGTAGAACTGCGGGAGAAGAATATGGTACGTGAAGGACAGGTTATGCCGGCATACTACGGAGAGCAGACCAATAGTTGTGCTTTGGACAGGTGTCTTGAGCGTGCGGCATCTATGATTGGCTGGAAGGACAAACATCCTTGCAGGGATATGGGGAATGGCAAAGTACGAAGTGTAGGAATCGCCATGGCAATGCAGGGATCGGGAATTGCAGCAGTGGATGTAGGCTCGGCGACAATCAAATTGAATGAAGATGGAAGTTACACTCTGTTAATTGCAGCAGCGGATATGGGAACCGGATGCGATACTATATTAGCACAGATGGCTGCAGAGTGCATGGAGTGCTCTGTGGAGGATATTGCAGTTCTGGGAGCGGATACGGATTCCTCGCCATATGATTCGGGATCTTATGCATCTAGTACCACCTATGTAACAGGCAAGGCTGTGGAGCGTGCCTGTGCTCAGTTGAAAGAGAGGATTCTGGAAGTGGCAGGAGAGATGCTGGAAACATCTGCAGAAAAGTTAGTATTTGCGGGAGACCGGGTGGAAACTTTGGATCAGTCTGCATCTGTATCACTTGCAGAAGTAGGCTTTAAATCTATGGTAGGCAATAACCATGCGCTTCAGGTGACAGAGAGTAATAGTTCTCCGTTGTCGCCGCCGCCTTTCATGGCTGGAGCCGTTGAGATCGAACTGGACAAAGAGACTGGACACGTTGAGATCCTTGACTATGCGGCAGTTGTAGATTGTGGAACTGTTGTGAATCCGAATCTGGCAAGAGTCCAGACAGAAGGAGGCCTGGCACAGGGCATTGGCATGACTTTGTACGAAGACATCCAGTACGATGACAAAGGAAGGCTTCGTAATAACTCCTTTATGCAGTATAAGGTGCCTACGCGGTTGGATACCGGAAGAATGCGCGTGGAATTCGAGAGCAGTTATGAAGAGAGTGGTCCGTTCGGTGCGAAGTCCATCGGAGAGATTGTCATTAATACACCGGCTCCGGCGCTGGCCCATGCGATTTTTAATGCAACCGGACTTTGGTTCAAAGAACTTCCGATTACCAGCGAGAAGATTGCAATGGGAATTCTAGAAAGAAGTAAAAATGCTGAAAAGACCCCATTTTAGTTAGGGGTCTTTTCGATTGCGTTTTATTATGAAAACTTTGGTATGGAAAAAGTGAGACAGGAGGAAGTTTGTGTGGAAAGAGATATGACAACAGGCAGCCCGGCGAAAATAATATTGAACTTCACGATTCCCATCTTCATCGGAAATGTCTTTCAGCAATTTTACAGTATGGCAGATACGATTATTGTCGGCAAATTCGTGGGAAATGAGGCATTAGCGGCAGTTGGTTCCTGCGGAACGATTATGTTCCTGATTCTTGGATTTCTGCTTGGAATGACAGCAGGATTCACTGTTATCACAGCACAGCATTATGGGTCGGGGAATCTGAAGGCTATGCGCCAGTCAGTTGCATCAGCGGCGATCTTATCGGCAGTGGTATCCATTACGCTTACGATACTGAGTATGGCTATGATGAAGAATATTTTAAGATGGATGAATACCCCTGACGACATGTATGGTCAGGCATACAGTTACATTATGGTAATCTGCGGAGGAATTGTGGCTCAGGTACTCTACAATCTACTCGCAAGTATTCTAAGAGCCATCGGCGACAGCAAGCGTCCGCTGTATTTTTTAATACTGTCTGCATGTTTAAATATTGTACTGGATCTGGTATTTATCGTGATGTTTCATATGGGAGCGGCGGGTGCCGCGTATGCAACGGTAATCTCCCAGGGAATCTCCGGCTTGTTGTGCCTGGTATACATCTGGAAAAAGGTTCCGGTATTACGTCTTCGCAAAGAAGAGTGGAAAATGAACTGGGATCTGGCCAAGTGGCAGATGAGGGTTGGATTCCCTATGGCGTTCCAATACTCCATTACGGCGATTGGAACAATTGTAGTCCAGTCAGCGCTTAATATCTTAGGATCGGTTGCAGTTGCAGGATTTTCAGCAGCAGTGAAGATTGATCAGATTGTATCTCAGGCATATGTTGCTTTTGGAACTACTATGTCTACCTATTGTGCTCAGAATATAGGTGCTGGAAGGATTGACCGTATCAGGCAGGGATTTCGCAGTGCTACATGGATGGGAGAGATATATGCGGTTATTACAGGTGCTGCCGTTTTCTTTGGCGGCAAATATCTGACGGTGTTGTTCGTATCTGAGAATGTAAATGAGATTATGAATTATGTGGATATTTACTTAAAATGTGTTGGCGTTTCTGCTGTCATTCTGGTTATTGTGAATCTCTACCGCAACGGAATACAGGGGATGGGATATGGACTGCTCCCCATGACGGCCGGAATTGCAGAACTTATCGGTCGAAGTACAGCCGCAGTTGTAGGCTCCCATTATGGCAGTTACACTGGCATCTGCCTTGCTAGTCCAACGGCTTGGGTTTTGGCATCTACCTTGCTTTTGATAATGTATTTTCGTATTATGAAGCAAAAACAGTCTTCATAACATAATTTGCGTATAGCACAATTTCAAGGGAATGTTGCGGAAGCATATTCCCTTTTTTTTATTCATATGCTATACTTTATTACAAGTATGCGAAGGCATAATAGAACATGGACAAGGAGTACAAGACTATGAAAAGAGTATTGTTGAAACTCAGCGGGGAAGCCCTCGCAGGTGATAAAAAGACAGGATTCGATGAAGCAACCTGCATGGGAGTAGCCAAGCAGGTGAAGCAGTTAGTAGATGACGGTATCCAGGTTGCCATTGTTACCGGAGGCGGTAACTTCTGGAGAGGAAGAACCAGTGAGACAATCGACCGTGTAAAGGCTGACCAGATCGGGATGCTGGCTACGGTTATGAACTGTATCTATGTATCTGATATCTTCCGTTATGCAGGGATGAAGACAGAAGTATTCACACCTTTTGTATGTGGTGCATTTACCACCTTATTCTCTAAGGATGCAGCAGTTGAGGCACTGAATGAAGGCAAGGTAATCTTCTTCGCAGGAGGAACCGGACATCCTTATTTTTCAACGGATACAGGTGCTGTGCTTCGTGCGATTGAGATTGAGGCAGATGCTATGCTTCTGGCTAAGGCGATTGATGGAATCTATGACAGTGATCCGAAGGTGAATCCGGATGCGAAGAAGTATGATGAGATTTCTATCCAGGAGATCATTGATCAGAAGTTGATGGCAGTAGATTTGACTGCATCCATCATGTGCCTGGAGAACAAGATGCCGATGCTGGTATTCGGGCTGAATGAAGAGAATAGTATTGTAGAGACGATGACAGGAACATTTACAGGAACGAAAGTAACTGTATAAGAATAAGGGAGGACAAGAAACTATGAATGAAAGATTACAGGTATACGAAGACAAGATGAAGAAGACGATGGCAAACCTGGATGGGGATCTGGGAACCATCAGAGCCGGACGTGCGAATCCGAATGTATTGAATAAGATTATGGTTGATTACTATGGAGCACCATCTCCGATTCAGCAGGTGGCGAACGTATCTGTTCCTGAACCGCGTATGATTCAGATCCAGCCATGGGAGAAGAGTATGCTGAAGGTGATTGAGAAAGCGATCCAGGTATCAGACCTTGGAATTAACCCTACCAATGACGGTTCGACCATCCGCCTTGTATTCCCGGAACTGACTGAGGAACGCAGAAAAGAACTGGTGAAGGATGTTAAGAAGAAAGGAGAAGCAGCGAAGGTTGCTATCCGTAACATCCGCCGTGACGGTAACGATGCTTTCAAGAAACTGAAAGGATCTGATATCTCAGAGGATGAGATCAAGGATATGGGAGAACAGTTACAGAAACTGACTGATAAGTATATCAAAGAAGTTGACAAGGCAGTAGAAGTAAAATCAAAAGAAGTAATGACTGTTTAATGAGAGAGGGGGCAGACCAAAAGCCTTTGCGGAGGGTCTGTCCTTTCGTTCATGCAACACGTCTTTCTCTATGGAAGGAGATTGGAACTATGAATATACCGCAGCATGTTGCGATTATATTAGATGGGAATGGCCGCTGGGCGAAGTCTAAGGGAATGCCTCGTAATTACGGTCATGCCCAGGGCAGTAAGAACGTAGAACGTATCTGCGAAGATGCCTGGCGCATGGGAATCAAGTATTTAACGGTGTATGCATTCTCCACGGAGAATTGGAATCGTCCAAAGGACGAAGTGGATGCTCTGATGAAGCTGTTAAGGAACTATATGAAGACTTGTCTTAAGACGGCGGCAAAGAATGATATGAAGGTCCGGGTCATTGGAGATATCACAAGACTGGATGAAGATATCAGGAGCAGGATTCTGGAACTTGAGGAGGCTACGAAGAATAACGGTGGTCTGAATTTTCAGATCGCGATTAATTATGGGAGCAGGGATGAGATTATCCGTGCGGTAAGAATGCTTGCAAGAGATTGTGTGGATGGAAAAGTTGTACCGGAGCAGATAGATGAGCAGGTGCTGGAGCGTTATTTGGATACCCATGATATTCCTGATCCGGATCTGCTGATCCGTACCAGCGGGGAACTGAGGCTTTCCAATTATCTGTTGTGGCAGCTTGCATATACAGAATTTTATTTTACAGATGTTCCATGGCCGGACTTTACGAAGGAAGAGTTGACAAGGGCAATCGAGCAGTACAATGCCAGAGACCGGCGTTATGGTGGAGTGAAGGAGGAATAGAGATAAGATGTTTAAGACAAGGCTGTTAAGCGGAATCGTATTGGTGGTCATACTGATTGTGACAGTAGGCTTCGGCGGGAATCTGTTATTTGCATTCCTTGGAATTATCAGTTTGATCGGAATGTCTGAATTATATAAGGTTGTTGATGTGCATAATAAAGTATTAGGAGGCGTTGGCTACGTGGCAGCGGTCGCTTATTATGGAATCCTCTTGACAGGTCATATGGAATATGTGACGATGCTTACGATTCTGTTCCTGGTTTTGGTAATGGCGGTATATGTGTTTGCATATCCAACTTTCAGGGCAGAGCAGGTTATGACTGTATTCTTTGGGCTGTTCTATGTGGCAGTTATGCTGTCCTACGTATATCAGACCAGGATGCTTCCGGACGGCGGCGTAGTGGTATGGCTGATCTTCTTAAGTTCCTGGGGATGCGATACTTGTGCTTATTGTGTGGGAATGCTGATCGGCAAGCATAAGATGGCTCCAAAACTCAGCCCAAAGAAGTCTGTAGAAGGTGGAATCGGCGGAGTTGTGGGTGCGGCACTGCTTGGAATTCTCTTCGCGCTTGCTATGAACCAGTGGGGAGGAGCGGAGGCGAATCCACTGCATTATGCAATTATCTGTGGTGTTGGCGGTATGATCTCTCAGGTAGGTGATCTGGCAGCGTCAGCAATTAAGCGTAACCATGATATTAAGGACTATGGAAAATTAATTCCGGGACATGGCGGAATCCTGGATCGGTTTGACAGTGTAATATTCACAGCACCGATTATCTATTATCTGGCTACATTGCTTGCCGGTAATATCTAAGGTTGCCAGGCATCCGGAGGGAACTGCCGGTGGCAGGGCGTAGGTGGGAAGGATATTTGAAAGATTTTCCCACATATTATAGAAGAGAGGTATTGTATGAAGAAAATAGCCATATTGGGATCTACAGGTTCCATAGGAACTCAGACTTTGGAAGTTGTCAGAGAGAATGGGGATATCGAGGTTCTGGGGCTGGCGGCCGGAAGCAACATAGCACTGCTGGAAGAACAGATCCGGGAATTCCACCCACGTCTGGCGGCTGTATGGTCAGAAGAGAAAGCAAAGGAACTTAAGGGACGCATTGCAGATACGGACACCAAGGTCGTATCGGGCATGGATGGACTGATTGAAGTATCCGTTATGGAAGAGACTGAGATATTGGTGACAGCGATTGTAGGAATGATTGGCATCCGTCCTACAATTGAAGCAATCAAGGCTGAAAAAGATATTGCGCTTGCGAACAAGGAGACCTTAGTAACGGCGGGGCATATCATCATGCCATTGGCGGCTGAGAATGGTGTATCTATTCTTCCGGTGGATAGCGAACATAGCGCAATCTTCCAGTCCTTGCAGGGAAATGAGCATAAGGCGATTCATAAGATTCTGCTGACGGCTTCCGGTGGACCGTTCCGTGGGAAGAGACAGGAGGATTTACTGGAGATTGGACCTAAGGATGCTCTGAAGCATCCAAACTGGTCTATGGGACAGAAGATTACCATAGATTCATCTACGATGGTGAATAAGGGACTGGAAGTCATTGAAGCGAAATGGCTGTTTGGTGTTGATGTGGATCAGGTACAGGTTGTGGTACAGCCACAGAGTATTATTCATTCGATGGTTGAGTACGTAGATGGGGCAATCATGGCGGAACTTGGAACTCCGGATATGAAGCTGCCGATTCAGTATGCTCTTTATTATCCGGAGCGAAGATATCTTCCCGGAGACAGAGTGGACTTCTGGAACTTAGGAAAACTGGAATTCGAGAAGCCGGATATGGATACATTCTATGGTCTGCAGATGGCATATGAAGCCGGAAGAAGAGGAGGCTCCCTTCCGACAGTATTCAATGCAGCCAATGAGTTGGCAGTTAGTCAGTTCCTGAAGCGTCAGATCAAATATCTGGAGATCATGGAGATTATTGATGACTGTATGCGTGCGCATAAGAATATTGAGAATCCGACGCTTGAACAGATATTAGAGACAGAAGCAGCAACTTATGACAGAATTAACAGCAGGAGGTAACTTGCAACTTGGGTATTATATTAGCGATCATTATCTTTAGTTTCATCGTGTTCTTTCACGAACTGGGACATTTTCTACTGGCAAAAAAGAATGGGATTGATGTAGAGGAATTCGCATTAGGAATGGGACCGTCAATCTATTCCCGGGAATACAAGGGGACGAAATATGCGGTCCGGCTCTTCCCGATTGGCGGATTCTGTGCGATGGGGGAAGATGAGGAGGCGACAGATTCGCCGAATAATTTTAATAATAAGTCGGTCTGGGCGAGAATATCCGTAATTGCGGCAGGGCCTATCTTCAACTTTATACTGGCATTTATATTCTCCGTTATCTTAATTGCGATGATCGGTTATGATAAGCCGGTATTGAGTGGAGTCGAAGAGGGATATCCGGCGGCAGAAGCGGGGATGCAGGCAGGCGATACCATTGTGAAGATGGGGGATAAGAGGGTTCATATCTTCCGGGAGGTCAGCATATACAATCAGTTTCATCAAGGCGAGACGGTGGAAGTAACCTATATCCATGACGGAGAGAAGAAGACGGTTACACTGACTCCGAAGATGGATGAGGAACTGGGATATGCGCGGCTTGGAATCGCAAGTTCCGGTTATACGAAAGCGAATCCGCTGACTGCACTTCAGTATGGAGCATATGAAGTAAAGTATTGGATCAGTACGACGATAGAGAGTCTGAAGATGCTGGTGACCGGTCAGGTTGGCATGGATCAGATGTCGGGACCTGTCGGAATCGTAGATGTAGTGGATGATGCCTATGAGCAGAGCAGGTCGTATGGAGTATATGTGGTGCTGGCACAGATGTTATATATCGCAATTCTTATATCAGCAAATTTAGGAGTTATGAATCTGCTGCCGCTGCCGGCACTGGACGGCGGGCGTCTGGTATTCCTGTTCGTAGAAGCCATAAGAAGAAAACGAATACCGCCGGAGAAGGAAGGATATGTGCATATGATCGGAATTGCGCTTCTGATGGTTCTGATGGTATTTGTGATGTATAATGATATCAGAAGAGTATTCTTCTAAGAAAAAAATTTATAAGAAATATATACTGGCAGAAAGGGCAGATGCTTCGGTATCTGCCCTTGCGTTATCCCTACGATATGATCTTACGGTCTTAAGCCCATGCCGCCTTCCAGTGTAATGGTCTCGCCGCTCATATACTTGAAGTCCGGATGGGCCAGTTGAACACATACACGTCCGATCTCCAGTTCTGCATCACCGTAATGTCCTGCTGGTGGCATCTTTACATTAGCTTTGAATGCATCCGGATATGCTTTTTCGAAATTCTCTAATTGTGCAGTCCATGCCAGCGGACAGATGATGTTAACATTAATTCCGTCAGGTCCCCATTCCGTAGCGGCAACTCTGGTAAGACCGCGGATTCCTTCTTTGGCAGCAGCGTAAGCACTTTGTCCGTAATTACCGAACAGCCCGGCTCCTGATGCAAAGTTGATAACAGATCCTTTCGTTTCCTTAAGATAAGGATAGCAAGCCTTCATGTAGTAGAATGCAGCATAAAGCCCGGAGTAAAGTGCCAGATTGAATTGATCTGTCGTATGTTCTGCCAATGGAACACCGGATGCAGAAGCCTGCGCATTGTTGATCAATACATCGATGCGTCCGAAGGTGTCGATGGCTTGTTTTACCACATTGGCAACAACAGCTTCATTGTCAGCCCCGGCATTGACATCTGCCTGAACTGTGAGGACTTTGATCCCATGACGGCTTTCTAACTCTTCTTTGGCGGCGGTAAGTTTCTGGACATTACGTCCTGTGATTACTAGATTAGCACCTTCCTTTGCATAAGCAGTAGCGATACCATATCCGATAGATCCACATCTTCCATCACTTAAAACAGCCCTTCCGGCACCTGTAATAATAGCAGTTTTCCCTGTTAAAAATCCCATAATATGCATCTCCTATACATTTTTGATGTATGAATGTTATCACAAATAATAGAATTGTACAATAAATATGGCGAAAGTAGTTTATTTAACAGAATTGTATGTTTATTAACAAACAAATGACGTGATTGAACTATATAAAAGCGAGTTGTTTTATGCAAGATGACAAAAAAGAATAGTAGAAAAATCTGAAAATATAGTTTGGAAAATAGAATAATAAAAAAATGGGAATAAAATGCAAAAATATATTGACAAATAAAAACTATGCTGATATTATATAACCATAAAATAACAAATCGAAATTGTAAGACAGACGCGAGCTGTAAACAAATTGGTTGTTATTATCGTCAACATAAGTGTTGAAAAGTTCCTGAGAACATAAGGCGCTAAGTATCGGGAAAGAGAATTTATGAAAGGAAGGTACGGACCACCAAGAACGTAGATTAAAAATAATCGGAGTTAAAAGAAAGAGGTATTATCCAATGGACAATGAATCAAGATAAAGGCGGATGCGAATTAGTAGAATTGGCATCCGTCTTTATTATATGCATTATAAAGAATCAGTATTTGTAAAAATAGAAGAGTATATAGAGATAGGAATTATCTGTGCAGAAACATGGCGGATAATTCCTATTATTGTATTATGAAAGATTCAGATCAATATTGAAATAATCATAGTGAAGTATTACTATATAAATGTTGTTGATTAAAAAGATGACAATTATCATAATATGATTAGAGGAAATAATAATGGAAACGAATAAAAAGAATATTCTGTATCTGCATATTGCGGTCATGCTATTTAGTCTGTCAGGCGTGGCAGCACAATTCGTAGAAGTGCCGTCAATTACAGTGGCTATGGGAAGGGTGACGTGTTCTTCCATCTTGCTATTATGCATGATACTGGTGAAGAAAGAATCTCTGAAACTGGCAGATAAGAAAGATTACGTAGGGATTATGATGACGGGAATTGTCCTGGCTGTGCATTGGTCTACATTCTTTCAGTCGATACAGGTATCATCCGTGGCGATAGGAACCATTACGTTCTCTACATTTCCGCTGTTTTTGACTTTTCTTGAACCGCTTGTATTTCATGAGAAATTCAGCAGGCAGAGTATAATTAGCGCGATTCTTCTTATGATAGGAGTTTTTATCACGATTCCAGAGTTTTCGTTGGAAAATCAGATGACAATAGGAATTATATGGGGAATGGTAAGCAGTGTGACTTATGCGGTCCTGACCCTGGCGAACCGGTACTTTTCCGGGAAATATGAGGGAAAACTGGTATGTTTCTATGAGCAGGGAACGGCAGCGGTTGTGTTGCTTCCCACCCTGCTTTTTATAGAGGTACATTGGCGGACTGCGGATGTGCTTGGCGTTGCCTTTGTCGGATTCATCTGCACTGCATTCGCATATACATTATATGTATCAGCGCAGAGAGGAGTGAAAGCACAGACGGCGGGGCTGATCTCCGGGATGGAGACAGTCTATGGCATCCTCTATGCATTGGTACTGCTTGGAGAGATTCCGTCTGTGCGGGAACTGATCGGGGGAGCGGTAATCATGGGAGTTGCAGTCTATTCTTCCTTGCGGAAGAAATAGTTCCCCTATTGATAGCGTTTATTCAAAGAGAAGCCGCGTCCCCTGACTTCGCATACCCGGCTTACAATCATAAAACTCTCAGGATCAATCTCGTGGATCAGTTTCTCTACTTTTGGAAGTTCGCGGTTGGAGATCACGCTTAAGACAACGGATGATTTCTTATGCAGATAACCACTCTCGGCTTCCAGAAGCGTAACACCTCGGTCAATTCGTGTCAGAATTGCTTCGCGGATCTCATCGGATCTGTCGCTGATTACTTTCACCTCAGTTCTATTCGTACCCATCAGAAGCATCTTATCCAATACCATGGTATAGATTAGAACCAGTACCACGCCGTACAGGATGTTCTCGGCAGGTCTGAATAGCGCCTGAGACAGAAGAATGCATACGTCAAAAGCATACATGCTGATGGAAACGGGTATCCGCAAGGTCTTTTGAAGCAGCAGCGGAGGGATATCCATTCCCCCGGTGGAGGCTCCGGAGCGGATTACGATTCCAAGGGCGATTCCGATACCGAATCCGGAGAACAGGGTACACAATAATATATCCTGCGTCAGCACATAATCCCCTATGAATTGTTCAAAGAGTTCCAGTGCCATTGGGTATAGGAATGTGCTTGCCAGAGTCGTGATAGCGAAAGATTTCCCTAATGAAATATATCCCAGGATAAGCATGGTGATGTTAAAAACCAGGACGAATGCTGAGACCTTGATATGGAACAGATGGTTCACGGTAAGTGCGATACCGGTGGTACCGCCTGTTACTAGGCCTGACGGCAGCAGGAATAACTTGACTGTCAGTGCATATAGAGCATTGCCTAATACTACGGCGAACAGAGATGACAGTGTCTGATAAAATGGTCTTCTTGTATTCATAATATTCTCCCTTCGATTATTTCCTGAATAATAAAAAACACGTTTGCCAGGAAGATTTTCCCTAACAAACGTGGATCAAGGCTGTGCCTAATACATAGATATCATACTAAAATATGATTGAAAATGTCAAGATGAAAATCGTATGTGATTTTTCTGTCAAACATCCCCCTACGGGGCTTGCGGAAGATTCCGTGTTTTTTTAACATATAGATAGAATTCGTAATACTTTCGTGAAAGTGATGTGTGGAGGGATTGGCTGATGAAAAGGAATGTATTTACACGATTGTTAACAGGAATCATGGCAATTAGTATGCTAAGTGCATGTGGCTCTTCTGATACAGCAAAGGAGGATCATGTCGAAGAAGATAAGAAAGATGAGTTAGTAGTTGCAGTAGGAGATATGACAGAAGGAGACTATGATGCCTGTCAGGGATATACCATGTATGGCACGAATATCTTCTATTCTTCACTTCTGAAGATTAATAAAGAGATTGAGACGGAAGGAGATCTGGCAAAGGATTATCAGATTAGCGAAGATGGGATGATCTATACATTCCATCTTCGGGATGATGTCAAGTTCTCGGATGGGGAAATTGTTACGGCAGAAGATGTGGTATTTACTTATGAGACTGCGAAGGAGACCGGGGCGAGTGTGGATCTGACTATGATGGATAAAGTAGAAGCGTTAGATGATACAACGGTTCAGTTTACACTGAATAAAGCGTATTCGCCATTCATAAGGACAGTGGCTTTACAGGGAATCGTTGCCGAACATGCATATGGGGATGACTATGCTGCGAATCCGGTTGCAAGCGGACCGTTCAAAGTGAAGCAGTTGGATGTGGGACAGCAGTTGATCGTGGAACCGAATGAATATTATGATGGGGAGCAGTCGGAGTTTACACAGATTACATTTCTAAATATCGATGAAGAGACGGCGTTGTCTTATGCACAGGCAGGTACTCTGGATGTGGTTAAGATCAATCCGGAATATGCCTATGAGGAAGTAGATGGAATGCATCTGGAGACGTATGCAACATCGGATAACCGGGGATTCGCGCTCCCTTGTATTCCTGAGACGAAGACAGAGGATGGAACCATTGTGGGGAATAATGCAACCTGCGATGTGGCAGTGAGAAAGGCGCTGAATATCGGAATCGACAGGGAAGAGATTATTGAAAATGCGCTCAATGGAATCGGGACGCCTTCCTGGGTAAGGTTCGAGAACCTGCCGTGGGCAAATGAAGAACCGGGACTGGAAGACGGACAGGTGGAAGAGGCGTGCAAACTTCTGGAAGAAGCAGGATGGGTAGATACGGATGGTGATGGTGTCCGTGAAAAGGATGGCAGAGAGTGCAAACTGACGATTACCGGACGTACCGATGATCTGCAGAGATATAATCTTGCGGTAGCGTTTGCAGAGAATGCAGAGAAACTTGGAATCAAGATTACGGCAGAAGCGAAGGATTGGACGACCTGTAAGGAGGAAGGAAGAAGGAATCCTACCTGTATCGGTACGGGAGATTATAATTTTATTGATGTGTACAATGCATTTGCTTCGGAGTTCGCAGATCCATTGAGTGTGAGTCTGAGCAATGCCGCAATGTATATGAATGAGACGGTGGATGGATATCTTGAGCAGGCACTTGCGGCTACGACAGAAGAAGAGGCTGTCGAATATCTAAAGAAGGCGCAGTATGACGGGGAGACAGGACCGAATGTGGATTATCCCTATATCTGGCTGGTGAATATTGACCATACATACTTTATCAGAGATGGACTGGATGTAGGAACACAGATGATCCACCCTCATGGACACGGACTTCCGATCATTCAGAATATGAATGAGTGGAAATATATTGCCGAGTAAAGGAATGAATCGTGATGATGAATATGATGAAATATATAGCGGGCACACTGTTTCGGATGCTTCTGCTGCTTGTGGGAGTATCTCTGGTCAGTTTTATTCTGGTCGTATCTTCTCCGATTGATCCGGTGGAAGCGTATGTGGGCTCGGAATCGAATATATCTCAGGAGCAGAAGGATGTGATCGCTGAATACTGGGGACTGAATGATCCCCCGGTTCAGCGATATCTTACGTGGATCAGGAATCTTCTGCATGGGGATATGGGAACATCGATTGCATTCAAGAAGCCGGTAGTGCAGGTGCTGGAAGAGCGATTTATTACTTCGGCGGCATTGATGCTTACGGCATGGGTGATATCCGGTGTGCTGGGGTTCATGCTTGGAGTTGTGGCGGGAACTTTCTCGGATAGTCTGGCAGATCGGGTGCTCAAGACCTTCTGTTTTGTGATGTCATCTACGCCGGCATTCTGGATTGGGCTATTGTTGCTGGTTGTATTCGCAGTTCACCTGGGCTGGTTCCCGGTAGGGTTCTCGGTTCCGGTGGGAAAGGCGGCGAGTGAAGTGACCATCTGGGAGAGAATCCATCATCTGGTATTGCCTGCATTGACGCTGAGTATTACCGGTGTATCGAATATTGCCCTTCATACAAGGCAGAAGATGATGGATGTTATGAAGAGTGAATATGTATTATTTGCCAGAGCCAGGGGAGAGAGCCGCTGGCAGATTGTAAAGCGTCATGGATTGCGTAATATTGCGATTCCTGCGATTACCTTGCAGTTTGCGTCATTCAGCGAGTTATTTGGCGGCAGTGTGCTGGCTGAACAGGTATTTTCCTATCCGGGGCTTGGCAATGCTGCGACGATTGCGGGGCTTAAGGGGGATGTGCCGATGCTGCTTGGAGTGGCGATGTTCTCGGTTGTCTTTGTATTCGTAGGAAATTTCATTGCGAATCTCCTGTATGGGCTTCTGAATCCTGAGATCAGGGAGGGTGGCAGAGTATGAGGAATGTGAATCGAAGAACGAAAACACTGCTTCTTATAGGGATGATCTGTGTGATATTATTGGGAATTGCAGCCTCTGGCCTGGTGATGAATCCAGAGAGTTATGCACCTGACTATGCTGCAAAAAAACTGCCGCCGTCGGCGGCACACTGGTTCGGAACGGATTATCTGGGACGGGATATGTTCTGTCGGACGATAAAGGGACTGTCCACCAGTATTTTGCTTGGAACTTTGGCAGCGGGCGTCAGTGCGGTGATAGCGCTGGTCTTCGGAATTTTATCTGCTACGGTTGGAGGCGTGATTGATAAGATGATCTCCTATCTGGTGGATCTGTTTATGGGAATTCCGCACCTGGTACTTCTGATGCTGATATCATTTGCTTTGGGAAAGGGGCTAAAAGGTGTGATTATCGGAATTGCGCTGACTCACTGGCCGAATCTTACCAGAGTAATTCGCGCGGAGGTGCTGCAGATTAAGAATATGCAGTATGTAAAAGCAGCCGAGAGATTCGGGAGGACGAAGGTGCAGATCGCATGTGAGCATATCATACCACATGTGATTCCGCAGTTCATTGTAGGTCTGATTCTGTTATTCCCTCACGCGATCCTGCATGAGGCGGGAGTCACTTTCCTGGGATTCGGTCTGGGTGTGGATACGCCGGCGATTGGGATTATCTTATCAGAGGCGCTGAAGCATATCTCTACAGGGATGTGGTGGCTGGTATTTTTCCCGGGAATGCTGTTAGTTATGGTGGTGATGCTGTTCGATAAATTGGGCGATGATATCAAGTTATTGATTGATCCGATGAGCGCGCAGGAGTAGGAGGAAGAGATGGAACATAAGGAACCTATATTGGATATTAAGAATCTGTCCGTATCTTTTCGTATGTATGAGAAAGGATTGGAGCAGAAAGACTTAAAAGTAATCAGTAATCTGAATATCCATGTGGATGAGGGAGAGATCCTGGCGATCGTGGGTTCTTCCGGTTCTGGGAAAAGTCTGCTGGCAAGCACTGTCTTGGGAATTCTTCCTAAGAATGCATCGGTAACGGGCGATATGCGTTATTATGGACAGCCGATGACGATAGAATTGCAGCAGCGGCTTCGGGGACGGGAGATTGCGTTGGTACCTCAGTCTGTGGAGTATCTTGACCCACTGATGAAGACGGGAAAGCAGGTGGTCGGAGTAAGAGGAACGAAGGAAAAACAGAGGCTTGCATTCAAGCGTTATGGGCTTCAAAGAGAAGTGGAAGAACTGTATCCTTTCCAACTGTCCGGAGGCATGGCGCGAAGGGTTCTTGTCTCTACGGCGGTAATCGGGGATGCGAAACTGATTGTTGCAGATGAGCCGACACCCGGGATGAGTAAGGCTATGGCAGAAGAAGCCATGAGCAATTTTCGGACGCTGGCAGATGAGGGGAAGGGAATCATTCTGATCACACACGATATTGATCTTGCGTTTGAGTATGCAGACCGGATTGCGATATTCTATGCAGGAACGACGGTGGAGACGGCTTTGGCAGAGGATTTTGGCAGAGGACCGGAAGCACTTCGGCATCCCTATTCGAAGGCATTGTGGGAGGCACTTCCACAGAACGGATTCAAGCCGATTCCAGGTACACAGCCATATGCAGGTTCTATTCCGGGTGGCTGTCTGTTTGCGCCCCGATGTCTGTATAAGACGGAGGAATGTCTGGGGGAGATTCCGATGCGTACTTTGCGCGGAGGGGAGGTGTGCTGTATTCATGCTGATTGAGGCAAAGGATATTTGTTTTTCTTATAGGAAGAATCGAAGCATACTGGAACATGTGGACTTCACGATGGATGCAGGAGAACGGGTTGCGCTTGTAGGACCGTCCGGATGCGGCAAGAGTACACTGGCTCAGATCCTGGCGGGTTACTTAAAGCCTGAGAGCGGAACCATCTTATTCGAGGGAAAACCACTTCCAAGGAAAGGGTATTGTCCGGTACAACTCATCTATCAGCATCCGGAGAAAGCGGTGAATCCCAGATGGAAACTGAGTCGGACACTGACGGAAGGCTGGGAGCCGCAGGAGGAACTGCTTAAGTGGATGGGAATTGAGAAGGAGTGGCTGTCCAGATACCCGGCAGAATTATCGGGAGGAGAGTTGCAGCGGTTCTGTATCGCAAGGGCTATGAGTCCTAAGACCAGATGCGTGATTGCGGATGAGATGACTGCGATGCTGGATGTGATCACGCAGGCACAGATCTGGGATGTAATGCTTAAGATGGCAGAGCGAAGGAAACTGGGGCTTCTGGTTGTGACACATCGTATGGAACTGGCAGAGAGGATATGTACGAGAGTGGTGAGATTCGAGGAGTTGGTGGAAGAGAATCCGGCTAACGTGTTATAGTGATTAATCATACAGACATGTGGAAGGGCTGCCTTACAGAATTATCATCTGTAAGACAGCCCCAATGTTAACATAAAGATATAGTATTTATTCTGAAATCAGCCAGTCAATTAAATTGATGGATTTTATACCATCATAGGAAGAATCCATTCCGGTATTCATGGAAAGAACTATCTTCTCATATGCTTCCAGCAGTGCATTTACATAGGCTTGAACTGTATGAGCACGAGGTGTTCCTTTTCGATTGCCATCTTCGAGCAGTCCTTCGTTCAACAGAGTGTTTCCAATAGAGGAGACAGATATACTGCTTCCGATGTTATCTGCAAGAAACATGACAATCTTTTTCAAGAGAACAGAGTCTGTGATTCTTTTTTGTCCTCTGCGATTTTCCCGTTCAAGAATATCTCTTATAATTACGGTAGAGTAGATGCCCTCAAGTAACACCCATGCTTTTTCTTGGTCTAATCCTACATCGGCAATACCCGGCATTCCTCCAAATCGCATATAAGCATCGAAAACCTCACGAAGCTCATAATGTTCCCCTGTTTTATCAAAGACCTGTTTGCGGGTGCCACCTAACGCGCTTTTTGAAGTTTATGCACTGAAGTGCAAAAACTATCAAAATTCGACTATTTTTGCACTCTACAAGAAGAGGATGACTATATCATCATAAACAGAAGCACGGTGTTATTTCACCAGCGGATGGAACGGTCGAGTCCCATAATGGTAGTGACTGCACCATCGTTTTTCATGCTTGCCCAGATTAAAGATTAGGGAGTTGATACTGGAAAAATATAATGAAACAGCCTAAAACTAGTTGCGATAACAGAAGAATTCGGCTAATATGGAAGTGCAATAAAAAAAGCCGAAGGGGAGCGGAGAATTATATTGTTCCGATATGGACAATATAGAGTTTTCTGGGAAGGACAGGATTATCGATCTGTTAATATTGGGAATGCGAAGGGGGGAACGTTTTGAGGATATCGGAACCTATATGTGGCATGGATTATGAATTATTATTAAATGAAATTCTGAACATCGGAAAAGAGATGGTAAAAAGCGGTGCGGAGACGGATCGTGCAGAGGACAGTATCTATCGGATGATTGAAAGTTATGATGTGGAGCAGTGCAGTGTATTCGTAATACAGAGCAACATTCAGGCGACGATCAGACCGACAGGCGGGCATTATATCACGCAGGTCAGGAGAGTACACAGGACGGGATTTCATTATGACAGACTGGACTATCTGAATAATCTGTCCAGATACATATGCAGGAATACTCCATCAGTGGAAGAGATCCGTGAGAAATATGAGGAAGTCATGAACCGTAAGCCGCAGCCTATGTATCAGAAATACTTGTCGGCAATCCTGGGCGGCGTTGGGTTCGGCGTGTATTTTGGCTGTGATCTGGCAGATACCATTGTCGGAATTCTCATATGCGCGTTGATAGAAGTATATTTTGGCAGTATGCTTGAAAAGAAAGAGCAGAACCTTGTAGTGTATAACATTATCATCGCCTTTTTGTCCTCGGCGGCGGTATTCTTAGTTGCTAAGTTGGGACTTGGACATCACCCGGATCGGATCGTACTGGGACTTAACATGGTACTGATAAGCGGGCTGGGCGTAACGAATGGAATCAGAGATATCTTGAATCGGGCTTATCTGTCAGGGATATTGAATGTAGCCAATGCATGTCTGGGTGCAATAGCGATTGCGTGTGGTACGGGTCTTGCTATGGTTCTGTTCGAGGGAGATATGTATGAGATGTATATTGCACCGAGTATTATTGTGCAGTTGGTTACTTGCGGTGTGGCGAGCATGGGATTCGCAATGATGTTTAAGGCGTCGGTTCTGCATTCCGTCTATGCAGGGATTGGCGGGCTGATTAACTGCGGCTGTTATCTGCTTGTACAGCATTTTAATGGGAACAGTTTTACCGCAGTTATGGCAGGCGCGACTTTTGTAGCGGCATATGCGTATGCGATGTCAAGATTCCACAAGGCACCATCGACGATTTTTCTGACGACTGCGATCATGCCGGTGATTCCGGGAGCGACATTGTTTTACATGATGCATGGAGTTGTGCAGGCAGATTATGCATTAGCGAAACAGCAGACCATCTTATTGGGACAGACTTGTATTGCGATTGCATTTGGTTTCCTGCTGGTAGAAATTGCGACCCGTTATGTGGGGGAAAGGATGAAAGCCTTATGATCGAGTTGAATGAAAATGCGATTGCCTATATGAAAAGACTGGGATTTGCAGATATTGTTCTGGACGCGACATTGTATACCAGTTGATGTGCGCCTCCGCGTACGGAGGTATCAGTAGGTTTTACTGATAAGAAGAAGGAGTATTATATTAGCCGGGGATATCATTGTGATGAGAGTGTGATGGGGAAGGTGTATTATCCTGCTCAAGGTGTACGGACAGAGGAGCAGATTGTGGTTCGTTATATGGAATATCCGTGGATCAGTACATTCGAGGTGGAGGGAATCCAAGTGATTCCGCCTGAAAAGGAAGCGGATGAGCAGCCGGAGGACTCTATGCAAAATAACAATAAGGATGGCTTTATAAGATGAAGAAAGATACGCATATATTAAAAAAACCGCTGGTTGTCTGTGCGGTTGCGCTTTTGTGCTGCACATTGTGGGGAAGCGCGTTTCCAAGTATCAAGATTGGATACAGGCTTTTTGGCATTCAGGGAGAGGATACGATGTCCCAGATGCTGTTCGCGGGATACAGGTTTACACTGGCAGGTGTGATGGTGATCCTGATTGGCAGTTTTCTAAAGAAAAGTTTTATGAGACCGAAATCATCTTCGTGGTTCATGGTAATCAAACTGGGGGCAGTGCAGACGATATTCCAATATGTTTTCTTTTATATGGGACTGGCACATACGACAGGGGTAAAATCTTCGATTATTACGGCGTCTAACGTATTCCTGGCTATATTTTTGTCAGTTTTGGTATTTCGGGAAAGATTATCTGTCGGGAAATTCTTAGGCTGCCTTGTTGGATTTGCGGGAGTAATTCTCATTAATCTGACCGGAGGGAAGATGGATATGAATCTGTCTTTGGCAGGAGAAGGTTCCATGCTTGTGTCGGCATTTGCATCGGCACTTTCTTCGGTGATGATAAAGGGGTATTCCAGCCGGGAGGATACGTTCACGCTTTGTGGATATCAATTCTTCTTTGGCGGGATTGTCCTGTCTATGATTGGATGGATCTGCGGAGGAAGGGTGACTGGATTTACAGGGGTATCGACGCTTCTGCTGATCTATATGGGACTGATCTCGGCGGTAGCCTATTCACTATGGAGCATTTTGCTAAAGTACAATCCGGTGGGGAAAGTGGCGGTATTCGGATTCGCCAATCCGATTATTGGCGTGATCCTCTCGGCTTTGTTGCTTGGGGAAAAGAACCAAGCATTTACACTTAAGGGGTTAGTGGCGCTTCTCTTGGTATGTATCGGGATTGTGATGGTGAACCGTGGGGAGAAGTGATAGAGAGAAGAGTAAAATGAAAAGGAGGAAGACAATGAGGGAACAGTTATCTGAATTAATGAAGAAAGTATCGGCAGAGAATGGTGCCAGGTTTAAACCAGAGGTTCAGTTGAGCGAAAAGGTGATTAAAAACGCATTAGCATCTTATGGCAGTGTATGCAGCAGAAGCGATATTGTTGGCATATGGGATACGACTCTTATGGGAAGTGGAAAAGGGGGATATATTCTGGCAATAGACGGATTATATGGCTCGGATTTTGATAAATTACGCAGCAGTAAAGTGAAGAAAGTCCCATTTAAGGGATTATGTGGTGTTCGTCAAAGTGGCGTGAAAGATGCGTTTATCACTGCTGCGTATTAGGATGCGAAGGAACTTGTCATATACGTCGGGCGTGTATATATGGCAGCGATACAGGGAGTATTAGATGGCGTTATTGCTATCAATAATAAGGCAGCCGAGCAGGAAAAAAACAAAGAAAGTGTGGCTGTAAATTCCAAGAAGAAACGGAAGCCAAGGCAAAAACCTGAGCCAAAGAAAGAAGTAAAGCCGGAACCAAAGAGGGAAGTAAAGCCAGAGCCAAAAGAGGAAGTGAAGCCAGAGCCAAAAAAGGAGGCGAAGTCGAAACCAAAAAAGGAAGTAAAACCAGAGCCAAAAGAGGAAGTAAAACCAGAGCCAAAAAAGGAAGCAAAACCGAAACCGAAGAAGGAAGTGCAGACAGAGCAAGAGCCGGGAATAAGTAAGAAGGTGGAAAGTAAAGAAAAGGAGCAGCAATTAAATCTGAATGAATGTTATGTGCAGGGAATGGATCTGTACATGCTTTTTGAATATGATCAGGCATTTCCACTGCTGAAGTATGTATGTGATCATATTTCTCCTAAAGAAAAGAAATATGCAGATGCACAGAATGCTTTGGGTTGGATGTATGAGGAGGGCAAGGGAGTTGAGGAAAATCTGGATATGGCGCTTCGATATTATTTATTCTCTGCTGAAAACGGAAATGTGAATAGCAAGTACGGATATATTCGCATGGTACAAAGACGTGAGGAAACAGAAGAGGAGCGCATGCAAGCAGTGAGATATATCGGACAACTCGAAAGTATTAAGGTCATTGTTGAGGATGAGTACCGCGAAGGATTGGAGTTGTATAAAAAGAGAAAGTTTAAGAAGGCATTTGAATCTTTGCTTATAGCTGCAGAGGGCGGTTATATGGAGGCACAGTATGGTGTGGCGACGATGTACCAGGCAGGACAGGGGACTGCCGTGGATGATGCAGAAGCATTGAAATGGTTCCTGAAAGCAGCAGCACAGGGACATGCGGAATCCCAGTTTGAATGCGGCTGTATGTATGAAATCGGGAAAGGAACCCAAAGGGATGAATCAGAAGCGTTGCGCTGGTTTCTGCGGGCGGCAAAGAGAGGGCATGTTGAATCTGCGTATCTGTGCAGTGTTCTGTATATGGATGAGGCGACCCCACAGAGTGATCCTGAAAAGGGTATGTATTGGCTTAAGATAGCGGCAGAGCATGGAAGCAAGAATGCGAAAAGGAAGTTAGAAAATTTGTGATTTGCAGAAGCGTATAATTGTATTAGCGGGCGGAGAAACGGAAGTTCCTTCGCCCGTAGTAGTTGCCATAGCATCCGAAGGGAACCGCACGTGGCAGATCCTGTAGGTTATGGATGAAATGTGCTAAACAAGTTCCGCGATTCTTGACACCCCCACGTATACCTCGGAAATTTTAAACCAGGTTGAATAGTCTACGATCCCAGTTGCAGGAAGACCGAATACGGACTGGAATTTTTTAACGGCTGCTTCCGTTGCAGGACCAAAGATTCCATCTGCAGTAACTCTTGGTATCGCAGGATATGCACTGGAGATAACGGCAAGCTGTTCCTGCATTTGCCTTACTTTGTCACCGGAAGAGCCTTTGGTCAGATTATATCCCGGCCAGGAAGAGGGGATGCCGGAGATGGCTTCTGCGGTATTGATATACATGTCTTCGCCGTAATAGTAGCGCAGGATCTCGATGGCGGAGTAGCCTTGCTCGCCTAGGGAACAGGATCCCCACTGTGTCATCCAGTTTGGACATTGCACCTGTCTGCCGTCGCAATACTGTGTCAGGATTGGCTGGCGTACGTTCGGGCGTGAGAGATAATCAGCAAAAAGTTCGTCTACGATAACAGAGATTGTATTGAATATATTACGTTCCGGAATCCATTTGTGGTCGAATGCAGTAGAAGAGGTAATGGTAAAATCATATCCTTGATTCCGATACCACTCCGTATATACCCGGTTCAAAGTAAATGACATAATCGCAAGCACATTCGCCCGAATCGTATTCGCGGGCCAGGTGGCATAGATCTCGCTGGATGCCACATTCTTGATATAGTCTTTATATTTGACATAATAATTCTGAGCAGTGGAATCCCGTGGACTTCCGTCATGGACGACAATGTATTCCGGGACCACTACGCGGCTTAGAACGATCTCGCCTGTCTCGCTTACTGGCTTAATCTCATCTTCCGGTATTTTCGGCGGATAGGTTCCATATAATGTATGTGCAGGGATAACGAATACTTCCTCAGAGGGACGCGTGGTATCCATAGGTCTGAGGGCTATGTTCTGGATGGCAGTGACGGTAGGAAGGATCTCCGCGCCGGCAATGCTGACAGGTTCGAATCCCGGGGCTTCTATCTGGAGTGTATATTCTGAGTAGGGCTGTTCTTCGATGTCAGGATTCAGGCTGTAGTCCAAAGGAGGAGCATCCAGTTCGATGGCCTCCGTCTGACCGGAGGAATCAGTGGTAAGCTGTTCTAGCTGGCTGTCGGGAACGCCGGTGTATGAGATGGATATCGTGGCATCTGCTACCGGGTATGCATTGACTTCGGAAGTAATATTGATCTGCAGTCTGCCCTTATCAGGGGTATCTGACTGACTTGCTTTCATATCATTCATAGAAGTACCTCATAGAAACTCTCTTACAGTTATGATATGATAATGTAAAGAAAGCGTTACTAAGATTGTATAATAAAGGAGCGTTCATGAAGAGAAAGAGAAGACGAAGAGGCTGTATACATACGATTATAGTATTGGTGTGTGTGATATGCATTGGAATGTCAGCACTTGTATTGCTGCATACCACTGGTCTGGGATCGGGGATGGTTCGGGGAATTGAAGATGAGCTTAAGAAACCGCAGGAGATTCCCTATCAGAAGACAGTAATTGCGGAGGAAGTATTTGCCGGCAAATATTATTATCAGAAGTTAGGAGAAGAAGATCGGCAGGCATATCAGGAGATTCTTCAGGGAGTACAGGAGTATGTATCAGAGATATATATCCATGCTTCGGATGCCGATAGGGCTAATGGACTGCTTCAGTATGTGCTGAAGGATTTTCCGGAGGTTTTCTGGTGCGATGGCACGGCAACAGCCACTTCGTATGAAGGGGATGAGCCGTATACGGTGTTGAAGCCTGTCTATGCATATGATGAGGTGGCAAGGGCGGCAATGCAAGATGAGATTGAGGTATCCGTATCAGAATGCCTGGCTGGTATATCGGCAGAAGATACAGAGTATCAGAAGATTCTGTATGTCTATGAATATATTGTGAATACGGTAGATTATGATCTGGATGCTTCGGATAATCAGAATATCTATAGTGTTTTTGGCAATCATCGTTCCGTCTGTGCGGGGTATTCGAAGGCAACGCAGTATCTGTTGGAACGGCTTGGCATATTCTGTACGTATGTAACCGGAACGACCAGCGGCGGACAGAATCATGCATGGAATCTGGTTATGTGTGATGGAGACTATTATTATGTGGATACAACATGGGGAGATCCGGTCTTCCAGGCAGCAGAGGGAGAAGAGGTGAACCGTCTGCAGAATATCAGTTATGATTATATGTGTTGTAATGATGCGGAACTTCTTAAGAATCATACGCCGGATGCAGATGTGGAACTTCCGGCATGTACGAAATCAGATAGAAACTACTATGTAATGAATGGTATGTATTATGATACTTATGACAGTTATACGGTGCTTCAGAGGATGAATGAGGTGATTGCGGCAAAAGGGAATCCGGTGGTGTTGAAGTTCTCAGACGGTGGAGTCTATGGGCAGGCACATGATGACGTGTTTCAGAACGTAGTGAAGAGTGCGGCGCAGAATCTTGCGGAGTGGTATGGACTTACGGAAGTAAAGTATCAGTATATGGATGAGCCGGAACTCAATAAGATTACAATTTATTGGCAGTATGAGTAAAAAAGAAAATGTCTGAAAATTTCCGAAAAGAGTAGAAAAAGTTGTGTAAATGCATGGTTGAAAAAAGAAAGATTTTGTAGTATAATCTTTACAATTTGTGGAGACGAGGGTGTCTTAAAACATGTATGATAAGAAGGGGGCAGTTGTGCATGCACATACTGCCTTTTTTACGGGGAAGATACCTGGTCTTGAATAATCAGGAAGGGAATAGGTGAATATATGAAAGCATTTCTTATATTGGAAGACGGAACCGTCTTTACGGGAACCAGTATAGGTTCGACACGAGATATGATTAGCGAGATTGTGTTTAATACTTCAATGACAGGTTATCTTGAGGTATTAACTGACCCTTCTTACGCCGGACAGGCCGTTGTGATGACCTATCCATTGATTGGCAATTATGGAATTACGCCGGATATGGAATCGAAGAAGGCATGGCCGGATGGCTATATCGTAAGAGAATTATCCAGAATGCCAAGTAATTTCCGTTGTGAAGGCAGTATTCAGGATTTCCTGAAAGAACAGGATATTCCGGGAATAGCCGGAATTGATACCCGCGCGCTGACCAAGATTCTTCGCGAGAAGGGTACGATGAACGGAATGATTACTACGAATGAGAATTACGATCTTGAAGAGATTCTTCCGAAACTGAAATCTTATGTGGTGGGGGATGTAGTCTCTAAAGTTACCTGTGATAAGAAATATGTCTTAGAAGGCAGTGGCCCGAAGGTTGCATTGATGGACTTCGGAGCGAAGAATAATATTGCCAAGTCTCTGAATCAGAGAGGATGTGAAGTGACGGTCTATCCGGCTTTTACATCTGCTGAAGAAATCATTGAATCTAATCCGGACGGAATCATGCTCTCCAATGGACCTGGCGATCCGTCAACCTGCGTATCTATTATTGAAGAAATCAAGAAGTTATACCATACAGATATTCCGATTTTTGCGATCTGCCTGGGACATCAGTTGATGGCTCTTGCAAATGGTGGAAAGACTTATAAATTAAAATACGGACACCGCGGAGGCAACCACCCGGTGAAGGACTTAAGCAATAACCGTGTATATATTTCTTCACAGAATCATGGCTATGCAGTGGATGCATCTACGATTGATCCGGAGATTGCAGAAGCAGCATTCGTGAATGTCAATGATGGAACCAATGAAGGAATGGCATATAAAGGAAAGAACATCTTCACCGTGCAGTTCCATCCGGAAGCATGCCCGGGACCGCAGGATTCCGGTTACTTGTTCGATCGTTTTATGGATATGATGAAAGGAGCGAGATAAATGCCTAGAAATAAAGATATTAAAAAAGTATTGGTAATTGGCTCCGGTCCTATTGTCATTGGACAGGCAGCAGAGTTTGACTACGCAGGAACGCAGGCTTGTCGTTCCCTGAAAGAAGAAGGGCTTGAAGTTGTTCTTCTGAATTCCAATCCGGCAACGATTATGACGGATAAGGATATTGCAGACCGCGTATATATTGAGCCTCTGACGGTGGAAGTGGTAGAACAGTTGATCTTAAAAGAGAAGCCGGACAGCGTCCTCCCAACCCTGGGCGGACAGGCCGCTTTGAACCTTGCTATGGAACTTGAGGAAAATGGCTTCCTGAAGCGTAATAATGTGCGTCTGATCGGAACGACTTCTGAGACAATTAAGAAGGCGGAAGACCGTCTGGAATTTAAGACGACTATGGAGAAGATCGGTGAGCCTTGTGCGGCATCTCTGGTGGTTGAGACTGTGGAAGATGGTATCAGATTTGCAGAGGAGATTGGATTCCCGGTTGTGCTTCGTCCGGCATATACTTTGGGCGGGAGCGGCGGCGGTATCGCCCATGACAGAACTCAGTTGGTGGAGATTCTGGAGAATGGACTTCGTCTGTCCCGTGTTGGACAGGTGTTGGTGGAGCGTTGTATCGCCGGATGGAAAGAGATTGAGTATGAGGTGATGCGTGACAGCAATGGCAACTGCATTACCGTATGTAATATGGAGAATATTGACCCGGTTGGTGTGCACACTGGTGACAGTATCGTTGTTGCACCTTCACAGACTCTTGGGGATAAGGAGTATCAGATGCTGCGTACTTCTGCGCTGAATATCATCAGTGAGTTGAATATTACTGGTGGGTGTAATGTTCAGTATGCGCTGCACCCGGAGACATTCGAATATTGTGTGATCGAAGTGAACCCTCGTGTCAGCCGTTCTTCTGCGCTGGCCTCTAAGGCGACGGGATATCCGATTGCCAAGGTTGCTGCTAAGATTGCACTTGGATATACGCTGGATGAGATCAAGAATGCAGTTACTAAGAAGACGTATGCAAGTTTTGAGCCGATGCTGGATTACTGCGTTGTAAAGATACCAAGACTTCCGTTCGATAAGTTCATCAGCGCGAAGCGTACGCTGACCACGCAGATGAAAGCGACCGGAGAGGTTATGAGTATCTGTGATAATTTTGAAGGGGCTCTTATGAAAGCCATTCGTTCTCTGGAGCAGCATGTGGATAGCCTATTGTCTTATGATTTCTCTCATTTATCAAGAGAGGATTTGTTAGAGGAACTGGCAGTAGTAGATGACCAGAGAATCTGGAAGATTGCGGAGGCAATCCGCCGCGGCATCTCCTATGATCAGATTCACGAGATTACGAAGATTGATAAATGGTTCATTGATAAGATTGCGATTCTGGTAGAGATGGAGCAGTCCCTGAAGGCATGCGCGCCGAAGGTTGCAGCAGGTAATGTTGGACTTGATAAGGAACTTTTGAAAGAAGCGAAGCGTCTGGAGTTCCCGGACAATGTAATCGCGAGACTGACTGGTCTTGATGAGCGTAAGGTTCATGACTTAAGACATGAGTATGGAATTACGGCTTCTTATAAGATGGTTGATACTTGTGCGGCAGAATTCGCAGCCGAGACACCTTATTATTATTCTGTATTTGGAAGTGAGAATGAGGTGGCAGAGACTT
Source organism: uncultured Dorea sp. (assembly GCA_945870325.1). Taxonomy (GTDB): domain Bacteria; phylum Bacillota; class Clostridia; order Lachnospirales; family Lachnospiraceae; genus CAMBRQ01. The sequence goes on along the minus strand of CAMBRQ010000023.1, from coordinate 2,123 downwards.
CTGGCAAGAAGAAGGTGCTGGTGCTTGGTTCAGGACCGATCCGTATCGGGCAGGGAATCGAGTTCGACTTTTGTTCCGTACATTGTACATGGGCATTTGCCAAAGAAGGATACGAGACGATTATTGTAAATAATAACCCGGAGACGGTTAGTACTGACTTCGATATTGCGGATAAATTGTATTTTGAGCCGCTGACACCGGAAGATGTGGAGAGCATCGTGGATCTGGAGAAGCCGGATGGAGCAGTTGTGCAGTTCGGCGGACAGACGGCGATCAAACTGACAGAGTCTCTGATGAAGATGGGGGTGCCGATCCTTGGAACTTCTGCAGAGAATGTTGATGCGGCAGAGGACCGTGAGCTGTTCGATGAGATTCTGGAGAAATGTGGAATCCCAAGACCGACCGGAGGCACCGTATTTACCGCAGAAGAGGCGAAAGAAGTTGCGAACAGACTGGGATATCCGGTACTGGTTCGGCCTTCTTACGTGCTTGGAGGCCAGGGAATGCAGATTGCAATTAATGACCACGATATTGATGAATTTATCGGTATCATTAATCGGATTGCACAGGATCATCCGATTCTGGTAGATAAGTATCTGCAGGGGAAAGAGATTGAAGTAGATGCCGTATGTGACGGCGAGGATATCTTGATTCCTGGCATTATGGAGCATATTGAGCGTGCCGGAATCCATTCTGGTGACAGTATCTCCGTATATCCGGCACAGAGTATCTCTGAGAAGACGAAGCGTACGATTGAGGATTATACGAAGAAACTGGCTCAGTCACTGCATGTAATCGGACTGATCAATATTCAGTTTATCGTGTGTGGAGAAGATGTATACGTCATCGAAGTGAATCCGCGTTCCAGCCGTACGGTTCCATACATCAGCAAGGTGACGGGAATCCCGATTGTACCGCTGGCAACGAAGGTAATTATTGGAAGCAAGATCAAAGACTTGGGATACACGCCGGGATTGCAGCCAGAGGCAGATTATTTTGCTGTAAAGATGCCGGTATTCTCCTTCGAGAAGATCCGTGGCGCAGATATCAGCCTTGGACCAGAGATGAAGTCTACGGGAGAATGTCTGGGTATCGCTAAAACGTTCGACGAGGCGCTTTATAAAGCTTTCCTTGGTGCAGGTATCAAACTTCCAAAGTACAAGAATATGATTATGACTGTACGTGATGAGGATAAGGAAGAGGCAGTAGAGATTGGGCGTAGATTCGAGAAGATCGGCTATCGTATTTTTGCGACAAAGGGTACGGCAGAGGCACTGAAGGCAGGCGGAGTGAAGGCAAATGCGGTTAATAAGATCGAGCAGGAATCTCCGAATCTTATGGATCTGATCCTTGGTCATAAGATTGATCTGGTTATTGATACGCCGCCGCAGGGAGCAGACAGATCCAGAGATGGATTCGTGATCCGCAGAAATGCGATCGAGACGGGTGTGAATGTGCTGACAGCGATTGATACGGCAGAGGCATTGATTACCAGTCTGGAGAATACGGATATTAAGAAATTGGCGTTGATTGATATTGCGACGATATAGGGGAATTTAGTTTAGTAAGAGTTGGATGAAGAGTGGACGGCACAGAGGGCAGATGGGGTGGTTCCACACCGGGATCAGTCGCCTACAAGCCGTAAGTTCAAGAGAGGCATGGAACCGTCCCATCTGCCCTCTATGCCTGACATTCTTTGGGGGGAACTCTTTATAAACTGTGGGGGATTCCTGGTGAGGATGGGTGTGGAACGGTGTTGGCTGGTATCTATATGGAAAAGTGGATTTACATACCTTAGCGTAGAAAAACTCGCCTTACGGTATGTAATATAGTGCAGATCATAAGCCGGTCTATGCGCATACCTGTCAACTAATTTAGAAAAGTACATCTGCTATATACAATGACAAAAAATTGCAGACAAAGCATATTACCTTCATTAATCTGTGTCTTAAACACGAAATTCCTGTTTACTTCATGAATATAAATCCGTTCCACTCCTAATCTGTTACCCATCCCATACCCTTCCTCCCACATCCCCGCCAGGAATCCTCTCCGTTCATGAAGAGTTACACATAAGAATGTCAGGCAGAGAGGGGCAGTATGGCAGTTCATATCCGTAGAAG
>CAMBRQ010000022.1 GCA_945870325.1 uncultured Dorea sp. | reverse complement strand
AAAGATGGAGTCTGGAAGCCTTATAAAATAAGGGCTGAAGATTCCGAGAAGATATAAGGAATAAAAGGAGGACAAGACGATGTTCAAAAAAGTAGTGAGCAGCCTGTTAATTGCTGCAATGGCAGGAACTATGCTGGTAGGATGTGGAAGTGATTCATCCGAAGAGAAAAAAGAAGATACGGCAGCAGAGGAGCAGAAGGAAGATTCCGAAGAAGCCAAAGAAACCGAGATTCAGGTGTTTATCGCAGCCAGCCTGAATACCGTTATGACGGAACTTGCAGAAAAGTACAATGAAGAGCATCCGGAAGTGAAGATTACATACAATGCAGACAGTTCCGGCACATTGCTGACTCAGATTGAGGAAGGTTATGAGTGTGACATCTTCTTTTCGGCAGCTCAGAAGCAGATGGATCAGTTGGAAGAGGACGGGCTTGTAGTAGACGGAACCAGAGCGAATGTAGTAAATAATCAGGTAGTAGTTGTTACGCTGAAGGACAGTGGCACGAAGGTAACCGGTCTTGAGAATATGGGAGACGCAGAAAGTATCGCACTTGCTGGTGGAAGCGTTCCAGTTGGAAAATATACTAGACAGGCATTAGTGAACCTTGGTAAACTGGATGCAGTAGATGACGTGTCGACGATTACGACAGAGCAGGTATCAGAAGCACTTGGGGGTACAGAGATCAGTGAGCAAGACAATGTAAGTAAGGTATTGGCAGCAGTCGTAGAAGGCTCTTGTGAGGTTGGAACGACCTATTACTCAGATACTTATGGATATGAAGATGATCTGGATATTCTGGAGACTGTAAGTTATGACCTGACAGGCAACGTAATCTACCCAATCGCACAGGTGGTAAATGAAGAGGCCGATGATGCACAGGCTAAAGCAGCAGAAGACTTCATAAAATTCATTCTGTCCGATGAAGTAAAGGCAGTATTCGATTCTTATTATTTTGATACAGACGTTGAGTAAGTAAAGAGAAGGCAGAGCAAAATGAAGTCTGCATGGATATGGAGAGTATGTATCTGTTGCATGACCATAGGATATAAGATGCGGGAGGTGGCGAAAAGAAGATGATAGAGATATTGGAGAATCTGGACTGGAGTCCATTATTTATCTCGTTGAAAACGGGAGTAGTAGCAACGATTCTCTCTTTTTTCCTGGGGATATTTGCGGCGCGAAAGGTAATAAAGACCACGCCTGGGAAGAAGGCGGTCATTGATGGTATCTTAACACTTCCGATGGTACTTCCACCTACGGTTGCAGGCTTCTTTCTTCTGTTAATCTTCAGCAGGAGAAGACCGCTTGGTATATTCCTGTATGAGACATTTGACCTGAAAGTGGTACAGACCTGGCTTGGCTGTATTATTGCAGCGACGGTGATTGCATTTCCGCTGATGTACCGGAATGCCAGAGCAGCGTTCGAACAGATTGATGTAAATCTTGTCTATGCTGGAAGAACCCTTGGTATGACGGAGGCACAGATCTTCTGGAAAGTAGTTGTTCCGTCTGCAGGACCAGGAATCGCATCAGGAACGATTCTGACTTTTGCCAGAGCATTAGGGGAATATGGAGCAACATCTATGCTGGCTGGGAATATTTCGGGCAAGACTGGAACTATCTCCCAGAAGATTGCAATGGTAATTCAGGATGGTGATTATCTGACTGCCGGGATATGGGTTATAATTGTGATAATGATTGCACTTGTAGTCATTATTCTGATGAATCTGATCTCGGGCAAGAAAATGAAGACTGTGAAGAGATGGTAGGGAGGAATACATACGATGGGACTTTCGGTAGATGTAAAGAAGAAGATGGGAAATTTCTATCTGAATATGCAATTTCAAAGTGAATCCTCCCGCATAGGGATTCTTGGTGCATCCGGCTGCGGAAAAAGCATGACGCTGAAAAGTATTGCAGGGATTGAGGCACCGGATGAAGGGGAGATTGTGATCAATGATAAGGTATTGTATCAGTCTTCTCAGAAGATTAATATAAAGCCCCAGAAGCGTAACATTGGATATCTGTTCCAGAATTATGCGCTATTCCCTACTATGACGGTAGCAAAGAATATTGGCGCCGGACTTAGGGGAACGAAGCAGGAGAATCAGAAACGGGTTGCAGAGATGATCCGGACGTTTCGGTTGGAAGGGCTGGAAGAACATCTTCCGGGGCAGCTTTCTGGTGGACAGCAGCAGAGAGTGGCACTGGCCAGAATCATGGCATATGAGCCGGATGTGATTCTGCTGGATGAGCCTTTTTCGGCTTTGGATATGTTTTTAAAAGACCGGCTTCAGCAGGAATTGGTGGAGATGTTGAAGGGATATCAGGGAATCGTCATTATGGTTTCTCATAGTCGGGATGAGATATATCGGTTTAGTGAAGACCTGATCATTATGGATCAGGGAACGGTTGTGACATCTGGCAAGACGAAAGAGATATTCGATAATCCGAAGCGAAAGGAAGCAGCGAGACTTACGGGTTGTAAGAACTTCTCCAGGGTCCGGAGAATGGATCCGCACAGGATGAAAGCGCTTGACTGGGGCGTTGAGTTCTGCTTGGAGCGCAAGATACCGGAAGATATCTCATATGTGGGATTCCGTGCCCATGAGTTTATTCCGATATGGGGGGAACGTAGGAAGAATTGCATCAGATTCCAGTTGGCAGGCAGCGCGGATCTGCCTTTTGAGAAGAATTTTTATCTGAAGCCGGAGACTGGTTATGAACAGGGAACAAAGGATGAGAGAGAGGCAGAGTCAGGAGGAGAATCAGAGGGAAAAAAGAAAAAAGAGAATATCTGCTGGTTTTTGCAGAAGGATAAATGGAATATTCTGGATGAGAAAGGACTGCCGGATTATTTGCAGTTTCCAGAGGAACAGTTGTTGTTTTTGAATTAAATATGAAAAATTCTCAATAGACTTTAGAGTATAGTAAGAAGGCAATGATATGGATATGACTCATCCGTATCATTGCCTTTTGAGGTTGCCAAAGCATCCGGAGGGAACTGTCGGTGGCTGATTCTGTAGGTATTACAAAGACAAAGCGTCTATCTTCTTAAGTTCTTCTTCTGTAAATCTGATATTTTCCGAAGCCTTGATATTATCAAGTATTTGTTCCGGCTTGGATGCACCGATTAATACGCTGGTTACCATATCGTCTTTCAGTACCCATTTTAATGCCATCTGAGCCAATGTCTCTCCACGTTCTTTTGCAAGGTTATTCAATTCCTGAATAGAATGCAGTCGCTCCGGAGTAAGTTGACCGGCTTTCAGGAAGCGCCCGTCTGTCATAATACGGCTGTCCTGAGGAATGCCGTTAAGATAACGGTCTGTAAGCATTCCCTGTGCCAGTGGGCTAAAGGAGATGATACCCTTGCCCAATCTATATGAAGTCTCTTTCAATCCATTTTCTTCAATCGTACGGTTAAAGATATTGTAGGAATTCTGATTAATGATGAATGGGCAATTTAGATCATCCAAAATCTTACATGCTTTTTCCAGTGTAGGTCCATTGTAGTTGGACAGACCGACATAAAGAGCTTTGCCGCTTACAACTGCCTGATTCAGAGCACCCATAGTCTCTTCCAATGGCGTGTCTGGATCCATGCGGTGATGGTAGAAGATGTCTACATAATCAAGCCCCAGACGTTTCAAACTCTGGTCAAGGCTTGCCAGAAGATATTTTCTGCTTCCCCAATCACCATAAGGACCTTCCCACATATCGTATCCGGCTTTGGTGCTGATGACCAGTTCATCTCTGTATGGTGTAAAATTCTCTCGTAGAATTCGTCCAAGATTCTTTTCGGCACTTCCCGGCTCTGGACCGTAGTTATTTGCCAGATCAAAATGGGTGATGCCGTGGTCGAAAGCAGTAAAGCAAAGTTTTTCCATGTTACCGTAAGCAGAAGTATCTCCAAAGTTATGCCAGAAACCAAGAGATACGGCGGGAAGTTTTAAGCCGCTTTTTCCACAGCGGTTATATGTCATAGATTCATATCGGCTTTGATTTGCTTGATACATAGTGTTGCCCTCCTAATATATTGTAGATATTTCCTGTAAGAATAATTGATATTAATCATATCGCCTGTCTGGAAATCTTGTCAATATGTTTCCGGTGATATGTTCTATATTTCCCTTGAGGTAGAGGATTCAGAGTAGGTGGTTGACACAGGAATTATTTTATGATATCTTATTTTTCAATATATATAAAGGGAGTGTGATTACTTACATGGAAGACGGTTCGGAAGCGGGTACGAAGGGCGGTATTCTTATTTCTCCATGTAATGTTATGAATAGATAGAGGTGTAGTCTATGTTTGGCAGAGAATATAGACTATGCCTTTTTGTTGTTAAATATCCGGAAGGAATTGCTGATGGCAGTTTCTGTAGGTGAATTCATAACATAACTGTATGCAATGATTGATGATGATTAGACTGATTGAAGGAGAAGAAAGATGATAGGAACTATTATATTACAGGTAGTATTAATATTTTTGAATGCAACATTTGCCAGTGCGGAGATTGCGGTAATATCTATGAATGAGACAAAACTTAGAATGCTGGCATCGGATGGAGATAAAAGAGCGGTGAAACTGTCGGCGCTTACAGAGCAGCCGGCAAGATTCGTGGAGAATCATGTTATTGTGGAAGCGGAAGTGCGTGTTGATAATAAGGAATAACAGATAGTTGGCAAATAACAAGCGAAATAGTTGGTCAGGAGTCATTGATAGGGGGTAATCATCTATGCTTATGTATCTATTTCTTGTGCTGCTGGCGATTGTGGCTTTTGTAGATATGAATGCGATGAAGGTCCCTAATTGTCTGGTGGCTGCAGTAGCATTGCTTGGAGCACTGTCAATTCCGCTTTTCCCTGAGATTAGTCTGTGGGCGAGAGGAATAGGAATGCTATGTATCAGTCTGCCGATGTTCATAATTACATTGATTGTGCCGGGAGGATTCGGAGGCGGCGATATCAAGTTAATGGCGGCTTGTGGATTGTTCCTGGGATATAGGAAGATTGCTTTGGCTTTTGTTGTGGCGATAATGGCTGCCGGAATTTATTGTATCTGGATGCTGGTGAAGGGGAAGATGGAGCGAAAGTCAAGGTTTGCATTTGGACCGTTTCTGTGTCTGGGGATGTCAATTGCTGTCACGTTATAAAGGAATACTACTATTGTGGAAAATGAAGAGAGTTTACTGTGGAAATATTAATTCAAAGGACTTTTAACAGAAATAAGCAGTAGATTCTTGCATTCATCTCATATATCAGAGTATACTAAAAGTGTAGCAAAGACGAGATTAACTATACGCTGCATAATTAGTAAGGATAAAAATGAGAGGTCTGTTGCCTTTCGGAATGGGGAGAGATGCATATGATAGAAACAGGAATCGTACATGGAAGGTTTCAGGTATTCCATTTAAAACATATGGAGTATATACTGGCGGCCAAGATGCGGTGCAATAGATTATATATAGGGATTACGAATCCGGACAGTCTGCACACTAGGGATTCTATCCATGATATCAATCGTTCAGCAAGGTCAGCGAATCCGTTATCCTATTTTGAGCGTTATGAGATGATTCGCGGAGCCATGCAGGAATTCAAGATCCCGGAATCAGCGTATGATATCATTCCGTTTCCTATTAACTACCCGGAATATATCCAGCAATATGTGCCCAAAGACGGGACGCATTTTATGCGGATCTATGATGAATGGGATGAAGAGAAATACAAGATGCTGAAAAGCCTTGGGCTGGATGTGGAGATTCTCTTAAAGAAGCCATTGAAGGATAAAGGTATTACCGGTTCCTGGATTCGCAGTTGTATTGCGACAAATCAGGAGTGGGCGCATATGGTTCCAAAGAGCGTGTACCAGTATCTGACGGAGAATCATCTGGATGAGCGGATTGGTCGCCTGGAGAAGATGAGAATGGATGAAAAAGATATTAATCTGATAAAGAGCGAATAAGATAATCCGGCGAGGCATATTGACAGTAATCGGTATGTCTCACCGGATTTTTTTATATCTTATATCATAGGAAATTTTGTTCCCATGTGGGTATTACTGATAACAGGCATGGTGCATTAGCAAGGCGCACGTTTTACTAGTCTATGAATTTGACAGCGGTTCCATACGCCAGAATCTCAGCAGCCCCCTGCATGATAGCACTGGAGGCATAGCGGATATTTACAACTGCGTCGGCTCCCATAGCCGCCGCATCTTCAGCCATACGCTTTGTTGCAATTGCCCTTGCTTCATTCATCATCTCGGTGTAAGAAGTAAGTTCGCCGCCTACCAGTGTCTTGAAACTGTTCATGATGTCTTTCCCTAAATGAACGGACTGAATCATTGTTCCACGTACAAGTCCGATCATCTCGAATTTTCTTCCGGTAATGTAATCAGTATTTACTAATATCATAGAGAATCTCCTTTTCTGTCTTTTTCGTTATAGGTTCAATACGTCTTTAATTGTGTAGAATCCAGGTTCCTTATCTGCAAGATATGCTGCACAGTCACAGGCGCCCCTTGCGAAACATTCCCAGTTATAAGAGTGATGGGTAATCTCCAGGCGTTCGCCCATACCACCGAAGAATACGGTGTGGCTGCTTGGAATATTGCCGGCACGAAGAGAGTGATAGCCAATGGTTCCGGGTTCTCTCGGAGATGCTCCTTCACGTCCGTATACTGCGATATCTTTTAACTCTTTGCCAAGGGCATGAGCCATAATCTCACCCATCTCTTTTGAGGTACCGCTAGGTGCATCTTTCTTCCACTGGTCATGCATTTCCAGAATCTCAATGTCAATCTCATCCTTTAATGTAGTGGTTACTAGTTCCAGCAGTTTGTTCATAATATTGACAAGTTTGGAAGTGTTGGCAGCATAAAGCATAGGAATCTCTTGTGCGGCATCGGTGAATCTTTGCATCTCTTCAGGACTAAATCCTGTGGTTCCGCATACCAAAGCCTTTTTATGAGCAATGGCAAGATCCAGAACTTCCATTGCCATCTCTTTGGTAGAGAAGTCGATAATCACGTCGCAATTATCAATGACGCTCTCAAGATCATCCGTTACAGGCACGCCAAGTTCATATCCGGTCATCGCGATGGCGCCAAGATCTTTCCCGATATAATCGCGTCCTTTGGGACCGATACCGGCAACTAATTCCATATCCTTGCGAGATGCGGCAACTTGTGTGATTAATTTGCCCATCTTGCCCCTTGGACCTACAACAATTACTTTCATAATGTGAACTCCTTTCGCATACAATAATCTATCTTATGGTATATTGTACCACAGAATATAAGGAAAATGGGGGAAATCATTATCGTCAGGAATCGTACCGTCAGAAATCGTAACAGAAGCACAAAAGAAGCAGAAGGTGAATGACAAATGCTTTGTGAGATGTTACAATATAAAAATCAGAGAAAATAGTGCAGATAACGGAAAGGATACAATATTATGAAGAGAGTTCTGGTGGTACTGCCGGTACAGGAAAGACATAAAGAGAAACTGGAGAAAGCCGGAGAAGGATGTATATTTACATATTCACCGGTGAAGGAAGTAACAGAAGATATGATTGCCGAAGCAGAGATTATCATAGGGAATGCTCCAGCAGCAAAGATTGGGGCTTCGGATAGACTGGAACTCCTGCAGCTTAATTCTGCGGGAGCGGATCAGTATATTAAGCCGGGAATATTAAGTGATAAGACAATTCTGACGAATGCAACGGGTGCTTACAGTAAGGCGGTTGCGGAGCATATGTTTGCCATGATGTTCATGCTGCAGAAGAAACTGCATCTGTATCGTGATGCCCAGGCAAAAGCCCAGTGGACGGATGAAGGGACGGTTTGCTCCATTACGGATGCGACCGTATTGGTCGTTGGATTGGGAGATATCGGACTTCATTTTGCGCGTATGGCAAAGGCTTTGGGTGCTTATACGATTGGTGTTAAGCGTAGGATAAGTGAATGCCCGGAAGGTGTTGATGAGTTATACACAACAGATCAGTTGGACGAAGTGCTGCCAAGGGCTGATGTGATCGTATCATTCTTGCCTGGAACTAAGGCGACCTATCATATATATACGAAAGAACGTTTTGCGCTGATGAAGAAGAATGCCCTCTTCTTAAATGGCGGAAGAGGGAATGCGGTGGATGCGGATGTGTTATATGAAGTTCTCGGTGGGCATCAGATAGCGGCAGCAGGTATAGATGTGACCGAGCCAGAGCCACTGCCGTCGGAGCATCCGCTTTGGAGCCTTGCCAATGTGATGATAACACCGCATATCTCGGGACAGTATCATCTGCCAGAGACATTTGAGAGAGTAGTGGATATCTCTGCGGAGAATTTGTCTGCCTATCTGAATGACAGACCTCTAAGGAATATTGTTGATTTTACAACGGGCTATAAGAAATAACGGCTATCAGAAATAATACTTGCATTATCGGACATAATTCGCTAGAATATGTCTATCGGGGTATGGCTCAGTTTGGTTAGAGCGCACGGCTGGGGGCCGTGAGGTCGCAGGTTCGAATCCTGTTACCCCGATTAAAGAAAGCCTAACTCGATGGGAGTTAGGCTTCTTGTGCAGATAGAGGATGTATACATCTATGGATCTGTTTTATACTATTTCAAGAAAAATGTTTAGTTTTTTGAAAAATTATTGCTGGAATTATTATTGTATGTTAAAATAATAAATGAGACGTGGAGCAGAGTGATTATACAGCATATGGCTGTATTATTTCTCTGCTTTTTGTTTACGGAAAATATATAATGCTGTCAGATGGACAGAAAGATTAGGAGGTATGTTACATGTTACACGAAGTGAAATTTCAGTCATTTAATGAGCGGGATGAGGTGTATGGATGGATCTATGTACCGGCAGCAGAGCCGAAGGGAATTGTGCAGGTGATTCATGGATACGGGGAACACTCAAGAAGATATCTGCATATGATCGTGAAGTTCTTGGATGCCGGATTCATCGTTGCGGCAGATGACCATGTCGGACATGGCAAGACAGCGCTTGAGAATGATACCTGGGGCGATTGGGGCGATAAGGGCTGTCATACTATGATGGAGGATGAACATAAGTTAAAAGAACTGGTATGCGAGAAGTATCCGAATCTTCCGTATTTTATCTTTGGACACAGTATGGGATCTTTCATTGCCAGGGATTATATCAGCAAATATGGGGATGAACTTGCGGGAGTCACCTTGTGCGGGACATCTGGCGTATTCCCAGGACTGGAAGAGTCTGAGAAAGCACTGGAGCAGGCAATTGCAGACGGAAAAGGTAAGGAATCTGATCCTGCTTACACGGTTCAGTTGATGGGGTGGATGTGTGAGCGATGCGGAGAGATCAGCATTGGAAATGAATGGATCTGTGCTGATCCTTATGTGCAGAAAGACCATGCTTTGGATCCGTTCGATGCATTTACTAAGCCGACAACGAATCAGTCGCTGCTTTACTTTGTTCAGATGTTCCAGGTAATCACTGGTACAAATTGGGCGGAAAAAGTACCGACAGCGTTGCCGATTTATAATATTGGCGGAGACCAGGATCCGGTCGGACAGTATGGAAAAGGCGTGTATGAAGTTAGCAATTGGCTGTATGATACGGGTCACAAGGTGGAGACGAAGTTGTACTCCGGATATCGACATGAGATTCATAATTATAATAAGATTAAAGATGAAGTAGAGGCGGGCATCATTGCATTCATGAATAAGAATCTGTAAAAAGCAGAGAAATCCGCAGCCAGCAGAATTCAGACATTGCAATTTACATAGAAAGATACTATAATTTCTTTATATTTATTTTTTTACATTTAGAACAGGAATATAAAGAAAAGCAGAGGTATAGATTATGAAGAAAAGAGTTGTAGTTGCATTAGGACACCGCGCTTTAGGTACTACATTGCCAGAGCAGAAGGAAGCAGTAAAGAAGACAGCGAAGGTGATTGCAGATCTGATCGAGGCAGGATATCAGGTTGCCATTACTCATAGTAATGCACCGCAGGTCGGGATGATTCATACAGCGATGAATGAATTCGGCAAAGCACATCAGGATTATACCGCAGCGCCAATGTCTGTATGCTCTGCCATGAGTCAGGGATATGTCGGATATGACCTTCAGAATGGGATTCGTGAGGAACTTGTGAATCGTGGAATCTACAGGACGGTAAGTACGATCCTTACACAGGTAATCGTGGATCCATATGATGAAGCCTTCTATACGCCTACGAAGATTCTTGGACGTTATATGAATGTGGAAGAAGCGAATGAAGAGCGCAAGAAAGGTAATTATGTTGTGGAGGAGCCGGGAAAAGGCTATCGCCGTATTGTATCTGCTCCGAATCCGGTCAGCATTGTGGAGATTGATGCAATCAAAGCACTGCTGGATGCAGACCAGGTCGTAATTGCCTGTGGAGGCGGCGGAATTCCGGTATTGGAGCAGGATCACCGTCTGAAGGGTGCCAGCGCGGTCATTGAAAAGGATCTGACGGCCGGCAAGATGGCAGAAGATGTTGATGCAGATGAACTGATCATTCTCACCAGTGTTGAGAAAGTTAAGATTAATATGGGAAGACCGGATGAAGAAGAACTGGGCGAGATTAATCTGGAACAGGCAAAACAGTATATGGAAGAAGGACATTTTGGCGAATACAATATGCTGCCGAAGTTCAGCGCATCCGTATCCTTTATTGAGAAGAGAGAAGGAAGAAGCGCGCTGATCACATCTTTTGATAAGTTAAAAGATGCATTGAAAGGGAAGACCGGAACGATGATTCGATAGATATGTATATTCATTCGAGTATCCCGTAATGCATGCCTTCGGCTGGCGGGCTCTGCCCGATAATGTATATTTTGGCAGGATTGGGACATACTACTTGAAAAATGCAAGGAGGAATGACTCATGAAAGCAAAAGTAAATGATGGATGTATCTCTTGTGGAGCATGTGTGGCAACGTGCCCGGAGGTGTTTCGGTTTGACGATGATGGTATTGCAGAAGCCTATGCAGATGTAACGCCGGAGTATGAGAGTGCAGCGATTGAGGCAAGAGATGGCTGCCCGGTATCCGTAATTGATATTGATGAATAATGAGGCTGGGATAAACCAGAATGGAGAATTCCGCATATACTATGAATAAGTAGTATATGCGGAGTTTTTGCTGAAGGCGGTGTTGATATGCGGTTGTGTGAATTAGAGAATAAGGAAGTGATTAATGCCTGCGATTGCAGGAAATTGGGGTATGTGGTGGATCTGATTATTGATGAGTGCAAAGGGTGCATTGAGGCATTGGTGATTCCAAAGGCGGGGAAATTCTGTGGATTTTTTAGTGATGGATCAGAGTATGTGATTCCATTTAAATGTATCAAAAAGATCGGGTCAGATATCATCCTTGTGGAGATACATGAGGAGAAGAAATGAAAAGTAGTTTGACTTCTGCCGATTTAACAGATATACTGTATACAAGAAAAGAAGAAAGGAACAATACAAGATGAAGTGTCCATATTGTAACCAGCCAGATACCAGAGTTATTGATTCCAGACCTGCCGAGGATGGGAATTCTATCCGTCGCCGCCGCTCCTGTGACGTGTGTGGAAAACGTTTTACAACATATGAGAAGGTCGAGACGATTCCACTTATTATTATTAAAAAGGATAATAATCGCGAACAGTATGACAGGGGCAAGATTGAGAATGGAATTTTAAGTGCATGCTATAAGCGTCCGGTCTCAGCGGTGGATATCCAGCGTGTGATCGATAAGGTTGAGACGAGAATATTCAGCCTGGAAGCCAAAGAGATTCCGAGCAGCAGAATCGGCGAGATTGTTATGGAGGAATTGAAGAATCTTGACGAGGTTGCATATGTAAGATTCGCATCGGTATACAGAGAGTTTAAAGATGTGAACACTTTCATGGATGAACTGAAGAAGATATTGAAATAATAGATATAGAAGGTATTTACTAAGAGTATAATAAAGTGATAGAATAAAAGGGAGAAGCGATATTGAAAAGTTTGCTTCTTCCTTTTTAAATATTCGGGTAATTAGATTGGGTGAGAAGATATATGAGAACATACAAATTAACCATCTCTTATGATGGCAGCAGATATCAGGGCTGGCAGCGCCAGGCAACAACGGACAATACGATCCAGTTTATTCTGGAATGGAGCATTGGCAAATTAGTAGGCTACCGCGTGCAGGTGGATGGCTCGGGAAGAACGGATGCAGGTGTTCATGCCCGCGGACAGGTGGCCAGTGTAAAACTGTCCAAATTATACGATACGAAAGAATTAAAAGATTCATTGAACCGATATCTTCCGGAGGATATCCGGATTGTGAAAGTAGAACTTGTGAAGAATGGCTTTCATGCCCGCAAGAGTGCCAAGGGCAAGAAGTATGAATATTATATTGACTGCCGGGAGAAGCCGGATGTATTTTCACGAAGATATTGCTATCATTATCCGGAGAAACTGGATATTGAAGCCATGCGGGATGCGACGAAATACCTGATTGGACCTAAGAATTTCACTAGTTTTACAGACGACAGGGAGTGTAAAGATCCTGTCCGCAGGATTACCAATATCAAGATTGTGCGAAGCGGAGAGAAGGTTCGGATTACCTATTATGGGACAGGCTTCTTGTATCATATGGTTCGGATTCTGACGGGGACGCTTTTGGAGATTGGAACCGGCAAGCGGGATGCGTCTATGCTTCCGGTAGTAATCGCGGCAGAGGATAGGAGCCTCGCAGGATTCCTGGCTCCGGCGAGGGGATTGTTCTTGCGAAAAGTCTATTATTAAAAGATAGTATGTTATGGAAATATGAATAATGGAGGATCATAAATGAAGTTTATTTCATGGAATGTAAATGGAATCCGTGCATGTGTGCAGAAAGGATTTTTAGATTTTTTTAAAGAAGCAGATGCGGATATCTTCTGTATCCAGGAGTCGAAGATGCAGGAGGGACAGTTGGAACTTGATACTCCGGGATATCATCAATATTGGAATTATGCCAAGAGGAAGGGGTATTCAGGAACGGCGATATTTACGAAAGAAGAGCCTTTATCTGTGTACTATGGAATCGGAATAGAAGAACACGATCAGGAAGGCCGCGTGATTACATTGGAATTCGGGGACTATTATTTTGTCACGGTATATACGCCGAATTCCCAGAATGAACTGGCAAGGCTTCCTTACAGAATGCAGTGGGAAGAGGATTTCCTCGCATATCTGAAGAAGTTAGAGGAGAAAAAGCCTGTTATCTTCTGTGGCGACTTGAATGTAGCGCATAAGGAGATTGATCTTAAGAATCCGAAGACGAATCGTAAGAATGCCGGCTTCACAGACGAGGAGAGGGAGAAGTTTTCGACGCTTCTGGATGCAGGCTTTATTGATACCTTCCGGTATTTCTATCCGGATATGGAAGGAATCTATTCTTGGTGGTCTTACCGTTTCAGTGCAAGGGCTAAGAACGCAGGGTGGCGTATAGACTACTTCTGTGTATCGGAGGCATTAAAAGAGCGCTTGAAGGATGCGAAGATTCTGACGGATGTGATGGGATCAGATCATTGTCCAGTGGAATTGGATATCGAATTATAATCAGATAAAAGATGGATGGCGAGAAAATTGACAAGATATAATCTTGAATTCTTCTCGCCGTTTTTATTGCTTATCGTTTTAAAACTGAAAGAACTCCCTGATCTGTTCAAGGATAATTTCCATCAGTCGTGTTCTTGCTTCAACACTTGCCCATGCTATGTGTGGAGTGATGAAGAGTCTTCTGCTGTCTTTAAACTCAAGTAATGGACTATTTGGATTCATCGGTTCTTCCCGTAATACATCCAGTCCTGCTGCGGCTATCTCATGATGTTTTAACGCTTCTGCAAGGTCCTGTTCAACAACGATTGCGCCGCGTCCGAGATTAAGAAAGATACAAGAGTCCTTCATCTTCTGAAAAGCGGCTGCATCAATCAGATTCTCTGTATATTGGTTGAGTGGTGCATGAACGGAGATGATATCAGAGGATACCAGTAATGTATCCATATCCGTCTGATGATATCCATCTTGTGGAGCACTGCCGGACGGAGAAGTGTAGATTACTTTTGCACCGAAACACTCGGCGATAGATGCAATCCTTCTGCCGATATTGCCAAGACCGATAATTCCCCAGGTCTTGCCCTTTAATTCATAAAAATGTTCTTGAAAATGAGTAAATAAAGTATCGCCGGCATATCGCTCTTCTTTTACGTAATCATCATAGAACCGAAGTTTTTCCAATAGATAGAAAAGCATGGCAAAAGTATGCTGTGCGACGGATTCTGTGGAGTATCCGGCAACATTTCTCCAGGCAATATGGCGGCTGTCCAGATAGTCTTTCTCCAGATTATTCGTTCCGGTACCGGTTACGCAGACTAATTTTATGTTTTTTGCTTTGCCGATCGTTGTCTCGTTGATCTGCATTTTATTTGTTACGATTACGTCAGCGTCAGCGACCCTTTCCGGGATATCTTCCGAAGTGGAAAAAGGGTATTTGATTACTTTGCCTAATTGTTCATAGCCAGACAAGTCAATGTCCTCGCCGATAGTTTTCACATCCAGAAAAACAATCTTCATTATAATCCTCCGTTCAAATCCTCAATTCATAGATTGGCATGTTAAAACAAAAAAGCCCTGATTAACGGGCATGAAAAGAGCGGGTGATGGGAATCGAACCCACGTATCCAGCTTGGAAGGCTGGTGTTCTACCATTGAACTACACCCGCATAAAGTATCGGGGTGACAGGATTCGAACCTGCGACCTCCTGGTCCCAAACCAGGCGCTCTAGCCAAGCTGAGCCACACCCCGACCGGTATTCTGTTGGAGTCGTTCTTACGACCGAGGTATATGTTAGCACTTTTGGAGAGAAATATCAAGTGCTAATTTGAAAAATGTTAAAAAAATAGTAACAGTTCAGCCCGCGCCATTCGCAAAACGCATCTGCGATACTTCTCCGCTGCTACGCAGCTCTTTTTGCTCATAAAATGGCGCTCTGCTCATAAGCCGGATTGTGTGTTCATTCATGCAAGCATGATTCGCCCACAATCCGGCTTATGGCTGAACTGTTACAAAAAATACCAGAATATGAAAAAACAGGATTGATTTGCATGGAGAATTAAAGAATTCTTAAGTTGCCTCGCATATGGCGGTAGAGTATAATTAACAGCATGAAGTTGTATGAATGCATATTATAAATAGATGAAATAATTACCAAACGAGAGGATGAGTATAGATGAGTAACAATAGGAGGAGGAATTCCCGGCGCAAACAGCAGGTGCGCCGTCAGTTGCTATTGTTGGGAATGATTGTGATTCTTATCGTTAGTGCACTGGTTTGTTGTCATATACGAAGGAATAAAAAGGAGGCATTGGCAGGGGCTTCTAAGATAGAACAGCGAGATGAGACGAAAAAGGCTGTAGATAAGACTGAGTCGATTGAGACGGATGCACAGAGGGTTGAGCGGGTCAAAAAAGAGGTGCGGAGCAAGGGGTGTCCAACAAGCGTGATTGAATTATTGGATAAGAATGAAGAGACATTGGATTTTGTTGAAGATTATGAAGAAAAGAAGGATCTGCCGAGTGCGGATACGATTGGAGAAGATCTGGTAGAAGGTCAGATTCCTAAGTTATATCAGTGGGATGAGCGCTGGGGGTATGCCGGATATGGGACGAGTATTGTGGCTGTCAGCGGATGCGGACCTACATGTATGGCGATGGTTGCGGCAGGGCTTACCAACGATGCTTCGATTACTCCGGCGAAAGTAGCAGCATACGGGACCGAGCATCAGTATATAGATGAGAATAATGATACATACTGGAGATTCATGAATGAGGTAGGGGCTAACTGGAACTTGTCTTGTTATGATGGACAGTTGACGGAGGATCAGGTAAGAGCGGAACTGAATGCAGGACATCCGATTATCTGCAGTGTGGGTCCTGGTGATTTTACGCAGAACGGGCACTTTATTGTGCTGACAGGATATAAAGATGGCAGTGTTACGATCAATGATCCGTTTAGCAGGAAGAATAGCAGCCAGCCGTGGGTATATGATGAGATTGCAGATCAGATTAAGGCAATGTGGGTGTATTCGGTTCGATAAATCAAAGTGCATGAAGAAGGCGGTAGTTTCACATGGAATTACCGCCTTCTATTGATGAATGATGCTTATAGTTTTATAGCATTTTAACAGATAAAATTAGTCCATAATGATATTTAAGAGGATTCTTATATTCTCACGGTCTTTTTCTTTATCCTCTTCACTCAGAGAATCATAGGGAATCAGGTCTGTATGAATCCGCAGATTCTTGTCTTTGTTCTTTCCATTAGCCGGAACGCCATATGTCCAGTTATTCAGATAATGATAACGGCACCAGCGAATATGCTCCAGTTCTGCCAGCAGTTCCATCTGTGCGGAAGTAAGTTCGCTAAGCAACTTATTGTCAGAAGAGTGTTTATCAGCAGGGATTCCCCAGGTTTCCAACATCTGTAGGCGGATCTCATGGTAATCTGCGGAACTGATATTAGAGTAACGCGTGAAGGAATCCAGTTTCTTCCACTCTGCTTCTTTTGTTTTATCATCTTCCGGTACACCCATATAAATATGGCTATATCTAAGGTTGATTCGTTTGGCTCGCTCAAGAAGCGGCTCATCCAGGAGATTGGACAGGCGCAAAGCCTCGCGCCTCCATGGGAACAGCCGGATTCGTTCTTGTGCCTCCAGAAAATCTACGGAAGCATCCTCAGCCATAAATACATCGAATATTTTGACCGGTATGGTGAATAAGAGGTCTTTGAGCAATTCTGTCTGGGAGGCTTGGGTACAGAGGATGATTCGGTCAGAATCTCTCATCAGAGAAAGATTCTGATACCATTCCTCCTTGTGGAAATATACTTTATCACCGATGGAATCCATCTCTCTATGCATACAGGAGAAACCTTCGCTATCACCAAAGATATGGTATTCGATCAATTGATCTGGTGAGAACAGGTTATCCTGAAGTCCCCATAAGAGAAGTTCTTCACCTAATTTCCCGAATCCTAAGATCACAATCTTCAACTGATGGTCAGAATCACAGGACTGCTGATAGAGTCTTGCCTGTTTCCAGAAAAGGCGGGCGGCAGTTTCTTCCGGACAGAATAATTTCAAATCACCGCCGATTACAGTCTGTGCCTGTAGAGAAGAACATTCAAGGTAGACGGTTTTTCCGGTCAGGCGTGACTGGTTCGTGCGGTAGAATGAGAAGTTCTTGCTCTCATCATCCAGAAGAATGTATCGGTCCGCTTTCACGAAGGACTCTTTGCCTTTAATCCCTTTCCTGCCAAGTTCATTCAGAACATCTGCAGTCTGATCTGGTTCTCCGTATACCGCGATGCTGCCGCCGCGCAGGTATATGATCCAGTTATGCCATCTGGTGTGGAGTACAGAAACAGCGAAGATGATTCCGCTGGCTGTCATAAGCGGGGCAGTCCATCTGGCAATCTCTATATAGATATTGGCCGGGGTATCCCCGTAATTCAGGAAATACATGGCAACGCTGGAGAAAAGAGCATCCTGCAAGGGGATATGTTCCAGCCAGAAGAGACCATAAGTGCCAAGGATGAATGGCAGGATGAAAATGAATGTTTTTTTAATATTGATTCGATTGTTGGACATGGGTCACCTCGTTAAAATGATATATAAGATTATGCTACAATTACTTTTAATTGTAACAGATTAGAGAATTAATTGCCATCAGTTTGATAAATTACGGTGACATAGGATAAGGCAAATGATATAATATGGCGCAGGAAAGGAAATTGCTAAGATGGAATGGGAACAAAAGTTTGATAAAGATACATTAGAAAGAGGGAAGGCATCTTTTCAGAAGAAAAGAGTTGCGGATCTGAAGGAGACAAATGTTGGTTATGAAGGAGTCGTGTTAGGAAAAGAGCGGTTTGAAGTATCTATTCGGATTCGTGATGATCAACTGGGACGGATGCGGTGCAGTTGTCCGGTATCAAAAGTCGGAAGAAACTGTGAGCATATGGCGGCAGTGCTATACGCTATTGAGGAGCATAACAAGACGGAAGAAGAGAAATCAGCAGAAGCGATGCTTATGGAACAGTGGCTGAAGATGGATCAACTTCTCAGGCAGCAGGAGAAAGAGCGGCAGGCTGAGGAAAGACGACGTCTGGAGCAAGAAGCGCAAGAAATAAGAGCGGCAGAGTTGAAAAGCAGGCAGGAAGCGGAGCGTGCGGCAAAAGCGGCAGAGAAAGCGAAAGCCGCCGAGGAAGCCCGGCAACAAGAGCAGGAGAGAGAAGACCGCCGTCGTGCCCGAAAGGAACGAAAGGCAGAGATGGCAAGGAAAAAAGAGGAGCAGAAGAAGCGGGCAGAAGAGGTGAGCAGACAGGAGAACGAGAAACGTCTGGCTGAAGAAGCCAGACGTCAAAAGATTCGAGAGCAAAAGGAGGAAGAGGCTCGTCATAAAGCCGAAAAGAAACGAAAGGAACAAGAAGAAGCAAAAAGACTTGCCGATCGGAAACGAAGAGAAGAGGAAGAAGCGAGGCGTCTTGCCGAGCAGAAGCGTAAGCTGGAGGAGGAAAAATATCGTAAGAAGGAAAGCCGCAAGTTGGAATATACATTGCTGGGTAATCCGGGGGTCGAAGAGATGGAGGCAGAGGGCCCGGAAGATTATCGTAAGAGCATGGATGAATTGGAAAACTATAGTTTTTTCAATGGAACTCGTATTAAGAATTCAATGGTGATTCCGGCAGATGCCTTCCGCAGAGGAAAGAGACTCTATCAGGAAGGAACTATTAAGTTGGGAAGAATTGTATCCGGCTATGACAGTTATAATGGTGAACCGCTGGGACAGATTGAAGCAGTAGGGATATCCGAAAGTGAGGAATTTCCAATTCGTATGATATTCTCTTCCACAGAGATTAAAAATTCGGAGTGTGAATGTCCGCAGTGCAGACGTAGCTATTATACATGGAATTCCAGAAAGACAAACTGTCCTTATAAGGCAGGAGTATTGAGCGTTCTGGAGGAGTATCTGAATACACATAATTTTGAAGATGCAACGAATCAGAATGGTCAGATGATCATGAATTATTACGGGGAACAAAGGGCGAATCTGATAGCGGAGGATGTGAATGTTAAGAAAGAGAGTTTGCGATTGCAGCCAAGACTGACACGTAAGGATGGAGAATTATCCATATCTTTTAAAGTCGGAGATGGGAAAATGTTCGTTGTCAAAAAGTTGGATGATTTCTGTGAAAATGTCAGGAATTCAGCCACGGATACATACGGATCGAAGACGGAGATCAATCACAGCCTGGATAATTTTACCGAAGAGGGAAAAGCCTGGATACGGTTTGTCAGCCGGATCGTGCGTGAAGAAGAGGAGTTCCAACAGAGATTGTTGGAGTCAAGAGAGTATTATTATTATCGGAAAAAGGGAGTTGGAAGCACACTGCATTTGTTTGGATGGAGATTGGATGAGTTCTTTGACCGGATGGCAGAGGGAGATATCGAGTTCGAGGATAAGGATTGTGCCGAAAAGAAGAAAAGGGGAATCTTGTCTCATGCCATGCGTAATCCCCAAATATCCATGCGTATTATGCCAGAGCGGATAGAAGAAGATGAGGGATTCCATGGAGTGCGTGTAGAGGGAAGCCTGCCGGAATTATATTATGGAATGGATTCGGCTTATTTTATTGAAACTGACTGCCTCTGTCGGGTGGAGGAGGATTTTGTTAAGAAGATTGAACCTTTCGCTAATCTGGCAGTTGACGGTACGTTTTCTTTTGTTGTAGGGCGAAAGCATATGGCAGAGTTCTACTACAGGATATTGCCGCAGTTAGAGGGTGTGGCAGATGTTATGGAGACAGATCCGGAAGTATTCAGAACCTATCTGCCGCCGGATGCACAGTTTACCTTTTATCTTGATGCCGAGGCGCAGAATGTTACCTGTCAGGTGAGTGCGAGATATGGTGATAAAGAAGTATCGGTATTGGAAGGTATTCGTATGCGTCACGAAGGAGAACTTGAGTCTTTTCGGGATGCTTCCAGGGAAGAAGAGATCTTGTATCAAGTTCTGCAATGGATACCGGTGATTGACTGGGAGAAAGAAGAACTGCATTGTGATGGGGATGAGGAACAGATATATCAGGTTATGGAGCATGGCACAGAGCGGCTGATGGAGTTGGGAGAAGTGCGGTGTACCAAGCGGTTTCTTAATCTTCATGCAATCAGGAGAGTGAAGCTATCGGTAGGAGTCTCTGTTTCTTCGGGGCTTTTGGATCTGGATATTCAGACTGAGGATGTTCCTGCAGATGAACTTCTGGATATCCTGAACAGTTATCGCAAGAAGAAGAGATATTATCGGCTGAAGAATGGATCTTTTGTGAATATGGAAGATTCGTCTCTTGCCATGCTTGCTGAGATGCTGGATGCCATGCATCTGAAGCCGAAGGAACTTCTGAAGGGACGGATGCATCTTCCGATGTATCGTACGCTGTATCTGGATAAGATGCTGGAAGAACATGAAGAGGTCTATAGCAACAGAGACAGCCGTTTCCGGGAAGTGGTGAAAGGTTTCAAGACTATTAAGGATGCAGATTATGAGGAACCGGCAAGCCTTTCAAAGATCATGCGCAAGTATCAGAAGAATGGATATAAGTGGCTGCGTACTCTGGAATCCTGGCAGTTTGGCGGAATTCTTGCGGATGACATGGGACTTGGCAAGACTTTGCAGGCGGTTGCGGTATTATTGGCGGCAAAAGAGGAGAGAAGAGAGGGACCTTCTCTTGTTGTGGCACCGGCATCTCTGGTATTCAACTGGGGAGAGGAATTCATAAGATTCTCACCGGAACTTAAAGTGTCTCTGATCGTGGGCAATCAGGAGGAACGTCAGGCTAAGATTGCGGTGTATCAGGATTATGATGTTCTAGTGACATCTTATGACCTTCTGAAGCGGGATATAGGATTTTATGAGGAGATACAATTCTACTATCAGATTATAGATGAAGCACAGTATATTAAGAATCATACCACGGCAGCGGCAAAGGCAGTAAAGGTAATACACAGCAGGATACGCTATGCTTTGACCGGCACACCAATCGAGAACAGGCTGAGTGAGTTATGGAGTATTTTCGACTACCTGATGCCCGGCTTTCTGTATGGTTATGATGTATTCAAACGAGAGATAGAGACTCCAATTGTAAAGAACAATGATGAAGTGGCAATGAACCGCCTTCAGAAAATGGTAAGCCCGTTCATTCTGCGAAGAGTGAAAGAGGATGTGTTGAAAGATCTGCCAGAGAAACTGGAAGAAGCACGCTATGTAAGGTTCGGAAGTGAGCAGCAGAAACTGTATGATGCACAGGTGTTGCATATGAAAGAAGATATTGCAAGGCAGGATGATGCGGAATTTAATAAGAATAAGATGCTGATTCTGGCAGAACTGACAAGGCTTCGGCAGATATGCTGCGATCCGTCACTTTGTTTCGATAACTACAAGGGTGAGACCGCCAAACTTGAGGCATGCCTCCAGTTGATTCAAAGCGCGGTTGATGGCGGTCACAGGATGCTTGTATTCTCGCAGTTTACTTCGATGCTGGAGATTCTTAAGAATAGGCTGGAGGAATCGGGAATCTCATACTATATGATTACAGGCAGTACTTCGAAAGAAAAAAGGTTGCAATTGGTGAAGGAGTTTAATGAGGGAAATGTGTCTGTATTCTTGATCTCATTAAAAGCAGGAGGCGTGGGCCTGAACCTTATCGGAGCCGATGTGGTGATCCACTATGATCCATGGTGGAATCAGGCGGTACAGAATCAGGCGACTGACCGCGCCCATCGTATCGGGCAGACGAAGAAGGTAACGGTCTACAAACTGATTGTTAAAGACACTATTGAAGAGAAAATACAAAAACTTCAAGAGACGAAAAAGAATCTGGCAGATCGGATCGTTGGCGGAGAGACGGCACAACTTGGCAGCCTTGGAAGAGAAGAGATATTGGAATTGTTGGGAGTGGAAGGATAGAGATCGTGAAGACAGAACTTAAAGGAGTAAAAGGAGAATAGTAATGGCGAAAATAAGGGAATCCAGATGGATAGGAATTGTGATAGCTATGCTGGGGATTCTGATGATGGGATATGGAATCTGTCGTGGCGAAGTGGATGTTGTGTTGGCAAAAGCAGTAAGAATATGTTTGGAGTGTATAGGAATTGGATAAGCAAAAGATGAAAATCAATGAATGGTCCCGTCATGGAATTCAGGCACTGTGGGCATTGCTGACGAACAGTTATCTGGCTGGATTCCTTCAGGGGAAGATTTACAAAGGAAATTTAAAGAAAATCTGCGTTCCCGGACTTAACTGCTATTCCTGCCCTGGGGCGGTCGGAGCCTGTCCGATTGGGGCGATACAGGCAGTTGTGGGTAGTTGGAATTTTAAAATGGCATATTATGTGATTGGCTTTCTGATCTTTATAGGAGCGATGATCGGACGAGTGGTATGTGGATTCTTGTGCCCATTCGGGCTGATTCAGGAGTTGCTGCATAAGATTCCATTTCCGAAGAAAATCAGGACTTTTTACGGGGATATATTATTAAGAAAGTTGAAATATGTGATCTTCGCGGTATTCGTGATCTTGCTTCCGCTGTTCGTTGTGGATATCATGGGGCAGGGAGCGCCGTATTTCTGCAAATTGATCTGTCCGGCAGGGATGCTGGAGGGGGGAATCCCGCTGGTTCTGATGAATCAGTCCCTGCAAAGTGCAGTAGGATGGCTGTATGCGTGGAAGGGTGTGCTGCTGATGATCACAATCATACTTTCGATGATCATCTATCGTCCGTTTTGTAAATATATCTGCCCGCTGGGGGCGCTGTATTCTGTTTTTAATCCGATCTCGATTTTCAGATATCGGGTAGATGATGAGAAGTGTGTGCATTGTGGAAAGTGTGCGCAGACGTGTCAGATGCAGGTGAATCCGGTGGAGAATGCGAACCATCCGGAGTGTATCCGGTGTGGAAGGTGTAAGAAGGCTTGCCCGGTGGGAGCGATTAGTTGTGGGATGAGAAATAGGTAAGTTTATTAATTTTTAGGAAGGTAGATTGGACAGCGAGTAGAGAAAAACCATAGTTGATAGTGAGTTTTAAGTTTAGTGAAACTAGGACTTTAGAGGTTTCACTAAATTTTTATAATCTTTTTGGCACTCACCACTTGACAGTGCTAACAAAAAGCGTTAATGTTATATTGCAAATAGAACAAATCACTAATTTAAGATAACGTTATACGAGGAGGTTGTCACTATGAATATAAATAAATTTACGCAAAAATCCTTACAAGCAGTCCAGAACTGTGAGCGCGTGGCATTAGAGTACGGCAACCAGGAGATTGAGCAGGAGCATCTGCTCTATGCATTGCTCACACAGGACGACAGTCTGATTCTCAAACTCTTGGAGAAGATGGGAATCGATAAGAACAATATCATTAACCGCACAGAAGAAGCATTAAGGAAGCGTACCAAAGTTCAGGGCGGTCAGCAATATGTCGGTCAGGACTTAAACAAAGCCCTGATTCATGCGGAAGATGAAGCAAAGCAGATGGGAGATGAATATGTATCTGTTGAGCATCTCTTTTTGTCGCTGATAAAATATCCGAATAAAGAGATGAAGTCCCTTTTCCGGGAAATGGGTATCAAGAGGGATGAGTTCCTGCGGGCATTGTCCACTGTTAGGGGAAACCAGCGTGTAACCAGCGATAATCCGGAAGATACCTACGATACGCTGAACAAGTACGGCTCAGATCTTGTAGAACGTGCAAGAGAGCAAAAACTAGATCCTGTGATCGGACGTGACTCCGAGATACGTAATGTAATTCGTATCCTTTCCAGAAAAACGAAGAACAATCCGGTATTGATCGGTGAACCTGGTGTTGGTAAGACTGCAGTTGTCGAGGGACTGGCACAACGAATCGTCCGTGGCGATGTACCGGAGGGCTTGAAAGATAAGACAATCTTTTCCCTGGATATGGGAGCGCTTGTGGCAGGTGCCAAGTATCGTGGAGAATTCGAAGAGCGTCTGAAGGCAGTGCTGGAAGAAGTGAAGAACAGTGACGGCAAGATTATTCTTTTCATCGATGAACTTCATACGATCGTAGGTGCCGGTAAGACGGACGGTGCTATGGATGCGGGCAATATGTTGAAACCGATGCTTGCCAGAGGAGAACTTCACTGTATCGGTGCGACAACTTTAGATGAGTACCGTCAGTATATTGAAAAGGATGCGGCTTTGGAGCGTCGTTTCCAGCCGGTAATGGTAGATGAGCCGACGGTTGAAGATGCAATTTCTATTCTTCGAGGCCTGAAAGAGCGTTATGAAGTGTTCCACGGCGTTAAGATTACAGACGGTGCGCTGGTTGCGGCAGCGACACTTTCTGATCGTTATATCTCAGACAGATTCCTGCCAGATAAGGCGATTGACCTTGTTGATGAGGCTTGTGCCTTGATTAAGACGGAACTGGATTCCATGCCGACAGAATTGGATGAATTGCAGCGTAAGATTATGCAGTTTGAGATTGAAGAGGCGGCGCTTAAGAAAGAAGAAGACCGCTTAAGTAAAGAAAGGTTAGAGCATCTGCAGCAGGAATTAGCGGAACTTCGGGAAGAATTCGCCGGAAAGAAAGCCCAGTGGGATAATGAGAAAGTAGGAGTAGAGCGCGTTCAGAAGATTCGTGAAGAGATTGAACAGGTGAACAAAGCCATTGAGAAAGCGCAGCATTCCTATGATCTTGAGAAGGCGGCAGAACTTCAGTATGGAAGACTCCCGCAATTGCAGAAGCAATTGGAAGCAGAAGAAGCGAAGGTGAAAGATGAAGACCTGTCTCTGGTACATGAGAGTGTGACAGATGAGGAGATTGGAAAGATCGTATCCCGATGGACAGGAATCCCGGTAGCGAAGTTAAATGAGAGCGAAAGAAGCAAGACACTGCATCTGGCAGATGAACTCCATAAGCGTGTGATCGGTCAGGATGAAGGTGTAGAACTGGTGACAGAAGCGATCATCCGTTCCAAAGCCGGAATCAAAGACCCGACAAAGCCAATTGGATCATTCCTGTTCCTTGGACCGACAGGTGTTGGTAAGACAGAACTTGCGAAAGCGCTTGCTGAGAGTCTATTTGATGATGAGGGCAACATGGTGCGAATTGATATGAGCGAGTACATGGAGAAATACTCCGTGTCCAGACTGATCGGAGCGCCTCCGGGATATGTAGGATATGATGAAGGCGGTCAGTTGACAGAGGCTGTTCGTAGGAAACCATATTCCGTTGTACTGTTTGACGAGGTCGAGAAAGCGCATCCGGATGTATTCAACGTACTTTTGCAGGTATTGGATGATGGACGGATTACGGACTCTCAGGGACGTACCGTAGACTTTAAGAATACGATTCTGATCATGACATCTAATATCGGTTCATCCTATCTTCTGGATGGAATCGATGAGCAGGGCAATATCAGTGAGGCAAGCCAGCAGGCGGTTATGAATGACTTAAGAGCACATTTTAGACCGGAGTTTCTGAACCGTCTGGATGAGATGATTCTCTTTAAGCCATTGACGAAAGAAAATATTTATGACATTATTGATTTATTAGTAGCAGATGTTAACAAACGTCTGACAGACAGAGAGATTCAGATTGCACTGACAGATGCCGCCAAGAATTATGTAGTAGAAGGCGGATATGATCCGACTTACGGAGCAAGACCACTGAAGCGTTACTTGCAGAAGAATGTGGAAACACTTGCGGCAAGATTAATGCTTCAGGGAGATATCGGTGCAGGCGAAACGATTGTGATAGACGTAGTAGATGGTAGATTAATGGCAAGGAGTTAAGCCCGAAGTGTCAGTAATATTTCATATTGATGTGAATTCCGCTTATCTTAGCTGGACAGCGGTGGAACAATTGAAGAACGGAGCAAAGACAGACTTAAGAACCATTCCGTCTATTATTGGCGGAGATCAGAAGTCCCGGCACGGAGTGGTGCTGGCAAAGTCTATCCCTGCCAAGAGATATGGCATTCGTACAGGAGAACCTGTTGCGAATGCCATTCGTAAATGCCCGAATCTCGTAATGCAGTCGCCAGATCACAGGATGTACCGGCAATACAGCGACAAACTGATGGAGTTCCTGAAAAGTTACACTCATAAGATTGAGCAGGTCAGTGTCGATGAATGTTATATGGATTTTACCGAGATTGCAGGAAGATATACTTCTTCGGTAGAAGGTGCGATGGAGATTAAGAACGAGGTGTATCGAAGATTCGGATTCACAGTGAATGTTGGAATCTCCAGTAATAAATTGTTAGCGAAGATGGCATCGGATTTTGAAAAGCCAAACAAAGTCCATACCCTGTTCCCGGAAGAGATAGAGGTGAAAATGTGGCCGCTTCCGGTGTCAGAACTCTATATGGCAGGTCGTTCCAGTGCGGAGACTTTGCAGAAATTAGAGATCCTTACCATAGGTGATCTGGCACAGGCAGACCCGAAGATCTTAGAATTACATCTGAAAAGCCATGGGAGAAAACTCTGGGAATTCGCCAATGGTGTCGGCAGTGCTGTGGTGGAGGCAGAACCTGCGGAAGCGAAAGGAATCGGGAACTCTACAACACTTTCGCAAGATGCTGTCACGGAAGAAGAAGCAGGAAAAGTGCTGAAAGAACTTGCGGCAAGTGTGGGGAGAAGACTTCGAAAAGCCGGACAGAAGGCAGGAATGCTGAGTGTGGAGATAAAGTATTATACTTTCGACAGTGTGTCGCACCAGAAGCAGATAGCGAAGCCAATGAATCAGGATGAAGGGATCTATAAAGAAGCGATGACTCTTTTCCGGGAATTGTGGGACGGAACACCGATCAGACTGTTGGGAATCCGAAGTTCCAAATTGGTGGAAGAGAGCGAGCCGGAGCAGTTGAGCCTCTTTGATATGCAATTCCAGCCTGATCCGAAGAAGGAGAAAAGGGATAAGATTAACAAAGCATTGGAAGGGGTTCGGCATAAGTACGGAGAGGATATTGTGACAAAAGGTTCTAAGAAGACTTATTGACAAAATAAAGTTTTATGGATATACTAATAATCAGAAGAGCAGTTGCGAATTATATTTTTATAGTTTGCGGCGGCTCTTTTTTTGTAAGACTAAAATTAGGGGAAAATATTTGTCTTACAAAGATTCTTTATACATTATCGGGCAGAGCCCGCCAGCCAAAGGCATGAATTACGGGATGCTCGAATGAGTATAACATAATTTTACTTTTTACAAATGAAAGTTGACGATTAGGAGGTTTTTGTGATGAAAAATGTAAAATGGAAAGAATTGGGGATTGATGTTCTGATTGATATTGTGGCAGGAATGCTGATTGCTGTCGGAATCTATAATTTTGCGTTGAATGCGAATTTCCCTGTGGCTGGTTTTTCGGGTATTGCGATTATTCTGTATCATTTGTTTCGTATTCCTGTGGGAATTGGGACGATTGTACTGAATATTCCGGTTGCTATTTTTTGTTATAAGTTTTTGGGAAGAACATTTTTCTTGAAATCAGTGAAAACAATGATTATATCCTCGCTGTTAACGGACTATGTGGCTCCGCTTCTTCCGGTATATACTGGGGACCGTTTGCTTGCTGCTATCTGTATGGGTGTTCTGTGTGGAGTTGGATATGCTATGATATTTATGCGGGGATCTTCTACAGGTGGCCAGGATTTTATCAGTATGTCTATTAAGAAAGTAAAACCACATTTTACATTGGGAATTATTAATTTTGTGATAGACTTTGTTACGATTGTGTTGGGAGCCCTTCTTGTATTTAAAGATGTCGATGGAATGCTGTATGGTATTATTGTTACTTATCTGCTTGCAGCTGTGATGGACCGAATCATGTATGGTATCGATGAAGGTAAGATGACGCTGATTGTAACCGAGCATGGAGATAAGATTGCAGAGCGGATTGACGAATATTCTGGCAGAGGATCGACAATTCTGCAGGGAATCGGCAGTTATTCAAAGCGGAAAAAAGATGTCGTAATGTGTGCATGCAATAACAAGCAAATGTATACGATTAAAAAGATGGCACGTCAGATTGATCCAAAGTCATTTACGATTATTATGGAATCTAATGAGGTTGTGGGAGAAGGGTTTAAGGAAGATGTGCAGTGATTAGGATGGGGTGATTGGCTGCCGCCATGGAAGACGGTTGGTGAAGTGGCTGCGAGGTTCCGCTCTACCTCAGCTAACGCAGGAATTCCTAAACTTGCGGGATAGTCGCAGAATGCTGCTCCCATCCCGCAAACCAAGGACTTCCGCGTGGATCTTCGGAACGCTCCACTTAACCTTCGCCACTCCACCAACCGTCTTCCACGGCTGCGTCAATTACTGGCAGCGTGGGGCGGGAGTGAGAGTAGAAGGATATTGGTGGGGTAACATGTTATTTTGCGTACAATCTTACAATTTCTAGTGCTACTTCTACAGCTTTATCCATACCTTCAACCGTAATATGTTCATATGGTCCATGATAAGCGTGGCCGCCGGTTCCGAGGTTCGGGCAAGGCAAGCCCTTGAAACTTAACTGGCATCCATCGGTGCCGCCGCGGATCGGAAGAACCAGTGGTGTTACGCCGGCATTCTCGCATGCGGTTTTGGCATTGTCGATCAGATGCATGCATCCGGCGATAATCTCTGCCATGTTCTGATACTGCTCGGTGAGAGTAAGTGTCACTGTTCCTTCTCCCCATTTGGCATTCATATTTTTCTCAATCAGTCTCAGAGTATCTTTTCTGGCTTCAAAGTAATCTTTGTTGTGGTCTCTTACAATATAGTTCAACTGAGCTTCGCCGCATTCGCCGGACATGCTCATGAGATGATAGAAGCCTTCATAACCTTCTGTGCCGCGTGGAGTCTCCATGCCAGGCAGAAGAGAGTTGATCTCCATAGCTACCAGGCTGGCATTGATCATCGTGTCTTTTCCGGAACCTGGATGTACATTGAAGCCTTTGACATCGAATCTTGCTTTGCAAGCGTTGAAGTTCTCATACTGAATCTCGCCTTCTGTGTCACCATCCAGCGTATAAGCATAATCAGCGCCGAATTCTTCTACGTTAAAATGATCCGGACCAAGTCCAATCTCTTCATCCGGTGTGAATGCAACACAAAGCGGACCATGAGGAATCTTCTCTTCCTGAATCTTCTCAATCATCGTAAGGATCTCGGCGATTCCAGCCTTATCATCAGCACCCAGAATCGTAGTTCCATCGCTGGTGATCAGTGTACGGCCTTTCAGACCTTTTAGATGTCCAAAAGTCTCAGGGCTTAAGGACAGCCCGCTATCTCCAAGTGCAAGTTCTTCTCCGTCATAATTCTCTGTAAGGATTGGCTTAATGTCATGGTCACAGAAGTCAGCAACCGTGTCCATATGAGCGATAAATCCGATTGCAGGCTTAGTTTCCAGTCCTTCGGTGGCTGGTAGTTTGCCATATAGATAACAGTGCTCATCGAGATGCACATCAGATAATCCCAGTTGTTTCATTTCTTGCTCCAGAATTCTTGCAAGATCAAACTGACATTCCGAAGACGGAACCGTCCCACTATTCTCATCACTAGGTGTCCTCACCACAACATACTCCAATAATCTTTCATACGCTCTTTTCATCGTAATAGTCCCCCTTTTCTAATGTATAGCGCATTATTTCTTAGATTATAACATAAGAAATCCTTTGCTGCATCTATAAAAAATGTTATACTGTACAATAAACAAATATCCAGGAGGCAATAGACCATGAGATTAACCCAGTTGTTAGAACGTTTACAATATGAAGTCATCCAGGGAAGTGACGAGATAGAGATTACCGAATTGATCAATGATTCCCGGAAAGTAACTGAAGGAAGCGTATTCGTCTGCATCAGCGGAGCCGTATCAGATGGACATGTATATGTACAGGATGTGGCATCCAAGGGCGCAGCAGCAGTGATTGTACAAAAAGAGGTGGAAGCACCGGAAGGCTTAACCGTGATCCGTGTAGAAGATACCCGTTATGCATTGGCTCTGATGTCAGCAGCATATTTCGGATATCCGGCTGAGAAATTAAAAGTAATTGGAATTACCGGAACGAAGGGAAAGACTACTACCACCTACATGGTGAAATCTATTCTGGAAGGCGTCGGTCATAAAGTAGGATTGATCGGTACGATTGAAGCACTGATCGGAGACAAGAGCATCCCGGCGAATAATACGACTCCGGAATCTTACACGATTCACAAGTATTTTGCAGAAATGTTAGAAGCAGGATGCGACAGCGTTGTAATGGAGGTGTCTTCACAGGGCTTGATGCTTCACCGTACTGCCGGTATCATGTTTGAGATCGGTATCTTCACGAATCTTGGCGAGGATCACATCGGACCGAATGAGCATAAAGACTTTGATGATTATAAGCGCTGCAAGGGAATCCTCTTCACACAGTGTAGACTTGGCATTGCCAATGTGGATGATCAGTGGTATGAAGATGTATTCAGGAATGCGACCTGCAGGGTTGAGACATTTGGCTTTTCTGAAAAGGCAGACCTGCGTGCAACAGATATCCAGCATATTACAAGACCGGGATACCTGGGGGTAAAATACCATGTGAATGGTCTGATGGATTTTGACGTGGAGATCAATATTCCGGGAGATTTTAGCGTATATAATTCACTGACAGCCATTGCGGTATGCAGACATTTCGACGTACCAATTGAAAATATTAAGAAAGCATTGAAAGTAGCGAAAGTAAGGGGGCGTATTGAGATGGTGAAAGTCTCCGATCATTTCACCATGATGATAGATTATGCGCATAATGCCATGAGTCTGGAAAGTCTTCTGCATACGCTTAGAGATTATAATCCGGAGAGGATTGTGACCATTTTCGGCTGTGGTGGTAATCGCTCCAAGACCCGCCGGTATGAGATGGGAGAAGTATCAGGGAATATGTCTGATTTCACCATTATTACATCGGATAATCCGCGCTTTGAAGAGCCGGAGGCAATCATTGCTGATATTGTTGTAGGAATAGAGAAGACGGATGGAAAGTATATTGCCATCTGTGACAGAAAAGAAGCCATTCGATATGCCATCGAGCATGGACAGCCGGGAGATGTCATTATCCTGGCAGGAAAGGGACACGAGACCTATCAGGAGATTAAGGGTGTGAAATATGATATGGATGACCGTGTTCTGATTAAAGAAGTATTAGAGGAGTTACATGTACGTTGATATTATTATAGACATCACACATGAAAAACTGGATAAAGTATTCCAATATAGCATCCCCTCTTCTTTGGAGGGGATGCTTAAGATTGGAACGGAGGTTGTCGTGCCGTTCGGAAGAGGCAACAAGGAGACGAAGGGATACGTGATCGGCTTCTCCAAGAAAGCGAACTATGACGAGACAAAGATAAAGGAGGTCATAGGAGTTGCGCGGGGAAGCGTTGCAATCGAGGCGAAACTGGTAGCCTTGGCGGCATGGATGAAGGAGTATTATGGCGGAACAATGATCCAAGCGCTGAAGACGGTGATTCCGATTAAGAAGGAGGAGCGTGTCAGGGAGAAACGGCGCCTTCGCCTTCTGTTAGAGGAAGAGGAAGGAAAAAAACAACTGGATATCTATCTCCACAAGAATCAAAAGGCGAGAGCAAGGCTTCTGGCAGCAATGTTAGATCAGCCGGAGCAGGATTATGATTTCCTTACGAAGAAATTAAATATTACGAGAGCCGTTGTGAGATCCTTAGAGGAGCAGAAAGTGCTGGCGCTGGAATCTGAGAAGGTATTCCGCAATCCAATTAAGCATAAGAACTGTGCAAGAGAGGCGGTATGTTTTAATGATGAGCAGCAGCAGGCAATTGATACATTCTGGGAGGATTACAGCCGGGGAATTCGGGGAACCTATCTTGTGTATGGTGTCACAGGAAGCGGTAAGACAGAGGTCTATATGGAGATGATCGGGCGTGTTCTCAAGGAAGGAAAGCAGGCAATTGTGCTGATTCCGGAGATTGCCCTGACCTATCAGACGGTCATGCGGTTCTATGGGAGATTCGGTGACCGGGTATCCATCTTGAATTCCAGAATGTCTCAGGGAGAGCGTTACGATCAGATGGAGCGGGTGAAAGCAGGAGAAGTGGATGTTATGATCGGTCCGAGATCTGCAC
The DNA here is from genome assembly GCA_945870325.1 of uncultured Dorea sp. Classification (GTDB taxonomy): domain Bacteria; phylum Bacillota; class Clostridia; order Lachnospirales; family Lachnospiraceae; genus CAMBRQ01. Next base: position 11,436 of record CAMBRQ010000022.1, on the reverse strand, counting down.
TATTCACTCCATTTTCGAACTTGGGTCTGATTGTCATCGATGAGGAACATGAGACGACTTACAAGAGCGAGCAGGTGCCAAGATATCATGCCAGAGAGACGGCACTCAAGCGTGCCGAGATGGAAGGCGCGAGTGTGATTCTTGGTTCGGCCACACCGTCTCTGGAATCATTCTATGCATGTCGAAGTGGGCGTTTCCGGATATTGGAATTGAAACAGAGGGCAAGCAGGCAGGAACTGCCTCAAGTATATGTGGAAGATATGCGAAAAGAATTAAAATCAGGGAATCGTTCAATCTTGAGTGACCATCTGAAGGAATTGATGGAGATACGCCTTGCAAAGAAGGAGCAGATGATGTTATTCTTGAACCGCAGGGGCTATGCAGGGTTTGTTTCTTGCAGAGCCTGCGGATATGTAGTAAAATGTCCTCACTGTGATGTGTCGCTTTCGGCCCATCGAAATGGGAAACTGGTATGCCACTACTGTGGGTATGAGGAATCACAGATTCATATCTGTCCATCCTGCGGTTCGAATTACATCGGCGGCTTCAAAGCCGGTACTCAGCAGGTAGAGGAGATGGTGAAGCGACAGTTCCCACAGGCACGGGTGCTGCGGATGGATATGGATACTACCAAGTCTAAGGATGGGCACGAGAAGATCCTCGAAGCATTTGCAAATGAAGAGGCGGATATTCTGATTGGCACGCAGATGATTGTAAAGGGACATGATTTCCCGAATGTGACGCTGGTTGGGATTCTGGCGGCAGATATGTCCTTGTATTCCAATGATTATCGGGCAGGAGAGCGTACTTTCCAACTGCTTACTCAGGCGGCAGGACGTGCAGGGCGTGGCAAGAGTAAGGGAGAAGTAGTGATACAGACATATAGCCCGGAGCATTATAGTATTGAGAGGGCGGCAGCCCAGGATTATGAAGGTTTCTATGAAGCGGAGATGAATTATCGGGAGTTGATGGGATATCCTCCGGTAGAGCAGCTTCTGGCAGTATTGATGATGGGACCGGATGAGCAGGTGCTTGAGACAGCGGCAAAGTATCTGAAGGAATTCGCTCTGAGAGTAGATAAGAACCGAAAATTGCAGATCATAGGTCCGGCAAGTCCCTATGTGGCGAAGGTCAGCGATGTATACCGCCGGGTGCTGTATCTGAAAGGAGAAGACTATAGGATTCTGATAGAGATGAAGAACCGAATGGAGCAGTATATAGAGATTAATAGTGGATTTCAGTCATTGCGGATTCAATTTGACTTTAATCCGATGAATGTATTTTAAGAGAGGAGAGAAAGGATTATGGCAATAAGAACGATTAGAGAACTTGGAGATGAGGTTCTGACGAAACCGTGTAAGGAAGTAACGAAATTAACGTTGAGAACGAAGATTTTGATTAACGATATGCTGGATACGATGTATGAGGCGATGGGAGTTGGACTTGCAGCACCGCAGGTGGGAATTCTTAAGAGAATCGTGGTGATTGATATAGGGGATGGACCAATCGTGCTGATCAATCCTGAGATCATTGATACAGACGGAGAGCAGACTGGGGAAGAAGGCTGCCTGAGTGTTCCGGGCAAAGCAGGAGTGGTAACCAGACCGAATTATGTGAAGGTCAGAGCCTTGAATGAAGAGATGGAAGAGATTGAACTGGAAGGAGAAGGATTGCTTGCGAGAGCATTCTGTCATGAGATCGATCATTTGGACGGGAAGATGTATGTGGAACTGGCAGAAGGCGGGATTCACGATGTGACTTACGAGGAGGAAGAATAGATGAAGGTTATATTCATGGGAACGCCGGATTTCTCTGTGGGAACGTTGGAAGCGTTGATCGAGGCAGGGCATGAGGTGGTGCTTGTGGTTACTCAGCCGGATAAACCGAAGGGCAGAGGTGGCAAGATGCAGTATACGCCGGTAAAAGAAGTGGCGCTTGCGCATGGAATCCCGGTATTCCAGCCAAAGAAGGTAAGAAATCCGGAATGTATCGAAGAACTGAGAAAATATCAGGCTGACATTATGGTAGTCATTGCATTTGGTCAACTCCTGCCAAAAGAGATTCTTGAGATGACTCCATACGGATGTGTGAATGTTCACGCATCACTACTCCCCAAATATCGAGGAGCGGCACCGATCCAGTGGGCGGTCATAGACGGTGAGGGAATATCAGGCGTAACCACTATGCAGATGGACGAAGGGCTGGACACTGGTGATATGATCCTGAAGACAGAGGTTGTACTGGATGAAAAAGAGACCGGTGGAAGCCTTCATGATAAACTGGCAGCAGCAGGTGCCAAATTATGTGTGCGTACGCTGAAAGCCCTGGAGGATAAGACCGCCACATGGGAAAAACAGGGAGAAAGCCCGACAAAATATGCCAGGATGTTAGACAAAAGCCTTGGAAATATTGACTGGAGCAAAGATGCGGTATCCATCGAGCGCTTAATCAGGGGCTTAAATCCGTGGCCTAGCGCATATACAAATTGGAATGGCAAGGTAATGAAAATCTGGGAGGCAGAAATATCAGAAACACAGACCGAGGCTGCCCCAGGAACTATTGTAACTGTAGAAAAAGATGGATTCTGTGTACAGACAGGAAAGGGACTTCTAAAAGTACTGTCACTACAGATTCCAGGCAAGAAGCGAATGGAAGCAGATGCGTTCCTGCGCGGATATCAGATTGAAGAAGGAACAGTATTATCCACCGGTATCTGAGGAATTCATTAATAATTGTTAAATTTATATGAAAAACAGGTATTCCACCTGTTTTTCGTATATAATATCCGTATGACAATGAGTCGTGCGAAAATAGGCAGTGATAATTAAGGCAGCTTGCAGCCTTAATTATAAGTGAATATTTTCATAGGGCGAAGCCCGCGACCCCAGGGACTGAAAGTTCCTGGGGTCAGCACGACGGAGTTCCCAGCAGAAACAAGCAGTGATAATTAAGGCAGCTTGCAGAATTAATTATCAGTGAATATTTTCATAGGGAACCCTAATTATTAAAACAGGAGGCATCTCATATGTTTTTTCCAATGTATTTTGATCCGACATATATACTGGTTCTGATAGGCGTAGTGATCTGCTTGCTTGCCTCATCCAAGATGAATTCGACTTTTAACCGATATTCCCGTGTCCGCAATCATTCTGGCATCACGGGGAGAGAAGCGGCAGAACAGATATTAAGGCGTGCAGGAATCTATGATGTAAGAGTAGAACACGTATCCGGTAATCTGACGGATCATTATGATCCAAGATCGAAGGTATTAAGATTATCCGATGCGACCTATCATTCGACATCTGTTGCGGCATTGGGCGTGGCAGCCCATGAGTGCGGACATGCAATGCAGCATGCTACCGGTTATGCACCGCTTCAGATCAGAGGGGCATTGGTTCCGGTTGCTAATTTTGGCAGTGCGATTGCGTGGCCATTGATATTAATCGGACTCTTCTTTGGAGGTCAGTCTTCAGTAATGTTATTGAATCTGGGCATCTTGGCGTTTTCGATGGCAGTTCTGTTCCAGATTGTAACCCTGCCTGTTGAATTTAATGCTTCTAACCGTGCAATCCGTATCCTGGGAAGCAGCGGCATGCTATATGAAGATGAAGTGAATGCTACGAAGAAGGTTCTGACAGCGGCCGCCCTTACTTATGTGGCAAGTGCAGCGTCAGCGATACTGCAATTGCTTCGTATTTTGATTCTGACAGGGTATCGCAGAAACGACGAATAGTAGAGGGAGAGAGTTATGGCAGCATCTATAAGCGGGCGTGAACTTGTGCTGGAAATACTGCTTCAGATTACAAGAGATGGGGAGTACAGCCATATTGCACTTAAGAATGTTCTGGATCAATATCAATATCTGGATAAGAAAGAGCGTGCGTTTATCACGAGAGTGGTAGATGGCACGCTTGAACGCATGATAGAGATTGACTATATCATCAATCAATTTTCCAAAGTAAAAGTGAATAAGATGAAACCTGTGATCCGCACCATCCTAAGAAGTGCGGTATATCAGTTAAAATATATGGATAGCGTACCGGATTCTGCGATATGCAATGAGGCGGTAAAACTTGCCGCAAAGCGCGGATTTACGAATCTAAAAGGGTTCGTTAATGGCGTGTTGCGTAATATTAGCAGGAATCTTGCGGATGTTACATATCCTTCAGAAGAACAGTCTGTCTACAGCCTTTCTGTTAGGTATTCTATTCCGGAGTGGATTCTGAACCAGTGGCTTGCAGTGTATGACAAGGCTACAGTATGTGCGATGGCAGAAGAATTCCTAAAAGAGAAACTGCTTACGGTTCGGTGCAACTTGGAAAAGATTGGGAAAGAAGAATTAATGCAGATGTTGGAGGATGAAGGAGTTACCGTAGAGGAAGTTCCGGACCTCCCTTATGCATTGTATTTGTCAGGTTTTGATTATCTGGCGGGACTTATGAGCTTTCGGAAGGGTTATTACCAGGTGCAGGATATCAGTTCTATGCAGGTTGCTGAGTGGGCAGCTGCAAAAGAGGGGGATTATATTATCGATGTATGCGCTGCGCCGGGAGGTAAAGCGATTCATATAGCAGAGACTCTGAAAGGAACCGGATATGTTGAGGCAAGGGACCTGACGGACTATAAGGTGGGCTTGATCCTGGAGAATATTATAAGAAGTGGTCTTATGAATATAGAAGCGGTACGGCAGGATGCTACTGTGATGGATGAGAAGTCCAGAGGTAAAGCGGATATCGTGATTGCAGATCTCCCGTGCTCCGGTCTTGGAGTACTGGGGAAAAAGCCGGATCTTAAGTATAAGATGACGGAGAAGATGCAGAAAGAGTTAGTGATGCTTCAGCGTCAGATATTGTCCACAGTGCAGGCGTATGTTAAGCCGGGCGGCAGGCTTCTCTATAGCACTTGCACGATCCATCAGGGAGAGAACGAAGAGAATGCCAAGTGGTTCTTGGGAGAGTATCCGCAGTTTGAACTGATTGAACAGAAGCAGATGCTGCCGGGACGGGAACCTGGAGATGGATTTTATATTGCGATGTTTAAGCGGCGACCTCAGGCAGAATGATATGGGTGTTATGATAGAAATGTTATGATAGATAAATGCGAAGAAGATTGCGGAGGATTCATGAGCAAGAAGGATATATGCTCTTATAATTATGAAGAACTAAGAGCAGAGATAGAGAGTATAGGTGAGAAAACATTTCGCAGCAAACAGATCTATGAATGGCTGCATGTGAAACTGGCGGGCAGTTTTGATGAGATGACGAATCTCTCCAAAGCATTGAGGGAGAGGCTGGAAAAAGAATATGAGATTCCCAAAGTGGAGATGATCGACCATCAGATATCTCAGGTAGATCCGACGGAAAAGTTCCTGTTCGAACTGGCAGATGGCAATATGATAGAGAGTGTGCTTATGAAATACAATTACGGGAATTCCGTGTGCATCTCATCACAGGCGGGATGCCGTATGGGATGCAGGTTCTGCGCGTCTACGATTGGCGGTCTGGAGAGAAGCCTTGCACCGTCTGAGATGTTAAGGCAGATCTATCAGATCCAGAAGATGACTGGAGAGCGGGTATCCAATGTGGTAGTTATGGGAACCGGAGAGCCGCTGGATAATTATGATAACTTCGTAAAATTCATCCATATGCTAAGTGATGAACACGGACTGAATATCAGCCAGCGCAATATCACTGCATCCACTTGTGGCGTCGTACCAAATATGCGAAGGTTGGCAGAAGAAGGGCTTCAGATTACACTGGCATTATCACTTCATGGCTCCAGTCAGGAGAAGCGCAAGAAATTAATGCCTGTCGCGAATAAGTATGAATTAGAGGAAGTGTTGGAAGCCTGTGATTATTATTTCCGGAAAACAGGACGCAGAATCACTTTTGAGTACAGTCTGGTGGCGGGGGTGAATGACCAGCCGGAGGATGTAAAGGAGTTGACAGGCATCCTGAAAAAACGGAACTGTCATCTGAATCTGATACCGGTGAATCCGATCAAAGAGAGGGATTATAAGAAGCCAGACAGGAAAAATGCACTGGAATTCAAAAATAAACTTGAAAAAAACGGAATTAATGTTACTATAAGAAGGGAAAGAGGCTCAGATATAGATGGAGCCTGCGGTCAACTTAGAAGACGTCATGCGACCGCGGATTAAAGGAGAACCAGATGAAAATATATGCAATGACTGATGTAGGGAGAAAACGCGAGGTCAACCAGGACTACGTATATGTAACGGACAATCCGATCGGACCATTTCCGAATCTTCTTGCGGTTGCCGATGGAATGGGTGGCCACAAGGCAGGGGATTTTGCGTCCAAATATACGGTGGGTGTATTGAAAGAGGAATTAAAGAATACGCCGCTTGATAAGCCCGAAGAGATTCTGCGTAATGTAGTCAGCATTGCGAATCATAAACTGATTGAAGTAGCATCTACGGATATTAAATTGGAAGGAATGGGAACAACACTGGTAGCAGCAACGGTTGTTGGCAATACTTTGTATTTTGCCAATGTGGGAGACAGCAGGCTCTACCTGATCAATGATAAGATCCGGCAGATATCCAAAGACCATTCTTTGGTAGAAGAGATGGTAAGACTTGGAGGTATCAAGGCTGAAGAAGCAAGAAACCACCCGGACAAGAATATTATCACACGGGCAATAGGGGTAAAAGAGGATGTAGAGGCAGATATCTACGAGTATCGGTTGAAAAAGGGAGATATTATCCTGATGTGTACCGATGGTCTGAGTAATATGGTGGAAGATGAGGATATGTTTGATATCGTGAAAGGTTCCCGGGATGTCGTAGAAGCAGTGCAGATGTTAATCGAGAAGGCGAATAGTAACGGTGGGAGAGATAACATAGGGGTTGTTATAGCAGAGCCACTTGCAGATGAGGTGAGTATATGGTAAAAGATGGTATTTTTCTAGGGAAACGTTATGAGGTGCTTAGTAAGGTTGGAGCAGGGGGGATGGCTGATGTCTATAAGGGCAAAGACCATATGCTGAATCGTTACGTGGCAATTAAGGTTTTGAAGAAAGAATATAAAGAAGACGAGAATTTTGTACGTAAGTTCCGGTCAGAAGCGCAGGCTGCGGCTGGACTGATTCATCCGAATATAGTTAATGTATATGACGTGGGCGAGGATCGCGGATTATACTATATGGTCATGGAATTAGTCGAAGGGATTACGTTAAAGGAGTATATAGAGAAGAAGGGGAGATTATCCCATAAAGAAGTGATTAGTATCGCGATCCAGATGTGTACGGGTATCGGGGTTGCACATGCGGCGAATATTATCCATCGTGACATTAAGCCGCAGAATATTATTATATCCAGAGATGGTAAGGTGAAAGTAACGGATTTCGGTATTGCGAAGGCGACAACTTCGAATACCGTTAGTTCGAATGCAATGGGATCTGTCCATTATACATCCCCGGAGCAGGCAAGGGGTGGATTCAGTGATCAGAGAAGTGATATCTATTCTATTGGTATTACACTTTTCGAGATGGTGACAGGTCAGGTGCCTTTTGACGGAGATTCTACAGTGTCGGTAGCAATCAAGCATCTTCAGGAAGAGATTACGCCGCCGTCAAAACTGGTGCCGGATATTCCGTACAGTCTTGAGCAGATTATTTTGAAATGTACACAGAAGAACAGTGAGAGAAGATATAGGAGCACGGATGATCTGATCAAAGATCTGAAGCGTTCACTGGTTGATCCGAATGGCGATTTCGTTGTGATACCGCCGCTTCGTAATGCAGATACAGTTATCATCACAGATGATGAGTTGGATGATATCAGAGATTCATATGAATCGGGTGATGAAGATTATGATGAATATGATGACTACGACGATGATGACGATGATTATGATGGCGATGACTATGGTGATGCCGGATATGATGACGATACCGAGTATGACGATGATGATTACGATGAGGAAGATGACGAGTACGACTCCAGAAGAGGAAAGAAAGGGAAGGACTCTGATGAAGTAAATCCTCGGATGAATAAGATTATGAAGATTCTGACAATCGTCGTTGCGGTAATCATTATCTTTATTCTGATATTTACGATTGGAAAGGCTGCTGGTGTGTTCAAATTCGGACCGAGCCTTAAGATGAGTGAAGAGACAGAAGAGATGGTAAAGGTTCCAAATGTATTAGGTAAGACCGAAGAAGAAGCGAAAAAGATTTTGAATGATAAGGGACTGGGCTTCAAGGTGGATACACGTGAAGAATCTAAGAAATACGCGGAAGGGTTAGTTTCGAAGCAGAAGACAGAAGCAGGCGAGAAAGTTGCAAAGAATACGACGATTCATGTCGTAATCAGTTCTGGGCTGGTAGGTGATAAGATTCCGGTACCGGATGTCAGTGGTATGAGTGAAAGTGATGCCCAAAAAGCACTGGAGAATGCAGGATTTAAGAAAGTTACCTCCGAGTTTGCGTATAGTGATACCGTAGAGAGCGGCAATGTTATCGAGACGACTCCGGCTGCGAAGACGGAAGCGACGGAAGATACAGAGATTGTGATGAAAGTCAGCAAAGGTGCTGAAAAGAAGACCGTTCCGAATGTAGTTGGCCAGGAGGATGCAGCAGCACAGAATGCGATTACAAGCGCTGGACTTTCGGTTACAACTACGTATGATTACCATGATAGTGTACCAAAAGGTCAGGTTGTGTCCCAGAGTGTAAATGGGGGCAAGAAAGTAGCAGCGGGTACAAATATTAATCTTGTAATTAGTAATGGACCAAAGCCAGATGAGAGAATTGATATTCAAAGTTTTGTCGGACAGTCCGAAGGTAATCTGACAAGTTGGGCTTCCGGAAATGGATTGTATACCAGCAGAAGCGGCTCTGATTATAGTGATACAATTCCGAGGGGAGCGATTATCTCTCAAAGTCCTGCATCGGGTAAGGTTGATAAGGGAACAACGATCACTTATGTGGTCAGCAATGGACCAAGACCAGCTCAAGGTGGTGGAGAGACGGATGAACCTTTAGACTAAGCCGATTAGGCTGAAGCGGCAGGGTGTCAGATGAGTGAGACGGGATAAGGTATGCAAGGAAAGATAGTAAAAGGGATTGCCGGATTCTACTACGTACACGTAGTAGAATTCGGTGTTTATGAATGTAAAGCAAAAGGTGTATTCCGAAAAGAGAAGATTAAGCCGTTGGTAGGTGACAATGTAGAGATAGAAGTACTGGATGAAGAGGAGAAGACAGGCAATATTATTGATATTATTCCAAGACGCAATGAACTGATACGTCCGGCAGTTGCGAATATTGATCAGGCATTGGTTGTGTTTGCAATCGCAAAGCCTGACCCGCATTTTAATCTGTTGGACAGGTTTCTTGTGATGATGGAGAGGAAAGAGATTCCAGTCATTCTTTGCTTCAACAAAGAAGATATTGCGACGGATCCTCAGGTGACGGAGTTACAGCAGATTTATGGAGGCTGTGGATATCCGCTGATATTTACAAGTGCTTTGGAGGGGAAGAATGTGAATCAGGTTAAAGAGGTGCTAAGAGGCAAGACGACAGCCATTGCCGGACCCTCTGGCGTGGGCAAATCCTCCATTATCAATATATTGCAGCCTGAAGCGAATATGGAGACTGGTGCAATCAGTCAGAAGATTGAGAGAGGCAGGCATACAACCAGACATTCAGAACTGTTTCCGGTTGATGAGAATTCTTATATTATGGATACTCCGGGATTCAGTTCATTATATGTGAATGATTTTGACAAAGAAGAGTTAAAGTATTATTTTCCTGAGTTTGCAGAGTATGAAGGGACATGCCGATTCAATGGATGTGACCATGTTCATGAGCCGGGATGTGCGATAAAAGAAGCCGTGGAGGCAGGGAAGATACATGCGATACGTTATCAGAATTATATAGAGATGTATGAAGAACTGAAGAATAAGAGGAGGTATTGAGTATGGACTATATATTAGCTCCATCCATTCTGGCGGCGGACTTCAAGGTGCTTGGCCAGGAGATGAAAAAGACTGAGGAAAATGGTGCCAGATATTTGCATTTTGATGTCATGGACGGGATGTTTGTGCCGAGTATCTCGTTCGGTATGCCCGTGCTGGCTTCTATTCATGATGTAACAGATCAGGTGATGGATGTACATCTGATGGTGCAGGAACCGATTCGTTATATCGAGGCATTTAAGAAAGCAGGAGCAGATCTGGTGACAATTCATCTGGAAGCATGTGAAGATGTGAAGACAACCATTGATAAGATCCGTGAGTGTGGGCTGAAGGTGGGATTATCCATCTGCCCGGAGACGGAGGCAGAGGCAGTAGAGCCTTATCTGAAAGATGTCGACATGATACTTGTTATGAGTGTGCATCCTGGATTCGGCGGACAGAAGTTTATTCCGGAATCACTGGATAAGATTCGTAAGATTCGTGCGATGATTGGGGAAAAAGAATTATCTGTAGATATTCAGGTAGATGGAGGAATCTATCTTACGAATGTCCGGGAAGTGCTGGATGCAGGAGCGAATGTGATTGTAGCAGGATCTGCCGTATTTGGCGGAGATCCAGGGAAGAACACAAAGGAGTTTATGGAGATATTGAAGGATTATGAGTAAACGAATTGTAATTGTAAGTGGCGGAGAACTGGATGAAGAATTGACCCTTTCTATCTTAGAGAAGCAGGAAGGGGAATATGTGATTGGTGTGGATAAAGGAATGGAATTCCTTTATAGACATCAGATCATGCCAAGTTATATTGTAGGAGATTTTGACAGTGTGAAGGCAGAGATTGCGGATTATTATAAGAATGAGACGAATGTTCCGATTCGTGAATATAATCCGGTAAAAGATGCTTCTGATACAGAGATTGCAATCAGACTGGCTATGACACTTGGATGCAGCGAACTGATCATCCTTGGGGCTACAGGGGGAAGATTAGACCATCTCTGGGCGAATGTACAGAGCCTTACCATTCCGTTCAAAGCGGGAGTTGATGCGAAGATCGTGGATCGGCAGAATATGATCTGCCTAATCGGTGATGGAGAGACGCATCTTAGGAAGGACGAGATGTATGGTCCGTATTTTTCTGTATTCCCGCTAGGGGAAGAGATCTTCGGCTTCAATATCAAAGGGGCGAAGTATCCGCTTCGGAATCATATATTGACACCATATGACAGCCTTTGTGTCAGCAATCAGATTGCTGAGGATGAAGATGAGGCTGTAATCAGTTTTGCAGCGGGAATCGTAATCTTGATGCAGACCCGTGACAAGAAGTAATAAAAGTGATACACTGTTGTGTGTTTCGAAGTGTCGGCTGGCAAGGAGAAGAAATTCTAGGTCGGTTGATCATTAAAAGTAACTTTAGAAAGAGGACATAATAGATGAAATTAGGAATCGTAATAAATTAGCCTTTTTTCATAAATCCATGTACCTCCATAAAAGT
>CAMBRQ010000021.1 GCA_945870325.1 uncultured Dorea sp. | reverse complement strand
AAAATGGAGTCTGGAAGCCCTATGAAATAAGGGCTGAAGATTCCGAGAAGATATTTATGTACAAAGGAGGCTATACACATGGATTATAAACCATCTGGTGTCTGTTCACAACTGATCAGAGTTGATGTGGACGGAGATATAATAAAAAATGTAGAATTCGTTGGCGGATGCGCCGGAAACACTCAGGGAATCGCAAGCCTGGTGAAAGGAATGAATGTACATGATGCCATCTCCCGCATAGAGGGCATCACCTGTGGCTTTAAATCAACATCCTGCCCGGATCAGTTAGCACAGGCATTGAAAAAAGCCATTGCAGAGTAATCGATTCTTGAACCTTGAAAACGAAAAGGATACGAAGCGTAGCATGTGCCTCGTATCCTTCTCTGTTCTCTTTTACGTTCTCTTTTGTGGCTGGAGAGATTGTGGGAAGTGCCGTCTACGACGACTTTAACCCGTTTCGTGGGTCTACGGTTTCTCAATGTAAGGTCGAAATTAAATTAATAGTTTCTACTTATGCACCGCGGACGGCACCTCCCACAATCTCCCCAACCGGTTTTTACTTTTTCTCTTTGAATTACGGTTTTTTGTTTTGTTTTTTAATAAAATTTACTCTGATTGCTTTTTGTTTTTAATTTTTTGTTATGTTTTTGTTATTTTAATTATTTTCTTCTTTTTCTCTTATACTTTGGACTTTGATTTTATGGTTCTTCTATATAGACTCCATCAGTAAATGAACTACTCATATCAGAATTCGCTGAATGTGTGCAACGAACTCGATAATAATAACCGCCTTCCACAGCTAAAGCTCGATTTGATCCTACTCTATCGGTATCAGAATTTTCCGCATGCCAATTATCATAACCCGACCATGAGTCATCACCTTTTTGTGCTCTCTCAACAATAACAGATATTTGCACATTTTCTACGGTGTGTGCAGCAATTGTGGTTCCACCTGCATAAAGTCTCCCGGGTCCTAAACGAACACACTTTGAATAGCCAGTAAGCAGATCTTCTCCTCTTGTTATTTTTGTATCATAACCAATAGACTCCTCATCATACGTTAAATATGAACCGTCTAAAATCGGATCATCTGATGCCGCCTGTACATCTTTTGCTGATATAAGTAGCATGCTCATTAACAGCATTAATGTGCAACATACAGATGTCATTTTTATTCTCACTCTACTTTAACACCTCCTATCCTTCCTTTTACCCTCATATATATAAACACATAATTCTTCAAAAACTGACGCAATTTACCTAACAAAATGCAAACTATTTATAATATTATAAAATTCTTCTTTTTTCATAGTTCCCATTAAAAAATATTCCAATCCTTGATATTCAAAACTTGCTGAATATCTCTCTGTTGATGAATCTTTTATTTTATACTCCTTAACCGTTATCATGCATTTCCCATTTTTAATTTCATGTTGAGCGACTTTTTCATCTTCAACATCTATTCCCCATGATGAATTTAAATACGATGCATTAATTAAATAAACTATATTTTCCCCATCGTGTGTATAAGTCACCTCTCCAATTTGAAGTTCTTTATCTAAATTTAAACTTTGAAACTCTATATCTACGACTCCATGAATAATTTTTACAGGTTCTATTCCAAATTCTTCACTTATTGTTTGATACGCCTCTTCTTCATTTTCTTCCACAATCACCCAATTATCTTCACTAGAGTTTATTTTCTCAACTTCTCTATTTCCAACCGCCTGTTTTACCATCTTCACGATTTTCTCCGGTCCACCCACGCTAGTTATCCCCATCCCCAGCACAATCACCAACACCGCTACCAACCCAATATAAATCTTAAGCGGCTTCCTCTTCCGCACAACCTTACCCGTATTTTCTCCTTTTTCCTCTTCCGCCAGCATCTTTCTCCCCAGTTCCAACGCTCTGCGATCTTCCTCAGACAATCCAGAATATGACTTTTCTCTCTTCATTTCTCCAATCCGGTTTTCAATCCGCTCACGTATAGCATCCTGCATCCCCTCCGGCACACAGATATCCCCATCATTCTGAATCTCAACCTCTTCTTCCCGGGCCATCCTGTCATATTCACTTTTTACGATTTCTTCCAGTTGATCCTTCTTTTCCTTCATATCTATACCTCTTATTAATTAAATACTACCTAACATTCAACTAACAGCCAACACTCTCTACAACGCTTTCTCTCCTATGCTTCACACTATAGCCAGTAAGCAGTAGTTCTGAGAGGAAATGTGTTCCTAAGCAAGCAATTCAGGGGCGTTCTTAATGGCGGTGAAATCCACTGTTTACGAAGACTTAGACATGAGGGTTCTCCCGAATGTCTTATAGTCGCAGTTAACAGTTAGTTCACCGGAATGTTGCCCCGTTTGCGTGGAACATATTTCCTCTCAGAACGGCGTCCACTGGTTGAAGCGTGAACATTCACCATTAAGCCCTCTCGAAATCTTTTTCTTTCTCTTGACCAAATCCCCGCTAAACGTATAATATAGTTATAACGTATATCGTACGAACATATTTATACATATTATCACGATTGGGAGGTCATTATGAAACGCATTATCCTAACTGGTGGCGGCACCGCAGGTCATGTAACACCTAACATTGCCCTCTTGCCACGGCTCAAAGAATTACAATATGATATTCATTATATCGGCTCTTATAACGGCATTGAGAAGGAACTGATTGAACAATTCGGCATTCCTTATCACGGAATCTCTTCTGGTAAATTACGCCGTTACTTCAGTGTCCAGAACTTCACCGATCCTTTCCGAGTAATCAAAGGTCTGGGCGAAGCCAAGAAACTGGTAAAAATATTGAAACCGGATGTTATCTTTTCCAAAGGCGGTTTTGTATCTGTTCCTGTTGTACTTGCTGGAAAGAGCCGCCATGTACCAACGATTATTCATGAATCTGATATGACACCTGGTCTTGCAAACAAATTATCCCTGCCTTCAGCAACCAAAGTATGCTGTAACTTCCCAGAGACTTTGGAACACCTTCCGGATGGAAAAGCTGTTCTAACAGGTTCTCCGATTCGTCAGGAACTGTTATCCGGCGATAAATACAAGGCAAAGGAATTCCTCGGATTCACATCCGACAAGCCGGTAATCATGGTTGTCGGCGGAAGTCTTGGCTCCGTAGCAGTCAATGATGCAGTACGCGGTATTCTTCCAGAACTACTTAAGACATTCCAAGTCGTACACCTTTGCGGAAAAGGAAAGGTTGACGACTCATTAAAAGGTCTTGAAGGCTACGCTCAGTTTGAATATATTAAAGAAGAACTAAAAGATCTCTTTGCATTAACCGATATCGTAATCTCACGAGCCGGAGCAAATGCCATCTGCGAACTGCTTGCCCTGCACAAACCGAATCTCCTGATTCCACTTTCCGCTAACGCAAGCCGCGGCGACCAGATTCTGAATGCCCGTTCTTTTGAACGCCAGGGATACAGCATTGTTCTGGAAGAGGAAGAACTAACCAAAGAAGTCCTTCTTGATTCCATTACCCACCTGTATGAAAACCGCGAGACATACATAGATGCTATGAAGCAGTCTCCACAGCAGAATTCAATCGATACTATTATTGATCTGATTGAATCTGTAACATCCAAATAACTCTATTCATATACAGATATAATCCACTACATTGATTTATAGAAAACAGGTGTCAATACGGCACCTGTTTTTAGTCTTTATGCAAGTGGTCATACTCATCTTTATAATTTTCTTTTATCCACTTTCTTGCTCTATACAGCATACTATGTAACACTTCCAGAGTTACACCCATGTTTTCGGCAACTTCCTTCTGCGGCTTTTCCAAAACATACGAAATCGTAATCGCATCATACCATCTCGGATTCTTCTCATACAATGCTGCAAATATATCTTCTTTCAACTCCACGAATTCCCGCTGTTTTATCTTTCTGACGAAGACCTCTTCAGGGCTTTCACCCGAATCAGCAAGAATCGTTTCTTCTTCCATGCTCAGATCTTCTACCAGATACTCACGCGCTCTGTCTCTTTTCAGATTCAACGCCATATATTTCGCCGTCAGAATTAACCAAGATCTTGCAGCATCTACGTTGATATGATCAATATTCAGATATAATTTTATAAATACATTCTGTGCAATCTCTTCTGCCGCATGATGATTTCTGGAGTATTTCAAGGCTACCTTGTATACAATCTCAAAATTGCTATTATAGATTGTATCGAAGATAGAATTTTCTTTTGACTCGATTCCCACTGACTCATCCTTCGCTTCCAACACTATTTTATCTTACTTAAGATATCCTCTTTATCCTCTTCTGTTAATTCTCCCATCTTCCATCCAAGTCCTACGCTGTCATCCTTATATCTTGGAATCATATGCAGATGGAAATGGAATACCGTCTGTCCCGCAGCCTCTCCGTTATTCTGAACGATATTGTAACCATCACATCCAAGAACATCTGTGAGTTTTGTAATCATCTTCTTAGCAAGAACCAGTACTTTTGCTGCTACTTCATCGTCTAATTCATAGAGATTTGCATAATGCTCCTTTGGAAGAATTAGTGCATGCCCCTTAGATGCCGGGCTTGCATCTAGAATTACACGAAAATCATCGTCCTCATATAAAGTAGATGTCGGTATCTCTCCATTAGCAAGTTTACAAAATATGCAATTTTCATCCTTCATATTATCAGCCTTCTTTCCTCAAAAATAATAATTGATTATTTTAACCGCCGATGCTAAACTGATACATCAGAAAGGGGCGGTAATTACTATGTTTTCAACGACAGACTACGACAACTTGCAACAGATTATGGAAGAAAGTCCTGAGAAAAAAGAACTTCTCACAAGACTTCTCGAATCTCAAAGAATGGAGATCAGCACCATAAGCCATGAGATTCGTAATCCACTTACACTTGTATATAGCACTTTACAGTTAATCGAAACTCAACACCCGGAAGTCTTATCCTTCCGTCACTGGGATGCCATGCATCAGGACATCGAGTACATGAAGCAACTGTTAGAAGAACTATCTTCCTATAATAATGGAGAGCGGCTGACCCTGTCCGATATTAATGCAGATGTCTTCTTAAAAACACTGGCTCTGTCCTTCGCATCTTCAATTCTGGACACTGAGATTGAATTCACCTCCAGAATTGCACCAAACTTACCGGTAATCACAATAGACTCTATCAAAATCAGGCAGACACTGCTGAACCTCTTAAGCAATGCAAGAGATGCCGTTGTCTCCTGCCCGGATTGTAAGCATCCATCAATCACTCTGAATGCAAGCCTTACAAACAAAGACACAATACTTCAGATTAAAATAACTGATACCGGCTGCGGAATATCCGAAGAAAACCTGCCTTCTATCTTCGAGCCATTTGTTACCCACAAATCGAACGGAACCGGTCTTGGTCTTGCCATTGCCAGGCGCATTATTACCGCCCATCAAGGCTCCATCACAGTAACATCAAGCCTGGGAAAAGGCACTTCCTTCATTATTACGCTTCCAGTACAGAAGAACGCTTAATAGGAATCCTGACACCAGTCCTCCAATATGCGCCATATTATCGACACCACTGCTGGTAAATCCATAATACAAACTAAGCGCAACCATAAATACAAGTCCTCTGCCAGTAATATCTCCAATGCGCCCTTTGTTACGGATTGCTACATACAGCAAGGCACCAACAATTCCAAATATTGCACCCGATGCTCCTGCCGACACAGCATAATCACCTGTCTGCATCTCACACCATGCAGACAGAGCATTTCCGCCCAAACCACTCAAAATATATATAATGATAAACTTAATCTTCCCAATCTCAATTTCCAGGTTCCACCCGATCAGCACCAACATAACCATATTGCTCATCAGATGCTCGAATCCAAAGTGAAGAAAAATACTAGTGAGTAGCCGATAGAATTCTCCTTGCTCTGTAACCAGCGGAACATACATTGCCCCATGCGCCAATAAGAACCTTCCATCTTCTGTCATTCCCTGGAATGTAAGCACAAAAAACACTATAACATTCGCTGCTGCCAATAATATGGTACAGGGTGCTTTTCTTTTATACTCTTTCATCTATTGCCGATTCACCTCTGGTATATTTTTCCATTTATCCCGTCTAGTATAACATACTTTTCTCCAGATAGTAACCATTATTCTGCATTCTCTTCTGCATTATTACTCTGACCCAGCAGCCTGTTTATAGTATCTATATCCTCTTCTAATAAGTCAGCTATTTCTTTCACTGTCATCCCTTTTGCATATTTCTTTTCTGCTAACTCTTTTAACAGTTCTTCTCTTCCCTCTTCTCTCTCATAATACTTTTCTTCCCATGCCTGCATATATCTCACCCCGACTTCTTCGCTTGCCCTCACCTTACGCACTCGGTTATGTATACGTTTAATAATGGCACCATATTTCTACCCATAGTTTCTCCTTTATATTATCATATTATTTATGCTGTTAACAAATAGTTTTAACTTGTACGATTCCTAGTCATACCTTACTACAATTCCTCTTCTTCGATATGCAGACCATCCCAATCTCCCCATTTAGGTTTCTTATGCCTGGTGAGGAAACGTTTTACTGGTGTCCATAGGTTTTCTGTCTCTCGCATAATAGAACTTCCCAACTCCTGCTCTGTAATCCAGTCGTGTTCTGCTGTATCATATTTTATATAACTGTCTTCTTTTTCTTTCATATCTTCATACATCTCTTCCCCACTGTCTTTAGGCTTGTCCTGAAGGCATTCTGCTATTAGCTTCTCCAGACTATAATTCTCCTCCATTGTCTTCTTATGAAGCAAAAATACCATGCTGACACAATCCTGGTCCTGATAATCTGCCTGCTTCACCAGATATTCTGTCAACTTATGGAATTCTTCCCACAGATCCTGCTGCGCCAGCGGATAATAACAGAAGTAAAACTTTTCTTCTTCATAGAAGATATATTCCGGTTTCAATAAAATACAATGTATATCCAGTAGATATTTTTCTACTTCTTTAATTACTATTTTAAGATTAGAAAGAAATATTTTTATATCTTCAGAAGTAATTTTACTTCTTTCAAACATTGCTTTCATCGATATCTTTCCGCTAACATCATAATCATAATAACTGTTTCCATTCATACCTCTGCCGCCTACTTTTAACACTCCATCCAGATGATTCGCCTTTAACATACACATCTGATAATCTTCCCGATATAGGGTCTTCTCTTCGATCGTAATCTTACGTTCCATCCTGTTCCCTTTCTTTTTGACTCTCCTAATTCTTTATTTTTTTAATCGTCTTATATTCCGTATATATCTCTCCGGTTCTGTTACTGCTGCTCTTTTTACTATGGATACTTTCATCCACTTCCTTTTAGCACTTACTACAATCTCAATCTCTTTATCCTCTACAGTAACTACAACTCGCGGATATGAAAAAAGTATGCACTTATTCCTCACCCGCTGGGAAAGCAGAGACTCTAATTCCCCCGCTTCTACGCCATCCTTCTCTCTCGCTTTGGTACTTCCCACCACCACAGTCTCATATGCTGCTCCTGACAGAATATTTTTATCGTGATAATAAAATACTGCCAGGATACATCCCATAGTCAGGAAGAGAATCATGGGCATAAGAAAAGACATCTCTATCGTCATGCTGCCATGAACGCTCCGTTTTCTCACCTGCTTACTCACCCGTTTCCCCCTCCTGCCAACAAACTGAATAAGTAACCAACTGTCAGAAATGGATAAAACGGAATGACCGATTTCCTACACCTTCTTTTTCTTACCATGCAGATCATAGAAGCAATAGCAAGTGTAAAGAACGCCACTGCAAGTACTTCTATCAAATCCCAGATTCCAAGATAGATTCCAAGAATCAAAATCGCCCAACTATCTCCATATCCCATACTTTCGCGGGTCACTCTGCTAAATACGAGAAACAATACGCCAAGCCCTGCTCCGCCTGCCGCCAGCCAGATATCCGCCTTTCCTATTGCAAATTGATATATCACCACCGCCAGATTCACCAACATTAGAATATCAATCGGTATCTTACGAAAATGAACATCCACAATAGATAAACTCACCAATAGTCCCATACATATCATCTGACTTATCTTCCACATCTGGAACATGCCCCCTTTCCAATAACTTCTGACAAAGGAACTGCGTATATCGTCCTTTTTAATCCGCTACAGGATAACGAACTATGATATCGGTCTCCGGTATCCGTAAGATATACACTGCCACCTACATTCCTCATACAATGTTCACACGGGTAATATTTACCGCCACCTACATTACGCAAGGAACTTAACTCTGATGCAGCCACCATGCGAATCGACAGATCCAGATGGGTACACTGATAGTCCTTGTGATAGACCAGCCCTGTCTCTGTGATATACACTGTTGTATTATCATTCATTTCGAATCCAGCCTTCTCATACCCAGTCCATGCCTTAATTCGCATCTTCTCCTGATACTCTATCGGCTGTATCCTGAACATCGGAATCGGCAGACGCACCTTATACGTCACTACCAGTTCTCCAATCCCTGTCTTCGCAGACATTCTTGAACGATTGCAACTAATGCCTCCACTTCCGCCAATTACAATGCTCCTCTCAAGTCTTTCCGGTCCAACCGCATGAATCACATCACTTTCTATATGAGACGGTATGACAACTGTTACCACAGAAGCATCTTTTGCAGCCTGTTTTCCTGCATACTGTAATCCTGATCGGATGGATGTCTGGATTGCCATCATCTCCATTAGATATAAAAGACTTACTACTGCCAGGAAAAAGATTGGCACTGCCATTGCTGCCTCCACAGTTATGCTTCCTTTTTTAGAGGCGGATACAGATGCCCTTCCGGTAATGATAGAATAGATAGATTGTGAGGGGAGTATTTTCCTATTCATGGTACGAATCCTTCTCCTTTCTTTTTATTTTTTATATAATCTGTTTTCCTTGGATTTCGTTCGGAAGCCCGAAAGGGCATCTGTATCCGTCTCTTTTTTATTCTTCTTATTGATAACCGTAGTATGTCTTATACTGATATGTAATTCCTCTTCTTAACTTGCAAGTCGTCTTAATCTCCATCCTGTTGATACACTGATCTGCATGAAAATACGGCTGTCCATAAATCTTACGCATATTCTGCTCGATCATCCCAATTGCCCGAAGGGCAATCGTGTTCTTTTGACCCAGAAACAGTAAAATACGCAGATACTCCTGATAAGCAAGTCCGTCTGAGATGTCCTGCCCGTCATTATGATCTTCTTCTGTTCCCAGAGTAAGAAGACCGGACAACTGTAACTGCCAACTCTCCTTTGATTTCACCAACGGCACCCTGTTTCCTTTTAACAATGAACGGATATCCATAATAGACTCACCGTATGCCCATGCCAATAGAATCCCCTGTGCCGCTGCCTCCGTAATCGCCGGAACTGCCAGGAGTGCACACAAAGTCAGCGCCATAGCCTGTGCTTCTGCCCTCATCTCTCCATCCGTCTGTATATAGGCATAATTAGGGACGAATCTTAAAAGCAGCAGTCGCTTCACCACTGCCTCCAGATTCTCCTTATCACTGCTCTTGCCCGCCAGGATATATTCCAGTTCATAATCCAAAGTACCCGTCTTCTCTGTATCAGTGAATTCGGAAAAATGTTCTAGTAAATATTCTCCGAATAATAACGTTGATAGTTTTCCGTTACCCGACGCTACATCTGAGAACTCTCCATAGCCTTCATTCCGCTCTCTTGAAGATAGCAGTTCCTGCTCCTCTACCATCTTTTCTGATATCGCGATATCTTTAGGAACAACCAAACTTAGTATGGATGAACGCTTTAACTGACCTACATGGTTAATCGGATTATCCTCATCCGGCAATTCACTTTCATTCTCTCGCAGCAGATGATTCAGATTCTCCTGCTGCTCCTGCTCTTCTCTGGAATAACTCTCCACCCGCTCCTCTTGCTGTTCCCATACAGAAGACAACCCCAGCATGTCTTTCACCACATCCATCCCGTACTTCTGCTCCATGTAAATTGCCACCTGATCATAGAATCCACTACAGCCTCTATCTGTAAGAAATTGTATTCGTTCTACTTTATGCTCCATATCTCCCGCACCGTAGTAGGCTAGCCTGTCCGTTAGATTCTGTTCTGCATACTGTCCGGTCTCATAACTTACTTCCAACGCAAAGATATCATATTCCTCTAACAGTTCTTTCTGATATTCTGCGAATACACACTCCATCGCACGATTCGTATCCGCTCTTCTGTAGTTCTTCGCAATCTGTATGGATGCACTTTCCATAACGCCTCCTACAAAAGTAACCAGAAGGATAAAAATCAGACTTAGATATACCGTCACTTCTCCTTTATAGTATCTTCTCACCGATATCAGATTCCCGAACTCTCGCTGACAATCTTCTCGAAGATGCTTTGCACCAGACTGGTTAACTGCGACTTGAATATGATAACCAGGCCAATTAGCACGACTAGAATTAATATAACCTCCACTACTCCTATTCCCTCTTCTTCTCTTAGATTTGTAAGTGCTTGTCTTATTCTCCACATACTTATTCCTACCTTTCTCTTTTATCTACTTGTCTCACCTTTTTTGTATATCCCTGTTTGCTCGTTTTGCTATTTCTCATATCTGTACTGACAGAAACGCCGGTACAATTACAATCACCAATACGATCGCCAGCATCAAAAACATCGGTAACAGCAACTTCGTCCCTGCCTCTTCTCCGGCTCTTTTCGCCCTTGCTTTTCTCTCCTCAAACGCCTGAATGGATTCCAGTTTCAGTAATTGCGTCAATCCCTTCGTCCCTTTTCTTAAGTTCTGTGAAAGCAGCGCTCCGAATCTTATGTATACTTGAACGTTGCAACGCCGTCCAAAGTTCTCATAACTCTCTGCCTCGGTCACTCCACTTTCCATCTCATAGCACGCTCCTTTCATTTCCTCGTATGCATACCGAACACCCCACATCTCCTTCCAATGTTCATAGTCTTCAACAATCTTCTTCCATGCCCGCTTAACCGTCATCCCCGCCCCAAGGAATAACGTCATCTTATTAATAATCTCCGGATAATCCAGCAGCATCTGCTGCTTCTTTTGGTTCTGTTCTTTTCCCTGATTCTGCATCTTCAAAACATACAGAAGAATGCCAATCAATACCGCCATGATAATCAGCACGATTCCCCGGCTATCCATCTTCTCATAATAAGAGACTTTCTTTCCCTGAATATATTCCGGCAATTTCACGCTCTTCTGTGTTCGATCCTGCTCCTCCTGTTTTTGAATCTTCTCTCTTACCTTTTGTCTATTCTTCTCTTCCTCGCTTAGGGTCTTTGGATAAATATTCGCCACACATTGATATAATGCCTGCTCTTCTTCATCCTCTTCGTAAGTTAGAATTGCGCTTAACTTAACCAAAGTTCCCGTTTCTTTTAGCGCATTTTCCTGTAATTCCCCGCGAATGTTCATCACATCATATCGATCCAGTTCCCAAGAAATCTCCACTGGTTCATCCGGTACTTCTGCCAGAAGGTTCAGATCACTTTCTACCCTGTCAAGACTCTCGTTATCTCCGAGTATGTATTCCTCCATCCGCCGTATCACCCGGTCGAATAATTCCTGTACTTCTTCCGAAGAATATTGCTGTTCTGATATCTCCACTTCTACCGGAATCTTCTTTTTATTACCTTCTACTGCGACCTCTAATTCTTCTGTCCTGCTGCCTTCCCCATAACCATTTCGTTCAAGTTCACGCTGTATCTCCATAGATGAATGAACATAATCCATAAGGAGAATTAGTACTCCTGCCAGAAGCAATGCCGCAACTACAAGAACTTTTATACTTCGATCCTTATCAGCCTTACACCAAGATAGTAAGCGCCCATATATATGACCAGACATACCGTCATCACCCCAATTCCCAATACATTCCCATACAGGCTGTCCATGAATTCCGGGAAACTCAGAGACATATACCCGATAATGGCATAAGGCACTGCAGACATAACCCTGAATTCATATCTCTTAGATGCCAGTATTGTATCTATCTCCCGCTTTACATCAATCTTATCCCCAATCTGACTTACCGTATTCTGAATAATCCCAATCATGTTGCCGCCACTTTTCTTCGCCGCCGCAAACACGGTCACGAAATTCCTCACATCCTCCGTTTGCACTCTGAATGCGAATTCCTCTAAAATCTGTTCTATAGATATATGCATTCTCAACTGCCTTATAATTACCAATAATTCTCGTGAAATTCTTGCATCTGCAGGATAGATTAACTTCAACTCTGTCTGCGCTTCACGGAATGCATTCTCTACCGAATATCCCGTATTCAATGCGGCCGATACTGCCTGAATTGCTTCTTTGAATTGTATCTGGAATTCCAGTTCTTTCTTCCTTGCTTCTTCTTGTTCCATCATCAGAAAATTCCAGATACCAATCGGAAATAACGGAAGAACCGCCCAAAAAGAACGGTAATAAAGCCATGCCGTTATAACAGTAATCCCTGCTGCCTTAATCCATATCCATACATAGTCCTTCCTCGTTATATCCTGCTGCCAGCAGTTTCTGCTTCTGCGTAATCTCATGGACTTTCCTCCATTCCCCCTGGATCTTTCCTTCCCGTTCTCCCGTTTCCTCATATTTGTACAAAGTCTGAAGAATAATCTCGCCTTTCTGATATCCCAGAACCTCTGTGATTTCCAGTACCTTTCTGCTCTTATCCCTTAATCTTCCCAGATGTACAATGATATCAATTCCGGAAGCGATCTGCCTCTGTATCGCCGAAAGCGGCAGATCCATTCCCATAAGCACCATCGTTTCCAGCCTGCTTAACATATCTCTGGGGCTATTGGCATGACCCGTGCTAAGGCTCCCGTCATGCCCGGTGTTAAGTGCTTGCAGCATATCAATCGCCTCCGCCGAACGCACTTCTCCCACTACAATTCTATCCGGCCTCATCCGCAGGGCCGACTTAATCAGATCCCGGATCGTGACTTCTCCCGTCCCTTCCACATTGGCATTCCTTGCTTCCAGCCTCACCAGATTCGGAACATCCTGTATCTTCAGTTCTGCGTTGTCTTCTATCGTTATAATTCTCTCTGTCTTTGGTATATATTGCGATAATGCATTTAAGAAAGTGGTCTTGCCTGAACCGGTTCCTCCACTTATGAATATGTTGTATCCGGCTGCTACCAGGGTAGCAAGAAATGCCGATACTTCATTGTTAATTGACTGCCACAAGATCAACTGTCTCATGGTAATTGCCTCTTTTGAAAATTTACGAATCGTTACAATCGGACCGTCAAGTGCGATTGGGTAGAGTACCACATTCACCCTGGAACCATCCGCAAGCCTTGCATCTACAATCGGGGATGCTTCATTCACCAGCCTGTTCGACCCTGCTACGATCTGTTGGATCACATCCTCTAATTTCTCCTTTGATACAAACCGTTTATCCGACTGGTATATCTGACCGCCACGTTCATAGAATATATGCTGGGTTCCGTTGATCATCACTTCCGTAATCTCATCATCCTCCAGGAATTCCTGCAGAAGATCCAATTTACGGAATGCATTAAAAAGTTCCTTTCCAAGAGCAGTCTTCTCTGCAAGAGACATATATTCTCTGGTCGATGCTTCCTGAAGCACGCGATAGATCAACTGTGTAAGTTCTTCATCTTCTATGTCCCTGGTCATATCCAATTCTTCCAGTATTCTGGCATGGAGCTGCTCGGAATGTATCATATCTTCAACTCCTTTTTTACCATTTTCCGTCTGACATCATCGTATCCCAGAAGATGCAGTTCTTCTTCAAATTGCAACAGTTTCGCCTTCGCCGACGCATCTTCTGCCACCGGAACATGAATCTCTGTACATATTCTAAGAAGCCCGTACACATCTCTTAATCCTTCATCGATATCCAGAATCAGAACATCATAGATACTCTGCTCCGCAATCTGATGAATCATATCAAGCCAGTCCGCAAGTTCTACTGATTTTATATCTTCTGATACCCTGACTGGCAACAGATAATCCAATTGCCCCATATGACCGACTAACGTGGTAAGTATCATCCCCAGATTCTTACTTTCCTGCCTCGAATAATAGAGTGCATCCTCCAACGTATGCCCACCTTCTGGAAAATGTCCTCCGATACCGCCATAGATCTCCATATTCAGATACAGTGCATTATTAGATGCTGCCATCTGTTGTCCTAGTTCCAACCCATAACTTGTCTTCCCGCTCCTGTGCATAGGAGAAAATATCCCGATAATTTGCATATCCCCGGACTTTACCGTTCGGAAGAATAATTCTTCATTTTCCCCTTTCTCACTGTATTTGCAGACAATCTCTGACAGAATCGCTTCTGCCGACTGATACCGGTATACGGTGTTCCCATCTAAACCCTCCGTCTTCTTTCCCGATTCTGTAAGAATAAATACATGCCCCGCCTGAATCCGTCTCCATTCTTCTTCCGGATAA
The DNA here is from genome assembly GCA_945870325.1 of uncultured Dorea sp. Classification (GTDB taxonomy): domain Bacteria; phylum Bacillota; class Clostridia; order Lachnospirales; family Lachnospiraceae; genus CAMBRQ01. Next base: position 31,323 of record CAMBRQ010000021.1, on the reverse strand, counting down.
CTGCTTCCAACTAATAGAATATCTATGGGATTCTCCTGCCGGATTGCCTCCACCTGTGCCAGTCTGCTGCATACCTGTACTTGAAAAGCAAGTTCTGTTTTCTTCATCAGGAATGATGCAAACGCCGCAGCATATCTTTCTTCCCGGTCACATATTACCAGATTCCTACTGCTCACATAATATCCCTCCTACTTCTTACTAACTGTCAATTACTCTGTGGACTCCCTGCCGAAACAGCCTAGAATAAATTGAAATAAAACTGAAATTACTTGAAACACTTTGAATAACATGAATCTAACAATCGAATCAATCAGATACAAGTCACTATCTGTAACTTGTAGGACGATTATAACCTTCCCCTCTCTGATTGTCCATCCCTTTTTTAAAAAAAGCCAATCTTTGTGCAACCCTTACAAAAATTGATAAAAACTAATTCCATAAAGAAGCGCAACCCCAGGAGTACCAAGGATCCCGGATGTCAATACAGTCACCGGATTCATTCCCACCTGCACAGAAATTCCTTGAGAAGACAGAAATTCGTTTACAAAAAATATCATGGCAACTCCCACAATCGCCCGGACAATAAAGTTAACTAACAGATGAGGCTTCTGCTCTGTCATATCTATCTCCTCCTCAATTTCTATTTCTAATTCCATATATATCCACCCGAAAGGTATTTTATTCTCAAAATTTGCCTATACTAGAAAAAAGGGGACTTAAGTTTCTAATTACGGAGGTGAATGATGCGATTATTTGAACGTAGAGATGCAGCAGAAGAAGATATCTACAAACGGCTGTCCTATGACCCTTGCGCCGACACCCTGTTAGACGAGATTGCCCAGGCACGCCAGGATCTTGAAGATGCCTATATGAATTTCCAGAATGCATCGGATCCTGATCTTATAGACTCCTACATCTACAGCGGCAATGCAGCATGGATGAGATATCGTTTTCTTCTGCGGCAGGCGAAAATCATCTAATATGAGGATGTCTTGTACAAGAATTCTCTTGTAGAAAAAGAGTGGGAAAGATAACTCATTTCTAATATCTTCTCCACTCTTTCATCCTGTTAGTTTAGCACTTATAATCTCGCAGTCTATATAGTTTTCATACTACAGACGGATCGTAATCTCCCGGTTCGACCTGTGATACTGATGATAATTCACTCCCGCAGCATCAAACATTCGCATAGATGCCCGAACCGCCGTACTGTCTTCGTATTTATTACTATCGTAGATGACCTCCTTGATCCCACTCTGTATAATCGCTTTCGCACACTCATTACAAGGGAACAGGGACACATATAATTTGGCTCCCTCCAGACTTCCTCCCCGGTAATTCAGAATCGCGTTCAATTCGCTGTGTACTGTATATACATACTTTGTATCCAGCGGATCTTCTCCTTCTCTGTCCCATGGAAATTCATCATCAGAACATCCCATTGGCAATCCATTATATCCCATTGACAGGATCTTATTGTCCTGGCTTACGATACAACATCCCACCTGAGTGTTAGGATCTTTGGAACGCATGCCGGAGAGCATTGCAACTCCCATAAAATATTCGTCCCAGTTAATATAATCCTTTCTTTTATTCCCCATATGATACGCCTCCCTGGCATATGTCTCTTCTTATTTTGTTCCAAAGATACGGTCTCCGGCATCACCAAGGCCCGGAACAATGTATTTGTGATCATTCAAATGGTCATCCAATGCCCCAATATACAGATCAACATCCGGATGCTCCTCTGTCATTAACTTCACACCTTCCGGTGCTGCAATGATACATAAGAAACGAATAGATTTCACACCTTTATCTTTCAGCATCTGAATCGCAGCCACACTGGATCCACCAGTTGCCAGCATCGGATCTACGACAAATACCTCTCTCTCATCACAGTCTGAAGGCAGTTTGCAGTAATATTCTACCGGCTCAAAAGTCTCAGGATCACGGTATAATCCGATATGCCCTACTTTCGCTGCCGGAATCATATTCAGAATTCCATCCACCATTCCAAGACCTGCCCTTAAGATCGGCACAACAGCCAGTTTCTTACCGCTCAACTCTTTCCCCACCATCTCGCAGATTGGTGTTTTAATCTTTACGTCCTTTAATTTCAGATCTCTTGTCGCCTCATAGCACATCAGTGCAGCAATCTCACTAACAATCTCCCTGAATTCTTTTGACCCCACTTCTTCCTTACGGATATGGCTAATCTTGTGCTGAATCAGCGGATGATCCATAACTTGTACTTTAGACATATTATATTCCTCCTCGTCTGGTTTTATATATTTTATTTATTACCTAACCTGATTATATGCTGCCCGGCAGCTTTCAAAAGCCGGTTCATGATAGCACTTCCTATACCTTCTGAATCAAATGACTCACTGTATATGTACTCCACCCCGTCGTTGTCGAATTCTCTCAGAATCCCGAACAGATGGCTGGCAATCGTTGCTTCATCCTCTCTGGTGCCGATACATTTGACATCTCCGAAAGGATACTTGCCCACCGTCTCCTCCGTTCCGATAATACCGACTTTATATCCTTCGCTTAGTTTTTCCTGTGCCAGACGATTGATTTCATCTGCCACACGGTCAAGTTCTCCTTCAATAACGGTAAGATCTGCCTTCGGCGCATAATGCCGGTATTTCATGCCCGGCGCTTTTGGCGCTTTCTTGCTGTTCGGATTCATCAGGGTCTTATCCACAGCCACCTCCCCGATCACTTCGTTAAGCATCTCTCTGGTAATTGCACCCGGGCGAAGGATCATGGGCGGCGTCACCGTCATATCAAGGATGGTGGACTCCACGCCTATCTCCACGGCGCCTCCGTCTACAATCATATCAATCCGCCCTGACAGATCTTCCTGTACATGCTCTGCTGCTGTTGGGCTTGGACGTCCGGATGTATTCGCACTTGGCGCAGCAATGTAGCCACCTCCCGCATCAATGACCTCTCTTGCAATCTCATGACTTGGCATACGGACAGCCACCGTATTAAGTCCGCCGGTCGTGCCCATCGGTACGATCTCGCTTTTCCGAAATATCATAGTCAGAGGTCCTGGCCAGTATGCATCTGCTACGATTCTTGCCTCTTGTGGAATGTATTCTGTAATCTTATCCAAAGCCTCCATATTCGTGATGTGTACGATCAGGGGGTTGTCCGATGGCCTTCCTTTGGCGGCATAGATCTTCTTAGCTGCCTGCTCATTCAAGGCATCAGCACCAAGACCGTATACGGTTTCGGTGGGGAATGCTACTAAGCCGCCGGATTTTAGGATGTCGCCGGCCTGTTTTATAATATCTGTATTATTTTGGTTTTTAGTTATCTTTTTTATTATTGTTTTCATGAATTCGCCTTATAAAAATGTATTCTAATAAAAATAACTGCAAGCAACTATTTCGACTAGATTCACTCCGCAGTGCTAACCTTGAGAACCCTTCGGCTTCTCAAGGTCACGGGCTTTCGCCCTATGAAAACATAATCTAATGAGAATATTTGCAAGCAACTATTTCGACTAGATTCACTCCGCAGTGCTAACCTTGAGAACCCTTCGGCTTCTCAAGGTCACGGGCTTTCGCCCTATGAAAACATAATCTAATGAGAATATTTGCAAGCAACTATTCTCATTATCTTATGTTTTCGCACTGCTCATTGCTTTCTTGAACATTATACTACACTCTACTTCGGGAGACAAGTTGTGATTCCTTGAACAATTGCTTCTGCTATTTGTTGTTGGTAATCCTCGGTTACTAGTTTATCGGCTTCTTCCGGATTGCTTAAAAAGCCGCATTCTACGATAATTGTTGGGACTTCGGTTCGTTTGAGTAGATAGTAGGTATTGTCTTCTTTTGCCTGGCGGTGGTTATCTTTATCTACGGCGAGGAGGGCTTTCTGCATAATTGTTGCTGCTTTCTCTCCTTCCTCTGAATGTGTATAGTAGAAGACCTGTGCGCCGTGGACGCTCGCATCCTGATAACTGTTTTGGTGGATGCTGACGGCAATATCGGGTGCGGTGTTGTTGATTAGTTCAACTCTTGCTTTCATGTCCTGTACTTTTTTATTGGTATCCGTTTCTTTGGCTAATGTAGAATCATCTTCTCTGGTCATAACGACCTTGATTCCTTTTTCTTCCAGAAGCGTCTTCACCTTCTGTGCGATCTGCAAGTTTATATCTTTTTCCTTAGCATCATTGATACCGATCTTACCGGGATCATTTCCGCCGTGACCAGAATCGATGACCACCGTATTCTTGCCTTTTTTCACTTGATTCCCTGATACCTGTTTCTCCAGGTTCCTGCTCACGGTTACCAATCCTGCCAGTAACAGAAGCAGAATCACCAATTCAATTTTTCTATGCACAAAAATACCTCCCGACAGTCTATATATCTAACTATATGACTGCAAGAGGTATTTTATATGTGATTTAATTCACGTATTTTAAGATTAGATTCCAGATTTCTGCATTCTCCTGTCCTAATGCCCATGCTGCCGTACCTGCAAGTTTATTCTCTTTCATCAACTGCAGTTTTGGTTCTATGGACTGCTCATCTTCAAGCCAAATCTCATAAGTCGTATTCTCCACGGTCCAGGTTGCATAGTTCTGCTTTATCGTCTCATCCCATGTAGTCTGCACGCCTGCCTCTGCCAGTTTCGCCTGTGCACTTGCCATATCAAGCGCCTGGCTGTTCACATTCATCGTGTATTCTGCTTCTTCAGTTCCAGCCTGACTTGCTAATTCCTCTTCAGTCTTCGGAGTCTCTTCCCACAACCTTGTAAAGAACGGAATTCCGCTAATTACCTTCTCAGCAGGAACCTCTTTTAACGTTTCTTCAATGCCTTCTTTTACATAATTATATGACGAAACAGGACCTGCCTGCGGTGAACCTGCATAGTATTCATCATATCCCATAATCACTACGTAGTCCGCTACGATTCCCTGCTCCTTGCGGTCATACTGCATATTATAGCCCTTCGGAACATAATTATCCACTGACAGGACGATTCCATTCTGCCGGCATCTTACAGACAATTCACGGATGAACTGTATATAATGCTCGCCGCATTCATCTGATACCTTTTCAAAATCCACATTAATACCGTCGATTCCGACACGCAATACTTCGGATATCAACTGATTAATAAGATTCTCTCTCTTAGATGTATAACGGAGCATCTCATAAGTCTCCTCATAAGAATTAATGCCTCCGTCAAAATCCCGCACCGCAGCCCATACTTCTATATTAGACTGATGTGCATAGTTAACATAATCCGCTGAAGCAATCGACTGAAGATTGCCGTCCGTATCCTGTACATGGAACCATGTTGGCGCAATCGTCGTAAGACCCTTGCTCTCTGCAATTCTCTGCAGCACGCCGCTATTGGCATCATTGTTGGTCACGTTGTGCCATGCCATGTTGATCGTATAGTCTTTGGATATATTGGTAAACTGCTGTTCTTCGAAGTCTCTGGATATGTTCTTTGTCTCTTCTTTCTTCAGCGCGCTATTCTTAACATATCCAATGAATCCATCTTTTGTACGAACCTTCTTCCAGTTCTCCTCACTCTCTACGATCGTAACTTCATCTTTCTTACTGATCTCCGTGAGTACCGGACTCTTTACACCGCCCTGATAACGTACCTGGGTATCTCTCTTCACTGTTGCTACAGTCGTCTCTCCCCAATCGGTCACAATCATCACACGGCTTGGGTCATCATACAGTTCATACTCGATATTCGTATACTGCTGAATAAAATCTAATGCGATATATGCTGTACTTCCTTCCGTTTTTAATATGACGTAGTCTTCACTCTTCTTTTCCTTCGACACATTATAATCCTTGCTTCCTACTCCAACGGATACCGTATCGTTTGGAAGCGTATATAAAAGGATGTTCTCATTCGGATCCCAGTAGAACCGGCTGTTAATATAATTCCTTACGATGTCATACTGGATATATGCCTTTCCATCTGCAATCATACCATGCGGCTCTACCACCTGATTATCCACGGTAATCGCAAGCTGTCCTTCCTGTTCAATCCCATAATATTTATTCAAATCATATTTTTCTTCGGAAGGACTGTATCTTTTCCACAAAAATGCTGCTACAACTGCTGCTATTGCCAATATAATCACAAGGAATATCTTAATTCCAAGATTTCTCTTTCTTCTTCTCCTGGACTGCTTCTTTCTCACCGGCTGTTTCCTGCTGCCACTTGGACGCGCCTGCTGCCTGCCGGACTCCATATCCTGTGTCAACTGCGATCTTCTGGACACTGAATTCTGAGACCGCTGCCTCTTCGCTTCCGGTCCCTGTGCCTGCTGTCTTATGAACTCCTGACTCTGAGAGCGCTGTCTCATGGAATCCCGTCCCTTAGAACGCTGCCTTACAGAATCCCGGCTCTGAGAACGCTGTCTCATAGAGTCTTGTCCCTGAGAACGCCGCCTTTCGGAATCTTGTCCCTGAGAGCGCTGCTTTATAGATCTTTGTCCTTGAGGACGCTGTTTTACAGATCCCTGCCCTTGAGAATACTGTCTTACGGACTCCGTCCCATCCAAACGGTCCGAAGTTGTGCGGCTTTTCTTTTCTTTATCTTCCATGCTGCACCTCCTATTAGACCATTATACCAAAAGCCTTAAGACACGTCATTATTTATTTCGACATTTTATTGATTTTTGCGGGGTATTCGCAGTCTCTGGTTGTTAGTTTCCTTCTATACTGTTGAACCACAGTTCTTTTATATCGCCTTTATCATTCAGTACATAATCCCTCATATATCCTGTACCTTCCCGCACAATGTGCGCCTGGACAATCTGCATGGGGCTTGCCGGGAGACCATCCATCTTCAGGTCTACCCGCTGTTTCTCATATGTTGTCAGTTCTTTGAACATTTTCTTTAAATCAATATCATCCCCCACGTCTCATCCTCCTTCTCATACCGGATGATAACTACGGCTGTGATTGCATATAATGATATAAGGAGATGCTGTGATACATGTAATCATATATGCCACAACTGAAAAAATATAGAAGATAGTCCCGGTATTACCATGTTTTTATACTTTTCTTTTTCATAAATACCTGTGAAATATGCGCCGGAAACGACGACTTCTTGATTACTGTTGATTGTTACTGATTCATGATTGATTCGTTATTAATTGTTCTCTGATAGATTGCTCTACCCTTTATCTTAGAAATGAATTAGAAAATGAATATAATATTAAGAAATTCTCCCTCCTTTGTTCTAAGAACGTAGTTATCAGGGAAAACTATCTTCCAGTAACGTCATTATATCCGATAGCATTTCCGAACGCAAGCACTTTTTGAATTTATACTAATTTTATTGAACATCCGCCGTTTTCTATGCTATACTACACTAGAAGGAAGTGATAGATATGAAGATTGAAAAACTTAACGACAATCAGATCCGCTGCACCTTAACACGCGCCGATCTCGCTGCCCGCCATCTTCAACTAAGCGAACTAGCTTATGGAACCGAAAAAGCCAAATCACTTTTCCGCGATATGATGCAACAAGCAGCCTTTGAATTCGGATTCGAAGCAGATGATATACCTCTGATGATAGAAGCAATCCCTGCCTCTGCCGATTCCATCGTGCTGATAATTACTAAAGTCGAGGACCCGGAAGAACTCGACACCCGTTTTTCAAAATTTGCGCCATCCACAGGCACGGAATGGGATTCCATAGCGAAAGATATTCCGAACAAATTGGACGGTGCAGATACATTACTGGACTTACTGGGTAAGATGAAAGAAAAGTTAGGCAATACGGCCGTATCAGAACGCAGTAAAGAAGAGCCCCCGGCGGAGGCACCAAAAGCAGCATTACGCCTGTTTTCATTTGCAACCATGAACAGCGTCCTTAAAGCAGCACGTCTGCTTGGCACGATGTACAATGGTTCCAACACCCTGTACAAAGACACTGGCGAGGACATCTATATACTGGCATTAACACAGTCAGACCACACGACCAATGATTTTAACCGCATCTGCAATATGCTGTCAGAATACGGTTCTTTGGAAGTGTCTTCCGGCGCTACGCTGGCATTCTTAGAAGAGCACTGCGAGACGCTTGTATCTTCTAATGCAGTACAGGAATTAGCAGCAATCTAACATGTATTATGAAAAGAAGCTTTGAGGCGCTTGTCCGTCAAAGCTTCTTTTTACATGCTTATTCTTTTTATGCATTCAATGCTGCATTAATTGTTGCATTGAGTTTCTCAACTAATAAGTCCGGGTCAATACCATGTCCCATAGCACCCTGCTCGATAGATTCCATCTGAGAATGTGGACATCCAATACAACCCATTCCTGCTTCCATAAGAACTTCAACGATCTTCGGGCATTTCTCATAATATGTTCCCAACAGTTCGCCAAATGTCATATCTTTAGAAACCTGTGCCATCATGACACCTCCTTTTCTCTTCAGTGTTTCCATTATAGTCGCTTTTTATCATTGTGTAAACATTTTCAGCAAATTTATTCTTAATATTTGACTACTTAAAAGTCAACCTCTTTTTCGTTTTTTTTCGACAAAACTTCATTTTTATGATAACTTCACAAAACATTCGTTCTTTTATTTACCCCGAGTAATCCCCCAAATTCACCCGTTTTGATGTGGATAATGTGGATAAATTTTTGAAAACTTCGATTTTTCCACCTTTTTCGCCTATTTTAATGTGGATAACTTGGATAATTCAAATTTCCAAAATTTTACATATTTTTACATTTTTGTACAATTTGTATATCGAGTCTACATTTTCTGCAGACGTACAGAAGTCCCAGGATGTTTTTCCCGGGACTTTTGATTTATCACAATATTCTGTATATTTTAGATTAATCTTCTAACTGTAATAATATTCGTGTAAGTGGCTGGCAGAATCCCGATTCCTTTCGCACTGTTGATTGCATTGACAATCTGACCATCTCCCATATAGATTCCTACGTGTCCATCGTACAGGATAATGTCTCCCGCGATCGCCTGATCGTAACTGACCGGAGTTCCCACATTCTCCATATCCCATGTCGTACGTGGAAGACTGATGCCAAAATGTGCGAATACTGACTGAACGAATCCCGAACAATCCGCACCATTCGTCAGGCTTGTCCCACCCCACACATAGGGGTTGCCGATGAACTGGCACGCATAATCTACAATGGCCTGTCCTGTTCCTGCCTTTGCAGCGGCTTCTTCCTGAGCCCTTGCTTCCGCTTCCTTCGCTTCCTTTGCAAGCCTTGCTTCTTCCTCTTCTTTGGATTCGGCATAGGTAAATACCTCTTCAGAATCAGCAGCCTCGGAATTCCGCACCATATCCTGCGCCTTCTGCTCTGCGTTATTTCCTATAATAATGTAATCGGAATAAACATAGCCTGTTACCTCTCCGGACTGAATCTTCGTCCACTCTCCCACCGGACCGATAATCTTCGCGGCATAATCAGGATATAGTTTTCCAACCCACTCACTGTCCGTTGTCGGTTCACTTCTTATATAAAGAAACGACTGGACATTGGCAAACGCCATATCTAAATACTCACCCTTCTGCGTCGGTACAAGATAATCTTCTACCTCAATCTCCTTATCTGACAGGTAGCAGTCATTCAGCACTTCTTCGATTCCCACCTGTGGCATATCGTTAACAGTTGCTGTATCCGAAGCATATGCCGTATCAGGAAATGCTGTAATGGCACCTGTAATAGTAACCAGGAACAATCCTTTTTTAAGAATAGAATCCATAAACTCCCTCCTTTATGTTTTCTTATCTTTTGTAAATGTTACAGAATTGTTACATATGTTACGTTGTAATTATATCACGTATACACCTCATGTCAAGGCTATTTAATAACATTTCTTTCGTCATATTATATGGGGATACGAGAAAATAATACATTTTATTCAAATTAATTTATTACAAATTGTTACATTTTAAAATTATTCGTTGACAGATGGATTTCTCTATTTTATACTAATTATAATAATCATTATTATTATCGAGAGGAGGATACAAATGGCAAATTTAAAATACAGCAGACAGCGCGCTTCTATTAAAGAATACCTGTCTAGCACCATGGAACATCCTACTGCCGATACTGTATACCTGCATGTTAAGGAAGAATTTCCCAATATCAGCCTTGGCACGGTATACCGCAATCTGAATCTACTAGCAGATATGGGAGAGGCTGTCAAGATCTCCACTCCAGACGGGGGCGACCGATTCGATGGGCGGACCGAGCCGCATTACCATGTTGTATGCAGATCCTGTGGTAAGATCTTTGATCTGGAACTGGACGAAGAACATATTAAGTCCATCAATGAACTTGCCAATCGGCACTTTGGTGGGACGATCGAATCCCATACTACATTATTCTATGGAACCTGTGAAGAATGTGCTGGTAAAAAATCAGAAAAAGGGTTAAAATAACGATTGACAATTATCAATAACTATGGTAAATTAATATCAGTAACAATTACTAATATTAAAAACAATAAAATTTAAATAAGAAAAGGAGAAAATGACTATGAAAAAATTCGTATGTACAGTATGTGGTTATGTTTATGAAGGAGAAGCAGCACCTGAGAAATGTCCAGTTTGCGGCGTTGGCGCTGATAAGTTCAAAGAGCAGACAGGCGAGAGAGAATGGGCTGCAGAGCACGTTGTTGGTGTAGCTAAGGGAGTAAGCGAGGACATCCTTGCAGACTTAAGAGCTAACTTCGAAGGAGAATGTTCAGAAGTTGGTATGTACCTTGCAATGGCTAGAGTTGCTCACAGAGAAGGATATCCGGAGATTGGATTATACTGGGAGAAAGCTGCTTACGAAGAAGCTGAGCATGCTGCTAAATTCGCAGAGTTACTTGGTGAAGTTGTAACAGACAGCACAAAGAAGAACCTTGAGATGAGAGTTGACGCTGAGAACGGCGCAACAGCAGGCAAGTTCGATCTTGCAAAACGTGCTAAAGCTGCTAACCTTGATGCTATCCATGATACAGTACACGAGATGGCTAGAGACGAGGCTCGTCACGGAAAAGCATTCGAAGGTCTGTTAAAGAGATACTTTGGCTAAGATTCAGAATTATTGGGTGTAGCAAAAGTTGCACCCTATTTTTTACCTTTCACATATTACAAATATCATAAAACAAACCCTACACTTATATATTAGGAGGAATTTGGTATGTCAAAATACGCAGGAACAAAAACAGAAAAGAACCTTATGGACGCATTCGCAGGGGAATCTGAAGCACGCAACAAGTATACTTTCTATGCTTCTGCTGCTAAAAAAGCCGGATTCGTTCAGATGGCTAACATCTTTGAAGAGACCGCTAATCAGGAGAAAGAACACGCTAAGATGTGGTTCAAGGAATTCCACGGAATCGGTGATGTTGCTGAGAATTTAACTGACGCTGCCGAGGGCGAGAACTACGAATGGACAGACATGTATAAACGCATGGCCAAAGAAGCAAGAGAAGAAGGATTCGAAGATCTTGCCAAGAAGTTCGAAGGTGTTGCTGAAGTAGAAGCTGCACACGAAAGACGTTACCGCAAGTTACTGGAGAGTTTCCAGGCTGGAACCACTTTTAAGGGGGAAGCCCCTCTGGGATGGAAATGCGGAAACTGCGGATATATCTATATGGGAGAAGAGGCTCCGGAGGTGTGTCCGGTTTGTGCGCATCCGAAGGCTTATTTTGAAAGGAAAGTGGAGAATTATTAAGGAAATTTAGGTAGTGATGACTGAAGTCAGGATAGTAGGTAAGATGCTCCAAAGCTTCACTCTCACTCAACTAGTTCATCAAAATGTAAGGGTCTGAACCAGTCGGCAAACGTGCCTCCTGGCTCAGACCCTTACATTTTGGGAACAGATCTTCGTTATGTTATATCTTCTGGATTTATCTTACGTTGTTTTAATTTTAAGTATACCACTTCGCGGAAGAGGGCATATATTACGGATACGATTGGTATGAAGATCAGCATTCCTACTACGCCCATCAGGCTGCCGCCAACGCTGACGGCTGCGAGGACCCAGATCGAGGGGAGACCGACGGAGTTGCCGACTACATGAGGATAGATCATATTTCCCTCAATCTGCTGCAGGATCAGAAACAGGATAACGAAGACTAGCGCCTTGACCGGATCTACCATGAATATAAGGAATGTTCCTACAGCGCAGCCAATGAAAGCTCCGAAGATTGGAATCAAGGCTGTGAAGGCAATTACGATTCCCACCAACAACGCATATGGCAGTCTTAGGATCGTCATTGTCACAACGAACATACTTCCAAGTATAATCGCTTCTACGCACTGTCCCGTCAGAAAACTTGAGAAGGTGTTATATGTCAGGGAGAATACTTCCAGAGCTGCCTCCGCTCTTCCCTTTCTCACGAATGCGAATAATACCTTCTTTGCCTGAATATTTAATTTCTCCTTCTGCATCAGAATATAGATGGAGAACGCGAATGCGATAAAGAAGGTAGTAAGTCCGCTTACAATATTCTTAGCCGCAGTAATCGTAGAATCCAACACACTGCCAGCGCCATTTTTAAAGAAATTAATGCCGGCGTCCATAATCTTATTCCAGTCGAATTCCAGACTATTCACCCACTTCATAACCTCTTTATTATCATGGAACATCGTTCTTGCCCACTCCTGAACCTTCGGAAGGAAAGCCTGGATACTGTTCCCTAGATTAGCGAATGTATTTCCCAACTGCGGAATCAGCCCGAACATAACCAACGCTACAACACCGATCACACCAAAAAGTACAATCAGCATACTCACTGGTCTGGCGAGTTTCTTCATAACCTTACTCTTCTCCACTCTCTCCTCTTTAAAAAGATGCCGCTGTACGAAATTCATCGGCACATTAAGTATGAACGCAATCGCTCCACCCAAGATAAATGGGAATATCACATGCAGCACGAATCCCAATACGCGAATCACCACATCATATTTCCACAGACACGCCATGACAAGCGCTGCGAATAGGATCAGCCCCCTGATTCGTTTAACAGTTTCCTGACTTAATTCCATCTAAAAACCTCCTTCTTTCAATTGGGGACGGGGGAAATTGAAAAAACCCCCGTCCCCAATTGAATTTGCCCTGTCCCTTATTACAATTTTCTAAACAATCATAACAATTATATACAACTTACATCCACCGACTCCTCATCCACTTCATTACCTGTACCACCGGAAGATTCAAAAGCGCCAACCCATACACAGTAAACAACTGCCCCATATCCAGACTAACCACCTTAAAGATTCCCTGAAGCCCCGGCAATATCAGTACACATGTAATCAGAACCAACCCCACAAGGAATGCTCCGATCAGATACACATTATTGAAGAATCTCTTCGTAAATATAACCGGCTTGTTGGACTTACAGTTGAATCCATGTACCAGACGGCTGGTACACAAGGTGCCAAATGCAAGGGTACTTGCCAATACCGCATTCCCGCTCCGTAAGCCAATCAAGAACGCAGCTACCGTCATAATTCCAATGCTCAATCCTTCGGTTCCGATACTGAGCAGATACTCCTTCGTCAGAATCGACTCATTCATCGGTCTAGGCTTTTGCTTCATAACTTCCGCAGTATGCGGCTCCAGCCCTAACGCAATTGCCGGAAGGCTATCCGTCAGAAGATTGATGAACAACAGATGCACCGGCTCGAATGGCACAGGAAGCCCTGCCAGAGATGCAAATAATACTGTCAGAATACCAGCAAAATTACCAGATAACAAGAACTGTATTGCATTCTTAATATTCTGATAGATATTCCGTCCATTTTCCACAGCCTTAATAATCGTAGCAAAGTTATCATCCGTCAGCACCATAGCCGCAGCATCCTTGGATACCTCGCTTCCGGTAATTCCCATCGCTACTCCAATATTCGCCTGCTTAAGCGCCGGTGCATCATTCACTCCGTCTCCCGTCATTGCCACGATGTTGCCCTTCTCCTGCCATGCACGCACAATTCTTATCTTATGCTCCGGAGACACCCTCGCATAGACGGATATCCCTTCTACGAAGTCCTGAAGTTCAAGGTCCGACATGTCTTCAATCACAGCACCTTCACAGGCCTCCGACTCATCCTTCAGAATGCCAATCCTCTTCGCAATCGCTGCCGCCGTCACTTTATGGTCTCCGGTAATCATAATCGGCTTAATTCCTGCCTTGATACACTCCGCAACCGCCGCTTTGGATTCCTCCCTCGGCGGGTCCATCATCGCGATCAAACCTAAGAATGTAAGTTCCTTCTCATCTTCCAGCGTCAGTTCCCGCTCCTCTTCCATCACCTTATAGGCAAATGCAAGGACACGCAGTCCATCTCTTGAGAACTCCAAATTCTGCCGCTCAATCTGCATCCGGTCCTCTTCACGAATCTCCCTTACAGTATCGCCAATTCTGATATGAGTCATACGATGCAGCAGCACATCCACGGCTCCTTTTACGACCACAACATACTGCTCTTCCTGCCCTTCAACCTGACTACACGATACATCCCCCATCATATGTGCAGTAGACATCAACTTTCTGTCACTGTCAAAAGGAATCTCAGACAGACGCGGATACCGATTCCTTACATCTTCTGCCGCAATCCCAAACTTCTGCCCCAGATTAATCAGCGCCGTCTCCGTCGGATCACCAATCTCCTGTCCATCTGCATTCGTAGAATCATTACAAAGCACGCTGTATCTTAGAAGCAACTGCTGATTCTTATCCTCAAGACAGACCTCATCTGCAGCAATCCTTCTCCCATCCACATAATAATCTTCCACCGTCATCTTATTCTGCGTCAGGGTTCCCGTCTTATCCGAGCAAATAACAGACACACTTCCAAGCCCTTCTACTGCCTGTAATTTACGAATAATCGCATGTTCTTTCGCCATCTTCTGGGTGCCAAACGACAACACGATCGTCACGATAGAACTAAGCGCTTCCGGAATCGCAGCCACTGCAAGCGCTACAGCGAATAAAAATGCATCGATAGCCGAACCGCCCCGCAAAATATTGATTGCAAATAAGATTCCACAGAACACCAGTATAATCATCGACAGTTTTTTCCCGAACTCATCCAGATTGATCTGAAGCGGTGTTCTCTTCTCCAAAGTTGTCTTAAGAAGCCTTGCAATCTTACCAACTTCCGTGTCCATCCCAATCGTAGTCACCTCATAAGTTCCTCTGCCATAAGTAACAAAACTTCCGGAAAACACCCGATTTGTCTGATCTCCAAGAGCCGCTCCTTTCATCACCTCATCCAGCGATTTCTCCACCGACAGGCTCTCACCGGTCAATGCACTCTCATCCACTTTAAGGCTCGCACAATCCAGAAGTTTCCCATCTGCCGGAACACAATCTCCTGCTTCAACGATCACTTCGTCCCCGATCGTAACCTCACGGGACGGTATCTGCATCATCTTGCCATCCCGGATCACCTTCGCCTCCGGCGCCGATAACTGCTTCAGACTATTCAGCGACTGCTCCGCCTTCACCGTCTGAACCGTTCCAAGAATCGCATTCATCGTAATCACCACGAAGATGACGATTGCACTCTCCGCATCCCCTAAGAATCCAGAGATAATTGCCGCAATAATCAGGATAATAACGAGAAAATCCTTGAATTGCTCCAGGAATATCTGCAAGGTACTCTTCTTCTTTCCTTCTACCAACTCATTGAATCCATACTTTTCCTGATTGATCCTAGCCTGTTTGCTTGTTAACATCTTATTCTCCTCTCTTTTCACGCAATAGAGATTAAAAAAGAGACCCCTATTGCATAATATTATTTATGCAATAAAAGTCTCACCATTTCATTACGATACGGATGATCGCTCATCGTACTGACGACATCGCAAACGCCCGTATAACCATCCTCAGGCGCAAGTTACTCCCTCTTATTGTTACCCAATATACATGAAAATATATCCGTTGTCAACAAAAAAATCTTTGAATCCACCCATTCACAACCTTATCTATTTTCCCCCAATATCTCTTTATATACCTTTTCTTCATCATAATCTGGAGCATATTTCTGAGCCACCTGATAAATACGTTCAATATAAGAAACCTCTTCTTCCAAAGCCTCTGCAATCTGCTCCACATTCTTACCTTTCTTCAATTTTTTACAAACCTGCATGATAATGGTCTGCTGTCTTCCTTCTGCTCTTCCCTCTGCTCTTCCCTCCATCAACGCATCCTCTCGAAGCATCTCTCCTAATATCGTCATCTTCAATACCTCCTTCACCTCTCTTAATTCCACTTTTGTCAGAAACTTTACTGCAAGCGCATACATGACTGCCTGCAGTTTTTCCATCTCATCTCTGGATACACTATCCTCTTCATTCTTGAGAAGTCTGCTAATATTGAGAATCCTCTCTTTTTCCGAAGACTTTCCTGACATTAATGGCGTTAATACAGCTTCCATTAAATCAGCCTTATCTAAAGTAATTTTTCTTTTTTGCTTCTGAAACAGTCGTTCAAAAATCTGATCTGCATTTTTATCTTTTAAGCGAATAACACGAATTCTATAAGTGCTGATTCCTGTTTTCAATTCCGTAAGCGGATTTTTCACTGTAGACGAGCATATAACATAAGTAGTTATATCTACTTTATATGTTCTGCTCGTTGTAGCCTCATACTCCCGGAACCGCCGCATATCTTCTGTCTTAATGCTATCACTTTCAAATTCCAAATGCAGCCACAGACCATCTTCCAGTACATAATTAAAATCCTGATACATTCTCCTGACTTCTAAATGTACGCTTTCCGTTGGCGCAATATATCTTAGTTTTTCTTTTACCCCCAAATATGGCAGGAACTCCTCTCCAAAATACTGAGCCGCTATCTTTAGTGCTGCATCCTCATAAGGATACTTCTGTTCTGATTCAACACGCTGTTCTATTGCTTCTATGTTCTACTTTTATATCTTCTGCCAATATATGGGAATTCATCCCGACTCAGGCAGTTTATCTGAAGTAAATGAGGATAAGGGTTAAATAATATATTTCCCAAAACGCAGATAGTTTCTTATATTATCCAAGCAGTTATCTGTTAACTATAACTCTATCAAACATTCCTTCAAAGCGCAATCCAGGCTGTACCTTGCATCATAGTTCATGCATCATACCAATGAATTCCTCCATAACCCGCGTCTTATACTTATGATTCTTATAATAGAAAAATACCTCTCTCTTCGCATCTTCCCCATCCAGCTTATAATACACAAGACTCTCAAAAGATGGCAGCTGGCTCACCAGTATATCACTGATAAATGTTGCCCCCAACTGAGTTGAAGATGCCATATATGCCGTAGACTGCTGATTGAATTCCAGAATAATATTCGGATGGAATCCCGCCTCCTTGCATAACCGATCCCCACGAATACGCGTATCATTCCCCGGAGTCAGCATAATGAACGGAATCTCAGCGAATTCACTCAGCGGAACCGCCGGATATAATTTATTCAGATAACTTCGATTCTTAATATTGTGATAGGACAACTGATACACCTTCAGATGCTCATGGACTTCAAAATGCTTCGGCACCGCAAGAAGAATATTCTCTTTACAATACAATTCTTTATTATACATGATACTATCATAGTGATAATTATCGATGACAAAATCCAGCGAGTTATTACTGAGCATCTCCTCCAACTGCGTCGTATTCCCCTCAATCAGCTGGATATGTACATCCGGGAACTTCTGATTGAACCGGGTAATCAAAGACGGGAGGACATACGCCGCGAAAAGGGTACTCGCACCGACCGCCAGATGCCCTGTCTTAAGCGTCGTCAAGTTATTAATATAATTCTCCACCCGCTGCTCGATCTGGAATATCTCCTCCGCCGCTTCGATATAGGCTTTCCCCACCTCCGTAAGTTGAAGCGGGCTTGTGCTTCTGTCGAACAGCGGCACCCCGATGCGCTCCTCTACCTTCTTAATCCGCGCGCTTAAAGATGGCTGGCTGATGTAGAGATTCTGTGCGGCTTTTGAAAAACTCTTCTCCCGATACACTTCATAAACATATTTCTTCCAGGTAAACATACGCGACTCCTCAGGTTAACACCTTGTAATTTAATATTATAGTCAAATCAATATAACTAATATACTATTATAGATATTTGAATATATTATATCACCAGAGTATGATTAAGGCAAATAAGGAAATACATTCCAGTTCACAAATTTGGGGATTGAATTGGAATGAACTACTACGACAAAGCGGGGAAAAAGATATGGAAAAGATAATGAGAGCAGACAGAATGCAAAACGTACACTCTGATATCAGAGGACCATTATTCATGGAGGCAATGAAGATGCAGGAGCAGGGCATCAATGTGCTGAAACTTAACACAGGCAATCCTGCGTCATTCGGCTTCGGTCTTCCGAAGAGTATCGAAAATGCTTTGAACCAACATATCCAAGATGGAGTAGGATACTGTGATTTCAAAGGCATGCCGAAAGCAAGAACAGCCATCTGTGAATATGAGAAGACCAAAGGAATCAAAGAGATTACCCCGGATGATGTATTCATCGGTAACGGCGTCAGCGAAGTAGTATCATTTGCACTAATGCCATTATTAAATGATGGAGACGAGGTGCTTGTACCTTCTCCAAGTTATTCACTCTGGGGCAACTCCGTATATCTTGCCGGAGGAAAGCCAGTATTCTACACCTGTGATGAGAAAGCAGGCTGGTACCCGGATATTCAGGATATCCGCTCCAAGATCACACCAAGAACCAAAGCCATGGTAATCATCAATCCGAACAATCCAACAGGTGTACTATATTCCAAAGAGATACTGATGGAACTAACTAAGGTTGCAAGAGAAGCCGGACTTTTGATCTTCGCAGATGAGATCTACGACCGCCTGGTCATGGACGGGCTTATCCACACTTCTCTCGCATCTCTTGCTGAAGATCTGCCGATCATCACACTGAACGGATTGTCCAAATCCCACTGCCTCTGCGGCTACCGCTGCGGATGGATGGTGATCAGCGGTCCAAGACATCTGACAGAAGATTACAGACAGGGAATTATCCAGTTGACCTCTATGCGGCTTTGTGCCAACACGCTCGCACAGATCGTAATTCCGGCAGCACTTGAGGATATGGAGACACCTGCATCTATGGTACGTCCGGGAGGAAGGATCTACGAACAGCGAGAAGCAACCGTTCGGAAACTGGAGAAGATTAACGGAATCTCATTCGTGAAGAACAACAGCGCCTTTTATATTTTCCCAAAACTGGATGTAAAAAAATTCAACATCACGAATGACAAGCAATTCGCCCACGACCTGCTATATGCTACGAATATCCTACTTGTGCCAGGAAGCGGATTCGACTGGAGCGAGCCGGATCACTTCCGAATCGTAATGCTTCCGGAAGCACATATGCTGGGAGATGCAGTCAGACGCATGGGAGAATTCCTTGACGGATACAAACAAAAGTAACTCTTAATCACAAACATAAACAATCTAATAGCATTCCAAAGACATACGCCCCTTGCCACAGTCAGTACATAATCACTGCCTGCGGCAAGGGGCGCACATCTAGGTATCGTTAAACAAAAAATGTGATAACATCTCTTTCTATATAAATCAAATTACACCTTTTCTACTATTCCATTCCCCTATCACTTCATTCACCGTACTAACCGTCACGAATGCAGTCGGATCAACCTGATGAATGAAAGACAATAATTTCCCATATTCACTCTTCTCAAGAATCGTCTCTATCTCCATGTGCTCCGCATGATCAAGCCCTCCATATGCCAGATACAGAGTCGCTCCCCTGTGCAGTTCTCTTACAATGTATTCCTGAATCTCCTTATGTTTCTTAGAAAGTATACAGACTCTCTTACGAATCCGGAATCCATCACAGAACTGATCCAATACAATTCCATAGATGAATGTTCCCACCAGGCTGATCACCATCGTCTGCCTGTCATAGACCAGAATCGACATGAAAGAGATCAGGAACCCCACAACCGTGATACTCTTTCCCATCTTAAGCCCCAGATATTTATTCAGAAGTTTCGCAACAATATCAATCCCGCCGGAAGATGCATTCATGTTAAATAAGACCGCCTGCCCGGCACTGATCACCACCATAAAACAAACCAGATCAATCACCAGATTTCCTGACAGAGATTCTACATTCGGCGTTAAGATCTCGAAGATTCTAAGATACATTGGAAGCATCAGAGATGCCAGCACCGTCTTCACACCGAATTCCTTCCCGATGAACACATATCCGACAACCAGAAGCAACAGATTCAAGATGAATGTCAACGTCGATATCTTAAGCGGAATAAAATTCGCCAGAACCATCACAAGCCCCGACAGACTCCCAAGCACCAGATCATTGGGCATCATCTCATAATACACAGCAGCAGACATCAGGAACATACCTGCCAGCATTAAGAAAAATTCTCTCATAGTTATCTTTGCTTTCATGAATCATACTCCTTTAAAAACCAATCTCCTGCTAATTGCCACCCCGGAATCCATTTCCTATAATCTCGCTGCTGTTCGTAATCATCATAAACGCCTGCCCGTCTATTCCATGAACGAAATTCCGAAGTTTCACAGCCTGTCCTCTGTTCACCACCGTCAGTATCACCGTCTTATCCTTGTGGGAATAAGATCCTTCAGCATGATATACCGTCGCACTGTGATTCAGTTCCTTATGGATAAAATCACAGATCGGCTGCGGATTCTCCGATACGATTGTAAAATATTTGCACAGATTCAGACTCTCAATCACCGTATCAACGAAGAATGATTTCGCCAGGAAACCTGTCATAGAGAACAATCCGATCGTCGCTCCATATACCCAGAATGAAAGAATCACCACGCAAAAATCTGTGATCAAGAGAGCCTTTCCGATCTGAATACTCGTATATTTCTTCAGAATCAAAGCAATAATGTCCGTTCCGCCGCTAGACGCATCCATATTGAAGAATACTGCTGAGCAAGCTGCCGCAAGTAAGAATGCAAATACAAGTTCCAGAAGCGGCTGATCTGTAAGCGGTCCCTCGAACGGGAAGAGGTATTGTACTGCCTCCAGTTCCGCACTGCAAAGAAGACTTACATACACCGACTTTACACCGAATTCTTTCCCCAGTACGATGAAACCAACAATCAATAGAACAATATTAATAACGAATGCATATGTATTCGCTGTTCCCCCGAACATACCGCTTAAAAGAACAGAAAAACCTGATACACCGCCAAACGTAAAATGATTCGGGAATTTGAACACATAGTCAGCGAATACCAGCACAGTCGTTATCAGCGTCAATATTGTGTATTCCTTGAGTATCCTCCCCTTATTCTTCTTATTCATCCGTCTATTACCTCCATATCTAATGTATTGACACACCTTACTCTAATCTTCCTTACAAGAACAAAGACATACTCCTCCTGCAGCACTCAGCAGATTGTCATATCCACTGCCTGCCACAGGAGGAGCACATCTCACTGAAGGGTAGAATTCAAACGTGAGAAATTAAATTTCTCTGGTATATTGTCTTAGCCAATTCTGTTCTTCCTCATTCAGATGAGGAGCAACCTTCTCATAAACCAATTTGTGATAATCATTCAACAATTTTTTGTCTTCCGCGGACATCATATCCGGATTCAATGCATCCAGATCCATCGGGATATAGGTAATCGGTTCGAAATACATGAATTGTCCATATTCATTCTTCTCCCCTTTACATACCAGCAGTTCATTCTCCAGACGCACACCATGGGAACCTTCAATATAGATACCCGGCTCATCTGTAATTACCATACCCTCTTCAAACTGGTGGGTCTCGCCCGCTCTGTATCTCCACCGGAATCCTGTCGGGCTTTCGTGGATATTCAGCAGATATCCCACGCCATGACCGGTTCCATGATTAAAGTTGATTCCCCGATCCCAGAATGGTTTTCTTGCCAGAATATCCAGATTCATACCGTTACAGCCCTCTAAAAACTTCGCACTTGCAAGCTGAAGATTACTGATTGCTACCAGTGTAAAATGGTCCTTCATGATCTGCGGAACTTCCCCCAAGGCATAAGTTCTGGTCACATCAGTAGACCCTTCATAGAATCCGGCACCTGTATCCGTAAGGAAGAGATTACCCTCCTTTAACTCTACATCCGTCTCAGGTGAAGACGTGTAATGGCAGAGCGCACAATGTTCCCCGAAAGATGAGATTGGCTCGAAACTTGGACGGATGAAATTCCCCAGCTCTTCACGGAATTCATCTAACTTATCAGATGCACTCATCTCCGTAATCTTCATCTTTCCAACATTTTCTTTCAGCCACTTCATGAATCTAACATGTGCCACACTGTCCTTAATCTGCGCTTTACGGATATTCTCAATCTCCACCGGATTCTTCATCGCTTTAAACAGTATCTCCGGATTCTGCTTCTCTACTTTCTTCACATGTTCCGGAATATTGCTGTAAAGAGCATAATTTAATTTTGATGGATCAATCAGCAGTACTTCTTCATCTCCTAAGTTCTTAATATCTTCATAAATATCATTATAAGGATGAAGAAGAACACCGTCTGCTGCAAATGCCTGTTTCATTTCTGTGCTTAATTTTGCTTCATTGATATACAGATGTACCCCATCCATCGTAATCAACGCATAAGAAAGCACCAGTGGGAAGAATTCAATATCATTTCCACGCATATTCAATGTCCAGCAGATATCATCCAGCGTTGTAACTACATGTGCTGTTGCGCCGCATTCCTTCATGAATTCGCGGATTCTCTTTAACTTGCTCTCTGTTGCTTCCCCTGTATACTGGATATCCAGAGCAAATGCCGGTTCTTCTGATAATACCGGGCGATCTTCCCACACTTGATCAATTAAGTCATAACCATATTTAACGCCTGCATTCTTCCCAGTTGCTATCTTCTCGTATTCCTGGCCTTCTCCCATAGCCACGACACGTCCATCGAATCCCAGCACACCGTTCTCCGGAATAACATCCTTAAGATATGCCGTCAGTTCAGGTACTCCCGGTTCACCCATCTTCATCAGTTCTACCGTTGACCCTTCCAACTGTGCTGCCGCCTGGATAAAGTATCTTCCGTCCGTCCACAGGCGTGCTTCCGTCATTGTGATCACTGCCGTCCCTGCAGAGCCCGAAAAGCCTGTAATAAACTTTCTTGCTTTAAAATGTTCTCCAACATATTCGCTCTGATGGAAGTCAGCAGTCGGAACCACATAGACATCTATCTCATGTTCTTTCATTAATTCACGTAATCTTACGATCCTCTCACATACCTTCATATATAGCCTCCCAAAGTCAGATACTTATTATTCTCTTCTTAATCTACCAATGCCGCTAATCTCTTATCCAAAGCAATCATGATTACTGCTGCCACGAAGGACACAATTGCTACTCCGATACAAGCAACTTTGAATTCGATATTTCCGCCGAATAAGATTCCATATACAGGACCATAACTCTTTGCAGCGATGAATGTCGCAAATCCCCACATAGACATCATCAATGCCAGATAACGGCTTGGTGAATACTTACTGATGAAGGAGTGACCAAGTGGAGAGAAGAACATCTCGCCAAGTGTCAGAAGGAATGCAAATATGATCAGCCACAACACGCTTGCCTTCTCGCCGCCACGCACAATATCGATTACAGCGTAGAAGAGATATCCAACACCAATGATTGCGATGCCAAGACCTGTCTTGCGGAACAGGCTCATGTCTCCCTGCGGTCTTGCCGCCAGTTTCTTCCACAATGCAGCGGTAATCGGTCCCAATACAACACAGAAGAAGGAGTTCGCAGCATCAAACCATGTAGATGGTACTTCATAACCTGCAACTACCCAGTTCATATTCTCTGCCCAATAGAAGTATACCGGCATATATCCCAGATACCAGAAGATCCAGAATACGATTGAGAACAGAGATGCAATCAGAATCGCTCCGATACGTTTCTTCTCAATAGTTGTCATAGGCTGTTTCTTGCCTTTTTCTTCTTTCTTCTTCGCTTCCGCCTCAAGTTCTTCCTTCGTCAGAGTCTTCTTAAATGGAAGTTTTCCAACCTCACCAAGACGCGGCCAGCACACGAAGACATACCAGAGAGCGCCAAGCACCATCACCAGACCAGCCAACTTAAAGCATGGTGCGAATCCAAGTACTTCACCTTTGGCAAATACATCCTTATACAGAATACCTACTAAGAATGTTCCGATGAACGCACCCACATTAACCAGGGTATAACGCATAGAGAATGCCGGGTCCATCTGAGCCTTATCCGTAATAACACGTCCGATAATCGCTCCATTCTTGAATAGCGCAAGTCCAAGGCTGACGAAGAAAATCATAAGATAAACACCCGTAGCGCTGGTTGCAATTCCACCCATAAAATATCCAACACCTGCAATTACCATACCAAGCGGAGTTGTGTATTTTGCTCCAACATATCTGTCAACAATTACTGCACCAAAAAGTGGCAATAAATAAGAGAATGCTGTCAGATTGGACTGCATGTTCGCCGCCACCGTATCTGAGAGTCCAAGTCCTCCTGTTGCAACTGTTGCAGTTACAAATATCAAAATCAATGAACGTCCCAAATAGTATGACAGACGTTCGAATATCTCTGTGCCTGCGCACAGCCAAAATGCTATTGGAAATCCTTTTTTCTTTGTTTCCATCGTTTTTTCCTCTCTTCTTCTATCTCATTTCCTTTATTTCATATCTTTTAAGAATGCCTTGTATCCCTTATATGCTTCATAGATATCTGCCTTGCTCGTCACCTCATACGGCGCATGCATAGACAATACAGCCACACCACTATCAATCACATTCATTCCATAATTCGCCATGATGTAAGCAATGGTTCCGCCGCCGCCAAGGTCAACCCTTCCCATCTCAGCAGTCTGGAATCCGACTCCACTCTCATCCATTACCTGACGGATCTTCGCAATATACTCAGCATTCGCATCATTACTGTTATTCTTTCCTCTGCTTCCGGTGAATTTATTAAATACCAGTCCTTTTCCAAAATATGCCGTATTTTTCTTCTCGAATGCGTCTGCATATAACGGATCAAAAGCAGCGCTTACATCAGAAGACAGCATATAAGAATTACGCAGCGTACGTCTTACTTTCAGAGAATCTCCATCCATCGTAAGTGCCATAACTTCTGCTACTGCATCTTCGAAGAATCTGGAATGCATACCGGTCGCTCCCACGCTTCCGATCTCTTCTTTGTCGACCAGGATACAGCAGCTTGTACGCTCCGGAACTTCTGTCTCTAACATGGCAAATAAAGAAGTAAATGCACATACTCTGTCATCCTGTCCGTAACCAAGGATCATGCTTCTGTCTAATCCACAGTCTCTTGCCTTTCCAGCCGGTACAATCTCCAGTTCCGCAGATAAGAAATCTTCCTCATCCATGTCATAATTTTCTTTCAGAAATTGAAGAACGGCTGCTTTCACCAGTTCTTTCTCTTCTTTCTGAAGTTCTTCCTCACCAGTAAGAGGCTTGGTACCAACAAGAAGATCCAGACCTTCGCCTTCAACGACTACGCTGGCTTTCTTCTCCATCTGCTCCTGCGCAATATGTATCAGAAGATCTGAGATTACCAATACCGG
The DNA here is from genome assembly GCA_945870325.1 of uncultured Dorea sp. Classification (GTDB taxonomy): domain Bacteria; phylum Bacillota; class Clostridia; order Lachnospirales; family Lachnospiraceae; genus CAMBRQ01. The sequence continues at coordinate 5,673 of CAMBRQ010000021.1, read as the reverse complement.
ATCTTCTTCCTTCTCGCCAATCACAATATTCTGTACGGTTCCGTCCTTCTTCACTACAGTTCCATGAATTGCAAGCGGAATTGTAACCCACTGATATTTCTTGATACCGCCATAGTAATGAGTATCCAGATATGCCATCTCGCTCTCCTCATACAATGGATTCTGCTTCACATCCATTCTTGGAGAATCCACATGCGCTCCAAGGATATTCATTCCCTTGTCCAATGGCTGTGTACCAATCTGGAACATCACAAGCGCTTTCCCCATACAGTCAGCATAGACTTTATCCCCTGCTTCCAGTCTTGTGCCTTCTGCAATGCAATCCTCTAATCTCTTGTAGCCCCATGCTTTTGCCATCTCGATTCCAAGGCTTACACATTCACGCTCTGTCTTTGCAAGATTCAGACATTCTTTATACCTTTCACTTAACTGCTCTAACTCTTCGCTCTGAGTTTCTGTGTACTGCTTCCACATATTCTTTCTCTTCATCTTCTCTCCTCCTTTGTTCTCAAGCAGTTCCTACCTCGGATTGTATCTCTATATCTCCACAATTACAAACGAGAAAAACGAATAGGTATATGAGAAAAACTTATGTTTCAAGAAAACACTTGACATGCTAATCTTTGATTTTTCAACACAAAAAAATCGGTCACAAGAGTGACCGATAAGATATTCTTATACTGTTAAAATATGCTGAAGTTCTTCCAACACCTGTTTTACTTTCCTTTTATTCCTTTTCTTCTTATAGAATGCCTTAATAACACAAGTGGCATCATATTCCGGCAGCGTGCGGATTTCTCCATCACAATACGAAAAATAGTAACTGTCTGCCAAAGCATATCCGTCATTGAATTCCACTTTAAGTTTCATCGTATCTACATTATCAATACGCTCAATACCATGACTGATTAGTCTAAATTCCTCTGATTCGCCATCCTGCATACTGCACAGATATGACTGTGTCCCATAACGGGTATAACGTTCCAGATCCTTTACAGTGAAATCTGATATCTTTCGAAGTGAAGAATTTATACCATAATATATGCCTATCCTGTTCCTGCTGACTTCTAATTCTTCTATCTCTTCATTCTTATCCGGATGATCCATTCCATACCCTACATAAATATCCAGCGAATTTTCCTTCAGCATCTTACTGCCTATATAAGAATCCACTTTACTGAACCGTAACTCATTCTCCGAATAATGCTGATCCATAAGTTCCTGCATCTTCAGCCAGAACAGTTTGTTAATGGAACTATCGATTCCAATACGAATCTCATATTTTTCCTTCAGTTCTTCAATCTCCTGAAACATCTGATCATTCAATTCCAGCATTTCACGCGCTCTGTCATAGACAACCTGCCCTAATTCGGTCAGATAGATCTTACCATTCCCACGTTCAATTAACTTACCTCCTACACTCTTCTCAAGTGAAGAGATCTGCTGGCTGATAGCCGTCTGCGTTACGTAATTCTTAATTCCTGCTTTTGTAAAACTCTTGCTGTCAACCACATCAACAAAATACTTATATTTCCAAAGACTCATTATCTGCATGACCTTCTTTCAAAAGTCTTCTGATGGTCAACATATAATGATCTGTAATCGCCTGCTTAATTGTCTCCACATCGCGTGTACGACAAGCATCCACTACTTTCTTATGAATCGGATATTGACGATCTGTAACTGCCTTCCTATCACCAAGACCAGCATAGCAACTCATATAATTCCCATAACTCAAATCCTGCCAGACTTTCGTCAATCGTCCAAATCCTGCCTTCTCGACAATGATCTGGTGCAGCATGTCGTCATAATAAACCACCTTCTCATAGTCTTCCTCTTCCAATGTCTTCATTGCTTCCAGAACAGCATCCATCTTCGCAATCTCTTCATCCGTAAACTGCCCTTCATAGGACTCCACTGCAAGAATCTCATAACTCGAGCGGATAAGATAGATCTCATATATGTCTTCCAGTGTAACTTCTTTTACCGAGCAGCCCACATTCCTGGTATATTCAATCATACCCTCCTGCTCCAGCTGCCTCAACGCTTCTCTGATCGGCCCACGGCTGACTCCCAGTTCATCTGACAAATCCTGTTCAATAATACGCATCCCCGGTGTCAGTTCCTGATTCAATATCTTAAGCCGAATCTCCTCTACTACATTCTCACGTAATGTTTTATATGATAATTTTCCCATAATGTTTCCTTTTCCTTATTATTATAAATTAGTCATAGCCAGTACTATTATTCTATCACAGTCGGTGTAAGTTCGGAAACACTTCTATGAAAAATTACAATTTACATATTGCCTTTACAGAATAGACAACATATATACTTATATATTCTATTTTCATCCCCTATCAAATTATATTTTTTTGATATAAGACTTGATTTTTCATACTGTTTATTGTAGATTGTTAACAATAAGTGTTTTCTATAATATACCATATCATTTCACCAATTGCAACAATAAAATTATAATTTAGGAGGTTTTATTATGTATTTTAAACAATACGAAGATTACTTCGTCCGGACTGCGACTTCTATTCTCTCAATCGACAGTCCAACCGGTTTCACCACCAAAGTTACGGAATACATTTGCAAAATTGCGGAAGACCTTGGATATCCGGTCTATCAGAATAATATCGGAAATGTAATCGTAACTGTAGATGGAAAAAATAACGAAGAAGCAGTGGCTCTTTCAGCACACGTTGATACGCTTGGCCTTATGGTTCGCTCCATCACTAGCGAAGGATATCTTAAGATCACCCAGGTTGGCGCTCCTGTTCTCCCTTCACTGGACAGCGAATACTGCAGGATACATACCAGAGATGGGCGAATATACACGGGAACCATCCTATCTACATCCCCTTCTATCCATGTATTCTCTGATGCCAATAAGAAAGAGCATGATGAGAAAAACTTAATCGTACGCATTGACGAAATGGTACATAGCAAAGAAGATGTCCTTAACCTCGGTATCCGTCCCGGTGATTTCGTATGCTACGATCCAAAGACAACTTATACGGAAAGTGGATTCTTCAAATCCAGATTCATCGACGATAAAGTATGTGCCGCTCTTTTGATCACTTTGATGAAGATAATGAAGGAACACAATATTAAGCCTGAGAAAAAGACTTATTTCTGCTTCTCAACACATGAAGAGATCGGATATGGCGGTTCTACTCTTCCATCCGAAATCAAAGAACTTCTGGTAATAGATATGGGATGTGTGGGATCTGATCTGACTTGCACAGAAGAACAGGTATCTATCTGTGCTAAAGACTCACTTGGTCCCTATGACTATGAGATGACAAGCCGGCTTCTCAAACTGGCCAATGAGAATGGAATTGACGCTGTCACTGATATCTATCCTCACTATAGTTCTGATGCGAGCGCACTGTGGAGAGCGGGATACGATACGCGTGCTGTCCTGATCGGACCTGGCGTACAGGCTTCGCATGGAATGGAACGTACACATATTACGGGGATGATGAATACATTACAACTGGCTGCTGCATACCTGGAAATTGATTGTTAACCTTTCTCTTTTTTATATAAAGAAACTGTGACCGTATTATAGTCACAGTTTCTTTTAGAATTTAAATATTCATTGCTATCTCATATGCTTTCCGGATTGCAGTCAAGACTATCTTCGAAAGAAAAGTCATTGTTTTAATTTCCATAAAGACATTCCTGTCCCACTAAATGTGCATACATAATACTCGCCATCCCGAGTCTTGCAGAATGGTAATAAACCATTGAAAACACGACCATAATTTACAGTATCGGAAACCTGTCTGATCTGGTTGATCTTTCCAGCCTTATGCTCATAAATACCTGCTTTTGTTATACAGACTACTGTATCTTTCCATACAGCCATAGGCGGTAAAACTTCATTATTATTCTTCTCATACATCATTTGCACAAATTCCTGCAGCCCTTCCTCTGGTTCCTGCTCTTCCAGTGTTTCAGCATCTAAGCATGTATAAATCTCTTTTCCATATAGCAAAAATTGATTCTGGGTTTTCAAACATCCCATGGTCAGATCGTACGGAAGATTTCTTACCACTTTCTGTGTATTGACATCATACAGCAGACATTCTTCTACCCCTGCCAGAGCAATTATGTGATCATTCACATATTTGACACTCCATAAATGTTCCTGTCCCCCTAACTGCGCATATACTTCATCCATATCATACTCTACATAAGAATCTGCTGTGATCCGATATACACGGTTAACATAACCCTCCTCTGCTTCGTCATTTTCTTCCTCCATAATCACAATTGCCTCAATCCCAGTTTTTCCCTCCCGGAGATCACCGGCAAACAGATAGCCTTCTATATTCATCCCATTTGGTTGAGACAGGACCTCTTCCCAGGTATTACCCTGATCTGTACTTTTCCATGCAATCGCATGATGATCTGTCAATGCTCCATCATAATCATTATCTGTTAGAACATATATCCCACCTGCATCGCCTGCCAGTAAACCATAATAATAAGATTCTCCCACATTTGCAGTCACTCCGAATCCCTCTACCCGTGACTCCACTTTAGTCGACTTAATGATTGCTCTGTGAATAGCAACACCTGCAAATACTGTAACAGAAGATGCTATTATAATAGTTACAGCAATCATGGCTGCACTTATATTTCTTTTCATACGCTTCATACATAACACTCCTTTCTTGGCATCAGATTTTAGGAGATCATCCAAAATTGCCTGATCAGCAGCATCAGATAATGTTACCTTATCCAACTGCTCACGATACTTTTTCATATATTCATCCATTATGATAATTCTCCTTCCAACTTGATTTTCAAATGTTTTCGGGCTCGTTCCATCCGGGATCTTACCGCAGATGCAGTGATTTTCAAAATCCCAGCAATTTCTTCCGTAGTATATCCCTCATAATAGTAAAGGTAGATTACCGTTCGTTCTTTTACCGACAATGACATAACTGTTTCTAATATATCCGGTGATTGTGTACCCTCCACAGAAAATCCATCAGATAATTCTTCGTTTTCATGGCGTCTCCAAAATTTCAGGCGATTCTTACATTCATTGGCCGTCACAGTCAAAAGCCATGCCCTCTCCTTTCCCGTGAAAATAGACGTCTTATGTTCTATCATTTTTATAAATACATCATGACAAACATCTTCCGCTTCAGCTGGTGAATGCAGATATGTCAACGCTAGTCGATAGACCGAATTCTTATTGTCGTTGTAAATTTGCGTAATATCCAACTCAATAACCCCCCTTTTTTTGAGTACTCATATATATAACAACTCAAAAAGCATTTTTGTCCCATTTTATCAAAATTTTTATTAAATATTTCTTTTGTCCCAAATCTTTGAATTTGGACAAAAAAAACGCCAGGAATTATCTTATTTCCTAGCGTTACAATGAGCGTGCGGGGATTCGAACCCCGGACAACTTGATTAAAAGTCAAGTGCTCTACCACCTGAGCTACACGCCCATATCTAATTATTGGTAAATAAAATGCCCAGAGCCGGAATCGAACCAGCGACACGAGGATTTTCAGTCCTCTGCTCTACCAACTGAGCTATCTGGGCTAATACAAAAAATGTATTCAATTGTTGCACATATGTATGTGCGAGTTGCGGGGGCAGGATTTGAACCTACGACCTTCGGGTTATGAGCCC
>CAMBRQ010000020.1 GCA_945870325.1 uncultured Dorea sp. | reverse complement strand
CCGGCATCCTGCCCTGTGAAGCCCGGACTTTCCTCACCTGCTGCCTTTCGGCACTCGCAGCTGCGATTACTTGTCTTACTTGCCTTGGTTACTATAGCACAGATCGCCTAAAAAAACAATGAAACTTTTGCCAATTTATGAATATCTATTTCCCGCAATCCCTGCCCAAGTCTTCTCTTAATTTGCCACACCTTCATCTACAATCAGATCATTACCATCTGCCGCTGTAGTTGCCAATGTGTCACATCTTTCATTCTGAGGATGTCCATCGTGGCCTTTCACCCAATGAAAAGTTACTTGATGAGGCTCTTTTGCCTTCAAAAGACGTTTCCAGAGATCCACGTTCTTCACTTGCTCATTCTTGCCTCTTTTCCATCCTTTTTTTATCCATCCCTCAATCCAGTGCTGATTAAACGCATTGACCAGATACTGAGAATCCGAGTATAATTCCACTTCACACGGACGATTCAGCGCTTCCAATCCAACAATAGCTGCCATCAGTTCCATGCGATTATTCGTTGTCCTCTTATATCCCTGGGATATCTCCTTCGTATGCAGTTCTCCCTTTGTGTCTATGTATTCCAGCACCGTCCCATATCCGCCGGGACCATCTGGATTCCCTCTTGCAGAACCATCTGTATATATTTTTACTTGCATATATCTGCTCCTTTCTGAAGAACTTCACATTTCTTATATACTTATACCTCAAATGTCTGTCCCGGTTTTGTAACCTTCATCACTCTATCCTTATACTCCACTGCATCTGACTCTTTCATTAACTTTTCATAGACATCGTACTCTCCACACATATGCATAGGGAATACGCATCTTGTATCCGTATGTTTCACGAAGTAATCCATGCCCCAATAATACTGCTCCCCAAGTCTAGGGTCCAATGGCACAAATGCCACGTCAATTCTCTCGCCTTCTATCTTCCCGATCTCATGCTGATACACACGGCGCATCATCTTATTATAGATCTCCCCTTCTTCTTCCCAATGCCACCAATTCAGATCCCCCGCATGATAGATCAACTTCCCATTCAGGCGTACAAAAAACGCCACACCCTCATCCGTCGAGCGAAGCGTTCTTATCTTAAGTTCATCCACCTGTATTGCCTGGCGCGCACCTATATAGAATATCTTTCCTTCTGGTCCTCGCGCCTTAATATCATCGGATAATATATACTGTAATCTTGGATATCTATCCGCCCACTCAAATATGCATTGATCAAAATGATCATAATGTGCATGGCTTGCGAATACATAGATCCTTTTCTCTTTTGGCATATCCGGAAGCCTGCCCTTGTAATAATCGAAGATTAATATAATATCTTCCTCTTCCAAAAAATAACCACTATGCTCCAGATACGTTATTCTCATTCTCTATGCCTCTCCTTGAATCACTTTCACTGCATGCATAATCTCAGGCAGCAGATATCTCAGGCTTTCCTTTACTGCCTGTGCCTTGCCTGGAAGATTGACGATCAATACATCTTTACGGATTCCTGCCGCACTCCTATTCAGCATGGAACGCTTGGTAAGCTGCATGGTGTGAGCACGCATCGCTTCCGGAATTCCAAGAACAGGACGCTCTACCACATCCATCGTTGCCTCCGGTGTGCAATCCTGTGGTCCGCATCCCGCACCTCCGGTAGTCAGCACCAGATCTGTCAGATGATTGTCTGCCAGCCTCTCCATGACTGTTGATAACACTTCTCTATCCAACGGAAGGGCTCTCATGAAAACGATCTCGAGTCCTGCTTCTTCCACGATTTTCTGAATCACTTCGCCACTGGCATTCTCTTCGTTACCTCTATATATATCCGTATTAGCTGTGATAATTGCTACTCTCATAATTGTACCTCCATGATCTCTTGTCATCTGTAACCATATATTATCTATTATACCTTTTTACAAAAATAATGCAATGATAACCGTGCAGATTCCTGCAACTCCCATAGCAACTCCACTGACAGCACCTTCTACTTCGCCCATCTCCAGTGCCTTAGAAGTACCGATTGCATGACTGGCCGTTCCAAATGCCACTCCAATCGCTACAGGATCCTTTAGTCTCAGCAATTTTATAATCAGCGGATGGATAATCGCACCACCCGTCCCACAGATAATCACCGCCATCATCGTAATCGACCGAAGTCCTCCCAACTGTTCTGATACATCCAGCGCAATTGCTGTTGTCACAGACTTCGGAAGCAGGGAATACAAGATATCACTATGTAAAGCCAGCATCCTACACAACACCACCGTACTTCCCATAGACAGAAGACTTCCCGCCAGACATCCTATCACAATCGGAAAGAACTGTTCCTTCAATATTCTTCTCTGCCGATAGATTGACAATCCAAGCACAGCTGTTACCGGAACCAGGAACATCGATATAAATTGTGCCCCTTCCATATAATCTTCATACGAAATATTCAGCCCCTTAAGTACCAGCACACAGAGTATCATAGCAATCAGCAACGGATTCGCCAATGGCGATTTTACCCGTTTTGCAATCTGCGTTCCTATATAAAACGACAGAACTGTCAGCAACACGCCAAACAATGGATTTGACCATAGCGCACTCCACATACTACTCATGCTGCTCTCCTCCTTTTAAAGCCAGATTCTTCATACACTTCTGCACAATCCGCACAGTAGCGTATGTTCCAAGGAATGTCAGGATCAATGAGATTGCCACCACAATCAAGAATCCCGCAACCTGTCCCTTCAAAAGTCCCAGGTCTTCCACCATCCCAATCGACAGCGGAACAAAGACCAGCGCCATATTCGACAGCATAAAATCCGCCGTCTCCTTAATCTGCTCCTCTTTTAATATCTTTGTTCCCAAAAGCAGCGCCAGAATCAATATTGCCATCACGCTGCTTGGAAAAGTAACCGGAAGCAGCCCCACAACAAACTCTGCCACCAGACAAAGTACCAGAATCACACTCAATTGCTTCAATATCTTCTTATCCATAACTTCAAGTATCTCCTATCACTCTTCACGTTTTTTCATTATAGCAAAAAAAGGCGCTAGGTTCTACCCCTAACGCCATTTCCTTTTCATTTTAAAATCTACATCGCTTTATGATACAGCATCTCGATATCTTTTAATGTGGACTGTCTTGGATTCGCCGCAATATTACCGCTCTTCATGGCATCTGCTGCCATCTGTGGAATCTTATCTTCCGTCACGCCGACTTCAGACAGCGTTTTCGGGATTCCCAGATCTGCATTCAGTTTCTTAATCTCTCTTACCAGCATCTCCGGCTTAAAATCTTTCACTGGCTCTTTATCTTCGCTGATATAGTTATAGATTTTCTCATAACGTCCGTGGTCTGCAAGTGCATTATATTCTACAATTACCGGCAATAATATAGAATTTGCCACACCATGCTGTACACCGAAGAACGCACTGACCGGATGGGACATAGCATGCACATTACCAAGTCTTGCCCATGCAAATGCAATTCCCGCGAACATGCTTCCCGACATCATCGCACAGGCCGCCTCTTCATCCTTACGATTTGCTACAAAACGGCGGATATTTCCTCCAATCAGTTCCATCGCCTTCTCTGCCATAGCATCGGAAAATGGAGATGCACCCAGAGAAGTATATGCTTCCCATGCGTGAATCAACGCATCAATACCGCAAGATGCTGCAATTGAAGGCGGCACAGACATGATCATCTCCGGATCAAGTACCGCATACTTCGGCAGTAATTCATAACTGAAAACTGTTAATTTATAGTTTCTGGATGTGTCTGTGATTACGGAGAATGCCGTAACCTCGCTTCCGGTTCCAGCTGTTGTCGGAATCGCGATAATTGGCTCAATCGGTCCCGGTACCAGGTGTGCGCCTTCATATTCTACGATAGATCCGCCGTATCTTGCCAGTACGCCGACTGCTTTCGCCACATCCATAGGGCTTCCGCCACCCAGGGCTACGATGCTTGTCGCTCCGGATTCTTTGTACATCTTCGTTGCGGCATCTACCATATCCACCGTTGGGTTCGGCAAAATGTCAAGGAATGTACAAGTGTCAATTCCTGCTGCCTCTACCACATCCTGAATCTTCTTAACCACGCCCAGTTTCTCCAATCCGTGGTCAGAGACAATCATCATCTTCTTAGATCCACATTTCTCCAGTAATTCCGGCAATTTTTTCAAAGAACCCATTCCAAATACAATCTCCTGAGGTACTTTAAACATATAATCCTTCATCTTACAATCTCTCCTTTTTATTCCAGACTAATCTGACTGCATCCGAATTGTAATATTATCAGCCTGAAAGACCGGCTACTGGAAGTTCCCTTAGGATGTTCTGACAATCCACAACGCCTGTCACCGATAGTTTCTTTCGGATACATGTAACGAAAAAGGGAGTCACACCTATCTTGTGTGACTCCCTTGTCATTGACTATTATACTACTTTTTATTCTAGATTCAAGCCCTTTTTCCACAGATGCATTCAAAAGTTTTCCGACATGCATTCTTACACCTGCTGCCAATCCCATGCTTCATCACCCTGAAGATTCCCCACATACCGGATTCCACATCCCACTTCAGACTTCCGGAACGGTACAGGTAATCTCCCGGACATGAGGCACCTTCCTTCAGTTCCATATTGAAGACATTGCCAATGCTAATTGCCCCTTGCATCGGCGTGATCTTAGAGCATAGATCTCCAGGCTGTTCTCTCCACTCATGGCCATGGATACAGAATCCTACATTTCTCGGCTTATCTGCCGGCATCATGGTACGGAATATCACCCGGTCTCCGGCATATGCCTTGAATAAAGGCGTCGATGGATCGCCGTGTACTCTGCTGCTGAAGATTTTGGAGATTCTTGAATCCCTTTTAAGCCGATTGGCGAATCTTTCCGAACGATAATTATAGCCCTTCTCTCCCGTATCCTCTGCATCTACCGGTTCGCCATCATCTCCTGATGCGGTCTGGATCAGCATATCCTCACGATCCAGCATACGGATACCATTCTGAATCATGACAACACACTCCCGGAACCTTTCTCTTCCTGGGGACACAATCACTGCCTGCTCATCGAACACGGTTCTTGCCAGAGAAGTAGTTCGATACCAGACTGCCCCCGGCGGCTCGATCAGAACCGCTCCGAACAATCCATGATACCTATGATTCCTCATATCGCCAAATGACTGAATGATACACGCACCATATTCTTGATCCGCATACCAGAGATATTTCTTGCTCTCCCCGACTCCTACCGTCTGCTCCCGGTTATTATATCCCACATTGATTCCGGAATCGCACACAGGATCATACTGTAAAAACTGCGGATTCAACGATACACGCATAGAAGGCTTATGCCTATAGTCTAACGGAACTATAGGATAATCATAATATGGCACCGGATTTGCCGGGTCAAACAGATTGTGAAGCGTTACCTCAATCCAGTCTCCTGCATTGGCTCTTAGAATCAACGGCTTTGGTTTTCGTTTTCCACATAATACCAGTTCCAGATCTTCCATTGGTACGAACAAGAGTCCATCCGGGTCATGATCCCCGTAGCCATTATATATGATATCTTTCTGAATCGCCGCCACTTCATACCGTCGTATTACCGCATCTTTTCCCGGACACGGTGGCAGCGGAAGGATTCGGTCCTTTCCTTTACACAGAGGTTTCAGACAATCTTTTACATGGTCATAAGCCCGGATAATCCCCCATAATCCCAGCCATGCATCATCAATACCACCCGAATAGTACAGATAGTCACCTGGTCCATATGGTTTCGTAATTCGGATATTGAATGCCTCTGATATTCCGATAGACTGTGACGCCACATCCGGCGACAACACATCTTCAATCTCTTTCTTCCAGGACATTCCGGTAATATTCAGCACATGCTGCTCTTCATGCGCCCCATCAAGGAGACGAATCAGCATCTCATCACCCGGATAGGTCTCAAGGATCGGAGTTGCCGGATCACCATGGACATGAGAACTGAATATATAGGCCGGATCTGCTACAGAACCTTCCTCTGGAAGTTCCCTCCGGATGCTTTGGCAACTAGGATCTCTAAGCCGCTCTCTCATGGGTTCTGAACGATAATTAATTCCCATGACTCCGGGATCATCATGAGACCCCGGAACCTCAGGAGGATTCAGCGGATTCCCATCCCGGTCAAAGAGCAAGGCAAAATCATGCAGGAATAAGGCAAACTCACGAAATGACGTCCCGTCACGCCTCTTTATGACCGCTTTCGTCCCATAACGCAGTTCTTTTCCTGTCCTGATATCGTGGAAGGTAGCACCCGCTTCCTCAATAATGAGTGCACCAAACACACCATGCTGCTGATGGGAATTCGCAAACAGATGGTCATGGAAGAAGACCGTCTTTAGTTCTGTATTGGCATAGAAGCGTTCGATCAATGTCTCATACTTCCTTGCACCTGCAATGTTATTCCAGCCATTGGCTGCCCCATCTGATACGATGGTGTCGAATTTGACCAGGTGTATATGATATCCTACAATATCCGTTATGGTTTCCATCTGAAATGGGCTCTCCTCAAGAAATTCCGGAAGCAGGTTCGTCGTTCTCACTTCAATACAATCCCCTGCATTGGCACGAATAACAAGAGGTTCTGCCTGTATCTTCCCACACTCAATCTTTCGTATATATGCTTCTAACCCCCCATGCTTTTCCAGTTCTTCTTTCATAACGAAGAATCTTCCCTGGGGATCATTCCAGCCATACCGATTATAGATTACCTTTGCCTGAACCAGCGCAACCTCGAAAACTTTCACATTCTCTTCTGCTTTTTCACAGCAGCATTCCTCATCCGCGTCATCTTTTCTGGCATCTGTATGACAAGGACATGTATCCGTATACAACGCTCCCGGCTCATAATCCTCTACGAAATTCGCCCGCTCCAGATCTGTCGGCTCTATCAGGTTCTCTCCATCTGCATCCAGTATTCCAAGCGGCGGCTGTAACGGACGTTCGCCATATTCTCCATTAATAAAATTCGGATAACCGGGATGCTTCTTATCTTTCTTTGGCGGTCTCTTTCTGTCTTTTAGCGGTATCAGCGGAGGAATGATTGTTCCATCAGGCAGCCTTCCGGTACCATCCTCCAGTTTGTCGTAGACTCTCCACAAGGTCCACATCCCTTCATGAAAATGCGGATACAGATGACAGTGAAAGATCGCATCTCCAATCATCCCGTTCAAACTTCCCGCACCATGAAGAATCTCCAGCGTGTAGCATTCCTGAGGACTGATTGAAATAGAATCAATAATCGTAGAATTCGAATTCTCTCCCTCTAACTTCCACTGGTGATTGTGCAGATGGAATACATGCGTCTCTTTTACTCCGCCATGAACCAGGCGGATCTTCGCCGGGTCTCCCACGTACGCCTTCAGTATAGGCGGAGCAGGATCTCCGTATACCCAGGAACTCATAGAGATATCTTCTCCCGAGTCCGCATGATTGTTCGTCAGTGGTTCCCTGTTTCTCATCGGCTCTGAGCGATAACTGATTGCCGTCGTAGAGTCAGGTAGTCCTGTATGCGGATTGATCGGCTGTTCTCCGTTCTTATCCTTCATCTCCAGTTCATCGTGGAAGAATACGGCATATTCTCGGAAAGCAGGTCTGTGCGGATGATAGATATCTGCGAATAACCCACTCTCTAATTCTTCTCCTGTCTCTGGATCCAGCCATCTGGACTCTGCTGCTTCCACGATAATCGCACCAAATAATCCGTGTACATTCGTTCCCTCTTCACTGCTTCTCATATCTCCCATATCGTGAAACAGATAGACACCTTCGCGCTCAGCGTACCACGTATAGGTAATCTGATGATTCGTTGTAGTATCTCTGTTAAAGCCTACACTGGAACCATCGGAAGTCTGTACATCATAAGCAAGCCCCTGCACATGGATTGAAAGTGTACGATTCAGGGAATGAGTGAATCTTATCATCACTTTATCTCCAAGATTCGCCCGGATTACCAGTGGTCTTACTTCTTCATATGGCTGTGGTATCTCTTTTTCATAGTTTCTTATTGCCTCTTCACGTATTCGGTCTGCATCCTTTTTTAATACATATAAGAGACCATTTGGGTCATGATCTCCATATTTGTTATATACAATTGGGATCTCAATTGCTTCTATCTCATAGTATCGAGCCTTCTCTAGTACCGGATATTCACATAATTCCCGCATTAGCGTTTATGCTCCCCGCATTCTAAGATCCTGATATAATGGTTCGCTTCCCGCAGTACATGATCCGCAAGCAATGGCAATATGAGGGATGCAATCTCACATTCCAGAATTCCTTCTGCTCCTGCCGCTTTAAACTCCCGGTATCTTAATGTCTCATCCAGAGATTTTCTCGTCACTTCGTCCATGGTCTTGCAATCCTGCTCCCTTGCCATCCCAAGTAATTTATCGTATTCCATTGCGAAATTATCCGCAGTTTCTATCAATTCTACCTCCGTAGGATCAAGAAGTCCACGAATAAATAAAGCATGCTCCATCATAATCTGATTCCAGAATTGTTCCTGAGACCTTAGTTTCTCGTATGATATCTTCTTATTCTTCAGTAATTCTGCAATGATGGAACGATACAATCTCGCCTCCCGAAGAATATGCTCAATTAACAATGGATAATTCGCCGTAAAAAGACGGCAACGATCCACTTCTCTTAAAATATTTTCCTTGAATCTGATAAGTTCATCCAGCATCCGGATCGCTCTTTGGTTCAACTGATTGATCCTGCGAACCGTCGTCGTATTCACATTCTTAACGCATCCTGACCGTAAGTTTTCTTCTGCCGCTGCAATTCTGCTGTTAATTGGAATCCCTGTCAACTGGCTGGTTCTCTTCTCAGCCGGGATTGTAAATTCCGTCACCAGTTCCTGGGACTTTAGAATCTCTTTACCAATCATGCTGTCACTGATTCTGACCGTCTGCAGGAGTAATTCTTCGAATTCCTGCCGAAGCCTATCAGCTCTCTGAATCCACGGTTTATCCTTACATGTGAAACCTGCCTCCAGGAACAATGCATGTTCTTTCATGATTCTGGCAAAAAACAGATGTGTTTCTATTGACAGTGTTACATAATTCTCCATAGTCTTGAGTGTCCTTATATTCTTTATTTCTCTATAGTATATGCGAAACAATGCAGATTCGTCAGATAATAATGCATACCAATCCGCCGTTACTGTCATTTACAATCTTCTGCATGGTATCCTGTAGTTTCTCCTGGCTTTCATCATTAATCATTGCCATCTTATTCTGCATACCATCCATCACCAGATCTTCAATGGATTTCCCGAAGATATTAGTTCCCCAGATGCCTTCTTCGCTTTCCTTTGCATCCTTGATGTAACGAATCAGATCCTCTGCCTGCTGCTCATTGCCTACGATTGGCGCAATCTCCGTCTCAATATTTGCCCGGATCAGATGGATGGATGGTGCCTGCGAATGAATCTTAACTCCATATTTATTTCCCTGCTTAATGATCTCTGGCTCTTCCAACGTAATCTCATCCTTCGTCGGACTGACAACGCCATACCCTTTCATTCTTACAGCCGCAAATGCATCCCTTACTCCTTCATACTCTTCTTTGAGTTCAGATAGCTTCTTCATAGCGGCAACCAGTTCATACTGGCCGGCAATATGAGTTCCCGTAAGTTCACTCAGCATCTCATAGTAGAACTTATCCGCAACACCGATCCTTACTTTCACACATCCTGTATCCATCTCGATATGATCTACCTTCATTTCCTCAATATACTGGCTATCCGGCATCTCGATCCCCGCTGCGGCATCCTTAATCTCTCCAAAACGATTCAGAACATCTTTAATATGTACCAGCATATCCTGCTTGATCTTGTGATCCCGTGACAGCATCTCCACCCATTTCGGAATAAAGAACTGTACCTCTGACACTGGGAATTCATAGAGAACAGCCTCCATAATCCGAGTAATATCTTCTTCTTTTAACTGCTCGCAATTCACTGGCATTGCCTGCACACCATACTGCTGTTCACACTCTTTGGCCATCTGTCTTGCCTCCTCGGAAAATGGCTTCTTGGAATTCACCAATACTACAAAAGGCTTGCCAATACTCTGAAGTTCCCGGATGGTTTTCTCTGTCCCCTCACGGTAATTCTCTTTTGGAATATCCGTAATACTTCCGTCCGTTGTAATAACCACCCCTATAGTTGCATGATCGTGAATCACCTTCCTGGTTCCGATACTTGCTGCCTTCGTAAATGGAATCTCATGATCGAACCAAGGTGTCTTCACCTGCCGTTCTTCATTCCCCTCCACATGTCCGGAAGCGCCGTCTACCATGTACCCCACACAATCGATCAGCCTTACCTTCACCGCCACATCATCCGATAATTTGATCTCGGCGGCTTCTTTTGGCACGAATTTGGGTTCCGTAGTCATAATCGTGCGCCCGGACGCAGACTGAGGGAGTTCGTCTTTCGTTCTTGATTTGCCATGTTCATCCTCCATATGCGGCAGCACCAGCACATCCATGAAACGTTTGATGAAGGTTGATTTGCCTGTTCTTACCGGTCCCACGACTCCTATGTATATCTCACCGTTGGTTCTTGCCTGTATATCTCTGTATAAATGATAATTGTCCATGCCCTATAGCCCCTTTTCGTTTATGCTGTTAGAATATATGCAGAGTGGGAAATATTTAGAATCTATATGAGGGAATATATTTCAAATTCGTTTTGCTATCATTCTTTATAGTTTTGTCTGTGGATTGCACAATTTAATAGATTTTGTTTGTGGTTCATGTTAAAATGTGTTCAAACAAATGACGAAAGGGGGAATACTATGAATCTTTATCATTTAAGATACTTCGTAACATTGGCTCATTTAGAGCACTACACAAAAGCTGCTGAGATACTTGCCATCACCCAGCCCAGTCTAAGTCACGCCATTGCTTCCCTCGAAAAAGAACTGGGCATCAAACTCTTCGAGAAAGATGGCCGCAATGTCGTCCTAACCAAATGTGGACAGGCATTTTTAAAGGATGTAGAACAATCGCTTGATATGTTGGACTCCAGCATTAACAGAATACGGATGACCGCAAGCGGCGAAGGCCGTATAGATATCGCAATGCTTCGTACTCTCGACGTTGTTGTTCCGAATTTTGTAAAAAATTTTCTAAATTCCAAACCACATAAGAACATTAACTTTTATTTTCACACTTCAACCGAACTGACTCCCGATATTATCCAAGGGCTGAAAGACCGCAAATATGATGTCGCCTTCTGCTCCAAGATGGAGAACGAACCACTCATCGACTTCGTTCCCATCACCCGCCAGGAACTAGTACTCATCGTTCCCAAAGGACATCCTCTGGAAAACAGAGATTCTATTGACTTAAAAGAGACACTGTCTTATCCTCAGATCGTTTTCTCGAAACAAAGCGGATTAAGACCGATCATTGACAAACTCTTTGAAAAATGCGGCGGACAGCCTAAGATTGAATATTCTTTAGAAGAAGACCAAGCTGTTGCCGGACTCGTAAGCGCAGGCTTTGGAATCGCTGTGATTCCAAAGATGCAGGTCTTGAACTACATGCCAGTGAAAATCATCAAGATTGAGAAGCCTACTTGGGAGAGAATCTTCTATATGGCAAGTTTAAAGAATGTATATCAAGCGCCAGTGATCAATGAGTTTAAGAATTTTGTGATTGAGAATGTGGATGTATAGGAAATACGTTGCATCAAAATAATCGCTCATTTTGATGCAACGTATTCTTTCCAAAGGACTTCGATTGCAGACCACCCAAGGCTCACCCTCGTGCCGTCCACTCCACCAACAAATTACTCAAAAAAATTCTACTCCTTCCAAGGCAATGCCGTATGCTCCGCCTTACTATCCCTCAGCATCAGTTCATTCACTGCCTCTCTCGGATCTTTTCCTTCGAACAGCACCTCATTCACCTTTCCAATAATCGGTAATGACACTCCGTACTTCTCGCCTAATTTTACCGCAGCCTTGGTAGAGTATACGCCTTCTACCACCATCTTAACCTCATCCATGGCTTCCTGCATACTCTTTCCCTGACCCATGAGATAACCTGCCTTACGGTTACGGCTATGAACACTGGCACACGTTACGATCAGATCTCCGATACCAGTAAGACCCGTGAAACTCTCAATTGCTCCGCCCATCTTAACACCGAGTCTTGCAATCTCTGCAATCCCTCTGGTGATCAGGGCTGCTTTCGTATTGTCGCCATATCCCATTCCATCTGCGATTCCGGCTGCAAGCGCGATGACATTCTTAAGAGAACCGCCAAGTTCCATACCTAACATATCCGGGCTTGTATATACACGGAATACTTCATTCATGAACATTTCCTGCAGATATTCTGCTGTCTGCTTAGTCTTTGCACCGATAACCACAATCGTAGGAAGGCCTCTTCCCACCTCTTCTGCATGGCTTGGTCCTGAGAGGACTGCCACATCTGCCTGCGGGATCTCCTGCTCAATCTGCTGAGACAGAGTCATAAGCGTGCTTTCCTCAATACCTTTTGCCACATCCACGATAATCTGTCCTTCTGCAATATATGGGCTCATATTACGTGCAGTGCTTCTTGTATATGGAGACGGTACCGCCAGAACGATAAAGTCTTTCTCCTGAACGGTACTCTCAATATCCGTTGTGAACACCATATCATCCGGAATCTTTACGCCTGGAAGTTTGCTCTCATGTTCTCTCTTTTCTGAGAGCATCTTCACTTCCTCCTCGCTGATAGACCAGACTGTCACCTGATGACCATTCTTGTGGAGTAGTAATGCCAGAGCGGTTCCCCAACTTCCTGCCCCCATAATTCCTACATTTGCCATATTACTATGCTCCTTTCTTCATTCACGCTTTTTGCGTGTACTTTACTTAACCTGCAGATTACTGCCTGCTATTTACTCTTTCCAACACTTAACTTATTCTCCGTGCCGGATAATAACCTCTTAATGTTCGCTCTGTGCTTGAAAAATGCTGACAGCATCAAAAATGCTGCAATTGCATACATCTCATACAGATAATTCTGCGCAATGCCGAATCCACCCATCTGTCCGTACACTACAACTTCCACAAGATAGATGATCACTACAACCAACGATCCCAGTGACACATATCTTGTCACCCCGACAATTGCCAGGAATGCAAACAGACAGATCAGCACCATCCATACATTCGTGGTACTTAAGAGAAGCCCCGCTGTGGCAGCAATCCCCTTTCCTCCTTTGAACTTCAGGTAAAACGGATAATTATGCCCAAGAACCGCCCCCATACCTGCATACATGGCAAGCATCGGAATCATGTCTGCATGGGTCTTTCCATAGATCAGATGCACGACAACCACTGCAAACACACATTTGAAACAATCACCAAGCAACGTAATCAATCCTGCTTTCCATCCCATAGTACGCAGTGCATTAGTAGTACCGGCATTGCCGCTTCCCTGCTTACGGATGTCTACATTGTGCATCTTTCCATATAGATAGCCTGTCTGCAATAATCCGAATACATATCCGATGATCACACATATGATACGTTCCATAACTACTGATCCTTTTCCTTTCTTTCCCTGATGAAGAACTTCAGAGAAGTTCCTCTGAATCCAAATGCCTCACGAATCTTATTTTCCAGATATCTGGTATAAGAAAAATGCATCAATTCTTTATCATTTACGAATATTACGAATGTCGGCGGTTTTACCGATACCTGAGTGATGTAATAGAGTTTCAGCCTCTTGCCCTTATCAGACGGTGGCTGCTGCATTGCAACTGCTTCTGCCATGATCTCGTTCAATACACCCGTTGCCACACGCATACTCTGATTCTCAATTACCATATCAATCATATCATATAACTTCGGCAGACGCTGCCCCGTCTCTGCGGATACATACATAATCTCAGCATACGGCATAAAAGAAAGGACACGGCGGACTTCATTCTCGTACTCCCGCATGGTTCTGTCATTCTTCTCAATGGCATCCCACTTGTTCACCACAATAATAATTCCTTTACCTCTCTCATGGGCAATTCCCGCAATCTTAGCATCCTGTTCTGTAACACCTTCTACGGCATCGATCACCACCAACACCACATCTGCACGCTCTACAGCCGTTACCGTACGGATGATACTGTAGCGTTCCAGTTCTTCCTTGATCTTATTCTTTCTTCGAAGACCTGCCGTATCGATAAATACATACTCCCTGCCATTATGAACAATATCCGTATCAATCGCATCCCTGGTTGTACCTGCAATATCAGACACGATTACTCGCTGCTCACCCAACAATTTGTTAATAATGGAGGACTTTCCTACATTCGGCTTTCCTACAATTGCAATACGTGGACGTTCATCCTCTTCCTCTTCTCCTGAATTCTCAGAAAAATGCTTTACAACCTCCTCCAGCATATCTCCAAGCCCCAATCTGGAGGCTGCAGATATCGGCATCGGATCACCGATTCCCAGATTATAGAACTCATACACATCCGGCATGAACTTATCAAAATTATCTACTTTATTCACAACCAAGACTACCGGCTTTCCGGAACGCCTGAGCATATCCGCCACTTTAGAATCGGAATCCACCAGCCCCTGACGCACATCCGTCAGAAAGATGATCACATCCGCCGTATCAATGGCAATCTGCGCCTGTTCTCTCATCTGAGACAATATAATATCATTACTCTCCGGCTCGATTCCTCCGGTATCAATCATTGTAAATTCTTTATCCAGCCATGAGACGTCCGCATAGATACGATCTCTGGTTACCCCAGGCGTATCTTTTACAATGGATATCATCTCACCCGCCAGTACATTAAAAAGGGTTGATTTTCCCACATTGGGTCTTCCCACAATCGCTACTACTGGTTTACTCATATTATTTCTCCTTCAATATAATCGCATCAATAAAATCTTGTCCGCTTGATTTTACAATATCTGCCCGCACTTGTAAAGCATCTTCCACCTGAGAAAGAGTAATATCATCTAAGAATACCTCCTCCTGGCTGCGGAACATATTGCAAGGCAGCAAAAGCCTGTCGCCAAGTTCCTTCCCGGTAAGCTGTGCGATCAGATCCTGTCCGGTAATCAGTCCGGATACCGTAATCAGTTCTCCGAAGAAATCATTGCGGATCGGATAGACATGCACTTTCGTGTTCGGATATTTCCCCACAAGGCGGTCAGCCATCTTCTGAATATAAGGATATGCCAGAAGACCGGTTGCCATGGATACTTCTCTTGGAAGTTCATCTCCAACAGCACTCTGATATCCTTCTTCGAATTCATTCTCCAAAAGCCGAAGCATTCCCACTCCATTTTCCAACTGAAGATAACCGTCATACCGCTCTTCCTCCGGCACTTCCTGCCCTGCCAGGATATACCATTCATCACCGGCATGGATAAAATGCATTCCGTATTCTTCATAAAACCGCTCCTGCCACTTATGGATAATAGACAGCACTTCTATGGCATCCTCCCGGTCAAAAGGCTCCAGTGGGTACAATCCGTCACGATATCTGGTAAGTCCTACCGGCACGATGGATACGCTCTGAAGGCACGGGAAATACTTCGACATATCCCGGATGCTGCGGTCTAACTCCTCGCCGTCATTCACGCCTTTACACAGCACGATCTGCCCATTCATCTGAATGCCGCCCTCATACAGACGGTCAACCTTCTTAAGCGCCTCTCCCGCAAAACGGTTATGAAGCATCTTACACCTGAGTTCCGGATTCGTGGTCTGAAAAGAGATGTTGATCGGTTCCAGATGATATCGTACGATCCGGTCAATATCATGATCGCTCATATTCGTCAGCGTAACATAATTCCCCTGCAGGAAAGAAAGCCTAGAATCATCATCCTTAAAATACAGCGTCTCCCGCATCCCCTTCGGCATCTGGTCGATAAAGCAGAACATGCACTTATTCCGACAGGACCGATATTCATCCATCAATCCCTGTTCGAATTCAATGCCAAGATCTTCCTCATAATCTTTTTCAATCTCCAGTTCCCACTCTTCGCCATCGGGCTTCTCAATCAACAGCACTAATTCTTCATCATTTACATAGAAATGATAATCAAATACATCTTCAATCATATTATCATTAATGGAAAGCAGCTTGTCCCCGGCCTCGATTCCCAGTTCATCGGCAATACTTCCCGGCAGAACCGCTTTCACAATGTGTTCATGTCTCATATATCTACCCCAAAATTAGTATTTAACTCTCTTATTATACCCCACCTTTCCCAAATAGTCCAATCTGTAGTTGACCTTTTTATAGGAAAAGTGATATAAATATCTTAGAGATTAGTATAAATCAATGAATACAGGAGACTCGAAAATGACGAATATCAAATTAATGGAAACAGCGCTTCCTAGAGCGCCTCTTAAAATTGCGGTCCTTGATTCCTGCAAAGAACTGGGACAGAAGGTGAATGACTATATTGTTCAGTTCAGACAGCAGGCTCTGAAGGAATCTCTGGATTCAACACTTTTTTCCAGTTATCAGCAGAACAACTATCTGGTAGACTGCCATTGCCCACGTTTTGGATCAGGTGAGGCAAAAGGGCTTCTGGGAGAATCTATCCGCGGCACAGATCTGTTCGTAATGGTTGATGTATGTAATTACAGCCTGACCTATACGGTGAATGGTCATCCCAACCATATGTCCCCGGATGATCATTACCAGGATCTGAAGCGTATCATCTCAGCTGCGAACGGCAAGTCACATCGTCTGAATGTCATTATGCCATTCTTATATGAGAGCCGCCAGCACAAACGCACGAAGAGAGAGTCGCTGGATTGTGCTCTGGCACTTCAGGAACTGGTGGATATGGGTGTGGATAACATTATTACGTTTGATGCACATGATCCGAGAGTACAGAATTCCATGCCTCTTCACGGATTCGATAACTTTAACCCGCCATACCAGTTCATAAAAGCTCTGTTGCGGGCAGAGCCGGAACTAATCGTAGATAAGGATCACTTAATGATCATAAGCCCTGATGAAGGCGCTATGCACCGTGCAGTATATTTTTCCAACGTACTTGGCGTGGATATGGGTATGTTCTACAAGCGCCGTGACTATTCAACAGTTGTGAACGGCAAGAACCCGATTGTTGCCCATGAATTCCTTGGAGACGATATCAAGGGTAAGAACGTCATTATCATTGATGATATGATCTCTTCCGGTGAAAGTATGCTGGATGTTGCCAGACAGATCAAAGAACGCGGTGCCAATCGTGTATTCGTCTGCACTACGTTTGGTCTCTTCACAGAAGGGTTTGATAAATTTGATGACTATTATGAGAAGGGATTCATCGATCGCGTTATCACAACGAATCTGACATACCTGCCACCAGTTGCATATGAGAAGCCTTATTTCGTTGTGGCTGACATGAGCAAGTTTATCGCATTAATTATTGATTCTCTGAATCACGATATCTCAATCGGCACCGTATTGAATCCTACCGATAAGATTCATGCATTATTAAAAAAACATAACGATGCTCTGGGAATCTGATTGTTTCAGCATCAGAGTATCTCCTGATAAGAAAAATCCTGTGGAATGGAACGGACGATATTTCGTACCGCTTTCCACAGGATTTTCTTAATTATTATTTAATAATACGAACGCGGAGAACGTCTTTAACTTTTACCAGGTCTTCTACTACACCATCCGGTACCGGGCTATCAATATCAATCATGGTATATGCATATTCACCCTTGCTCTTGTTCGTCAGATCGGCAATATTCATATTATCTTTTGCCAGAATGCCGGTAAATTGTCCGATCATATTCGGAACATTGTGATGCAGCAGAAGAATACGGGTATTATCTCCCTTCATCCCCATATCGCAGTCCGGATAATTCACGGAATTCTTAATATTTCCATTTTCCAGATAATTTCTCAGTTCTTTTACTGCCATCTTCGCACAGTTATCTTCAGATTCTTCTGTAGAAGCGCCAAGATGTGGAATTACAATGGCTCCCTTAACTCCGGCAGTGATCGGTGTCGGAAAGTCTGATACATAGTGCTTCACATGACCAGATACCAGCGCATCCACCATTGCCTCTTCATCCACAAGTACATTTCTTGCAAAGTTCAGTACAACAACACCTTTTTTCATCAGGTTGATTGCATCTTTATCGATCATTCCCTTGGTACTGTCCATTGCAGGAACATGGATCGTGATATAATCGCAATCTCTGTAAAGTTCATCTACCGTTTTTGCATGATGGATACTTCTGGAAAGCCTCCATGCAGATTCTACAGATACGTATGGATCATAACCATATACATCCATACCAAGATGTGTCGCTGCATTCGCCACCATAACACCTATCGCACCAAGACCGATGACACCCAGTTTCTTTCCTTCCAATTCACATCCTGCGAATGCCTTCTTCGCTTTTTCGGCATCTTTGGCGATGTTGCCATCTTCTTCATTTTCCTGTACCCAGTTAATGCCTCCGATGATATCACGGGACGCAAGAAGCATACCTGCAATTACCAGTTCTTTCACACCGTTTGCATTAGCACCCGGAGTATTGAATACTACGATTCCTTCCTCCGCACATCGGTCCAGCGGAATATTGTTCACACCTGCGCCAGCTCTTGCAATGGCTTTCAGATTAGGTGAGAATTCCATATCGTGCATCACTGCACTTCTCACAAGGATCGCATCCGCATTGTCCGCAGTGCTTACCGGGACATACTCTTCTGTAAACTGTTCCATTCCAACCTCAGAGATTGGATTTAAGCAATGATATTTGTACATGATTATAGATTCTCCTCTTCAAACTTCTTCATAAATGCTACTAATGCTTCTACGCCTTCGATTGGCATTGCGTTGTATATACTTGCACGCATACCGCCCACGGAACGATGTCCTTTCAGATTCTCGAAACCTGCCTCTTTCGCTTCTTTTACGAATTTGGCATCCAGTTCATCGCTGCCGGTTACGAACGGAACATTCATAAGCGAACGATCTTTTGGCACTACGGTTCCCTTGAACAATTTGCTCTGATCCAGATAATCATACAGAATCTTTGCTTTCTTCTCATTCAGTTCTTTCATTGCTGCGAGACCACCCTGTTTCTTCAGCCATTTAAAGACTTTGCCACAGATGTAGATGCCGTATGCCGGTGGTGTATTATAGAGAGATCCTGCATCTGCATGCGTCTTATACTGCAGCATGGTTGGTGTTCCCGGAAGTACATCTTCGGTGATCAGATCTTCTCTGATAATTACGATCACCGTTCCTGCAGGTCCCACATTCTTCTGAACACCGCCGTATAACAGACCATACTTCCTAACATCTACTGGTTCAGACAGGAAGCAGGAAGAGATATCTGCTACCAGTGTCTTTCCTTTTGTATTCGGTAATTCTTTGTATTTTGTACCATAGATGGTATTATTCTCACATATGTATACATAATCTGCATCTTCAGAGATAGGCAGATCTGAACAATCCGGGATGTAAGAGAATGTCTTGTCTGCGGAAGAAGCAAGGATATTCACCTTGCCGTATTTGCCCGCTTCCGCAGCCGCTTTTTTCGCCCACTGCCCGGTCACGATATAATCAACCACGCCATTCTTCATCAGATTCATCGGAATCATAGCGAACTGCTGAGATGCTCCGCCTTGCAGAAATAGCACCTTGTAATTATCCGGAATATTCATCAGTTCACGGATATCAGCCTCTGCCGTATCGATAATCTCCTGAAACGCCTTCGAGCGGTGACTCATTTCCATTACGGACATTCCGGTTCCTTTGTAGTCTAACATCTCTTCTGCTGCTTCTTTTAATACTTCTTCCGGTAATACTGCCGGTCCTGCTGAAAAATTGTACACTCTGCTCATGATTATTCCTCTTCTTTCCTTTTATGATTATTTCTTTTCTTTTAGATCTTTCTCGTCAAATGCTTCATCAATTGCTTTTCCCGGTGCAACCATTGGCCATACTTTATCATCTGCACCGATCTGGCAGTCGATGACAACCGGTTTTCCAAGAGTTAACGCCTTCGCAAATGCATCCTTAAATTCTTCCTGTGTTGTTGCACGGATTCCTTCTGCTCCCATGGCCTCTGCAAGTTTTACAAAGTCCACTGCATCATTGAGTACCGTTGCAGAATAGCGCTGTCCATAGAACAGATTCTGCCACTGGCGCACCATTCCCAACACATGGTTATTGATTACAACCTGGATGACCGGAATATTATGACGCACAGCCGCTGCAATCTCATTCATATTCATACGGAAGCATCCGTCACCTGCAATATTGACAACCGTTTTTTCCGGCATACCCGTCTTAGCCCCCAAAGATGCGCCCAGACCATATCCCATAGTTCCAAGACCTCCGGAAGTCAATAACGTTCTTGGTTTGGTATATTTATAGAACTGTGCCGCCCACATCTGATGCTGTCCAACTTCGGTGACAATGATAGCATCTCCTTCTGTCTGGCGGTAGATCTCTTCTACCACGTAAGGTCCAGTCAGTTCATCCGGATGATAAGACAATGGATACCGTTCTTTGTATTCCATAATCTTATTCAGCCATTCCGTATGGCTCTGCTGCGTAAGCCTTTCATTCAAGACACCAAGTACAACCTTAATGTCTCCTACCACGCCTTCCGTGATCAATACGTTCTTATTCATCTCTGCCGGATCAACATCAATCTGAAGAATCTTCGCATTCTTAGCAAATTTCTTCGCATTGCCCGTTACACGGTCACTGAATCTTGCACCGATTACGATCAACAGATCACATTCACTAACACCGTAGTTAGATGTCTTCGTTCCATGCATACCTAACATTCCGGTATACAACGGATCTGTTCCAGGAAATGCGCCTTTTCCCATCAAAGAATCTGTAACTGGCGCATCTACCTTCTTGGCAAATGTATATAACTCTTCATTGGCACCGGATAATACTGCTCCGCCGCCTACAAAGATATATGGCTTCTTGGACTTTGCAATCATCTTAAGTGCTGTCTCTATATCCTCTTCACAGACATCAATAGGCGGAACCACTGGCCCAATCACAGTCTTCTTATACTCTGCCTTGTTCGCTGTTACATCCTTCGGAATATCGATCAATACCGGACCAGGTCTTCCCTTCTGCGCAATCACGAATGCTTTTCTGATCGTGTCGGCAAGGTCATTCACGTCTTTGACAATATAATTGTGCTTAGTAATCGGCATGGTAATTCCCGCAATATCAATCTCCTGGAAACTGTCCTTTCCAAGAAGGGCTACTCCTACATTACATGTGATTGCTACGATCGGAATAGAATCCATGTAGGCAGTAGCAATACCTGTTACAAGATTGGTTGCACCAGGGCCGCTGGTTGCAAAGCACACACCGACTTTCCCGGTTGCTCTTGCATATCCGTCAGCCGCATGGGCTGCTCCCTGTTCGTGGGAAGTCAGGATATGCGTGATCTCATCACTGTGTTTATATAATTCATCGTATACGTTCAAAATCGCTCCGCCTGGATAACCAAACACGGTATCCACACCCTGCTCTTTCAAACATTCAATTACGATCTCTGATCCTGTCAACTGCATACCTAATATTCTCCTGTTCTATCTAGAGTACTTCTGTAATTCATATTACATCATAGCCGCAAGCGGCTGCGATGCCTTCATACTTCTTAATTAATTCTTCGGAACTTCCAGTATCGCCCCACGATTTCCGGAAGTTACCATAGATGCGTATCTCGCAAGATATCCGGTTGTTACCTTCGGCTCTCTTTCTGTCCATGCTTCTCTTCTCTTTGCAAGTTCTTCCTCAGATACGTCTAACTCTAATTTCAGGTTCGGGATGTCAATCTTAATGATATCTCCCTCTTCAACCAATGCAATCGGTCCGCCAACTGCTGCTTCCGGTGATACGTGACCGATCGAAGCACCTCTGGATGCTCCGCTGAAACGACCATCTGTAATCAGAGCAACACTGGAGCCAAGTCCCATTCCCGCAATCGCGGAAGTTGGATTCAGCATCTCTCTCATACCTGGACCACCCTTTGGTCCCTCATAGCGGATGACTACAACATCACCTGCTACAATCTTACCGCCTTTGATTGCATCAATGGCATCCTCTTCACAGTCGAACACTCTTGCAGGTCCTTCATGTACCAGCATCTCTTCTACGACTGCGGAACGTTTTACAACACTTCCGTCCGGTGCAAGGTTGCCTTTTAATACAGCAAGGCCACCGGTTGGTGTATATGGATTCTCGATTGGACGAATCACCTCAGGATCTTTATTCACTGCATTCTTGATATTCTCTCCAACCGTCTTACCAGTTACCGTCATACACTCTGTATGAATCAGACCCTTCTTATTCAACTCAGCCATAACCGCATATACACCGCCTGCTTCGTTCAAGTCTTCCATGTAAGTTGGACCTGCCGGGGCAAGATGGCAGAGATTCGGAGTCTTCTCACTGATTCCATTTGCAAAATCAATCTCAAAATCCATGCCTACTTCATGCGCGATTGCCGGAAGATGCAGCATACTGTTGGTAGAGCATCCAAGCGCCATATCAACGGTTAATGCGTTCAGGATTGCATTCTCAGTCATAATATCTCTTGGACGAATATTCTTCTCCCATAATTCCATAACCTTCATACCAGCATGTTTTGCCAGACGGATTCTCTCAGAATATACTGCCGGAATCGTTCCGTTGCCGCCAAGCCCCATGCCTAATACTTCTGTCAGACAGTTCATGCTGTTAGCGGTATACATACCAGAGCAGGAACCACAAGTTGGACATGTCTTGTTCTCGAATTCACATAAGTCATCATCCGTAATCAATCCTGCCGCATTCGCACCTACTGCCTCGAACATACTGGAAAGGCTGGTCTTCTTGCCTTTCACATGACCTGCAAGCATCGGACCGCCGCTGACGAAAATGGTCGGAACATTGATTCTTGCTGCCGCCATCAAAAGTCCCGGAACGTTCTTATCACAGTTCGGCACCATAACCAGCGCATCGAACTGATGAGCCATAGCCATAGCCTCTGTAGAATCTGCAATCAGGTCTCTGGTCACCAGAGAGTATTTCATACCAATGTGTCCCATGGCAATACCGTCACAGACTGCGATTGCCGGAAATACGATTGGAGTTCCACCTGCCATGGCAACCCCCTGTTTTACTGCATTTACAATCTTATCCAGGTTCATATGTCCTGGAACAATCTCATTATAAGAGCTGACAATACCTACGAGAGGTCTCTCCATCTCTTCTGGTGTAAGCCCCAGCGCGTTGAATAACGAACGGTGAGGAGCCTGCTGTTTTCCTTTTGTAACTGTATCACTTCTCATATTTTACCTCCTGGGGACGTAGTAAAAGTGCATTTTACTACGTCCCAAATTGACATTTGTGGTGTACCTTTTTGACATATGCCCTGTACCCTTTTAGCATATGTCCTGTACCCGATTATTTTTAATCAAGAAACTAGATGAAACTTGCAATCAGATCTCCCATCTCACAAGTACCAATCTGCTTCTTTCCTTCTGACATAATATCGATGGTCCGATAGCCTTCTTCCAGTACTTTTGCTACCGCTGCCTCAATAGCATCAGCTTCTTTATCCAAATCAAAACTGAATCTTAACATCATAGCCGCCGAAAGAATGGTTGCAATCGGATTCGCAATACCTTTTCCTGCGATATCCGGCGCAGAACCGCCGCTTGGCTCGTAGAGACCGAACTTGGTCTCGTTAAGGCTTGCACTTGCCAGCATTCCTATCGAGCCGGTTACCATGCTTGCCTCGTCAGACAGAATATCACCGAACATATTCTCTGTCAGGATGACATCGAACTGCTTGGGATCTTTTACCAACTGCATTGCACAGTTATCAACCAGCATATGTTCCAGTGTTACTTCCGGATACTCTGCTGCGACTTCTTCTACAACTTTTCTCCAAAGTCTGGAGGAATCTAATACATTCGCCTTATCAACGCTCGTTACTTTCTTTCTGCGCTTCATAGCGATATCGAATCCGCGCTTTGCAATTCTGCGGATCTCATTCTCATTGTATGTAAGAGAATCATAGGCTGTCATAACGCCATCTTCTTCTATGGTCTTTCTCTCCCCGAAATACAGACCACCCGTCAGTTCTCTCATGATCATCATATCAAAGCCGCCCTCTGTAATCTCTTCTTTCAGCGGACATGCCCCTTTTAATTCGTCATATAGAATCGCCGGACGCAAATTGGCAAAAAGATTCAGTTCCTTACGAATCCTAAGCAGCCCTGCCTCTGGTCTCTTAGATGGCTCTAACTGATACCACGGAGATGTCTTGGCATCTCCTCCAATTGATCCCATCAGAACCGCATCACACGCTTTTGCCTCTGCCACCGTCTCATCGGTAAGCGGAACTCCGTGTACGTCAATAGACGCGCCACCCATCAAAAGCTGCGTATAATCACAGGTATGTCCGTAAGTTTCTGCGACCTTATCCAGTACCTTCATAGCCTCTGTTACGATCTCCGGACCGATTCCATCCCCTTTAATCACTCCAATTTTCAGATTCATAATCCTCTTCCTTCCTAATAAGACAATAAGATAAAAAATCTTTAACACCTATAATATCCTATTTTAATGTATGTTTCAAGACTTTAATTTGCTAAATTGTATATTCTATGTCAAACAATGTAGAATTTATGCAAAAATTGCTACTTTTTTCCCTTCAGATTCCCTGGTCCAAATCCCATGGGAAGAAGTTCCCCAAGTGTATGAATCTCATAACACGATTCACTTTTCGCCAATATAATCAGGAATTCCTCCGGAACACAGAATTCCATCATTACCTGCCGGCACATACCGCAAGGCGGACAGATATCGTGCTGTCCATCTGTATTCTCATTTACAATACAGATTGCCGCAAAATCCCTCTCTCCTTCACTGACCGCTTTGAATATGGCAGTTCTCTCCGCACAATTCCCCGGGCTGTAAGCCGCATTCTCTATATTGCACCCTGTATATAGTTTGCCGTTCGCAGTCAGCAGCGATGCCGCCACTCTAAATCCGGAATACGGAACATAAGAGAATTGAAGCGTATCCATTGCCAAACGGATCATACTTCTTATCATATTTTCTTCCATACTTTTCCTCCATTTAAGCAGACATACTATTCAAATAAACATGCCATCCATCTTCAACACGATCTCTGTTTCGCTATCTTGACAATCCGGCTGGTTCCAAGGCGTGAAGCCCCTAATTCCAGAAAATTCTCTGCGTCCTCAAGCGAACTGATGCCTCCTGCCGCTTTCATCTGCACACCTTCGCCTACATACTTTGCAAAAAGTTCCACATCCTCGAAGGTTGCTCCTCCTTTCGAGAATCCCGTAGAGGTCTTGATAAAGTCAGCCTGCGCCGCCGTCACCACCTCGCACATACGGATCTTCTCCTCCTCCGTCAGAAGGCAAGTCTCGATAATCACCTTCAGGATCTTATCTCCTGCCACTTCTTTTACAGACCTGATCTCCTGCTCCACCAGGTCATATCTTCCATCCTTAACCCATCCGATATTAATCACCATGTCAATCTCATCCGCACCGCTATCTATAGCATCTGCCGCTTCGAATACCTTCGCTGCCGTTGTATGATATCCATTGGGAAATCCTATCACCGTACAGACTGCCATCTTATCTCCCACATATTCTTTTGCCTGCTTCACATAAGACGGCGGAATGCATACAGATGCAGTATGATATGCAACTGCATCATCACATAACGTCTTAATCTCTTCCCATGTTGCCGTCTGTGCAAGCAGGGTATGGTCTACCCGTTTTAATATCTCCTGTAACTCCATATTTCTAACTCCTTTTCCATATCCCATCTATCTTGATCATCCTGTTATTCTCTGCCCAATCCCTATCGATTCTTGCGGTCCTCCCGAATTAAAATCCGCAATGCTTCTATCGCCGTCTCAATCGGCGCTTCCACATTATGCACCACCGGATTCGGCAGATTCTGTTTCGCCCGCTCTTGATTCGCCATCACCAGAAGCACTGTGCCAACTCTCACCCGCAGGCAACTGCCTACGATATAAAGTGCCGCTGATTCCATCTCTGATGCAAGACAGCCGCATTTGACCCATGCATCCCATTTATTCATCAGTTCATACCCTACCGGCTTCGTCTCCGGCGAATGCTGCCCGTAAAAAGCA
Organism: uncultured Dorea sp.; assembly: GCA_945870325.1. Lineage (GTDB taxonomy): Bacteria > Bacillota > Clostridia > Lachnospirales > Lachnospiraceae > CAMBRQ01. The sequence continues at coordinate 21,599 of CAMBRQ010000020.1, read as the reverse complement.
TCCTTGCACTGCACCACTCCCACATGGTAGTCCTGACCTAATTTTCTTGCTGCCTGTATCAGTGCATTGGTCACCCAGATATCCGCTACAGCCGGATACTCAATCGGCGCATACTCTTTGCTGGTACCTTCCATACGGATTGCTCCTGAAGCAATCACCACATCTCCACTCTTGACATCCAGCGCCATACCTCCGCTCGTTCCGACCCGGATAAATGTATCCGCACCGACTCTTACCAGTTCTTCCATGGCAATGGATGCGGAAGGTCCTCCAATCCCCGTAGAAGTGACACTTACCATCTCTCCGTCAAGATACCCCGTATAAGTCACATATTCCCGGCTGTCCGCAACCAGTCTCGGCTCATCAAAATGCGCCGCAATCTTCTCACATCGCTTAGGATCTCCCGGCAAGAGTACATATCTTCCAATCTCTCCTCGTGCCACTTGAATATGATACTGTCTGTCCTTGTCCTCAGAATAATTAATCATACAATCCCTTCTTTCTCTTATATATTGTCATTTACCATTCTTTTAGTAGTTTTGCCGTCACCTGGGCGCTGATTGGAATAATAAGCACACATCCAATCGCACTTACCATGATACATGTGAATTCCTGTAGAAATGCCTTGGAATTCAGAATAGACACCAGTGAATACTGATATTCTCTCAGATATAAAAGAAGCATCAGTGCCTCTCCAATATACGCAAAATATAATGTATTTAAAGTTGTGGCAAGCACATCCTTTCCTACCGTAATGCCGGAATGGAACAATTCTGATACCGTTAATTCCGGCTTATGTTCATATACTTCATAAAGCGACGAAGAGATTGCCACTGCAGTATCCATAACCGCACCTAACAGTCCGATCATAATCATAGCAATGCATACCTTGCGCATATTCACACGAATAGCAAATGAATAATATAATGACAGATCACTATTCAGTTCAATCTCATTCAATCCGCCAATATGCATCCGTCCCCCGATCCAGATCACCAGACACATCAAAAGCGCCATCACGATTCCCACAGAGATTAAAGCCGCCGCGGATTTTTTATTCGTTCCGTTCTGATAGAGAATCGTAATACTATTCACTCCTATACTCGCAAGGATTGTGATGAGAATTACGGGCAGTCCTATAGACATGGCAATCACTGCCGCTATAAATACCAGGATATTTCCCATCAAGGCGATCAGAGACACTGCTCCCCTCTCTCCTCCAACCAGCAATAATAGGAGGAAAAATACAACCGCTAATATGAATATCATGCCCTTCTCCTCCCCATCTTCATTACAATCGACGCAATCCCTATACTGACCGGAATTGCCATCACGATACCAATACTGCCAATTAAGAATCTGCATATCTCAAAAGGAATCTGAAGGCGTATGATTGTAATCAGGCTGATTTCATTCTTCATCTTAATCAGCATAAGTGGAATCAATCCGCAGATATATGTGAACAGCAGAACATTCATCATAGTACCCATGATATCATATCCAATCTCCCGTCCGGAATGCACAAGTGCCCGAAACGTAATATCCGGCTTCCTCATTATCAGTTCCTGCAGTGCAGCCGCAATGGATACCGACACATCCATAATCGCTCCAAGTCCTGCAATCGCAATGCTGGCAATAAATATTGTCTCCAGTTCCTGATTTCCCACAATATAATCAAGCGCCGCATAATCAATCTCTTCCCCATAATTCATTGCCAGCAGGAAGATGCTCATTGTAATCACCACCGTAACAAGTGCTGATATAATTGCAACTAATGAACGCTTATTCACTCCATTTACCAGGAACAAAGTACCGACCGTGAAAATCACAATCATAACCGCACAGATCTTCAACAAGTCATCCCCTTCTTCATAGCGGACCAGACCATATACGAACACCACAATATTCACACCAATCGAACAAAGTGACAGAACTCCCCTGCCTTTTCCAAGAATAATCACAAGGAATATAAGGATTACAGCAAGCAAAATCGCATACTGATCCCGTTTCACCCCAGTAATACTAACAGATGATATCTGCTCCTCCCCGCTAATTCGGAGGAATACTCTGTCTCCTTTTTGATACCGCTCCGTATCTACCTCGGAATATCCGAATTCATTAGATACCGTTACCTTCTTTCCTTTATATTGCCCATTCAGAATCTTGATTGTCAACTTCTGTACATAATACGGCTCGGAAATATTCTCCATCTCCGAATTGTAGTTGACCATATCCCCACTTTGCTCCGTCTGCACTTTTACCACCTTGCCAATCTCCGAAGGATAGAGGCTGGCATTGCAAAAAGTGACGATAACAACAATCGCCATTACTATGAACAGACAAGTCTGCCATTGATATGTTTTCACAAAATCTCGTAACTTCTTTTGTAGTTTTGCTCCATCAAGTCTCATCTCTTGTAACACCACTCATTTTCTCTCTTATGTATCTATCATTGTATCATACTTCATATCTTAACATTATATGACCAAATAAACTAGCCCTTCCCGCACACATAGTTATTCTATTTATTGCTTTTTATTATATTTTCTGATTTTATTGTATACAAATCCATCATTTAGCACACAATATCTCCGAGGTGATAATGTCATGACGTTTCAAGATGAATTTCCAATCGGCTTTACTATGTCTCTTGCACAGCATACCGATATCCTCACACAATTCGCTTCTCTCTCTCCTGAAGAACAGCAGAGAATCGTAGATGGTTCCCGCCAGATGAAAAGCCGTAAAGAAATGCAGAATTATGTAGAAAATATGTTTCAGGGATAGATTGCTCTATCCCTGATTCTCTCTGCCTCTAAGCCTATCTGTCTCTAATATTCATTTTGTCTTGCCTTCTTCTTCCTCAGATGTGTCTATGGTCTTATGTGTTTTTGCATACTCATTCACAAATGGATCTTTAATCTGGTAGATCCGTGTCCACTCCTTGGTATCATCATTACGTTCCACCTCCGACTGATGCTGATATAAGAACTTCACCAGTTCATACCCACTCACCCAGATCTCATTATTACCATCCCTCTGTGATTCATCAAAGATCAACTGCAATCCAAAATGCAGATGATATTCATCAATATTATTGACATTCTCTTCTGTACTATAACCGGTTCTTCCTATATACCCAATCACATCTCCCGCCTGAATGATATCCCCTTTTTCCAGTCCTTCCGCATAGGGACGGTTCTGCCTGAGATGTGCATAGTAGTAATAACGCTTCCCGTCAAAACTATTGATTCCGATACGCCATCCTCCATACTGATTCCAGCCAAGTTCTGCCACATATCCCGACTCAACCGCAATCACCGGTGTTCCTACCTGCCCCATCATATCATGTCCCAGATGATTCCTCTTATACCCGTAACTTCTGGATACGCCAAAATCATCATAATCCGAATAGGGAAATCCTTTCGCAATTGGATGAAACGCTTTCAAACCATATACATTCTTCCATACGGTCTGTGTTCCCGTCTGTTTTGCCTCCTTTGAAGCTTTTCCTGCTTCGTCATCATTTTCACCTACGGGCTGCGTAACTGTTTCAACTGCGAACTCACCGACCATACCATCTAATACCGCACCATAGGCTTCCCGGTAATAGGCATAATACTGCATATCCTTCGTCAATTCTTCCATTGCCTTCTCCCCCTCTGACAGCGTCCCGGCAAGTTCCTCCATATCTGCCTCCTGATACTGTGTAAAATCCCCGCCGTATTTCGCCCCAAGATATGCCAGAAGATCAACCCAGTTCAGATGAACCTCGTTATGATATGTATCCAGATCATATTGATAAGCCTTCTTCATTGCATCACACGTCACTTTGAATTCCACCCACTTAATATAATCTTGCGATTCCTCCCCTTCCTCTGTCTCTTCAACTGCCATGCTATTCGTTGGAACTGTATTCCCTCCGTAGTTCAAGATTCCAAGTCCTGCAATTATGACACATAAAAATAGTACGATTGTATGCCTTTTCATTCGATATTCCCCGAATCATCATATTTACTCTCGTAATTAACTTATGCTGGTTGGGAGGGATGCATGCCTTGGAAGGGGGAATTTTGTTTGTGAAGAGTTGTTTGTAAGGTGTACGGCAGAGAGGGGCAGTATGGGCGTTCACATCCGACTCCAATCGCCTACAATCCGTAGGTTCAAAAGAGGTCTGAAATTAGGCATCGACTATAGCGGACGCAAAATCTTGATGATTTTCCGCCCACGATAGTCTGGACTTCTGTACTGGTAGTACAGAAGCCCTCCTGATTTCAGCCCTCTTTTTCACTAACGGCTTGTGCGGCTCTTCTACGGATGTGAACGCCCATACTGTCCCTCTCTGCCTGACATTCTTATGTGTGACTCTTCACGAACGTGGAGGATTCCTGGCGGGGTGCATGGGAGCGGCATTGGATGAATAACAGATTGAGAGTGGAACGAATTAGTATTCATGAAGTAAACAGGAATTTTGTGATTAAGACACAGATTAATGAAAGTAATATGCTTTGTCTGCAATTTTTTGTCATTGTATATAGCAGATGCATTTTTCTAAATTAGTTAACAGGTATGCGCATAGACCGGCTTGTGATCTGCACTGTATTACATACCGTAGAACAAGTTTTCCTGCGCTAAGGTATGTAAAATCACAGGAAAAAGAGCAATGTAAATCCGCTTCCCTTAATAGATAACCCCAAACAGATACCAGCCAACACCACCCACACCCACCTTCACCAGGAATCCCCCCCAGTTTAGAAAGAGTTACCTCCAAAGAATGTCAGGCATAGAGGGCAGATGGGGCGATTCCATGCCGTAAAAGAGCCGTACAAGCCGTTAGTGAAAGAGAGGCAGAAAACCAGGATGAATTCTGTGCCACCAGCACAGAATTCAAGAATGTTTGAGCCTGAAAAATCTTCAGATTTTCTCCGGTGAATACATTCGGTTCCTGATTTTCTGCCTCTCTTGAACTTACGGCTTGTAGGCGACTGGCCCCGGTATGGAACCGCCCCATCTGTCCTCTATGCCGTACACCTTTACCTAACTCTTAATAAACTAAATTCCCCTCTACCTCTCCAGAATCCTCTTCGCATTCCCCACCCGTTCTTTCGTTGGCGGTTCAATCCCTTCAAGCGGATATTCCATCCCCAATTCTTTCCATTTGTATACACCCAGAGTATGATACGGCAGTACTTCCACCTTCTCCACATTATCAAGTGTAGAGATGAATTCATGAAGTTTTTCAAGATATTCATCCTTATCACTTCGCTCTGGCACCAGGACATGGCGAATCCATACCGGTTTTTGGATCTCGTTAAGATATCTTGCCAACTCCAGGATATTTGCATTGGTCTGTCCGGTCAATATCTTATGCTGCTCGTCGTCAATATGCTTAATATCCAGAAGTATCAGATCCGTATATTTCATAAGTTCCTGGAATTTGTCAAAGAACGGTTCCTCTTTGGTGAATGGATTGCCACTTGTATCAAGTGTTGTATGAATTCCTTTTTCTTTAGCTTTCTTGAATAATTCTAATAAAAAGTCTATCTGTAGAAGTGGTTCTCCCCCACTGACGGTAATACCGCCCTCACTTTTCCAGTAAGAGCGGTATCTTAATGCTTTTGTTATCAGTTCATCCGCAGTATAAGGAGTTCCCGAATGCATATTCCAGGTATCCGGATTATGACAGAACTGGCAGCGCATGGTGCATCCTGTCAAGAAGATCAGATACCGGACTCCCGGTCCGTCTACAGAGCCAAAACTTTCCAAAGAATGTATATATCCTTTTGTCATAGTATTTGCTCCTTTATGATATTCAAACTCCATTTTACAAAATCTTGACCCCATCAAGCCTTAACTATTTGAAGTCTTGACTATACGAAATCTTAACTATATGAAGTTTTGACCAGACCAGATCATTTTATACAATAATCCAGTCACACAGATTACATCTCAGCGTGGCAGGTTCTTGCAATAACGTCTAACTGCTGCTCACGAGTCAGGTCAATGAATTTAACCGCATATCCGGATACACGGATTGTAAAGTTCGCATACTCTGGCTTTTCCGGATGCTCCATAGCATCAATCAGTTTCTCTGTACCGAATACATTTACATTCAGATGGTGAGCGCCCTGTGCAAAATATCCATCCATTACATTCACAAGGTTGTCTACACGCTCTTCGTCACTGTGTCCCAATGCGCCTGGGCTAATGGTCTGTGTATTAGAGATACCATCAAGAGCCAGCTCGTATGGCAATTTTGCCACGGAGTTCAAGGATGCAAGGAGGCCATTCTTCTCTGCACCATAGGATGGGTTCGCACCTGGTGACAGTGGCTCTCCTGCTTTTCTTCCATCCGGAAGTGATCCGGTCGCCTTACCATATACAACGTTAGATGTGATCGTAAGGATAGAAGTTGTAGGTTCAGAATTTCTGTATGTATGGCATTTTCTCAGTTTATGCATAAATGTCTTCAGAAGTTTGATTGCGATATCATCTGCTCTGTCGTCATCATTACCATATCTTGGGAATTCTCCCTCTGTCTCAAAGTCAACTGCCAGTCCATTTTCATCACGAATTACTTTTACCTTCGCATACTTGATGGCGCTTAAGGAGTCAACTACATGTGAGAATCCTGCAATGCCTGTAGCGAATGTACGTCTTACATTGGTATCGATCAGAGCCATCTCTGCTGCTTCGTAGTTATATTTGTCATGCATATAGTGGATCATATTCAAGGTATCTACATATAACTTAGACAGCCAGTCCATCATTGCGTCGTAACGCTCCATTACTTCATCATAATCAAGGTACTCTGAAGTAATTGGCTTATAAGCCGGTGATACCTGCTGCTTTGTCTTCTCATCCACACCACCGTTAATTGCATATAACAAACATTTCGCAAGGTTCGCACGTGCTCCAAAGAACTGAATCTCTTTTCCTGTCTCAGTTGCAGATACACAGCAGCAGATACTGTAATCATCCCCCCATACCGGACGCATTACATCATCATTTTCATACTGGATAGAACTTGTGGTTACAGAGATGAATGATGCATATTTCTTAAAGTTTGCAGGCAATTTCGGCGAATACAATACTGTTAAGTTCGGTTCTGGTGACGGTCCCATATTCTCTAATGTATGAAGGAAACGATAGTCATTCTTCGTTACCATAGAACGTCCATCCATTCCAAGACCTGCCACTTCCAGTGTAGCCCATACCGGGTCACCTGAGAAGAGTTCGTTGTAAGAAGGAATTCTTGCAAACTTCACCATACGGAACTTCATAACCATGTGATCGATCAGTTCCTGTGCCTCAGACTCGGTAATAGTACCATTCTTCAAATCTCTTTCAATATAAACATCAAGGAAGGTAGATACACGACCTACACTCATAGCTGCACCATTCTGAGTCTTGATCGCTGCAAGGTATCCGAAGTACAGCCACTGTGCTGCTTCTTTCGCATCTTTTGCCGGCTGGGAGATATCGTATCCATAGACGGCTGCCATTTCCTTCATCTGCTCCAGGGCACGAATCTGATCAGCCACCTCTTCACGAAGACGGAAATCCGTTCCCTTCATGCCATGTCTTGCATAACGGTCAAAATCATAATGTTTCTTTTCAATCAGGAAATCAATTCCGTATAATGCAACACGACGATAATCACCAACGATACGTCCACGTCCGTATGTATCCGGAAGACCTGTGATAATCTTATTATGGCGCGCCTTCTTCATCTCTGGTGTGTAGATATCGAATACGCCCTGATTGTGTGTTTTATGGTATTTGGTAAATATCTCGTGTAATTTTTCACTTGGCTGATATCCATAAGTAGTACAAGCCTTTTCAGCCATTGTGATACCGCCATATGGCATAAATGCTCTTTTTAACGGCTTGTCTGTCTGAAGACCTACGACCTTCTCCAAATCTTTCATATCCTCATCTATATATCCTGGACCATATGCAGTAAGACCAGATACTACTTCTGTCTCCATATCCAGAACGCCGCCTTTTGCGCGCTCCTCTTTCTGCAATTCCTGCAATTTGCCCCATAATTTACTCGTTGCCTCTGTCGGACCCTCCAGGAATGATTCATCACCTTCATACGGGGTGTAATTACACTGAATAAAATCACGAACATCTACGGATTCTTTCCAGTTTCTTCCTGTGAATCCTGCCCACTGTTCAAAATGTGCCATTGCGTTTTCTCCCTTCTCTAAGTTGTTTTACATTTTTCTCGCACAGTATACCATCTTGTTAACAAAATATCAATAGGCATCCTGATAATCATTATCGTTTATCCCATTGTATTGAATTTTGTGCAATTCTCCAGTGGGGACGGGGGAAAACTCAAAATCCCCCGTCCCCAATTCAATTTGCCCTGTCCCTTTTTGAAATCCCCCTGTCCCTTTTCTAATTCATCAAAAAAGAGAATCCTTCTCCAGGATTCTCTTCATCATCTTACTCTAACCTTCCTATGCCAGGTACAGTCTGCTTACTCAGCAGATGCCTTCTCAACCTGAGCGATTGCTGCCTTCTGCATTGGAATACGGCAGTTTCTGTTGCTTCCAAATTCTACGATTACGTCGTCATCGCTAATATCAATAATAACTCCATAAAATCCGCTTGTTGTCAATACGGTATCGCCTACTTCCATATCGGAAATCATTGATGGAACTCTCTTCTGCTCCTTTTTCTGTGGTCTGATAAATATGAACCAGAAGCCTCCGAAGATAACTGCATATACGACAATCAGTAACGCCCAACTTCCTCCTGCGCTTTGTGCTGCTAATGTGTACATAATTAATTCCTCCTAAATATCTTTAAACACTATTGCTATCATACACAATAATACAATTTTCATCAAGTAATTTTCTTGAATTCATTGTTTTTTTATATATCTTTTTCTTGATTCTTATATCTCCTGACCAGTTACTCCTGCGATTTTTCTCGCTTTATACTCCTTGTAGCGTCCCTCTTCAATCGCCTCTCTGATCTCCTCCATCATCGTATTGTAGAAATACAGATTATGCAGCACGCACAAGCGCATTCCTAACATCTCTTTTGCTTTCAGCAGATGACGGATATAGGCTCTGGAATAAGTACGACATGCAGGGCACTGGCATCCTTCTTCAATCGGACGGTCATCCAGTTCATACTTTGCATTAAACAGATTCAACTTGCCGTGATTCGTATATACATGTCCGTGACGTCCGTTACGACTTGGGTATACACAGTCAAAGAAGTCAACGCCTCTGTCGACCCCCTCCAGTATATTCGCCGGAGTACCTACTCCCATTAGATACGTCGGTTTATTCGTCGGAAGATGCGGCACAACTGCATCCAGAATCCGGTACATCTCCTCATGGGACTCGCCTACAGCCAGACCCCCAATCGCATAACCATCCAAATCCAATTCTGCGATCTCCTTGGCATGACGTACACGGATATCCTCATAGATTCCCCCCTGATTGATTCCGAACAACAACTGCTGCTTATTAATCGTATCCGGCAGCCCGTTCAGCCGGTTCATCTCCTTCTTGCACCGAACCAGCCACCGCGTCGTCCGGTCAACAGAATTCTCGATATAGTCCCTGTCTGCCACACTGGAAGGACATTCATCAAATGCCATGGCGATCGTAGATGCCAGATTCGATTGAATCTGCATACTCTCTTCCGGTCCCATGAATATCTTCCTTCCATCAATATGGGAGTTAAAATACACCCCTTCTTCTTTAATTCTTCGAAGCCCTGCCAGAGAAAAGACCTGGAACCCGCCCGAATCCGTCAGGATCGGCTTGTCCCAGACCATGAATCTGTGGAGTCCCCCCAACTTCTTCACCACTTCATCGCCCGGACGGACATGAAGATGATAAGTATTAGAAAGTTCCACCTGTGTCTTAATCTCCTGTAAATCCGTGGTAGAGACAGCACCTTTTATCGCTGCCGCCGTTCCCACATTCATAAATACAGGGGTCTCAATGACCCCATGTACCGTATGCAATCTACCTCTCTTGGCAAGGCCATCTCTCTTCACTAACTCGTACATGACCTTCTCCTTATCTTTTACTTATTACTATATTCTTCTAATTACTATATTCTTTTAGAAATGACATACAACCGGTGTTCCCGCTGATATCAAGTCATACAACTGTGCCGCAACACTCGGTGGCAGATTCACACAGCCGTGAGAACCATTCGTCTGATATCTGGAACCTCCGAATGATGACTGCCAGTTCGCATCATGGAATCCAATACCTCCGTTAAATGGCATCCAATACTTAACCGGCGTCTCATATTCATAAGTTCCATCCGGCTTCTTAGTACCTCGTAACACCTGATCCTTCGCTTTATATGCCAAAGAATAGACTCCCTGTGGTGTCGCATTACCTCTATTCGGATTACCTGTTACAACTCCGGACTGCAGTACAACCTGACCGTTCTGAATAAAATACATCTGCTGATTCGAAAGATCAACCTCAGCATATGTGCCTCCCACGTCATTGCCTTCATGGCTTGCAGCACGGCTTGAATAGTTCGGCTCTCTGGTTACAGTTTCTGCATTCTGGATGTTCGCAATCAACGCATTATACTCTGCCTCCTGATCAATTCGCCATCCATAACTTCCACCTTCGATCGTAACCGCATTACCATTTGCCGATGTAAATGTTCTCGTCTTGCCCTTGGTATCATACTTCTCTGCCAGAGATGCCACATAGGCCCTGACAGCACCTTCATCAAAGGTAACATTCATATCTGCATCAACCTTCACCCATTGAGAGATGGCTGCCGCATCCACAACTTCGGTGTATGGATTAAAATCATAAGTAACATTCGCTCCCAGATAACTGTTCATCGCATCAGTTGCCGCAACTACTTCCTGAGAATCCGATACGAATCTAGGCAGTATATAACATCCGCTATCCAACAGATTCAACTCCTGCTGGAATCCGTTAATTGCTTCTGCCACTTTCTTATTGAACACTTCTGTATTAATCTGCGTTCCTACAACTTCTGGCACGACTACAAACTGACCATCCTGGAATTCCGGATGTGCATCTACAGAAGCCACCTGATTCTCTTCCTTCATACAATCAAGCTTCGCGATGATATCCGCAAGCGCCGCTTCAGCATATTTCACTCCTACTTCCGCTTCAATCTCCGGATGATCCCACAGTGATGTAATCCACAGGAAATTGTTCTGTTTCTTCACAAGTTTCTCCAACTGATCGCCTTCTACATATTCCAAAGAAATGTCAGATCCATTGATCTTCTCCTGCCCTCCGTCAGATTCCTCCATCGTAAGAACATAATCAGCCACCTGCTGCTTCATATAATTCTCTACCTGGCTTACACTCTTAAGCGAGAAATCTGTATCATTAATCTTCGTATAAAACATAAAATGGCTATTGAAAAATACCGCCAATCCGACATATACAAGAAGCAGAACTCCCAAAACACTTCCTATTACAATCGCTGCTGTCTTCTTTCCCTTTCCGCCTTTTTTCCTTCTGCCTTTTCTTCCCTTACGTTCATCCATATCTTCGTCTATCTCATCATCTGTCTCATCGTCTATCTCGTCGTCATACTCTTCCATGTCTTCATCCATGTCTTCATCCATCTCGTTTTCGTCATATTCATCGTCATCTGTCTCATCGTCATCATCTATATCTTCGTCCGCTTTAACTTCTTCCATCATCTCATGCAGAAGTTCTTCGAACTCTTCTTCATCATAATCACTGTCTGCAACAGCCTCTACGTCATCGTATCCGCCTGCTTCAGCATGATTGTCATGAGAAGATATATCAATGCGATCAGCATCTTTTTTACGATTCTTCTTTTTCTTAGAACTCTCATTATCCTCATCCGTTTCTTTAAAAGCATCCGAATTGTTGATATCGTCAAAGATTTCTTTCATTGTCTCTTCAACAATCTCATCTGCCTTTTTGTCTCTATCACTCATTAACCTTACTCCTCTAATTAATTATCATACTTTTACATTATAATATGCCTATATCCAAAAGTACAGACAAAAATGTCGAAAAAATAATGAAGATTTCCTGAATAGATTCTAATTGCAGGTTTTCATTCTCTTCTATATAATAGGAGTATATGCTAATATATATCAAATAAATACTTTAACATTTAAAAAGAATATCAATAATAAAGGAGACTTATATATGGCAGGATCAACTTATGGAACTTTATTTACGATTACAACCTGGGGCGAGTCTCACGGTCCAGCCATCGGCGTAATTGTTGATGGCTGCCCGGCAGGACTTGCTCTTAACGAAGAAGATGTCCAAAAGTTTCTCGACCGCAGGAAACCAGGACAGAGCAGATTCACCACCATGCGAAAAGAAACAGATCAAGTAGAGATTCTCTCCGGCGTATTCGAGGGGCGAACCACCGGAACCCCGATTTCTCTCATCGTACGCAACGAGGATCAACGGTCCAGAGATTATGGCAAGATCAAAGAGTGCTATCGCCCAGGACACGCCGACTATACTTTCGATTCCAAATACGGTTTCCGTGATTACCGCGGCGGCGGTCGTACCTCCGGGCGCGAAACGATTGGAAGAGTGGCTGCCGGTGCGATCGCATCCAAGATTCTATGTGAACTGGGGATCCACATTACGGCTTATACCAAATCCATCGGCAACATTGTAATCCCGGAAGAATCCTATGATTACAATTGTATCAACAACAACAGCCTGTATATGCCCAATAACGAATATGCACAGAAAGCCTCTGATTATCTTATGGAATGCATCAAAAGCCAGGACTCCTCCGGCGGGATGATCGAATGCATCGTAGACGGTATGCCTGCCGGAATCGGCGAGCCTGTTTTTGACAAGCTGGATGCAAGCCTTGCCAAGGCCATCATGTCTATTGGCGCAGTCAAAGGCGTGGAGATCGGTGACGGTTTCCAGGCTGCAAAGTCCAGAGGAAGTATCAACAATGATTCTTTCTGCTCTCAGCAAGGAGAGATATATAAGAGAACCAACCACTCAGGAGGAACCCTTGGCGGTCTAAGTGACGGCAGCCGGATTATCTTAAGAGCCGCTGTAAAACCAACCGCTTCCATCTCTCAGGAACAGGAAACGGTCACTACCAAAGGTGAGAACACGAAGATCGTAATTACCGGGCGCCATGATCCGGTGGTTGTACCAAGAGCCGTTGTCGTAGTCGAATCCATGACAGCAATTACACTAGTAGATCTTCTGATGACCAATATGTCCTCACAGATGGATCATCTCACTAAGATCTATCATAGAGATTAAGTAAATTCTCAGACCAGAACCTACAGAATCTGCCACCGGCAGTTCCCTTTGAACATACGCAACGAATAAAGAGCGTCAGACTGCAGTATTCTGACGCTCTTATTATCACTAACTTTTTCATTCTTACTTACACATGAAAACATCCGCCCCCGATAAACTCTCGAAGCAGTGAGTTCGTCGGAACATTCTCACTTCCGATTCCCACAAAATAATCAAGGAATTTCAGAAGCCTTTTCGCTTCCAGATATTCCGGACAATCTTTATCAATCCCAAATAGCAATGGCTCTACATAGATCTTCAAAACTGCAAGTTCATAGATCAATGCCGAGTTGAACATCACATCCGCTTCTTCCTGATATGGAAAGATGTTGCGCTCCTCTCCTCTTCTTACAGAAGGCCACATACGAATCGTCTTCTGCGCTGAAGCCCCTCTAGTACGGGCATCCCTGACAATCCTTCGAAGCAGCCGACCATCCGTTGTAGGTATCCTGTTATGCTCATCGATATTCAACTGTGTCAAAGCACTGATATAGATCTTGAATTTGTTCTCATCCGGCAGACTGAATGTGAGTTCCGGATTCAGGCAATGGATTCCTTCGATCACAAGCACATCATTCGGTCCCAGTTTCTTCGTCTGTATTCCATACTCTTTGTGACCAGTCACAAAATTAAATGTTGGAATCACCACTTCTTCTCCCGCAAGCAGTTTCTGCAGATGACGGTTAAAAAGTTCTACATCAACAGCCCTTAAGCATTCATAGTCATAAGCCCCTGTCTCATCCTTCGGCGTATCCTCTCTCTCAACGAAATAATTATCCACCGCGATCGGATGCGGCGTCAGACCATTGGCACGAAGCTGGACAGATAATCTATGAGAAAACGTCGTCTTTCCCGAAGAAGATGGTCCTGCGATCAAGATGAATTTTAGTTCCGGTCGTGCCGCGATCTGCGTGGCAATCTCTGCAATCTTCTTCTCCTGCAATGCCTCCTGTACTAACACCACCTGATGAACATCACTTTTCGTAATCTTATCATTCAGAGCACCAACCGTCTCTATTCCCTGCATATCGCCCCATCTGGTAGATTCCTGCAAAACATGAAATAATTTATTCTGCGGTAGAAACGGCGGCACAATCTTAGGTGCCGACTGTTCCGGCATCTGTAGAACAAAGCCCTCATCATATAAATAGAGTTTGAAATATCCCAGATACCCGGCACTTGGAACCATATATCCATAATAGTAATCCTCGAACTCATTCATACTATAAATATTTACCTTAGATACCCGGCGATACTTGAACAAACGCTCCTTATCATACATTCCATGCTGACCGAACAGTAAGGTCGCCTCATCCGTATGAATTGTACGCTTGTTGATCGGCATATCCATCTCTACCATCTCATGCATCCTGGCTTCAACGCGCTCCAGGAATTCCTGCGTCAGAGCAATCTGGCCTTCAATCGTACAATAATATCCCTTACTGACAGAATAATGAATCCTTACTTTATCAATGGAATTATGATGCGCCACATCATAGACTGCCTTTACCATCATCAGGCTCATACTTCTCTTATACGTCTTATGACCGATCGTATCACCCGTTGTAATGAACCGGAGAATACAATCAGATTTTAACGTTTTAAAAAGTTCCTGAAGTCTCCCATTGACAACCACCAGGACAATATCATTCTCATACTGTTCCTGATAGTCTCCGGCAATCTTCCGATAAGGTGTTCCGGCCTCATACCTGCGGAGTTCTTCGCCAACCTGCACACGATACATTTCCTTATTCATATACTCGCCTCTTTCTCGCATCCGCCCTTCTTACTTTCCTGTTCTCCTCATCCCACGATTATATCATAACGAATGGATGATGAATCGTTTCCGCAACTACTTCTATCTCTTTCGTGTTCTTTTCCAGATACGCTTTCATATCTTCTATAAATATATGTTCAATTCCGTAATGTCCTGCATCAATGATCGCCATTCCCTGTGCAACCGAATCGATCCCCTCATGATGACCGATATCACCGGTAATCAGTACATCTGCTCCCTTCGCAAGCGACACCGGAATCACACTCTTCCCTGATCCGGGACAGATAGCAATCCTCTTCACCTGACTACTCGAATTGCCGAATAGTCTCACCGAACTTAGTTGAAATGCATTCTTCACCCTTTCACAGCATTCCTTTAACGTAACTTCAGACTCCAGTTCTACAATTCTCCCAATCCCTTCTATCCGCTTGTTACCGCATTCATCCGGGTACTCTTCCACACAAGTAACCTCCAAAACCTCGGACTTCTCAATTCCCAGTTTCTTCACTGACAGTTCCGCCATTCCCATTACATCATAATTCGTGTGCATAGCATAATAAGATATGTCATTTTGAATCAATCTTAGAACTCGATTCCCAATAAAATCCTGGTTATTGATCCTCTTCATTCCGCTAAATATCAGCGGATGATGTGTAACCAGCATATCTGCCTTCCGTAAGACCGCATCATCGATGACCTCATCCGTCGCATCCAATGCAATGTAGATCCGACGGACTTCTTTATCATCCCTTCCTGCCAGAAGCCCTACATTATCCCAATCCATTGCATACTGTCTTGGATATGCAGTCTCAATCACATTTATCACATCTTTACACAGCATATGTATCTTCCTTCTTTCCTATTCTTATGCAAAATATTCCAGCGCTTCGCTAATCAGAATAATCTCTCTTCGAATCTCCTCTTTACGCTGCGCTGCACTCTCGCTGTTCATCCGCTTATCAAGCTGCCGGAAGATACTCTCCTTGATCGCCATCTCCCGCTGAAGGTACTTCTTAAGCACAGGATGCTGGTTCCTAAGCAGACATCTTCCATAGAGATATTCACATTCGGTATACGTCTCTGGCACCCCGTGGACAACCTTCATCATAGGGTAGAATTTCCCATCTTCTTCTACCATATCCTCCTTTATGATCTTAAGAGAATGACTTGCAAGATATTCCCGCACCTTGCGTATCTCCGACTGTGGCTGCAGGATACAGACATCCAAGCACTCTACTACCTTTTTCCCCTCTTCTAATATCTTGATCACCAGTCCGCCTCCCATGCCGGCAGCAATCATAGTATCTACTTCCCCTGGTGCCACCGCCTGCAGACCGTCAGACAGCCTCGTCTCAATCTTTCCCTTCAGGCCATGCCCTATCACATGCATTCTGGCACGCTCCAGTGGTCCCCGGTTAATATCCATTGCGATCACCTTCGATGCAATCTGATGCTCCATCAGATAGATAGGAATATATCCGTGATCAGTCCCAATATCTGCAACAGAGGCGCCCTCTGTCACAAGACTTGCAACTGCATAAAGTCTCTTTGATAGTTCCATAGGCGCCTCTCTCTTAATCCAAATAATCTCTTAATTTTCTGCTGCGGCTTGGGTGGCGGAGCTTCCGAAGCGCTTTCGCCTCAATCTGACGGATACGCTCACGGGTAACATCGAATTCCTTACCTACTTCTTCCAGTGTACGGGCACGTCCATCATTCATTCCAAACCTTAATCGTAATACCTTCTGCTCTCTCTCTGTCAAAGTATCAAGCACTTCGTCCAACTGCTCTTTTAACAGTGTCTGTGCTGCTGCCTCTGCCGGCACCGGTACATTGTCATCCTGAATAAAATCACCCAGATGGCTGTCTTCTTCTTCACCGATTGGGGTCTCCAAAGATACCGGCTCCTGAGAGATCTTAAGAATCTCTCGAACTCTCTCTACAGGCATGTCCAGTTCCTCTGCAATCTCTTCCGGCGTGGGTTCACGTCCCAACTCCTGCAATAACTGTCTGGACACACGAATCAGTTTGTTAATTGTCTCTACCATATGCACCGGAATACGGATCGTTCTCGCCTGATCTGCAATTGCTCTGGTAATCGCCTGGCGGATCCACCATGTCGCATAGGTACTGAACTTGAACCCCTTGCGGTAATCGAACTTCTCAACCGCCTTGATCAGACCTAAGTTACCTTCCTGGATCAGATCCAAGAACAGCATTCCACGTCCTACGTAGCGTTTTGCGATGCTGACAACCAGCCTGAGATTCGCTTCTGCCAGGCGCTTCTTGGCATCCTCATCACCATCTGCCATTCTTTGCGCCAGTTCCACTTCTTCATCTGCCGTAAGAAGCGGTACCTTTCCAATCTCCTTCAGATACATACGCACCGGATCTTCAATGCTAATTCCATCCGGTACAGACAGGTCAATCTTCTCAACATCCACATCATCTTCTTCAGAGATCATAAGATCAACATCAATATCATCATCGTCATCGCTGCTGATACGCAGTACATCAATATTATGGGCTTCCAGATACTCGAATACCTTCTCCATCTGATCTGAATCCAGTTCCATATCAGAAAAGAAATCATTAATCTCCTGAACTTCCAGAATACTCTTCTTCTTCTTTCCCAAAGCCAACAGTTCTTTTAATTTCTCTTCGAATTTCACTATATTTTCGTCCATGTAGTGTCCATCCTCTCATTGCTTGTTTATATTTTATCCTTAATTAATGGAAATATGCAGTTTTTGGAGGTCCTGCAATTCCCTTTTTGCGTCCATTAACCGCTGTAAGCCCCGCATATCAGTGGGATCAAGTCTCTTCGTTGCCTCTTCTATACTGTGATTCTTCACACGGATAATGGTCTCTTTCAGTGCCTTCTCCTGTTCCTTGACTGTCGTTAATTCCTTAATCTTCGTATGAAACAGGCTGGCTACTTCCCGATGCTCTTCTTCATCTGTAAAATGATTCATAATCTTCGCCGGATTCACATCCTGCGATTCATACTGTTCATAGAGAAGTTCTGCAACCGTCTTATATAAATCCCCGGAAAAATCTGCCGGAGTTATATACTGACTAATCTGCCGGAATATGGCTTCGTCCTCGATCAACCAGGTCAGTAATATCTTCTGAGACTTTGTATTACCATCTTCCTTGCTCTTTTCACGGTTCAGCGTAGACTTTGGTCTCTCCACTGGCTTGGCAAGCCCGGTCTGAACCGCCATCTTGCTTACCAGTTTCCTCAGATTCTCGAAACCTACATGGTACGCTGCTGCTACCGCTTCTATGTAATTATTGCGTTCAATCTCTTCATCGAATTCCGTAAGCCTCTTGGCAACTTCCTTCATAAAGTCCGTCTTGCCTTCCGGAGACGTCATATCATAGTTACGCTCCAGAACTTCCAGACTGAACATGAAGCCATTCCTTGCCTTATGGATTCTCTCCTCGAATTTCTCCGCACCCAGATTCTTGATGAATTCATCCGGATCTTTGTAAGGCTCCATCCGAATGATCTTCGCTGTAATGCCAACATCACGAAGAATCGGTACTGCACGAAGCGCTGCCTTTGTTCCGGCCTCATCACTATCATAGGTAAGATATACCTCCTGCACATACCGCTTAATCAGCGAGGCATGTCCCGGTGTTAATGCCGTTCCAAGGGATGCCACCGCATTAGTGAAGCCCGCCTGGTGAAGCGAGATGACATCCATATAACCTTCGCATAACAGGAAATAAGGCTTCTTCGAACTGCGCGCCCGGTTAAGCCCATAGAGATTACGACTCTTATCGAAGATCATCGTCTCCGGGGAATTCAGATACTTCGGCTTCGCATCTCCCATAACTCGTCCGCCGAATCCGATCACCCGGTTGTTCACATCCATGATCGGAAACATGACTCGATTCCAGAACTTATCATAAGCCCCCTGCCGCTCATCCATACTAATGAGTCCCGCCTTGGCAATCATATCCGTCTGGTAGCCCTTGGATCTCAGGTACTTATACAAATCATCGCTGTATTTGTTCGAGTATCCTAACCCAAAAGCCTTAATCGTATCATCGCTTAATTCTCTGTTCTTCAGATAGGAAAGTGCCTGAGTTCCCTGGCTGTTCTTCAACTGGACGTAGTAATACTGTGCCGCCAGTTTATTAATCTCAAGCAGAACCGCCTTGGCATCCGCTCGCTCCCTGGCTTCCTTGGAATACTCCTGCTCCGGAAGATCCACGCCCGCACGGTCTGCCAGGAACTTAAGCGCCTCCACAAACGAATAGTTCTCATACTCCATCAGGAACGTGAATACATTCCCACCGGCTCCGCATCCAAAACAATAATACATCTGCTTCTGCCTGCTTACCGAAAAAGAAGGCGATTTCTCGTTATGGAACGGACACAGTCCGAAATACGAACTTCCCTTCTTCTGTAATCTCACATAGCCGGATATTACATCCACAATATCATTTTTTGATCTTACTTCTTCAATTACTTCATCGGAATAATACATAATTTACACCCTCATATATAATATTCGACAAAAGTATTCGATTTCCTTTAAATTTTCCAAGATTCTGGAATAAAAAATTCTTCAAACTTTTTCACCGCATAAGTATCCGTCATTCCCGCTATGTAATCGCAGACCAGTTGTGCCTCATCCGCCTCATTCTTATCCAGCATATCAAGGAACTGTTCCGGCAGCAATTCCAGATGACGGATGTAGAACTCGTACAGATTCGTCACCATATTGATCGCTTTCTCTTCTTCCCCCTTCGCGACAGGGTTCTTATACACATGCTCGAACATGAATCTTCGAAGCCCCATAGTCGCCTCCTGAACTTCCTCCGACATACGAATCTCCGGCTGATCCATACTGTTAATGATTACATTATGAATCATGGTATCCAGACGAATTCTCGTACTATTTCCGAGAACCTTACGGAATTCTGGCGGAATATCTTCTTCTCTTAATATATTTCCCCGAATCGCATCATCAATGTCGTGATTAATATAGGCAATCTTATCCGACAGCCGCACAATCTGTCCTTCCAGCGTATGAGGCGTACTGCTGGACTTGTGATTCCGGATGCCATCACGTACTTCCCATGTAAGATTCAAGCCTTTTCCATGCCGTTCCAGACGCTCTACGACACGCACGCTCTGCTCATTATGCTTGAATCCAAGCGGACACACCTGATTCAGAGCCCGCTCTCCTGCATGCCCGAAAGGCGTATGCCCCAGATCATGTCCCAGAGCAATCGCTTCAACCAGATCTTCATTCAGCCGCAGAGCCTTCGCTATCGTCCTGGCATTCTGCGATACTTCCAATGTGTGAGTAAGCCTGGTCCGGTAGTGATCTCCCTTAGGCAGAAGGAACACCTGCGTCTTCTGCTTCAGACGGCGAAACGACTTGCAATGGAGAATGCGGTCTCGGTCCCGCTGAAAGACCGGACGGATATCGCATTCTTCTTCCGGTCGCTCTCTGCCTTTTGAATCTTTGCTTCTCGCTGCATATGGACTTAGATATTCCAGTTCACGAAGTTCTAACTGTTCTCTGATCGTCATACTGCACCCTCTTCTTCCAAACGTTTTTCAATCGCATTCACTACCGTCTCCAGCACCTTCACTCTCGCATAGTATTTGCAATTGCCTTCCACCACGATCCACGGAGCGTTCGGCGTAGAAGTACGAATCAGCATCTCATTTACCGCATCCTCATACTGATCCCATTTTTCTCTGTTACGCCAGTCTTCATCCGTAATCTTCCACTGTTTCTCCGGATTCACCTGCCTTGCGGTAAAACGTCTCTCCTGCTCATCCTTATCAATCTGCATCCAGAACTTCAGTACAATCGCGCCTGCATTCGTCAGATCCCGCTCCATTGCATTGATCTCTTTATAAGCTCTCTTCCATTCCTGCTTCGTACAGAACCCTTCGATTCGTTCTACCATAACCCTTCCATACCAGGTCCGATCGAAGATGGTCACATGCCCCGCTTTCGGCATATCCGTCCAGAAACGCCACAGATAGTGATGCGCTTTCTCGATATCATTCGGGGATGCAGTTGGATGTACCACATAACCTCTTGGATCCATCTTTTCTGTCAAACGCTTAATGGCACCTCCTTTGCCTCCTGCATCCCATCCTTCGAAGCCAAGTACCACCGGAATTCTTCTGCGGTATAATTCCCCATGAAGTTTCTCCATTTTCTTCTGCAGATTGTCCAGACGCTCCTTATATTCTTCTTTAGAATAGGTCAGACTTAAATCCGCCTTCGCCAGAATAGATTCCTTCAATTTCTTATCTTGTTTCTTATCCAGATTCTCTTCCTGCACAGATGCCCCTGCTTCTGCCTGTCCCTCTTCCCGCTTCGCCTGGCTCAGTGCCTGCTTTCTTTTCTTCTCCTCTACCTGATGCTTCAGCGCATCGATCACAACCGTATAGATCTTAACCGTTGCAAATCTGCGGTCAACTGCCTCTACAACATGCCATGGCGCGTATTCCGTGTCTG
>CAMBRQ010000019.1 GCA_945870325.1 uncultured Dorea sp. | reverse complement strand
CTTATCCAGAGATTGCTAAGATGCAGACAAAGGCTGTTATCCGTGCAGCTATCAATGTACAGAAAGCACACGCTGACTGGACAGTTAAGCCAGAGATCATGATCCCATTGATCGGCGATATCAAAGAGTTAAAATATGTTAAGAAGTTCGTTGTTGAGACAGCAGACGCTGAGATTGCAGCAGCAGGCATAGATCTGAAATACGAAGTTGGTACTATGATCGAGATCCCAAGAGCGGCTCTTACAGCTGATGAGATTGCTAAGGAAGCTGACTTCTTCTGCTTTGGTACTAACGACTTGACACAGATGACATTCGGATTCTCTCGTGACGATGCTGGTAAGTTCTTAGACGCTTACTATGATGCTAAGATCTTCGAGAATGATCCATTTGCTAAACTTGATCAGACAGGTGTTGGTAAGTTAATGGATATGGCTATCACATTAGGAAAGCCAGTTAATCCGGCACTTCACATCGGTATCTGTGGAGAGCACGGCGGAGATCCATCTTCTGTAGAATTCTGCAACAAGATCGGTCTTGACTACGTATCTTGTTCACCATTCCGTGTACCGATTGCTCGCTTGGCAGCAGCACAGGCAGCTATCGCTCAGAAATAGGAGTTTAAGACCTTATTGTTGAAGTGTATATTATTGAAACATTTAGCCCCGTCATTTATGGCGGGGCTTTTTGTGAAGTCGGGATAACTATAGATTGTTGAAAAAGCATGAATGGGCTATAATTAGTGTATTGGATTTTGATGGGTCAGATGTTAAAATTCAAGAAGAGGCTGACGGGTAAAGATCGCTTCCTTGGAAGAGATCAAGGTGCTGGCAGAGGAAGGAATATTCCTTCACTATGACAGTATCAAAAGAGCATTTATGTAATATAAGGATAAGAGTACCCTCAGTGGACAAAAGGGATGAAGCCCCCTTATGTCTTCTGGGGGTAAATTATAGTAAGCAGGAGGAAATGCTATGAAGACGATTTTCGTATCCAGTACATTTAAAGACATGCATTATGAGAGGGACATTATGCACGAGAAGGTTCTTCCTGATCTGAATGAATATGCGGCAGCATATGGTGAAAGTATCTCTTTCTGTGATCTGCGTTGGGGTGTGAACACCGGTGATCTTGAGAATGAGGAGGGGTCACGTAAGGTGCTGTCGGTCTGTCTGTCTGGATGAGATTGACCGTTGTCGTCCGTATATGATCGTAATCCTTGGGGAGCGCTATGGATGGATTCCGGAAGAACAATTGATATCAGAGACGATTAAAGCAAAGGCGGATTTTGAACTTAAGGAACTGGAGAAAAGCGTAACTGCCTTGGAGATTGAATATGGTGCACTTAGCAGGAAGGAGCAGCTTGCTCGGACTCTCTTTTATTTTCGTGATTTTGAAAATGAGAATATGCCTGACATCTACAAGACGGAGAGTGAGCGTCATGCGAAGAAACTTAAGGTTCTCAAAGACCGGATCGAGAAACTGGCAGGTGGACGAGTCAAGTATTATACCGTGGGCTGGGATAAGGATAAGGGAACGATCACCGGTCTTGATGGCTTTGTGGAACTTGTGACACAGGATGTGAAGGCGCTTCTTACAGATGAGTGGCAGGAATATGCGAGGCTCACTCCGTTCGAAAAGGATCAGAGGGCTCAGTGGAACTACGCCGGACAGAAAGCAGCACAGTTTAGCGCCAGGGAAAATATGATCGAAGATTATCGGGAGAAGCTTGAGCATGGACAGAAGCTTCTTGTACTGCAAGGCATGGCAGGAAGTGGAAAGAGTACGCTTATGAGCCGGTTTGCCGTGAAACTTCGAGAAGAAGGATATCATGTTCTTCCATTTTTCTGTGGTAATACCTCTAGGAGTGACGATACTCTCGACCTCATAAAAAATATTGTCTATTACATAGAAGATTATTTTTTTCTTCCACATCGTGAAGAGAGTGAAAAGGAAAATGCTATAAAAACAGGGGGAGATCAGGCTGATACTAAGGGTCCCCAGAGCGTTGGAAATAACAGTGTCCGCATGTGGGCAGATAAAATGGCGGAACTGATTGCTTACTACGAGGCAAATGCCGGGGAGACGCTGGTCATATTCATTGATGCTGCAGATCAGCTTTTTGCAGATGAGGCTCGCGATAAGCTCATGTTTATCCCAACCAACCTCTCAGAAAAAGTCAGAATGGTCATATCCTGTCTGGATACATTTGCTCTGCCGTCTATCCGGGAGATAGAAGAAGTAAAGCCTCTTGAAAATCTTGATAAGCAGGCGGTAGTAAAAGGCATTACTCATTTTCTCGGGCGTGAGCTGGAGAATTGTGTGATTGATAAGATGATTGAAAAGGAGGCGTCAGGAAGTCCCTTGTATCTCAGTCTTCTGATCCAGCGGCTGGTAATGATGAACAAAAGTGATTTCGATGATATCACGGCTCATGGAGACGGAATGTCGGCGATCACGGCACATCAGTTGGAATTAGTGGAAGCGGCATCGGATACACTGCATGGCGTGTGTGTAGATATATTAAATACGGCGGCAACACGTATCGGAGGAATGCTGGCAAGGATGGCAGCTATGTATATCGCCGTTTCCAGGCACGGGCTTCGGGAGAGTGATCTGGAAGTTCTGCTCGCGAAAGAAGGGGTGTTGTGGAACAGTCTGGATTTCTCGCTGTTCATTAAGTATATGAGAAGTTTCTTCATCCTGCGTGATGACGGGCGTTATGATTTCGCACATAAGAGTATCCGGGAGGGATTTCTCGCAGAATGTACACAGAAGCAGCTGCTGCACCGCAATATCCTGAGACATTTTGAAGGGCTGGATTCTCATGATGCTGTCCGAATACAGGAGATTATGTATCATTGCTGCAATGCGGATGATAAGAAATTCCTTGTACATTATATCAATGAATATCAGTCTGAGGATGCGATTATGGATCTGGCAGCAAAGGACATCTATGAATTCTCTATGCAGGATGATGGCAGGATGATGTGCGGGATTCTTGCAGACGGAGCGTCATACGGTGCGAAACATGAGGTTCTGATGTTTGTAAATTATGATCTGGACCGGGCATTTGGAAGTTCTCAGAAGGAACTTAAAGTGCAGGAGAAGATTGTAACTGAGACGCTCGCTCTCGCAAGGCGTCTGGAAGCAGAGCAGGGGACTGCGCAGGCCAGGCGGGATGTGACGACCTGTTGCTATACACTGGGTGATATCTATGAGATCTATGACAGCAGGGACTACCTTGAGCGTGCCCGTGTCATGTACCTGGAAGCGCTTAAGGTCCGGGAGAAGCTTGATCAGGAAGAGCAGAGTTTGGCAAGTAGGAGCAGATTGGCATATGCCTGCTATTATATGGGGTATATCTATGAGACTGACGGAAGTCAGGCGTCTCTTGAAAAGGCGCTTGAGTTGTATCAGAGAGCACTTAAGATTCGAGAGGAACTTGCACAGGCAGAGTCGACTCCATCAAGGAAGGTTCAGGTGGCATCTGCCTTAGCCGATGTGGGAAATATCTACAAAATATTTGGCAGTATGGAAGATCTTAATCATGCACTTGAGATGTATCAGCGTGCGCTTCAGATTCGAATGGAGATTGCAGAAGAGAAGGAAACAAGTGCGAACAGAGAGAAAATAACGGATTTATACAGAAGTATCGCAATAATCTACGAGCTGTTTGGAGGGCGGGAAGATCTTGACTGTGCATTGGAATTGCATCAAAAGGTGCTGGAGGATCGCAGGTGCAGGGCAAGCAGGGACAAATCTGTGGCGAGCCGTAAAGACCTGGCGGCCAGTTATATCGACCTGGGAGATGTCTATGATGCGTATAGGACAGGGAATGACCGGCAGAAGAGTCTTGCAATGTATCAGGAAGCATGTAAGATTTGTGAACAGCTTGTAAAGGAACTTGGAACGGCGAGAAGCAAGAACGATCTGAATCGAATTTATCATCGCATCGCGTCCGTCTATGGACAGTTTGAAGACAGGGAGAATCTTAACGAAGCATTGACTCTGTATCAAAAGGCACTGGCTGTCCAGGAACAGCTTGTCAGAGAGCAGAATACTGCGGACAGCATCGCTCGTATTGCGCCTATTTATTCCGGAATGGGAGAGGCGTACAGAATTTTAAACGATCGGGAGAATCTTAAACTGTCGCTTGAGATGTATCAGAAAGCCATGGATGTTCAGGAGCAGGTGACCCTGATGCAGCAGACGCCGCATAGCAAGGAGGTTCTGGCGTCATATGCCGTAGAGACGGGAGAGAACTATGAGCTTCTGGCAGGAGCGGAGAATCTGAGATTGGCTGCTGAGATGTTTGACAAAGCCCTAAGGATACAGTCTGCGATAACCGAAGAATTGAAGACAACACAGAGCAGGAATGCGCTGGCGGCCATATATTACAGAATTGCTGAGAATTATAGGGAGAGGGGAAGTAGGAAGACTCTCGAACTTGCGATAGAGTCAGGCATGAAAGCTGTGAAGATCTGGGAGAGCCTTGCTGCTGAGCAGGAGACGGTAACAAGCAAAGGGAGACTTGCATATGGATATAGTATGGCAGGTTCTGCGTATCGCAAATTCGAAACTCCAGAGTATCTTGAACGAGCGCACTGCATGTATGAAAAAGCAAAGTTCATCTGGGCGGAGCTTGTGAAGATGGAAGCAGTACAGAGCCGGATACCCTATATGCGAGTATGTCTGGATCTTGCAGAAGTTTGCTGTGACCAAAGTGATGCCAGGAACCTTAGAAAGGCACTTGGACTGTATCAGGAAGTCAGTGCACTTGGAGAACAGTATGTGAAGGAAGCAGAGATTGACGCTGAGAGAGAAATACTTGCCGACAGCTATGCCGGATGTGTAAGAGTATATCTCTCCCTGAAAGAACAGCTAAGTGAAGCGGAAGAACTGCAGCAAAAGTCACTGGAAATCCGCAAATGCCTTGACTTCGAGCTTAAGACTGTGCGAAGCAAGAGCAGACTGATCGCAGCATATTCTGGAATGGCAGAGGTATACCAGAGTTATGAGGATGTAGGGCATCTGAATCAGGCAAGACAGATGTATGAGACAGCACTTAAGCTTGGGCGTGAACTGATGGCTGAGCTTGATCAGGCGGTGAGCAGAAGGATTGTGACCTCCTGTCTTGAGAATCTGGGAGATGTGTACCGGGCACTTGGGAAGGAGCAGGATGTTAAGAAAGCGCTGCATCTATATGAAGAAGGGCTGGAAATTCAGAAAAATATAGTATCCGAGCTTGGAACATTTGAAAGTAAACGTATGCTCGTCGGATATCTGGAGCGAATCGCGTTCATTTATAAGGATTCTGGCAGTCGAGAAGGGCTCTGTAAGGCATTGGAATTATTTCTTAGAGGGGATGCGATTCTGAAAGAAATGGTCCTCGAAGATGACAGTGCAAAATGCCGAGGCTGGCTTGCGGGTTTCTGTCAGAACATTGGAGACGTCTGTTATACACTACAGGGGGATCAAAATCTTAAGACAGCGCTTGAGAAGTATGAAGAGGCATTAGAAAACTATCGTGATATTGAGAGGGAACTGGATACGGCAAAAAGCAGAGAACATCTGGCATATGCCTATGAGTCGACTGGCAATGTATACCGCAGGCTTGGAGGAAGAGAGAATCTGGACAGGGCGTTGGAACACTACGAACAGAATCTGAGATTATCTGAACGACTTGACCGGGAAACCGGTACTGCGGCGAATAAAAAGCGTGTGGCGGTGGCATATGAGAAGATTGCGGATATTTATCAGGAATATGGGGATAGGGAGCATCTTAAGCAAGCTTTGGAATTATATCAGCAGGAGTCGGCGATCTGGGAGACCCTTACTGGAAGGATGAGCAGATGTGAGATCTTAAGAGGGCTTGCAATCAGTAGTCAGAAAACTGCAGGTATATATAAAGCATTTGGAGAACAGGAAGCGTGTGAGCAGGCATTGGAATTATATGAGAAGACGATCGGCTTCTGGCAGCAGCTCTGTGAAGAATCTGGCTTAATCAAGGATCAGAGAGACATTGGAATCTGTTATGAGAGAATGGGAGATATCTACAGGGGGCGAGAAGACATTGCCTGTCTTCAGAGAGCATTGGAATATTACGAGGCGGCAGTCGAGATTGGAGAGCGGATTGCAGGAGCACTTGACACGTTCGACGCATGGAAAGTACTGGCAATTGACTGTAACAAGTCGGCGAATGTATTGAGAGAACTCGGTGGGAAGGAGAATATTCTGCATGCCGCCAATCGATACAATCAGGCAATCGAGATCCGGGAACGCCTGGTCCAGGAAGCAAGCGCGCCGTATATGGTGAAAGCCCTGGAGGAATGTTATCGAAAACTTGCCAATGTGTACCGGAGACTTGCCGGTGAAGATAAGGATTACGAAGCGGCGGCACTCGAACTCTATGAGAAATCATTAAATATTACGGAAAAAGTTGTATTGGAGATCGAAACTCTTCCATCAGAAAAGAGATCGGAGGAGGAACGATATATCTACCGGCTGAGGATGATGGAGAATTGTGTCAATATGGGAGATCTCTATCTGTCGCAGAAGCAGGATACTGCCGGGGCATTGGAATTGTATGAAAAGGCATACCGCATAGGCAGGATATTCATGGAAGAGAGACCGGATACAGAACACAAGAATTATCATGGAATGTGTCTTGCGAGGCTTTTGCAGATATACAGTGCACTCGACGGCGAGGAGTACACGAAAAAATCATTAGACATCGGCAGAGAAAGCCTGGAACTATATGAATCGCTTCTTGAAGAACAGAAGAATGTCCAGATATGGGATACCTATATTTTCGTGCTGTATCAGATGATCCGGAATAAATTGGTATCGGTATCTGAGAAGGCAGAGTATGCAGAAGAGATGTTGTCAGAATCCGAGAAACTGTATGAGATAACAGGAAACCCAAGACACAGACAATTTATCGAGACGGCAGAAGGGTTTCTTAAGATTATTTATGGGGAGTAAATATGACAGTTTACTCATATATTGGTATCTGAGGCGCTCTCGGAGCAATGCTGGGTTACAGTTTTAGCATGGTTACGATGAAAATATAAACGTTAAAAATATATCTTTTGCTTTGTCAATTCATGTGTCTTGTCACATGTAAATTACAGTGGTATAATGGTGTGAGTTCTAAAAAGGAGAAAAGTATTATGAATATTATCGAAGAGATCCAAAAGTTAAAAGAAGAAAAGAATGCAGTGATCCTGGCACACTATTATGTTAACCCGGAAGTCCAGGAGATTGCAGATTATATCGGAGATTCCTATTATCTCAGTAAAGTAGCAGTTGATTTGGAAGAACAGACCATAGTATTCTGTGGGGTATCCTTCATGGGTGAGAGCGCGAAGATCCTGAATCCAGATAAGACCGTCCTTATGCCGGATATGACAGCAGACTGCGCTATGGCACACATGGCGGATGCTGAGACGATTCAGAAGATGCGGGATACTTACGAAGATCTGGCGGTTGTCTGCTATATCAATTCTACAGCAGAACTGAAACAGCATTCAGATGTCTGTGTAACCTCAGCAAATGCCGTGAAGATTGTAAAGGCATTGCCGAACCAGAACATTTTCTTCATACCGGATCGCAATCTGGCACATTTTGTAGCGGAACAAGTGCCGGAGAAGCATTTTGTGTATAATGAAGGATATTGTCCGGTACATGAGAAGATGCAGGTGGAAGAGATTAAGAGGGAGAAAGAACTGCATCCGGATGCAGAGGTTTTGACGCATCCGGAATGTCCGGAAGCCGTTTGCCGTATGTCTGATTACATCGGCAGTACCTCAGGGATTATTACATATGCAGGTAAGAGCGATTGCAAAGAATTCATCATCTGTACGGAGAATGGAGTCCGCTATGAACTGGAGAAACAGAATCCGGATAAGAAGTTCTATTTTACAGAGACGGAGCCGGTATGCCATGATATGAAGAAGATTACTCTGGAGAAGATCAGAGACGTGCTGGCAAATGGAGAGAACGAAGTTCATGTGACTCAGGAATTACGTGAGAATTCCGTAAAGCCATTGGAGAGAATGCTGGAACTTGCGAAGTAGATAAATCTGGCATTGGGAAGGATTATATGATGGAGATACATACAGACGTTGTCATAGTAGGAACCGGAGTGGCGGGTTTGTTCAGTGTGCTGAATCTGCCCGCTGATAAAAAGATTCTGATGATTACCAAGTCGGATCTTGAGAGCAGCGATTCGTTTCTGGCGCAAGGTGGAATCTGCGTACAGCGGGATGATACGGACTATGACAGTTATTTTGAAGATACGATGAAAGCGGGGCATTATGAGAACCGGAAAGAATCCGTGGATATCATGATTCGAAGTTCCAGAGAGATCATTAAGGATCTGGTCGGATATGGCGTGGAGTTCGAGACGCAGGACGGAGAGTTCTTATATACCCGTGAGGGGGCGCATTCTAAACCGAGAATTTTGTTCCATGAGGATATTACGGGCAAGGAGATTACGAGCAAATTACTGGCACAGGTAAAACGTCTTGAGAATGTGACTATCTACGAATATACAACGATGACGGATATCATAGAAGATGAAGGCAGATGTGTGGGCATATTGGCGGAGAATGAACAGGGAGAGTATCAAATCTACGCTGACTATACGATCCTGGCAAGCGGAGGTATCGGCGGAAGATACCAGCATTCAACGAATTTCCCGCATCTGACGGGAGATGCGCTAGAGATATCTAAGAAACATGGAATCCGGCTGGAGCATCTGGATTATGTGCAGATTCATCCGACAACACTTTATTCAACCAAGCCAGGACGCAGATTCTTAATATCGGAATCTGTGCGTGGAGAGGGTGCAGTGCTATATAATAAGAATAAAGAAAGATTCGTGAATGAATTGCTGCCAAGAGACGTTGTTACACAGGCAATCCGCGAGCAGATGAAAAAGGATGGTACAGAATACGTGTGGCTATCAATGGAGCACATTCCGACAGAAACCATATTAAAGCATTTCCCGAATATCTATCAGCATTGTCTGGAAGAAGGATATGATGTGACGAAGGAGTATATACCGGTGGTCCCAGCACAGCATTATTTCATGGGAGGAATCTGGGTAGATTCGGACAGCCGGACTTCTATGGAGCAGCTCTATGCGGTGGGCGAGACCAGCTGCAATGGTGTGCATGGTGCGAACAGACTGGCAAGCAATTCATTATTAGAGAGTCTGGTTTTTGCTAAAAGGGCGGCAAAGAAAATTGGACAGGCGTATGCTGCAAGGGAATCAGAAGGGATTACGGCATAGGGTGTAAAGATGGATGCTAAAGACGCAGATTATTAAGTGTATAATGAATAAAAAGGAGAACGAGTATTATGAATAAGATTACAATGACGCTTCAAGTCGATCATCTGATTCTTGAAGCGTTAAGGGAAGACATATCCAGTGAGGATGTAACTACCAATTCCGTAATGAAAGAAGCAGTGAAAGGGGAAGTGAATCTAATCTGTAAACAGGATGGAATCATTGCCGGACTTGATATATTCAAGCGTGTATTTCAATTGCTGGATGAGACGACAGAGGTGGAATTGTATTGTGCAGATGGAGACGAAGTAAAAAATGGACAGTTAATGGGCAAAGTCATTGGTGACATACGAGTACTTTTATCAGGAGAACGTGTAGCACTTAATTATCTTCAGCGTATGAGTGGAATCGCCACCTATACACATTCAGTTGCGTCGCTGTTAGCGGGAAGCAAGACGAAACTTCTGGATACCAGAAAAACGACACCGAACATGAGAATATTTGAAAAATATGCGGTACGTGTCGGTGGAGGTTACAATCACCGATACAATCTGTCGGATGGAGTATTGTTGAAGGATAACCATATCGGTGCCGCAGGCAGTGTTGCCAAGGCGGTTCAGATGGCAAAGGAATATGCTCCTTTTGTGCGGAAGATAGAAGTTGAAGTTGAGAATTTGGATATGGTGAAAGAAGCAGTGGAAGCGGGTGCTGACATTATCATGCTTGACAATATGTCAACAGAAGAGATGCAGGAGGCGATTCGTATAATTGATGGACGTGCCGAAACGGAATGCTCCGGTAATGTAACCAAAGAGAATATCAGCCGTTTGACATCTCTCGGGGTTGATTATGTCTCTAGTGGGGCATTGACCCATTCCGCTCCTATATTAGATATTTCCCTAAAGAATCTCCATGCGATATAATAGTAGAAAGAAATAGCAGGAGGTAAGGGAAAACTATGACTGGTTCTGAGAGAAGAACGGCGATTATCCGGGAGATACAGGAAAGCGTGCTTCCGGTATCGGGCAGAAAACTGGCTTCAATTCACGGGGTAAGCCGTCAGGTGATCGTGCAGGACATCGCTCTGCTTCGTGCGTCGGGGTATGATATTATTTCTACAAATCGAGGATATATTCTGAGTACTGTGAAGACAGTCAACAGAGTTTTCAAAGTTCAGCATACGGATGAACAGGTAGAGGAAGAACTGTGTGCTATTGTAGACCTGGGGGGATGTATAGAGAATGTTATGGTGAATCACCGTGTATATGGTCATATTGAAGCGGAACTGAATATTAATTCCAGAAGAAAAGTGGTGGAATTTCTTGAAGATATCCGTAGTGGAAAGTCAAGCCCGCTTAAAAATATTACATCGAATTATCACTATCACAAAGTGACGGCAGATAGTGAGAAGACGTTAGATATGATAGAAGACACACTGAAGGAAAAAGGATTCTTGATTGAGCCATAATTTTGTTTTTGTGCTGGTATTTTACCCTGGAGAAGAGGTATAATTAGATTAAATAATGTTGATGGAGAATCTTTTCGAAAGGGAGGGAGAGTTATGGCAGAACATAAGATTGTTACAATTGGACGTCAGTTTGGAAGCGGTGGGCATGAGATCGGCAATATATTGGCAACCAGGCTGGACATCCCGCTATATGACAATAATCTTGTCAGAATGGTGGCTGAGAAACTGGATATCAGAGAGGAGACTGCGCGGGCAGTTGATGAGACGACTTTGAACAGTTTTTTAGCTGGATATGTGATTGCCCCGATCGAGTATACAAGCGCAATCAGGGAGGCTGAGTATACGCCACCCCTGAATGAGCAGGTGTATGAATTGCAGTCGGACATTATCCGCAGATTATCTGAGAGAGGTCCCTGCGTAATTGTAGGGCGCTGTGCGGATTATGTGCTGCAGGATAATCCGAATTGTATCAACGTATTCATTTGCGCGGATCTTGAGGACAGGATTCAGAGGATTGCCAAGAGATATGATCTGTCAGAGAAGAAGGCAGCAGATAAAATTAAAAAGATCGACCGCGAACGGAAATATTACTACGAATCTCATACCGGACTTGATTGGGGCAGCGTAGAAGCGCATCAGGTCTTGCTGAATGTGAGCAGGCTGGGGATGGAGAGAACCGTGGATATATTGGAGATGATGTATCGGGGGTAAGAATCATTTTGGAAAGTGAGTGGTTGGAGGTGTACGGCGCGATAGCGAGTTATGGGTGGCTGGTGTCGGAGTCCTTCGGTAAGAATACGTAACATCAAAATGAGCGTCAGCCACCCATAACTCGCTTCATAATTGCAACATGCCACAATGTTATACCTCCGATGTAGTTCCACCTACATCTTCGCTGGAATCCTTGCCAGTAATTGTCGCAGAATCCGGGAGGGGAGGGTGGTTGCGTAGGTTAAGTGGAGCGTTCCGAAGATCCGTCCCCGCGATGTTGGATGGTGAGGCTGGAGCTGCTATCAGCGACTGCCTCGGCATCCTACATCCCGGTGGACTAGCTGAGGTAGAGCGGAACCTCGGAGCAAACACCCTCCCCTCCCGGATTCGACTGCCAATCACTAGATTCCCCCCAACACCGTCCTCTCATTACGTACATCAGAATACAGATGTATTCCCTTTCCCTGCAAATCATACACATGCACAATATCCTTATATTCTCCACATTCCGGCAATATATCTGTCAATATATTCGCATTCTTTTTAAAATAATCTTTATCAAAATACAAAGTCCTGTCATTGTCGAAGATGGCAGTATAGAAGATTTCGGCTTCTACAAGATCTTGGAACATATGGCTGCCATAAGAAAGTTCAGGCATATATCCAACTTCGCTGTCGGACATCTCGCATATAGAGCAGAAGTGATGAATCTCTGCGAAAGTAACAGGAACTCCCAACTCCGGGGAAGAAGTGCCGATTCTTCCGGGAACGAAGAGCATGAGTTTCTGTCGGCTTTTTCGAAAGTAATGATTGATATCACCGATAATTCTTGCGATATCAGGCTTCTGCTTATAAGGACACTGATAATAGCCTTTGGAATCCACCCATACGATGTAGTCGATATTCTCTGATCTGGAACCTCCCATAGAAGCATTGGTGACGGAGAATACAGTCTGTTCGTCCGGAAGATCAGGAACGGTTACGGCATCCCGTGATGTCCCAATCTGCAGTGGACGGCATTGAAGCAGATTGAATACGAATTCACCATCAGCGTTACTGTTAATTGTGAATTCAATGTCTACCGGATAATCATAGGCTGTTTGCAGTGTCCGAAGAATAGATTTCATGCATTCGGTAAAGGTACGGTTGCGAACCAGTCCTTCACAACTGGCAAAGAGAATTTCCCGGTGCTGGCCGCGTTCGCGGAAAGTACGCTCGGCATCGTAATCATGCTCCAAAACCATACGTTGATACCAGGAATCCATATAAGGGGTCACCTGCTTAATAGAACGGGTGGCAAGAGATTTCTCCTGATAATCAATCAAGTCTACATAACGCTGAGAATACTGATGCTTTGCCTGGCTTCCGGTTAGCGTGGAACTCTCCGGACGTGCAAGATTCACGATACGCGGATAATCACCTTCTGTGCGGTCAACTGCACGGGTGCCAAGCCCCATAACCAGGCGCAGCATTCCGCAAGAGGCATCCAGGGAATCGCTCCAGCGGTAAGCGCTGTAAGAATATCCTACACCTGCGGCATTTGGCATCAGAAAATCTTCATACATAGAACCAGATACACGTTGGATTAAAAGAGCCATCTGTTCATCCTTATATCCAAGACCACGCTGACGCCTGTATTCCAGAGCAGCCATGTTCATGGTACTGGCATAGACCGTACGTACCGCATTCTCAAGTTCTGTAAGCCGTGTTGTGATGTCGCCTGAGTTAATACAGAAGACGGATTCGTATTTTCCGGCAAATGCGTTGCCGAATCCATCTTCCTGAAGACTGCTTGAACGCACGATAATCGGTCGCTGCCCGAAGTATTCCAGCATTCGGATAAACTGTTGGCGGATAGGTTCCGGGAAAGAACCGGTCTTAAAAGCATGCTCAATCTCCGGGGCCAGTTTAAAATATCCTTCTTTCGTCTTCTGGCTGATGTGGAGTCTCCAGAACTTGTTATGTACTATATAAGTATAAAACACATCAGAACCCAGATAATAGGAATCGTGAGGCTCCATAAGACGGAAAGCCTCCGGATTATCCGTCTCTATAATCTTGCGGGCAAGCAGCATGCCGCATGCCTTGCCGCCGATACTCCCTGTTCCAATCATGCGTTTATAGATATGGAAATAATCTTCCGGAGAAAAATATTGCTTTAACAGAGCCAGGATTTTTTCGTCCCGTGACATCATGTTCTGGCAGAAGTTATCTTGCGTTTCTTTGGAAAATATATGATCCGTATGATAGATCCGTCTGGCATCGGAGACGAACCTTTCCCAACTGTCCAGATTCTGATTCTCATAGATGCGGGTAAGGTTATCTACAAGCGTATAGAAACGGCTGACTTCATAGCCTCCCTTCAAAGGAAGGAAAGAGCCGTCTCCTGCGATGTATTGATGAGGAAGAAACATATTGGGTGAATAACGGTTCCAGACTTTTAGCGGATTGATGTACAGGCTTTCTCTGTCCATGTAGACATCCAGAAGCAGTTGGGTTGTCTCCTGAATCCGGGCAATCGCATCAAAGGAATGGCGCCCGCGAAGAATCGGAAAATACGCCACTGTATTTAGTTCGAACAGATAGGGGCAGGTTACCCGAAAGAAGTTCCCCATCATAAGGTCTGTTGCCCAGCTTGCCTGAAGATCCGATAGACAGTCGAAGATATAGAAGACATCCTGGCCTTCCTCGGCGATGCGTTTCCGTACATTCATAGTGAAGGCTTCGAAACCCTCTGCCGGATTGAATTCATAGACAGGAATGCCGCAAGAGTGACTAAGAAGTCTGGGATGTCCGGTAAAATGCATATACAGAATCCGACGATGATCTTTCTTTGCCTGCCGATAGAAAGGCTCTACGAAAAACCGGTATTCTTCCATGGAGGATACCTGCCATACAACGTTGTCTCCCAAACGGATATGATCCAATATAGCATCTAATCCGGGAAGTCCTGATAAGATTCGCTCAAAAGTACTCAATATTTCACCCTCCTTAAAATTATTTTGATGATAATATAAGTATACAAGAATACGGACAAAATGAAAAGAAAAGGGTAGATATTTGATGTTTTTGAAAATAGTCCTTGTAAATTCATGAGACTGCATCTAAAATAGACCTATTAGGTCTGGATCAGAAAGGGTATGTGATATATGGAAATGTTAAAAGACGTAATTCTGGATACCAGTTTTGATTGCTTGAAGATGCTGCCATTTTTATTCGTGGCTTTTATACTGATAGAGGCACTGGAACACTATTCCAGCGAATTTACTGAGAAAATGCTTATAAAGGTAGGAAAGGCGGGACCGATTGTCGGGGCAGTTGCGGGATGTGTTCCTCAGTGTGGCTTCTCCGTTATGGCTGCCAATCTCTATGCGGGAGGCATTATCTCCGTCGGCACGCTCTTATCAGTATTTATTGCCACATCTGATGAAGCGATTCTGATTATGCTTGGCAATCCTGGTGCGATAAAGGAAGTAGGCCCGCTGTTGGCATCGAAGGTGCTGATTGCGATCGCGGCAGGCTATATTGTAGATATCTTTTTGAAAAACAGAATCTCTGTGCCGAAGGCAAGCGGCAATCTCTGCGATGACTGTGGATGCCATGAAGAGGAGTCGGGAGTGTTGAAGCCGGCATGGCATCATACAGTGAAGATATTTGTATATCTGTTTGTTTTTACCGGTATCCTGAATCTCTGTGTGGAGATCTTCGGAATAGAGAGGCTCTCAGCCTTTTTATTGGGAGATACTATTTTTCAGCCGGTTATTGCCGCGGTAATAGGATTGATTCCCAACTGTGCAGCGTCCGTAATACTGACTCAGTTGTATCTGAGCGGGGCGATATCATTCGCTTCTGTGATCGCAGGACTGTGTACAGGTGCAGGAATTGGTCTGGTTGTCTTATGTAAAGTGAATAGGGATAAAAGAGAAAACCTTAGAATCATTGGAGTATTGCTTGCAATAGCCGTGATTGCAGGAATTTTGCTAGAGATTATAGCATAAAAAAACTCCTCAAATACTAAAGATAATGGCAAAATCGTACGAAAGATGAACGAGTATGATAGGAAAATCACAAGCAATTCGTACAAAAAATAATTTTGAAAGATGCAAAGAGTAATCAAATATTACGAAGAATGCCCCGAAATC
Organism: uncultured Dorea sp.; assembly: GCA_945870325.1. Classification (GTDB taxonomy): domain Bacteria; phylum Bacillota; class Clostridia; order Lachnospirales; family Lachnospiraceae; genus CAMBRQ01. The sequence goes on along the minus strand of CAMBRQ010000019.1, from coordinate 34,037 downwards.
CTGAGGATATGGGAAATACAGGTGATAATTGCATTTTCAAAATAATGTGCTATAATAGTCAGGTCTAGGTGACGAGGCTTAGGAGAAATGAGGAGGAATTATCATGGCCACAAAAAAAGTAACACCAGCAACAGAGGTAGCAAAAGAGACAGTAGAAGTAGTGAAGGCAGAACCAGCAGCGAAGCCAGTAGAAGCAACAACCGAGCCGGCTAAGACTCCTGCAGCTAAGAAAGCAACTGAAAAGAAGACACCTGAGAAGAAAGCGCCGGCAAAGAAGACAGCAGCGAAGAAGACAACTACGACTACAAAGAAGACGACAGCAAAGAAAGAGATAAAGGTAAGTACTTTTGTTCAATATTTGGGAAAACAGGTAGAGGAGAAAGAGATTATCGCCAACGTTAAGAAGGCATGGACAGGTTCCGGCAAAAAGGTTGGAGATATCAAGACAATGGAATTATACATTAAGCCTGAAGAGAATGCTGTATATTATGTTGTAAATGGAACAGAGACAGGATCAGTTGAGTTCTAAGATATTGGCAGGAAATGAGAGAGGGTTACTGTGTAAGCGAGATGCTTAGGCAGCAGCCTTCTTTTTGTTTGCTTTGATTGTTGTTATTTTTATTATTGACGCATGCGAATGCTATTGATATCATAAATACAGAAGAAAAAAGAAGGACTCCCAAGATGTCGAAATCCTATAATCAAAAAGTGAAATTGCTGTTTCTGATGGATCTTCTCACTGAAAAAACGGATGGACAGCATACGATCTCTATGAAAGAGATATTAAGCGCCATGGAGAAAGAAGGAATCCGGGCTGCGAGAAAAAGTATATATAGTGATATTGATACGTTAAAACAGTATGGAATGGATATCGAGTATCGCAAAGAACCGCCGGAAGGATATTATCTGGCAAGCCATGATTTTGAACTGGCAGAATTAAAACTTCTGGTGGATGCAGTTCAGTCATCAAGGTTTATCACGGAGAGAAAGTCCAGAAGCCTGATTCGCAAGATTGAAGGTCTGGCAAGCAGGTACGAAGCGACCAGCCTTCACAGGCAGGTGTATGTTGCAGACCGCGTGAAGACAATGAATGAAAGCATCTATTATAATGTGGACAAGATCTATTCGGCGATATCAGAAGACTGTCAGATTGCGTTCCAGTATTTCCGGTGGACGATAGAGAAGAAAACAGTACTTAAGAATCACGGGAAACTATATAGAATCAGTCCATGGGCGCTTAGTTGGGAAGAAGAGAATTATTATCTGATCGGCTATGATGAGGCGAGTGGGATACTGAAGCATTTCCGGGTAGATAAGATGCAGAGAATCGAGATGCTCCCGGAGAAGAGGATAGGAAAGGATCGGTTCAAGGATTTTGATCCGGTCAGTTATTCCCGGAAGACATTTGGCATGTTTGCAGGGGAAGAGGAGATGGTGAGCATCCGGTTTCCCAACAGGCTCGTCGGAGTGGTCATCGACCGTTTTGGAAAGGGAGTATCCGTCCGGAAGGATGGGGAGGAACATTTTATTGCCCATGTCCAGGTTGCGGTGAGCGAACCCTTTTTTGGGTGGTTAACAGGACTGGGAAAAGATGTTATAATAATATCGCCTGAGAAGGTTGTGAAGGAGTACACGGCTTTACTTGGGACGATTATGGATTCATACAAGTGATTGACAAGGGGTAAAGGAGACGAATGATATGAATGAAGTAATGAACATGGGTACATATTTGCAAGGATTACTGGAGGGAACTTCAGAAGGCGATGTCAGTTATTTTCTGGCATGGGCAACTCAGATGTTGATGATTATGCTGGCGGTTACGGCAGTTGTCGGTCTTATCATCTGTTTCTTCGGATTAAAATTATCAAGGATACTGGCTGCGATTACAGGTCTGGTGATCGGCGCGGTGATTGGTGTAGGAATCGCCGTTGGATTTGGGCTTAAGGATATGACAATATTGATTGCGATAGCAGCGTGTGCGGTCATTTGTGCAGTGCTATTTGGCTTATTGCGGCGATTGGGAATTTTCTTTCTTGTTTTCGTGGAAGTAGCAGGGATATTCGTCTCGCTGGCTGTTCCGAATGCATTGATACTGGGAATTGTTGGTGTTGTTGTTGCGATTGTGATGGCAATATTGTCTGTGATCTTTACAGAGCCGATTGTGATCCTGGTTACAGGAATCTCCGGAGGACTGGCTGTGGGGAATGCGGCAGTAGCATTGCTTGGCATGAGTGATCCTGCGTGGATTGGATATGTGATCGGAGCAGTAGTGGCATTGATTGGAATCTGGATTCAGTTCATGATGCATTCCAGAAAGATCGGGAAGAAAGAAAAGGTATACTCTGAGCAGGTCAAAGAGAAGGTATCTGTGGAGTCCGAGGTAGAGAAGGCAAGAAGGATATTGGAAGATGACGATGATGAACATGAAGACAGCAAGAAAGAGAATGCTGCGGATGATTCGAATGAAAAAAACGATGAAGAAGATGATGATGATATAAAAATTATCGAAGAAGAGATCTAAGTCCCTTTTATGACACACCTCTCCTGATATAGTAATGACTATAGAAGGAGAGGTGCTTTATTATGAGTAAAAGAATGAGGTTATTGGTTGTACTGGCGGGCGTTTTGATTCAGATTATGGTGATGATTCTATACAGTTTTGCGGAGGTGGAGATTCCGGAATATACTTATATGGTGATATGGTGTATATGTGCGTTGGTTGTGCGGCACTCTGTGAATGCTGAAGAGAATTTATAATCAATAAGAAGATAGCAGTATAAAAGAGAGGTTATGTCAGATGTGTCGTGAGGGAAAATCCGCCATGAAGGTCCGGTTAGTTGTATTTTAAAAGGTAAATGTGATATAATAATTTTAGAATATGAATGAAGGAGGCCTTGGTATGAAAATAGATATGCATTGTCACGTAAAAGAGGGCTCTCTAGACAGTAAAGTAGGTCTGGATGAATATATCACGAAGTTGAAAGAGCATGGATTCGACGGTATGCTGATTACAGACCATGATACCTACAAGGGATACCGTCATTGGAAGTATAATATGAAAGGCAAGGTTCATGAAGACTTTGTGGTGTTAAAAGGAATTGAGTATGATACCTGTGATGCGGGTCATATCATCTGTATCATGCCGGAAGGAGTGAAGATGAGACTCCTGGAATTAAGAGGGCTGCCGGTGAGCGCGCTGATTGATTTTGTACACCGTCACGGTGGAATCCTGGGACCGGCTCATCCATGCGGTGAGAAGTACTTAAGTTTCACGAACACGAAGAAATACTACAAGTCTCCGGAGATTATTAAGAGATTTGATTTTATCGAGGCATTCAATGCCTGCGAATCAGAAGAGTCTAATATGGGGGCTATGAAACTTGCTATGAAGTATAAGAAGCCAGGGATCGGCGGAAGTGATGCTCATAAGTTAGACTGTGTGTCTATGGCGTATACGGAATTGCCGGAGCATGTAACCTGTGAGACGGAACTGATATCCCTGATTCGTAAGAAAGTACCAATCGGAGTGGGCGGTACGCTTTATGGGAAGACGACGAAGGAGAAGATGGGGAAGGCGAATAAGATATTGACGTACTCCTTCTGGTTCTATAATAAGGGCGGCGAATTGCTAAGGCGCCATAAGAGAAAAGTGAAAGGACAGATTGAGAATCCGATCGACCCGATTGATCCGATTGAGATACCATATCTTCATATGCAGAATAGGATGTGAATTTGGTGGTGAAATTAGAGTATTGGAAGTGTACGGTGCAAGGGTAGGAAAGTTATGGGCTGTGGCCGGATCATTTCGCTAAGACCTCGTAACAGAAAAAAATACCGTTAGTTCTAACCGGACATATTCGCCGTAAGCCCTTGATGGTCTTACGACTCAGATGCCCTCGAAACCAGGACTTGTGGTCCTGGTTTCGTACGAACTGACGGTATTTTTTTCTGCAACGAGGTCTAAGGTGAAATGATACGGTCACAGTCCATAACTTCCCTGCTCTTGCACCTGATATTCCTGCATCCTCAAGTTTTTCCCACCGGGAGGATTCAGGCGGGGATGTGTGTGGAACGTTATTGGTAGGGCAATAGATTGTGCGGCTCGAAATTACATGCCCTAGGAAAGATTGGAACAACTATGTGGGTCCTTCAACTTATATTGCAAAATTCTTCACACTCCCGAAATGTTATTTTACCAATATCATTCTACTCGCACCCGCATAAGAATCTCCCCGGTTTATTAAGAGTCGCACATAAGAATGTCAGGCAGAGAGGGCGGTATGGTGGGGCGGATTCGTAGAAGAGCCGTACAAACCGTTAGTGAAAGAGAGATAGAAAATCAGGATGAATTCTGTGCCACAAGCACAGAATTCAAGAATGTCTGAGCCGGGGAAATCTTTCAGATTTGTCCGGTGAATACATTCGATTCCCGATTTCCTAGTTCTCTTGAACTTACGGCTTGTAGGCGATTGGAGTCGGATCCGCCCCACCATACCCGCCCTCTCTGCCGTACACTTTTCTAAAAACTCTTCATAAACCAAATTCGGCCTTAAAACAACACCCCAATATGATACACAATCACACTCATAACCCATGCCATCCCTAATTGGAACAGAATAATTCCAAAAGTAGACTTCCAACTCTTAAGTTCCCGGTGGATCGTAGCAATCGTTGCCGTGCAAGGAACATACAACAGGCAGAATACCATTAATGCATAAGCATTCGCGGCGCCGAACCCCATAGAAGCCAGAGTGGCTACCATGGCATCCATGCCGTGTGCGGTAGTAATATTCTGGATTCCGAATAATACGCTGCAGCTGGATACCACCATTTCTTTGGCGGCAATTCCTGCGATTAATGCTACGATAATCTGCCAATATCCAAGTCCTGCCGGCTTGAAGAGTGGAACAACTGCTTTCCCGATAACGGAGCCGAAACTTTGGCTAATATCCGTTACATAGCCATGAGGACCGAAGTTTAAGATGCACCACATGATTACGGACGCAATGAAGATTACGGTTCCGGCTTTGGTTAAATAGTCTTTGATCTTCTCCCATACATAGATGCCTATGGTACGTGCATTGGGAGATTTATATTCCGGTAATTCGATGAGAAGTGCATGTTCTGCCTTGCTTCCGTCTAATTTGGATAGTATGTATGCTGTCGCAATTGCAATTACGATTCCAAGAAGATACATGGAGTAGCAGACGAGCATTGCCTGTTTTCCGAAGAACATAGAGGAAAACAAGACATAGATTGGAAGCCTTGCGCTGCACGACATGAATGGCGTGACCAGTATCGTCTTGAAACGGTCATGTTTATGCTCCAGTGCTCTGGAGGCCATAATAGCAGGTACAGAGCAGCCGAATCCGAGAAGAAGTGGAAGGAACGCTCGTCCTGATAATCCAAGCCTGCTCATGATATCGTCCATGACGAATGCTACTCTTGCCATATATCCGCTGTCTTCCAGCAATGCCAGTGCCAGGAACAATATAAAGATGTTCGGAAGGAAGGTAAGGATTCCTCCCACACCGGAGATAATTCCATCAATGATCAGAGATTGAAGCATAGGGCTTACATGAATGGCAGTAAGTCCGTTTGCTGCAAACGAAGAGATTTCTTCTAATGCAATCTCAAAATACCCTTTTAGCCAGTCGCCGATTGTAAAGGTTAAGAAGAAGACCAGCGCCATAATTCCAAGAAAGATTGGAAGACCGAGCCAGCGGTGGGTAAGATAGTGGTCAATCTTGTCAGTGGCTTCTTCTTTTCTGGATTTGTTAACCAGCACTTCTGCAATGACTTCTTCGATAAAATCATATTTCTGATTAATGATGTCTTTTTCGTAACTGCGGTCGATCACATCCTCCAGGTTAAGAGGGTGATTCTCGGTTACGCCTTTATCTTTTTCCAGTAATTTGATGGCGTGCCAGCGTTTGTTGTGCATCTCTGGGTAATTCTCGTTAAGCCTTCCCATGATGATGTCGATCTTGTCTTCGATATAATCTTCGTACACCATGGCATATTCTTCATGGTGATTGTGTACATGGGCAGAGGATTTGCCCGTGTGATGATGAATGAAAGGTCCCTGCTTGGCATATTCGTTGTGATGGGCAACTGCATGAAGCAGGATGGAGAGTCCGGTCTTCTTCCTGGCAGATACTGGGATAGCAGGTACGCCAAGCATCTCAGGCAGTCGGTGGAGGTCGATCTCCATGCCGCGCTCTTCTACGATGTCCATCATGTTCAGAGCAAGCACGACCGGCTTGCCAAGTTCGATCAACTGGAGTGTCAGATAGAGGTTCCGCTCCAGGCTGGATGCATCAATGACGTCAACTATGACATCTACTTCGTCGCTCATGATACATTCACGGGAGACGGTTTCTTCCATTGTATAGGATGTCAGACTATAGATACCAGGCAGGTCGATTAATTTGAATTCCTGTCCCTGATAGACAGTCTTGCCCTCTTTCTTCTCGACGGTAACGCCGGGCCAGTTGGCGACTTTCAGGTTCGCTCCGGTAAATGCGTTAAAAAGAGTGGTTTTTCCACAGTTCGGATTGCCGATGAATCCGACATTGATTGTATTGCTCATGATGCCTGTACCTCCGTAACTTCGATATGGTCTGCAATTCTTCTGCCGAGTGCAAATCGGGTGCCACGGAATTTGGCGGTGAGAGAACCTTTTTTATCATTGTTCAGTATGGTAATTAAGGAACCTTCTGTAAGTCCCAGGGCTTCCAGACGGCGCTCAAGCTGTAATTCGATGTCGATGGATTCGACACGGTAGGTCTGGTTATTTTTCCCTTGCTTTAGTGTCATTTTCATTGCTCCTCTTAAGTGTTATTGATAATTATTATCTATTACTCGTATATAATATCACTATTTGACGAAGATGGCAATGTGAAGTATACTGTAATTCATATGTTAGGACTTTAGGACTTTAGAATCGGAGGTAATGTATGCAGTTATACTTTTTTGTCTTATACTTTTTTACATATGGATTCCTGGGATGGTGTACGGAGGTGGCTTATGCTACAACGAAGGAACTAAGATTCGTAAACCGAGGTTTTTTAAATGGACCGATTTGTCCGATCTATGGAGTAGGAGTCGGCGTGGTGGTAATGTTTTTGGAGCCTGTGGAGAATAATCTGATACTTTTGTATATCGTGTCCACGGTACTGGTAACGCTGATTGAGGGACTGACCGGATATCTGATGGATAAGATATTCCATCATAAATGGTGGGATTATTCGAATCAGCCGTTGAATATCGGGGGATATGTATGCCTGTTGTTCTCGCTTGTGTGGGGCGTTGCATGTGTGGCGATTGTGAAAGTGATCCATCCTATGATTCACAATGCACTTGCGCTTATACCACTGACGGCAGGAATTGTGTTGATTGTTGTGTTGGGAACGGTGCTGTTCGCTGATTTGTATGTGACTGCATCTGCAATTCTGAAACTGAACAAAAGGCTGGATGCGATGGAGAAGATTGCGGCAGAGTTGCGGGAGATCTCCGACAAAGTTGGAGAGAATATCCACGAAAATGTCATGGAGACCATGGAATTCTCAGAGGAGAAAAAGAAACAGTTGGATTCTGCTGTATTGGATCTGCGCGAAAAGTTAGATGAGACGAAGCAGCAGATGGATTCTCTTGCTGTGGAGATGCGTGAGAAACTGGAAAATGCTACAGAGGAGCAGAAGAGTCGTTTCGAAGAGCGGAAGAATTATATCGAAGAACAGAGAAACCGCATCGAAGAGAGAATCCGCATGGAGGAGCAGAAAGTTCGCATGGAGGAGCAGAAAGTTCGCATGGAAGAGCAGAAAGTTCGCATAGCAGAGTTGAAGAACAGATATGCGGAACTGGCAGAACGCAGCACGAGAGTCAGCAGACGTCTTGCGAAAGCATTCCCGAAGATGGAATCCAGACATCACAAAGAGATTATGGAAGAACTGAAACTTCGCCTGAAACGCGATCGAAGATAGATGGCACCAGGTATTGCCAGGAAAAAGTGGCTTGACAAAAGGAATATCCGTTCATATAATAGGATATACCTAATGAAAAGATTCGTCTGCAAACCAGAGATACAGCATTATTCAGGGCTTGTACTGGTTTCGACGGGGGTCTGGAAGTGGAAGAAGCCATCCGTAGCGGGACACTACGATAAAAGTTCCAATTAAATATAAACGCAGACAATAGAGAATTAGCGTACGCTGCCTAATTAGGCGGCAGTCGGCCCAGGGTCATCCGCTGCCCCGGTAACCGGCTTCAACGAGGCGGAGCACTTCGTTTCCAAAGCTTTGAGGAGATGGAAGAATCTATGAAGCTACTAAAGTCGGTAACCTGTCATTAGGTGACTGATGGAGGGAATGTTAATATAATGACTGTGATGGGAGATGCTTCGATGGATGGGCTTTCGGACGCGGGTTCAACTCCCGCCAGGTCCACTTAAAAAATCGCTTTAAATCCAGAAAAATCAAGGGTTGAGCGATTTTTTTATTTGCAAATATTTTGCTTTGTAGGCTTATTTTAGCATCTGAATTTATAAGGCAATTCCTCATGTCCAACCGTAAAGTTGCTCCGTGAGCGTTCTGGTGTGTCTCAGAGCCTTTTATGGGACAGGAATAGGAATGAATTAAACATAGACAAAATGAAAGGAGGCTGAAAGAGGACGAGAAATTCAACAAAAGTGTTGAAAAATGGTCTAGACCGATTTATAATAATTAAAGGAAAAGATATTGACTTATTAAAGGTGCTACCTATTGCAGACGGTTAGCCCCAAGTAATTGAATATAATACAAGATTATAACCGCTTAGTTTGGTCGCTAGGGCGGTTATTTTCTTTTGCTTTTGTTGTTAAACGCAAACGCAAGAATAGTAAAGATTACTATTGTATAAGTAAATAGGTCTGAGTATGTAATCATATACTAACGTCCTCCTTTCGCAATATTTCCTCGAAAGGATATCTATAAGATAAACATGAGTCTAGTCTCACGATAGAAGGACTAACCGCCTACCATCTTAGGTAGCACATACTTAGTATAAATTTTAAGGTATAATTTGTCAATTACAGTCAAAACATAAGACACATCGGAAATAAAAATCTGGCATGCCTATTTTTGGGCTTTTGAGTTGAATCTAATTATAAAATTAATATGGATAGACGCGTAACATTTTTCCCGGTTATTCGTTTATCTTATACGAGGAGGTGATAAAGTGGAAAAAGATATATTAGAAGTGCTATACCGCAAATACACAAAGCAAGTCTACCTCTATCTCTATTCCCTTTGTCACAACCATGCGCTGGCGGAGGATCTGATGCAGGAGACATTCCTTAAAGCATTCTGTACAGCGGAGAAAGCAGGGGATGCGATGCTGCCATGGCTTCTGGTAGTAGCGAGGAATCTGTATCTGGATCTATGGCGCAGAGAGAAAAGGATTGCCGGATGGGAAGAATCAGAGGTAACGGATGGAGGAGAAGAGATCCTGGAGCAGATAATCAGGAAAGAGCAGAATCAGAGACTATACCGGGCGATCCTAAGGCTCAAGGATACGGAACGCGAGGCGGTAGAACTCTATTATTTTGCCGGATTATCTCAGGATGCAATCAGCAGAGTCCTGAATCTAAGTTACAGTAACACAAGAGTAATCCTATATCGTGCCAAGCAGAAACTTAAGAGAATGTTGGATGAAAATGAAGGATAGGTATAAAGAATAGAAAGCAGGTGAAGGTATGAGATATGAAGAGAGATTTCGAAAATATCTAAGTGGTGAGTTGGGAAAAGAAGAGGCGGAACAGATTCGGGAGGATCTTGAGAAGATGCAGGTGCTGCTTGGACATCTGGATGATAGCCTGGATCAGGAATTATACGAGGAAGAGGGCGACGAGGAGCGTAAAGACGAACAGGGAAAAGGGGCGAGATCTAGGGACTTAAAGAGGCAGGACTTAAGCAAAGAGGTATCTAAGGCTGTCAGCAGGAAATTTCGAAGATATGCAGCGGTTACCGGTGCAGTGGTGATTGTCGTAGTACTTCTGCTGTTGTATGGTCTATCTCCGCTGCTTGACAAAGTGTGTTACAATCCGTCTGAAAATATTGAGATTGTGGATGAAGAGACACAGTCGGCTGTCATATATTCTCCGTTCCAGTTGACGATGTCGGTATACATGGAGTTGTTCTGTGGGGATAAAGGATTCGCAGATGTGGGGATCAGACCGGAAGGATATGGCAGATATACGATAGACGTTCAGACCCAGATTAATGGAGAGATTACACATCATCCACTGGAACTGGTAAGGAACCATCTCTATCGTCAGGATCTGAACTGGAACCGGTCAGATTTTCCTGATAATGCGTTCACATACCGGCAACAGGGAGGAAGCTGCGCGATGAAGGCAGAGGATGCACGAAAAAAATTAGAGGATATTCCTGAGGCGATGATGATACGTGCGGCAATCTCGTTTGATGATACGAAGAATCTTGAAGAACTGATAGAATTCATGGGGAAATACGATGCCTATTATCTATATTGTCCGCTTATGGTAGATGATGATGGTCATTCGGGAGGTTACTGGGGATTCTGCCCGAAGCAGGCGGGATATGTATTGACAGATTGTTATGACCAGGAGAAATATCCGTATCTGGATGTGTTCCAGTATGAGGATTATGACAATGCTCCGGCAGAGGTGTATGAGAAACATGTGATGTCTATGTTGAATTACATGATGGATCATGAGAAATTCCTGGGAATATTTGATTCGGATGTTCCGGGTGAGAATGTTGTGAATAAGGTAAAATATCAATCGGCGCTTCATTATATAGAAGAGAATGGAGTTAATAGTTACGGAACGGTGGTCTATGCCACGAAGCAGGAATTGCTTAAGATGCTGGAGGATGAGACTGTAAGCGGAGTCTATATGCTGGACAGTTCTCTGGATCTGAAGTACTGAGAGTGGAGTGGAAGAGAAGGATAATTATCCGGAGAATTCAATATTTTCACACAAATGACATATTTACCTGGTATGATACACTTATATGAGTTTCTTGTGGTACACGCTTTTGGGTGAGTGTGCGTTACAGGATGATATATAGTCAGTGGATTCAAGAACTTCGGATGGAGGTTGTACGATATGGAGAAGATTAAGATATTGGTAGTAGATGATGAGAGCAGAATGCGCAAATTAGTCCGGGATTTTCTGGAACGGAAGGGGTATCAGGTGCTGGAGGCAGCAGATGGCATAGAGGCGATGGAACGCTTCTATGAGGATAAAGAGATAGCGTTACTTATCCTGGATGTAATGATGCCGAAGATGGATGGATGGCAGGTGTGCCGAGAAGTACGTCAGTCTTCCAAGGTGCCGATCATTATGCTTACGGCTCGCTCTGAAGAACGGGATGAACTGCAGGGCTTTGAATTGGGAGTGGATGAGTATATCTCAAAGCCGTTCAGTCCGAAGATCCTTGTGGCAAGGGTAGAGGCAATCTTAAGGCGCTCTCATGCGTTGGATATATCAGAGACGGTAGATGCCGGTGGGATCTGTATTGACAAGTCTGCACATCAGGTGAAGATCGATGGGAAAGAGATCGAACTTAGTTTTAAGGAGTTTGAATTGTTGGCGTATTTTGTCGAGAATCAGGGGATTGCATTGTCCAGAGAGAAGATCCTGAATAATGTATGGAATTATGATTACTTTGGTGATGCAAGAACCATTGATACCCATGTGAAGAAGTTAAGAAGCAAGTTGGGTGACAAAGGCAATTATATCAAGACAATCTGGGGCATGGGATACAAATTCGAGGTGGAATAAGATGAAGCATTCTATCAAGCGGCAGATGATTACCGTCTTCCTGGGACTTCTGGTTTTTCTTGTGGCAGCACTTTTTATCATTAACGTGAAGTTCTTGGAACCATATTATATCGGTAATAAAGAGATGCAGTTTATTGATATATACGAGGAACTGAATCAGGCGACAGAAGCAGGCAGTCTGGGGGATGAGGCGATATCAGGGAATCTGTTCTATATGGCTGAAAAATACAACATATCCTATCTTGTAGAGGATGGATCAGGCAGAGTGCATACGAATGTGCATGACAAGGATCAGCTTAAGAATCAATTGATTGGATATCTGTTGAACCAGGCACAGAAAAAGAGCGAAGTATTAGAAAGTACAGATGTTTATCAGATTAATCAGTCTTATGATCCCTGGAATAAGACGGATTATATCGAGATGTGGGGGACGCTTGATGATGGAAGCCAGTTCTTGCTCAGAAGCCCATTAGAAAGCATTAAGGAAAGTGCGGCAATCTCGAATCGTTTTCTCCTTTATATTGGAAGCATATTGATTCTATTGGCCGTCGTGTCAATTTGGTATTTTTCGAAGAAACTTACAGATCCGATCCTGGAACTTGCAGCATTGTCTGACCGTATGGCTGACCTGGAATTCGATGCCAAATACACCAGCGGAGGCAGCAACGAGATCGGAGAACTGGGAGCGAACTTCAATCGGATGTCTGAGAAGTTAGAAAGTACGATATCAGAACTTAAGAGTGCGAATAACCGGCTGATGGAGGACATTGAGCAGAAGGACAAGTTGGAACAGATGCGCAACGAATTCCTGGGAAATGTATCCCATGAATTGAAGACTCCGATCGCATTGATCCAGGGATACGCAGAAGGACTGAAAGAGGGCGTCAGTGATGACCCTGAGAGCAGGGAGTTCTATTGTGATGTGATCATGGATGAAGCCGTGAAGATGAATCAGATGGTGAAGAATCTGCTGGAGTTGAACCAATTGGAATTCGGGGATGATGATATCGTATTCGAACGGTTCAATCTGACAGAACTTGTGGGTGGAGTCCTGCAAAGTATGGAGATTCTTGCGCAGCAGGAGAATATTCATGTCATCTTCCGGCAGGCAGACCCGGTCTATGTGTGGGCAGATGAATTCAAGGTAGAGCAGGTGGTTCGTAATTATGTCAGCAATGCCTTCCATCATGTGAATGAAGAAAAGATTGTAGAAGTGAAGATACAGGTGGAAAGCGGCAAGGCAAAAGTGACTGTCTTCAATACCGGCAATCCGATACCCGGGGAGGATGTAGAGCATATCTGGGACAAATTCTACAAAGTGGATAAGGCACATACAAGAGAATATGGAGGCAATGGAATCGGTCTGTCTATCGTGAAAGCCATCATGGAATCCTTCCATCAGGAGTATGGGGTAAATAATTATGACAATGGTGTTGAATTCTGGTTTGAACTTGATGTACAATAAGCGCATAGTAATGTAAGCCGTTGTTATAAGATGCGTATAAAAGTATCAGATACGGGGGAAGATGAAGGAAAGGCGGATTAGGACATTGATAGCAATACTAGATTACGATGCAGGCAATATCAAAAGTGTTGAGAAAGCCATGCTGCTCTTAGGGCAGGACGTGGTGATCACAAGAGACAGAGAGACGATCCTTAATGCAGATAAGGTGATTCTTCCGGGAGTAGGTGCTTTTGGAGATGCCATGGGCAAACTTCACCAATATGGGCTTTGTGATGTGATTCATGAGGTGGTAGACAGCGGTAAGCCGTTTCTTGGCATATGCCTGGGACTGCAGCTTTTATTCGAAAGAAGCGATGAGGCGCCGGGCGTCGAAGGGCTTGGCATCTTAAAGGGAGAGATCCTTCGGATACCGGATCAGGAAGGACTTAAGATTCCGCATATGGGATGGAATTCTCTTGCGCTTCAGAATCATGGAAGATTACTCCAGAATCTGCCGGATGAACCGTATGTATATTTTGTGCATTCTTATTATCTGAAGGCTGCAGATGAAGGAATAGTGACAGCTACGACAGAGTATAGTACGCATATTCATGCCTCGGTTGAACAGGGGAATGTATTCGCCTGCCAGTTCCATCCGGAGAAGAGCAGCGATGTAGGACTTCAGATACTTCAGAATTTTGTGGAAATATAGACGGAGGATAGGACGTATGCATACAAAGAGAATTATTCCATGTCTGGATGTCAATAACGGCAGAGTTGTAAAAGGCGTGAATTTTGTGGATCTAAGAGATGCCGGAGATCCGGTGGAGATTGGAAAAGCATATGATAAGGCGGGAGCGGACGAACTTGTATTCCTGGATATTACGGCGTCTTCTGATGCCAGAGAGACGGTGGTGGATATGGTTCGCAAGGTCGCGGAGACGGTATTTATTCCATTTACGGTAGGCGGCGGTATCCGAACAGTGGATGATTTTAAGGCGTTGTTAAGAGAAGGTGCGGATAAGATATCCATTAATTCATCTGCGATCAATACACCAAGGCTGATCTCGGATGCAGCAGATAAGTTCGGAAGCCAGTGCGTGGTAGTCGCGATCGATGCGAAGAAGAGAGCAGATGGAAGCGGCTGGAATATCTATAAGAATGGTGGACGTGTGGATGTAGGAATCGATGCGCTTGAGTGGGCTTCGAAGGTGGAGGCATTAGGTGCAGGCGAGATTCTTCTTACCAGCATGGATTGTGATGGCACGAAAGCAGGATATGATTTGGAACTGACCAGAGCCATTGCGGATGCAGTATCCATTCCGGTGATTGCTTCCGGAGGTGCCGGAACTTTAGAGCATTTCTATGAAGCACTAACAGATGGTAATGCGGATGCAGCACTTGCAGCATCTCTGTTCCATTATAAAGAATTGGAGATCAAAGAGGTGAAGGAATATCTTCATCAGAGAGGCGTGTCTGTACGTTTATAGTACAGTATGCTCATTACATAAGAGGAGTAATTAGCAATGGCGGCAATTAATAATGATTGGCTGGAAGCGCTCCAGGGAGAGTTTCGGAAGCCATATTATAAGAAATTATTCGAAACGGTGAATCAGGAGTATAAGACAAGGCTGATCTTTCCTCCGGCGAACGATATCTTTAATGCGTTCCATCTGACACCGTTACATAGTGTAAAAGTTGTGATACTGGGACAAGATCCTTATCATAACAATGGACAGGCGCATGGTCTGTGTTTCTCAGTGAAGAAGGGTGTGGAGATTCCGCCGTCCCTTGTGAATATCTATCAGGAACTTCACGATGATCTGGGCTGTACGATTCCAAATCACGGATGCCTGACCAAATGGGCAGAGCAAGGAGTGCTGATGCTCAATACCGTGCTTACCGTGCGGGCGCATCAGGCGAATTCCCATCGGGGAATCGGCTGGGAGGAATTCACGGATGCTGCAATTATGGCACTGAACGGCCAGGATCGACCGATTGTATTTATACTTTGGGGAGCGCCGGCGCAGCGGAAGGAGAAGATGTTGACGAATTCGAAGCATTTGATTCTGAAGGCTCCTCATCCAAGTCCGCTTTCAGCCTACAGAGGATTCTTTGGAAGCAAGCCGTTTAGTCAGACGAATGCATTTCTTAAGGAGCATGGAATCGAACCGATTGACTGGCAGATTGAATAGATAACAGGGAGGAATATGATGATAAAACAATATGACCTTGTAATTATTGGTGCAGGTCCCGGCGGATATGTGGCAGCAAAGAAGGCTGCGAAACTGGGAATGTCCGTAGCCATTATTGATAAGAATGAAGTTGGAGGAACCTGCATCAATCGCGGATGCATCCCGACCAAAGCATTGGTGCATGCTGCAACCCTATACCGTGAGATGACAGAATGTGAGAAGTTTGGGCTGTCTGCAAAAGAGGTAGGGTTCGATCTGCAGAAGATCTATGAATATAAGGATCTGTCTGCGGCAAAGATGCGGGAGGAACTAGAGAAAGAGTTCGCAGAACTTGGCATTGATACCGTAAGAGGTATGGCAACCATCCAAAGTGACAGAAGAGTGAGGATTGTGATGCCGGATCAGACAACCGAATATTATATGGGCAAACACATTCTGATTGCGACAGGCGCGAAAGCACGGATGATAGATATTCCGGGAATGGATCTGCCGGGCGTTATGACGAGCGAGGAATTGCTGACATCCAATGAGAGCAGATATAAAAGGCTTCTGATTCTTGGCGGAGGCGTGATCGGAATCGAACTTGCCACGGTGTTCAATGCCCTTGGCTGTGAGGTGACGATTGTGGAATTGTCGGATCGTCTGCTTCCGAATATGGATCGGGAATTCTCAGATGCGCTGGAGGAGATCCTGGTGGGCCGCGGAATTAAGATCTGTAAAGAGAGTATATTGGAAGAAGTAACGAAGCAGGAAGAAGGTTTGTGCTGTCGTTATGTATATCAGGGAAAGAATCAGGAAACAAAAGTAGATGCCGTGCTGGTATCCGTAGGAAGAATTGCGAATACGGAAGGCCTATTCGATCCGGATGTTCCGATCAAGATGGAGAGGGGCAGAATCATGGTAGATGATTTCTACATGACGAATATGCCGGGAGTCTATGCAATCGGAGATGTAATCGGAGGAATCCAGTTGGCGCATGTTGCATCTGCACAGGCAACCTATGTAGTAGAGCGTATGAATGATGTGAACCCATCTGTAATCATCGAGATGGTGCCAAGTTGTCTGTTTACGTCTATCTCGATTGTACCAAGCTGTCTGTATACAGATCCTGAGATCGCGTCTGTGGGAATTACAGAGGAAGAAGCACGCAGGAAGGGAATCCCGCTTCGGTGTGGGAAGTATGTCATGGATGTGAATGGACAGTCAATCATATCCAAAGATGAGAGAGGATTCATTAAGGTATTATTTGCCGCTGATAGTGATGTGCTTCTTGGAGCGCAGTTGATGTGTCATCGTGCAACGGATATGATTGGAGAACTGGCTACGGCGATTGCGAATGGCTTGACCTCTTCGCAGTTGATGTATGCGATGCGGGCACACCCGACGTATAATGAAGCGATTTCCTGTGCGGTGGAGAATAGTCGAGAGAATCAGCAGAGATGGTAGATTTTTGAAATACGAAGAGCGTTAATTTCGGAATTGGAATTAACGCTCTTTTTGTAATGTTCCACGTTTTTACGAAATTGAGAAATATATATTGACAAATATACACTTACGTGATTAAATAAAAAACATGAACATATGAATAATTGTTCATATGTCAAGGGATTACTGATAAGAAATTATTCAGGAGGGCTAATTATGGGAGAGCAAGAAAAAGAATTGAAAGATACATATGACCACGAGCATGAGCACCATCATCACCATGATTGTGAGGAAGAATGTGGCTGTGGGCACAACCATCATGAGCATGAACATCATCACCATCACCACGATCACGGAGATTGCTGCTGCGGTCACGATCATGAAGCGATAGAACCGCAGGAAGTATTACCGATGCCGGAAGGTGTAGAGAAACGAATCTACATTCTTGAAAATCTTGGCTGTGCCAACTGTGCAGCGAAGATGGAACGACAGATTCGGCAGTTGCCAGGTGTGAAAGCAGCTACAATCACGTATGCCACCAAGCAGTTGGCGGTAGCCGCCGATCATCAGGATGAATTGCTCCCGGAATTCAGAAGAATCTGTTCTTCGATTGAGGAGGATGTACTGGTTATTCCTAGGGAAGATACTGTGTCGTCGAAGAAGAAAGAAAGTCCGCTGGAGGAGAATAAGAAAGAGATTCTTAAGATAGTAGCAGGTGCAGTGTTATTTGCAGCCGGAGAAGTTTTGGAACATATGATGCCGGATTCTATTGTCAGCAGTATCCTGTTCGTAGTGGCATATGTGATTCTGGGATTGGAGATTGTGTGGACTGCGGTTAAGAATCTGGCAAAAGGGCATGTATTTGATGAGAATTTCCTGATGAGTGTGGCAACACTGGCAGCATTCGCAATCGGTGATTTTGCTGAAGCTGTAGGTGTAATGCTGTTCTACCGGATCGGCGAAGTGTTCGAAGATATTGCGGTAAGCCGCAGCCGTTCTCAGATTATGGAAGCGGTTGATCTAAGACCGGAGGTTGTGAATCTGATCAGAGGTAATGATGTCGAGAGTATTCCTGCGAAGGATGCAAAAGTTGGAGATATTATTCTGATTCGCCCGGGAGACAGAATTCCTCTGGATGGCAAGATTGTAGAAGGACAGAGCCAGATTGATACTTCTCCTGTAACCGGAGAGCCGGTTCCGGTGAATGTATATCCTGGAACGGAAGTCTATTCAGGCTGTGTGAATGATCTGGGTGTTTTGAAATTAGAGGTGCAAAAGCCGCTTGGTGAATCTATGGTAACCCGTATCCTGGATTCTGTGGAGAACGCGGCGGCAAGCAAGCCGAAGATTGACCGTTTCATTACGAAATTCGCCAGAATCTATACTCCGATCGTGGTGGCTGCTGCGATATTTACCGCGGTTGTTCCGTCGCTGGTAACGGGGGACTGGAATTACTGGATCTATACAGCGATTACATTCTTGGTTATCAGTTGTCCGTGTGCGCTGGTATTAAGTGTTCCGCTGGCATTCTTCTCGGGAATAGGCGCTGGTTCTAAGCAGGGAATCCTATTCAAAGGCGGAGTAGCGATTGAAGCGCTGAAAGATATCAAAACTGTGGTTATGGATAAAACCGGAACCATCACGAAGGGTAATTTTGTAGTACAGAAGACGGTGGCGCTTAAGAGACTTACAGAGAAGCAGATTCTGACAATGGCGGCAGATTGTGAATTGAGTTCTACGCATCCGATCGGAAGAAGTATTGTAACAGCAGCCAGAGAGCAGGGACTTACATTGGTAAGACCATCTGATGCGGAAGAGATCTCCGGTAAGGGAATCCGGGCAGTGTTCCCGGAAGGAACGGTGCTTTGTGGCAGCAGAGGACTTCTTGAGATGTATGACGTAGATACCAGCAGATATCAAAGTGATGCTTATGGGACAGAGGTTTTGGTTGCGGTAGACGGAGAACTGGTGGGATATCTGGTAGTTGCAGATGTAATCAAGGAAGAAGCATTTGGAGCAGTAAAGAGGATGAAGTCTCAGAATCTTATCACTGCAATGCTGACAGGAGATGCGAAAGATAATGCAATGGCAGTGGCGAAGCAGACGGGAATTGACGAAGTCCACGCCCAGCTTCTTCCGCAGGAAAAATTAAGCCATCTTAAGGATATCCGAAGCAAGCATGGTGCGGTTATGTTCGTAGGAGATGGTATTAACGATGCACCTGTGCTTGCAGGAGCAGATGTAGGAGCAGCGATGGGAAGCGGCGCAGATGCAGCCATAGAAGCGGCAGATGTAGTATTCATGACCTCTTCGATGGATGCGATACCGGAGGCAGTCGGCATCGCCAGAAGAACGGGAACCATTGCAATGGAGAATGTAGTATTCGCATTGGTGATTAAGTTCTTAATTATGATTCTCGGATTCGCGGGATATGCGAATATGTGGATGGCAGTATTTGCTGATACGGGAGTTGCAATGCTGTGTGTGTTGAACTCTATCCGTGTACTGTATACACGAAAGAAATAGTTACGAAAATATTAATTTTAGTTTCATTTTATGCCAAATGGTTGAAATAACTGACACCATTTGGCATAATTAACAAATAGGCAGAATTTCACAATTAAGTATGTCTATCATCATGAAAGGAAGAATAGTATGAAGAAGACAGAAGTCGAGTGCTGCGAAGTTACATGTGTCCATGATGATGCGGTACGCATGGTGCAAAAGAAGATGCCGGAGGAAGAACGATTGAAGGAACTGGCAGATTTCTATAAGGTGTTCGCAGACCCAACGAGGATTAAGATTCTGTGTGTGCTGTTGGAGTCAGAGATGTGTGTCTGTGATCTTGCTGAGGTCTTAGGGATGACGCAGTCGGCCATCTCACATCAGCTTCGGGTTTTGAAGCAGATGAAACTGGTGAAGAACCGAAGAGAAGGGAAGACGGTCTATTATTCTTTGGCGGATGGTCATATTCAGACCATTATCAGTCAGGGAATGGAGCATATTACGGAATAATCTTCATATAGTTGTTAACAGTTAGTTATAAAAGGGAAAAAACAGTATGACTGAGGAATTAAAAAGAAGAGGTATCATATATCTGACGGGAGTGATCATCTATGTGTGTGCCGCAGCAGCGACCACACATTATATGTTGACGGACCGTGCTAAGTTCATATGGTTTCTTATTGCATATCTGATTGTTGGATTCGATGCATTTAAGAGGCTGCAGGAGGATATTATGCAGAAGAAGTTCCTGACGGAATATACTCTGATTATTCTTGCGACTATTGGAGCGTTGGGAATCGGAAGATATGTCGAGGGTGTACTTGTGATGCTTCTTTTTGAACTGGGCATGATATTTGAAGCATATTCTACAGATAATGCGAAGCGTTATATTAAGGAGATGCTGAATATCCGTCCGGAGTATGCGACCAGAAAGGTTCATGGCAAGGAGTTCACGGTAGATCCGTCTGCTCTGAAGCCAGGTCATACGATTGTGATAAAGCCGGGAGAACGGATTCCGGTGGATGCTGTGATTACGTCAGGAACGACGAGTATAGATACGAAGGCACTGACAGGAGAAGCGATTCCTCAGAGTGCGTGGCCGGGAGATAAGATCTATAGCGGCTGTATTAATTTGAGTGGAGTGATTGAAGCCAAAGTGCTGGAATTATATGTGGATTCAACAGTATCAAGAATCATGGAGATGGTTGAGGATGCGCAGAATAAGAAGGCAGAGAGCGAGACGTTCATTACGAGGTTTTCTAAGATCTATACACCGGTGATGCTGGTGTGCGCATTGGCAGTCATGATCTATCCGCCATTATCATTTTCTTATGGGAATTGGGATACCTGGATCTATCGTGGCTTAATATTCCTTGTAGTGGCATGTCCATGTGGTCTGGTACTGTCCATACCGATTGCATTTCTCGGGGGCATTGCGTCTGCAGCCCGCCAGGGGATCGTGGTCAAGGGTGGTAATTATCTGGAAGATCTGGCGAAAGCGGATACATTCATATTTGATAAGACAGGTACTCTGACAGAAGGAATATTCAAAGTCAAGGAAGTCAAGGCTGTCGGCATATCGAATGAGGAACTGTTGAGGATTGCCGCGCATGTAGAATGCTATTCGAATCATCCAATCGCTCTGTCGCTGATGGAAGCTTATGGTGGCAAGATTGATAAAGGCAAGGTTTACCGGATGCGTGAGATTCCAGGATATGGAGTGAATGCTACTTTTGAAGGGAATCGTGTCTATGTCGGCAATAAGAAATTGATGGAGAAGCAGAGGATACTGTGTGATGATGTTAATCAGTTAGGCACGGTTGTCTATGTTGCAGTTGGAGATAAATATGCAGGATATATTGTGATCGCAGATTCGATCAAGGAAGATGCTAGAGATACACTCAGGTATCTGAAAGATAAATGTAATGCAGTATTAGTGATGCTTACTGGAGATACGGCGAGTGGCAGTGTCCCGATAGCAAAGAAACTAAAGATGGATTATGTATATGCAGATCTGATGCCGGGAGACAAACTTGAGCAGGTAGAGGATTTCTTAAGTCTTCAGGACAGTACGGAGCGTCTGGTGTGTGTAGGAGATGGTATTAATGACGCACCGGTTCTGGCAAGAGCGGATGTCGGAATTGCAATGGGTGCATTGGGAGCGGCGGCTGCGGTTGAGGCAGCAGATGTTGTCTTAATGGAAGACGAACTCCCCAGAATTGTAGATGCCATTAAGATTGCAAAAGAGACACTTCGAGTTGTAAGTCAGAATATTTCTTTTGCACTGATTATAAAAGTATTGATATTAATTCTTGCGGTGATAGGGTATTTTGGTATGTGGGAAGCGATATTGGCAGAAGTAGGTGTTATGTTCGCTGCAATCCTGAATGCTGTATGGGTAGCAAGATATACTGTATAGGAGGAAATATGAAGCGTATCAGGATTATGCTGTCTGTGATGATTGCAGGGCTATGGCTGACAGGCTGTGTGGGAAATCCCTCAGAAAAGGGAGTAGAATATCTGGAGAATGGGCAGTATAAAGAAGCAATCGAACAATTTGAAAAGGCAATTGAAAAAGATGTGAATACAGGAGATGCCTATCGTGGCATCGGGATTGCCAAGTGGGAGCAGGCGGATTATGAAGGTGCATTAGATGCATTTGAGGATGCGTTAGATCATGGTGCAAAGAAGACGGGAACACTTTATAATTTTTTGGGATGCTGTGAACTTAGGCTGAATGATCCTACGATGGCTCTGAATTATTTCCGTATTGGAGTTGAAATGAAAGACAATAGCGAAGAATTGATCCGGGAGATGCGGTATAATATGATCGCGGCGTACGAACAGTCCAAAGACTGGGAGAGCGCCAAGACGAAGTTAAGGGAGTATATTGCGGATTATCCGGATGATGCGGCTGCGCAGAAGGAATTGGAATTCCTGGAGACGAGATAGTACATACCGGTGGCAATAGAGTGCTGTGCGGCTATCGGGAAAATGCATTGGGTATAGTGAGGTATAGCAGATGATAGATTTGGCAAAAGAGACGGAGCGCGTTATTCTGGTTGGCGTAAGCCTCTCGGATCAGGATGATACTTTAAAATCCCTGGAGGAGTTAAGAGATCTGGCATCTACAGCGGGTGCCGAGACTGTGGGGATGGTGATACAGAACAGGGAGCAGATGCATCCGGGAACTTATATTGGAAAAGGAAAGATAGAAGAAGTAAAAGACCTGTTGTGGGAATTAGACGCAACAGGTATTATTTGTGATGATGAACTTTCGCCGGCACAGATGAAGAATCTTCAGGATGAACTGGATGCGAAGGTGATGGACCGTACATTGGTAATCCTGGATATCTTTGCTGCCAGGGCATCCACCAGTGAGGGTAAGATCCAGGTGGAACTGGCTCAGCTTAAGTACCGTCAGACACGGCTTACCGGATTCGGTACGGCGATGTCAAGGCTTGGCGGTGGAATCGGAACCAGAGGCCCGGGTGAGAAGAAACTGGAGATAGACCGAAGATTGATTAAGAGCCGGATTGCCCAGTTGAATCGAGAGTTAAAAGATGTGAAGCGTCACCGGGAAGTAACAAGGGAGCAGAGGAGCAGGAATCATGTTCCTGTTGCGGCAATTGTTGGTTATACGAATGCAGGAAAGTCTACGTTGTTGAATGCGTTGACAGGTGCAGGGATACTTGCAGAGGACAAGTTATTCGCAACCCTTGATCCAACTACCAGAGAATTGAAACTGCCAAGCGGGCAGGAGATACTTTTGACGGATACCGTCGGCTTCATCCGTAAACTGCCGCATCATCTGATCGAGGCATTCCGCAGTACGCTTGAAGAGGCGAAGTATGCCGACATCATTTTACATGTGGTAGATACGGCGAATCCACAGATGGATGAGCAGATGTATACGGTGTATGAGACATTGCAGAATCTGGAAGTGACCGATAAGCCGATTATTACGATATTCAATAAGCAAGACAAGGTGGATGGTGATAAGATTATCCGGGATTTCCACGCAGATTATACGGTGAAGATATCTGCGAAGACATTTGCCGGCATTCCGGAACTTCTTAAGACGATAGAGGCGGTCTTAAGAGAGCAGAAGATCGCTATTGAGAATCTTTATTCTTATCAGGAAGCAGGAAAGATCCAGTTCATCCGTAAATACGGAGAACTACAGGAAGAAGAATACCGGGAAGATGGAATCTTCGTAAGGGCTTACGTCCCGGTAGAGATCTATGACAAAGTCAAGGTATCCCGTGGGGATTCATCAAAGAATTTCTTATAAGCTCTGGAGAATGTGGAATAATCTTTAAAACCGCAATCAAAACAAGCCTGCGCGCCTGGCACGCCGGATAATATCAGTTCTTTTGCAAGCAGGAGCCGTTTCTGTGAGATGTAATGTCCCAGAGTATAGCCGGTCTCCTGCTTGAATAGTCTCATCATATAATATTTGCTGATGTAAAAATGCTCTGCAAGGGTATCTATACTTAGTTCTTCGCTCAGATTCTCATTGATATACTGCAGGATATCCAGGATTTTCGTGTTGCTGCCGGCAGTGTCGATGAATTCCAGCCGGTTCTTTCTGGCAGCACGGTTCAGATGGATCATGAATTCCAGGAACAGAACCTGGCGGTAGAGTTCGGCTGCATATCCGTCATCGGAGAAGGAATGCTCAAGCCGGGTAATGGAGCGGAACAGGGAACTCTTCTCAAGGGAAGGAATACGTAAGACATTGGACTGCTCTTCTTCTGCCTTTTGAAAACAGTAACTGAGGTCATAGGAGTCTGTCTTATAGGCGTTCATGAAATTTGGCGAGATGTAGACGATAATCCGGTCGTAAAGGCTTGAGTTGTCCACTGTTAGTTTGTGAATGTCATTATGCCGTACAAGTACAATATCGTAAGGCTTTAAAGCGTAGGATTTCCCTTCAATCATGTAATTGACCTGTCCGTTAATAAAGATGGTGATCTTATCAAAGTCATGATAGTGGTATTCTACCTCGCGGGTCTCCTGGTCGGTGAGATGGAAGAGGCGGAATTCGCTGTTTAGATAGCCCTTTTTTACATATTGCTCCATGAGTTTCCTCCCTAGAATGCATGATCTCATATTCCGGTAAAGTTCATTTGAAAATGGATGATTACGAGTTTTATATCTTAAAATAATGATAATAGAAAATGGCATTATTTGCAATATAATTGGCATGAATTACATTGATTCGGGAAATAATGCCTGTTATTATGTAAGTAAGATGATTCGTATATGGAGGTATGCTATGAAGGTTGTATTGGAGCGTTATCACGGGCTGGGGAATGATTATGTTGTGTTTGACCCGAATAAAAATGAATTGGAATTAACATCAGAGAATGTAAAGATGATCTGCGACCGTAATGCAGGACTTGGATCAGATGGAGTGCTGGAAGGACCAATCCTGAAAGAGGATGGTATGTATGTGAAGGTATGGAATCCGGACGGAAGCGAGTCTGAGACCAGCGGTAATGGTGTCCGCATCTTTGCGAAATATCTGAAAGATGCAAGTTACGTGCAGAAGAAACATTTTAAATTATATACAGGAAATGGACCGGCAGAAGTAACCTTCCTCAATGAGGACGGCAGCCGCCTCCGTGTATCTATGGGTAAATTATCTTTCAGGAGTGATGATATTCCGGTAACAGGAGATAGCAGAGAGGTTATTAACGAAGATATGGTATTCGGAAGAACCCTGTATCCGGTGACTTGTGTCTCAATTGGTAATCCGCACTGTGTAATTCCAATGCGTGAGATCTCCAAGCCTCTGGTATGTAAGATCGGTGATTATGCAGAGATGGCAAGATATTTCCCGAATCGTGTGAATACACAGATTATGAAAGTAATCGATAAAGAGCATGTCGCAATCGAGATCTATGAAAGAGGCGCAGGCTATACATTGGCATCCGGAACCGGTGCATGCGCGGCAGCAGGCGTAGCATACAAACTTGGAATGACGAACAATAAAGTAATCGTGCATATGCCGGGCGGAGATCTTCAGGTGGAAATCGAAGATGACTGGAATATATATATGACCGGAGATGTATTCTATGTAGCGAAGATTACGCTGAGTAATGAGTTCGCAGAAAAATTGAGGAGTTTATAATGTACCATGTGCAATCTTGCAGCGAAGAGGATAAAACATATATTGTGGATAATTTAGTCGCATATAATCTGACCAAGGTGCCATCCGAACAGGAAGAACTCCTCCTGGATCTAAGCAGAAAGGCTGTGAATGAGGAGGGCAAGATCATCGGAGGCATCATCGCTAAGATGTATTGCTGGAACTGCGTATATGTAGACAGCCTATGGGTATCCGAAGAAAGCCGTGGAAACGGTCTGGGCAGAACATTACTGCAGGACGTAGAAGCAGATGCCAGATTAAACCAGGCAACCCTGATCCACCTGGACACCTTCGACTTTCAGGCAAAAGAATTCTACGAAAAATTAGGGTATGAAGTATTTGGAATTCTAGAAGGCTGCCCCAAAGGTCATACCCGCTATTATCTAAAAAAATCACTATAACACATAATCCTTGGTAAAGTTAGTAGTTCCATAATCTGCCTATCCTTTGCCAGCAAACAGCAGTGCCAAGAAGAGGCATGTCCCTAAGCAAATAATTAAGGTGAACTTTCACCGGAACGTTGCACTATTTGCGTGGGATATGCCTCTTCTTGACGTTGCATCTGCTTGGCAATACATTCATTGGTCACTTCCACGATTTTATGTTATACTGAACTATAATTGTCAAAACGGGCAGTCAGTCATTTGTTATGATGATTTAACTATATGCTATACTGGACATAAGGAGGGAAGACCTGTGCCTTTACAATTTATATTCGGACCTTCAGGTTCGGGAAAATCATACTATCTTTACAAGCATGTGATAGATGAATCTATGGTTCATCCAGAGCAGAACTATATTGTCCTTGTGCCGGAGCAGTTTACGATGCAGACTCAAAAGGATCTTGTCACGATGCATCCTCGCCATGGCATTATGAATATCGATGTTCTTAGTTTTGGACGTCTTGCTTATCGCGTGTTCGAAGAAACAGGCGGAGAGACCCTGCCTGTACTAGATGATGAGGGGAAGAATCTGATTCTGCGCAAGATTGCAGGTGATTATGAAGAGGATCTGACCGTACTTCGGGGGAATATCAAGAAACTTGGGTATATCGGTGAGGTAAAATCAGTCATCTCGGAATTCACCCAGTATGATATCGGAGAAGAAGAACTTGAGCGGGTAATGGAGACGGCAGGAGAGCAGTCCAAACTCTATTATAAATTAAAAGATATCCAGATTCTGTATCATGGTTTTACGGAGTATCTGGAGAAGAGATATATTACAAAAGAAGAACTGCTGGATGCCTTAAGCAGAGTCATCCGGCAGTCTGAACTGTTGAAAAACAGTACCGTTGTGCTGGATGGCTTCACGGGATTCACTCCGGTGCAGAACCGACTTCTGATGGAACTTATGGTTCATTGCCGCAAGGTCATGATAACGGTAACTATGGATGACAGAGAGAATCCTTATGTGTACCGCCATCCGTATCAACTATTTGCCTTAAGTAAGCATATGGTGACCACGCTAATTCAGTTGGCAAGGGAAGCGAAGGTGGAGATAGAGGAACCAGTATGCCTGTATGATAAGCCGGCATACCGGTTCCGGAGTAAGGATGCGCTGGCATTCCTTGAACGGAATCTGTTCCGATATGATGCAGGTACTTTTGGCAAAGAGCAGGATGCAATTGGCATCCATGTGGCAAGGAATCCGAGGGAAGAGGCGTTTGCGTTAGTGGGAGAGATAAGGGCACTGGTGCGGAAGGAAGGTTATCGCTACCGGGATATTGGTGTGATTGCAAGCAACATGGATGTATATGGAGATTATCTGGAGCAGGCATTTACTCTCTATGATATCCCGGTATTCATGGATCACAAGAGGAGCATATTGCTGAATTCATTTGTAGAATATATCCGAAGCCTTCTGAATATGGCAGAGCAGAATTTTACTTATGAGAGTGTGTTCCGCTTCTTGCGTACGAATCTGGCTGGCTTCACTTATGAAGAGGTGGATGAACTGGAGAATTATATCCTCGGTCTTGGAATCAAGGGCTATAAGAAATGGCAGGAAAGATGGATGCGCCGTCTGACAGGAATGAAGGAGGAAGACCTGGAACGGATGAATCATTACCGGGTTACAATGGTGGAGAAGGTGGATCCACTGATGTATGTGCTGAGGCAGCGTCAGAAGACGGTTAAGGACATTACCCTTGCAGTATATGAATTCATGGTTCGTGAGAATCTTCAGGTGCGGCTGAAACAGCAGGAAGAGGAATTCCAGGCAGCCGGAGAATTGGCGCTGGCGAAAGAATATGCCCAGGTGTATCGGATTGTTGTGGAGTTATTCGACAAATTCGTCGAACTTCTGGGAGATGAGCCGGTTAGTCTGAATGAATATTGTAAACTCCTGGATGCAGGTCTGGAAGAAGCCAGGGTGGGAGTGATTCCACCAAGTGTAGATCAGGTAGTAGCAGGAGATGTAGAGCGTACCAGGCTTAAGGATATCAAAGCGCTGTTCTTCCTGGGAGCCAATGATACGTATCTGCCGGGTTCTCTGCTTCGAACGGGGCTGTTGTCAGAGCGTGACCGAGATCGTTTTCAGAAGGAGAAACTGGCATTGGCACCGGGAGGAAAGGAGAAGGCATATATTCAGAAATTCTACCTCTATATGAATCTGACCAAGCCTTCGGAAAGACTGGAGGTCTATTATAGTAAGGTGTCGTCAGATGGAAAGAGCGTACGTCCATCTTATCTGATCCAGGAACTTCGTAGATTATATCCATGCCTTGGTGTCCGGGATGAGGAAGAGAAATCCTTAAAAGAACGTGAACTGACGGAGAAGATAGGAATAGAGGATCTGATTCGTGGATTTCGGGATTCTAAGACCGGTATGGATGATGTCTGGCGAGAATTGTATACATGGTATAAAAGAAGTGAGAAATGGCAGGAAAAAGTAGAAAGCCTGATGAGAGCCGGATACTATCAGCGTCCTACGGATGGACTGTCGGAAACGGTTGCAAGACGGTTATACGGTGATCATTTTGAAACGAGCATTACCAGGATGGAGAGATTCTCTGCCTGTGCATTCGCACATTTCCTGACCTATGGATTGAATCTTAAAGAACGGCAGCAGTATGAATTCCAGGCAGTTGATCTGGGAAATGTATGTCACAGTGCTTTGGAAAAGTATTCAAAGAGATTAGAAAAAGAGGGCTGTGACTGGGTGCAGATATCGGATGAGAAGCGTAAGGAATATATGGAAGAGAGCGTGGAGGAAGCAATTACAGATTATGGGAATTCTGTTTTATATAGTTCTGCGCGTGATGAGTATATGATCGTACGAATGAAGCGGATGCTGGAACATACGGTATGGGCACTGACGAAGCAGCTGGAAGCCGGCGACTTCCGTCCGTCTGCCTATGAGTTTCGGTTCGCGAATGGTAAGATTGACCGGATCGATACTTGTGAAGACGGGGACAAAGTCTATGTGAAGGTTGTCGATTATAAGACGGGAAGTAAAGCATTCGATGTGGTTTCGCTGTATCATGGTCTGCAATTACAGTTGATGGTGTATATGGATGCTGCTGTACGTTCGGAGGAGAGAAAACATCCGGGGCAGGAAGTGGTTCCGGCGGGAATCTTTTACTATCGGATTCAGGACCCTATCGTAGAGAAGCAGGAAGAAACGAATGTAGAGACAGCAGTTTTGAAAGAATTGAAGCCGGATGGAATGATTAATTTAAGTGGTGAGGTGCTTTCGCATTTGGATCATCATCAAGCCGGTGAATCCTTGGTGGTTCCTGTGAAATTCAATAAGAATGGAAGCCTTGCCAAGAGTTCCAAAGCAGTATCAGTGGAGGAATTTCAGACGATGATGCTGCACGCTGCAAGAAAGGTAGAAGAAGCCCATCGAAAGATTCTGGAAGGGAACACAGAAACGGTGCCTTATCGGAGAGGACAGGAGACGGGATGCGATTATTGCCAGTATCGGCATGTGTGTGGATTCGATGTTAAGATTCCAGGCTACCATTATCGAGATATCGGGAAGATGAGCAAAGAAGAGGCGCTGGCTGCAATGAAGGCAGAGGCGGAGAAGGCAAAGTGTGAGGATGATAAGTGTGAGGATGATAAGTAGAATGGAAGGAGATGCGTAGATCATGGGAGTTACATGGACCGAAGAGCAGAAGAAAGTCATCGATCTGAGAAATCGGAATATTCTGGTTTCGGCGGCAGCAGGCTCTGGGAAGACCGCCGTTCTGGTAGAGCGGATTATTACCATGTTGACCGCAGACGCAGAATCTGTCGATGTAGACCGTCTGCTGATCGTAACATTTACAGAGGCAGCGGCGGCAGAGATGAAAGAGCGTATCCGTAATGCGATAGAAAAGAAGTTAGAGGAATGCCCGGACAACGAGCATCTGAAACAGCAGGCGACACTGATACACAATGCCCAGATTACGACGATTCATAGTTTTTGCCTGTCGGTGATCCGGGATCATTTTCATGCAATTGATATTGATCCTGGGTTTCGGATTGGCGAGGAAGGCGAACTAAAGTTAATGCGTCAGGATGTGATCGGCGAGGTGCTGGAGGAAAGATATCAGCAGGGTGAACAGCGTTTCCTGGGCTTTACTCTGGCATATGGAAGTGGAAGGAATGATAAGAAGATCGAGGAACTGATTCTCAAGATCTATGAATTCTCGAGAAGTTATCCGAATCCGGAAGAGTGGATCAGGCAATGTGTAGAAGCCTATCAGATAGAAAATCTACAGGAATTGGAAGAGAGCGAATACATTCGTCTTGCTATAGAGAATACGAAGAAATACCTGAAAGAAGCGCAGATGCTTCTGAATCAGGGACTTGAGATCTGTCAGGATGGGGATGGACCGACGGCTTATGAGATGACGCTTCTAAATGACCAGAAAGTTATAGAAAAATTGATAGCATGCGATACATTTGAACAGATGGCGGAAACGGTGGCGGATATATCCTGGGTTAGACTTGCGGCGAACAGGGATAAGACGGTATCTGAGGAAAAGATTGCAAGAGTAAAAGCAATCCGTGAGGAAGTGAAAGGAATCGTTAAGGATCTTGTGAAACAGTATTTTTACCAGGATGCGAAAGGGATTCTGGAAGATATGCAGTTATGCCGTCCTGCCATGGAGGAACTGGCAGATCTGGTCCGCGCCTTTTCTGGCAGATTCGAAGAGAAGAAGCGCAGTCAGAATATGATTGATTTTTCAGATATGGAGCAGTATGCACTTCGGATTCTGACGGAGAAGACGGAAGACGGGTTCGTGCCGTCTGCTGTTGCAAGGGAATATCAGCAGCAGTTTCTGGAGATTATGATTGACGAATATCAGGACAGTAATCTGATTCAGGAAGCAATTCTTACCAGCATATCAACGGTATCATCCGGGCGCTATAACATATTCATGGTGGGGGATGTAAAGCAGAGTATCTATCGGTTCCGTCTGTCAAGACCGGAACTTTTCATGGAGAAATTCAACACGTATGATACGGAAGATGGACAGATGCAGAGGATTGATCTGCATAAGAACTTCCGAAGCAGGCGAGAGGTGCTTGAGAGTGTGAATTATATCTTCCGCCAGATTATGACACCGGATCTTGGAGGGATTACCTATGATGACCAGGCAGCGCTGTATGTAGGGGCTGACTATAAGGATGGGGAGAATCTGGAGACAGAAGTGCTGGTGATTGACAGTAATCTGGATGAGTGGGAAGAGGCTGTTGATATTGAGAAAAATATTAATCAGAAGAAAGACGATGGTCAAGAAGAGGGCGGCAGTCAGATAAAAGGTTCCGAAAACAAGCAGATTACAGAGCGGGAATTAGAGGCGCGGGCGATTGCCGGACGAATCAGGGAACTTCTTGAGTATCAGAAGGTTGTGGATAAGAAGACGGGTGAGTTTCGTCCTGCGCGGTATTCTGATATTGTGATTCTGACCCGGAGTATCAAAGGATTCGCAGATGTATTTACAGAAGTGCTGAACCGGGAAGGAATTCCGACGTATGCCGGCACACGGGAAGGGTATTTTGCAACGCAGGAGATCGGCGTGCTGTTGGATTATCTGCGCGTGCTTGATAATCGAAGACAGGATATCCCGTTGGCAGCAGTATTGTCTTCCCCATTTGGCAATATTACGGAAGAGGAATTAGCCAGTATTAAAAGCGAATATAGGGAGATGCCGTTCTATCAGGCAGTCAGCAAATATCGGCTGGAAGGAAGCGAATCGTTGATTCGGGAGAAACTCGAGGTGTGTCTGGGGCAGTTGGATGCATTTCGCAGGATCGTACCTTATACGCCGATGCATGAACTGCTGTGGAAGATTCTGGAAGAGACAGGGTATGAAGACTATGTGTCTGCCATGCCGGGAGGAGAGCAGAGAAAGGCGAATCTTCAGATGCTGGTGGAGAAAGCGAGAGCCTTTGAGTCAACCAGTTACAAAGGCTTGTTCCATTTCGTGCGTTATATTGAGCAGTTGCAGAAATATGATGTAGATTATGGCGAGGCAAGTATTGAAGATGAACAGTCGGATACCGTGCGGGTGATGACGATTCATAAGAGCAAAGGATTAGAATTCCCGATTGTATTTGTGGCAGGAATGGGTAAGAGATTTAACATGCAGGATGTGAGAAGCAGTGTGGTTCTTCATGCGAAGATGGGAGTAGGATTGGATGCTATTGATATAGAAAATAGAACGAAAAGCCCAAGTATTATAAAGAAGATCATACAGAAAGAAGAGGCGCTCGACAGCCTTGGAGAAGAATTGCGTGTACTATATGTTGCGTTCACCCGTGCAAAAGAGAAACTCATTATCACCGGAACCATAGCGAATCTGGAGAAGAAAATGCCGCTCTATGAGATGGTGAAGGGGCAAAAAGAAGAAGCACTGACATTTGGAAGACTTAGTAAGGCAGTCACGTACTGGGATTGGATGCTGCCGGCACTTGTAAGATTAAGTGCGCAGATTCCGATGGTTCTTCGCACGCTTACGGTAGAAGATATCGTGCGGGAAGAGGTAGAGGAAGAAGTGACAGATAAGATGAGCAAAGCATTGTTAGAGCATTGGAATACGGATGTGATCTATGAGCCTGAGATGCATAAAGTGTTAAAAGAGCAGTTTGGCTATCGTTATCCTTATGTACAGAGCCGACAGCAAAAATTGAAATTCACGGTATCTGAATTAAAGAAACGAGTCTATCTGCAGGAATTTCTTGGTGAGGAAATAGAAGAAAATGGAGAACTGCTCTACGAAGAGCCGGACGTTGTCCCGTTGATACCGCGCTTTCTGCAGGAAGAGGAAGAACTGACCGGAGCTTCCAGAGGTACGGCATATCATCGATTGATGGAATTGCTGGACTTTTCTAAAGAATATAATGTAGAAGAAATAGAAGCGAAATTGCGGTTATTCGTGGAGAGTGGGAAGATGGGGCAGGATATGGCAGACTGTATCCACCTTGAAGATGTGCAGGAATTCCTGGATACTTCTGTGGCGCAGCGCATGAAAACGGCAGCAAGAAATCAAAAACTCTTTAAAGAACAGCCCTTTGTACTAGGCGTTGATGCACGAGAGATCTATCCGGAAGAACAAGAAGGCGAATTAATTCTTGTGCAGGGAATTATTGATGCCTACTTTGAAGAAGAGGATGGGCTTGTGGTGTTGGATTATAAGACCGATAAGATATACCATGCAGAAGAACTGGCAGATAAGTACCATGCACAGTTAGATTACTATGCAAAAGCGCTGGAACAGATGACACAGAAGAAGGTTAAGGAGAAGATCATCTATTCCTTTACAATCAAGAAGGAGATTCATATATGATATTGGAGCCGATATTTCTTGTTTATATTGTGGGAATGAATCTATTGGGATTCATGATGTTTGGTCTGGATAAACGTAAGGCTGTGCGCGGAGAATGGAGGATTCCGGAACGGCGGCTGTTCCTGGTGGCGGTACTTGGCGGAAGTCTCGGAGCGTGGATCGGGATGTATGTGTTCAGGCATAAGACGAAACATTGGAGGTTCTGTTTGGGGATACCGGGGATATTGGTGGTGCAGTGTTTGCTGGTATATATGGGAATTTAGCGGAGAAAAGTAGATTTTTGGAAAGCGTACGGTGAAGCAGAAGCGGATGGCTGGCTCTGAGACCGGGGCGTTTCGTTAACAAGGTGTAAGCGTGAGAATCCCCGTAAATTGGCAACCGAGTACACTCACTCCGAAATCTTGATGATTTCGCAGTCAGAGTACTCTTTCGCCTTTGACGTGAAGTCAAAGACTCATGCCAATTTACGGGGATTCTCACGCTAACGCCTTGTAAAACTTACTTAACGGCCTCAGAGCCAGCCATCCGCTTCTGCTTCGCCTGACATTTTCGGAATCTCAGAGTTTTCTCCACCGGGAGGATTCCTGGCGGAGGATGCGTGTGGAACGGATTTATATTCATGAAGTATACAGAAGTTTTCTTCTTGGTCATTACATACCGCAGAACACTTCTTTTTGGGCAAGGTATGCATAAATGCGTAGATTAACCTGCAATTTGCACCA
>CAMBRQ010000018.1 GCA_945870325.1 uncultured Dorea sp. | reverse complement strand
AATATTGAATTTTCAAGGCTCGAAATCTATTTTGGGTATGGGAAGTCTTAGTTATGTATTGGAACGATTACACCTCCGGTAGGTACGACCCTGTTCGTGGGAGTAAAAGTTGGTGGTGTGAAGATTGAGACGGTTATTAAACAGTTGTTAATATATTTTGCGGCAATTTTTATTGTATTGTTACTGGTAACTTACATACCGCAGTTGTCATTGTGGCTGCCAAGTCTGATGGGTTATGTGTAAGTGTGGGTAAAAGGTATAAATAGATTGGATTTAAACGGAGGTTGATGAAATGAAAGAATTTATGGATAAGGATTTTCTGTTAAGCACGCAGACAGCGCAGGAACTGTATCATGAATATGCGGCAAAAGTTCCGGTTTTGGATTACCACTGCCATATTAATCCTCAGGAGATTGCAGAGGACAGAAAGTTCGAGAATATTACCCAGGTATGGTTGGGCGGTGATCATTACAAATGGCGCCAGATGCGGTCAAACGGTGTAGATGAGTATTATATCACAGGTGATGCGCCGGACCGTGAGAAGTTTCAGAAATGGGCAGAGACTTTGGAGATGGCAATCGGTAATCCGCTATTCCACTGGAGTCATCTGGAATTGCAGAGATATTTTAACTATCATGGTGTATTGAACGGTGAGACAGCAGAAGAAGTGTGGAATCTCTGTAATGCAAAATTGAGAGAGGACTCGATGAGTGTCCGTAACCTGATCCGCCAGTCTAACGTAACATTAATCTGTACGACCGATGACCCGGCAGATGATCTGAGATGGCACAAGGTGATCGCGGCAGATGACAGTTTTGATGTGCAGGTACTTCCGGCATGGAGGCCAGATAAGGCGATGAATCTGGAGAAACCTGATTATACAGACTATCTTGAGAAACTTGAAAACGCTGCAGATATGGAGATCCGTTCTTTTGCTGATCTGAAAGCAGCACTTGCAAAACGGATGGTGTTCTTTGACGAGATGGGATGTCGTGCGTCAGACCATGCTCTGGAGTATGTCATGTATCAGCCGGCTTCTGATGAAGAAGTAGAGAATATCTTCGCACAGCGTCTTGCAGGTGCTAAGATATCCAGATTAGATGAATTGAAGTTCAAGACTGCATTCATGCTCTTTGTTGCTGGGGAGTATACACGCCTTGGATGGGCAATGCAGCTTCATTATGGATGTAAGCGTGATAATAACACGAAGATGTATCAGAAATTAGGACCGGATACCGGATATGACTGCATTAATAATTATGCGCCATCCAGTGAGACCGCAGATTTCCTGAATGCATTGAATGAGGCAGGAAGTATGCCGAAGACGATTCTGTACAGTCTGAATCCTAATGATGATGAGGCATTAGGAACAATTCTTGGATGTTTTCAGAATTCAGATGTAGTTGGAAAGATACAGCAGGGCTCCGCATGGTGGTTCAACGACAATAAGGCGGGCATGATGAAACAGATGACATCTTTGGCGAATTTAAGTCTGTTAGGCAATTTCAACGGAATGCTGACGGACTCCAGAAGTTTTCTGTCTTACCCAAGACATGAGTATTTCAGAAGGATTCTCTGCGAGTTGATCGGTGGATGGGTAGAGAATGGAGAATATCCGAAAGATATGAAGAACCTGGAGAAGATTATTAAGGGAATTTCTTATAATAATGCGATTCGTTATTTCGGGTTTGACCTGGAGATGAAATAGTCACAGCCGGAGTTAAAAAACAAAAGGAATACAGTTGGAAATGAATCGTTAAAACAGATTCTTTCGAATCATTCAGAAAAGCATCATACAAGTGTGACTTGTATGGTGCTTTTTGTCACGGCATTCGGAGGTGGTTGCCAGTGGCAGGCTCTATTGGTTATAGAATGTCTTTGAGGCATGGTATATAATTGATAAGAAGTATTAGACAGAAGCCGCTATATACAATAAAATAATATCATAACTTCAAAGAATGGTTTTATCATGTTAAAATGTAGGAGGATATAGGTATGTTATACAGAGAATTGGGGAACACAGGGCTTCTGGTTAGCGAGATTGGAATGGGATGTGAGGGCTTTGTAGACCATGACGGTGCATATACACAGGAATTGATGGATACGGCTGCCTCATACGGCGTGAATTATCTGGATCTCTATATGCCGAACCCGAAGATCCGTCAGCTGATTGGAGAAGCCATGAAGGGCAGAAGGGATAAGTTCATTCTGCAAGGACATCTGTGTACTATATGGAAAGACGAGCAGTATAAGAGAACACGCGATATTGACGAGGTGAAGGAAGGATTTGAAGACCTTCTTAAGAAACTAGGGACGGATTACATAGAAGTTGGAATGGTTCACTATGTAGACTCAATAGATGACTGGAATGGGATTGTAAATGGACCAGTAATAGAGTATGCTAAAGAATTGAAAGCAAATGGAAGAATTAAGCATATAGGGCTTAGCAGTCATAATCCGAAGGTTGCAATGACAGCAGTAGAAAGCGGGTTGATCGAAGTTCTGATGTTCAGTGTGAATCCTTGTTATGATCTGCAGCCGGCGGGAGAGGACTGCTATGCCCTCTGGGATGAGAAGAACTATGAGAATCACCTCCTGAACATGGACCCAGACAGAGAGGCGTTGTATGAATTGTGTAATCGTAAAGGCGTAGGCATTACCGTAATGAAGGCATACGGGGGTGGAGATCTTCTGGATGCAGCCTGGTCTCCGGCAGGAAAGGCGCTTACACCATACCAGTGCCTGCATTATGCTCTGACACGTCCGGCGGTGGCAACGGTACTGGCCGGAGCACATACAGTGGAAGAGTTGAAAGTGAGTGCCGGATATGCGGATGCATTTGACGAGGAGAAGGATTATGCGGCAGCGTTCGCAGCATTTCCGAAGATCAGTTGGAAGGGACATTGTATGTATTGTGGTCATTGTGCACCGTGTCCGAAGGGGATCGATGTGGCAACCGTTACGAAGTTTTTGAATCTGACGAAAGCGCAGGGGGAAGTTCCTGAGACTGTAAGAGAGCATTATGCAGTGTTGAAACACAGGGCTTCTGAGTGTGTAGGGTGTGGCGCATGTGAGAAGAGATGTCCATTTGAAGTTCCTGTGATTCAGAATATGAAAGAAGCAGCGGCAGTATTTGGTGCTTAAGAAGGTTGAAGAATACGGGAGGAAACTATGGATACGCATGAAATATTAACGAAATTGAAAAACGGAGAGGTATCTGTTGATGAGGCGGAAGGATATCTGCGTCGTCAGCCCTTTGAAGAATTAGGATATGCAAAATTAGATACGCATCGAAAGATACGTTCCGGATTCCCGGAGGTTGTGTTCTGTAGCGGCAAAGCAGATGCGCATCTTCTGCAAATATTCGGCAGACTATATGAAGCAGACGGAGAAGTTCTTGGAACCCGTGCCTCAAAGGAGCAGTATGAATTATTGAAAGCGGCATATCCGGAGGTTTGTTACGATGAGGTGTCCCGGATTGTGAAGATAGAGAAGAACGGGAAAGAGAAAGTCGGCTGTATTGCGGTCTGTACGGCTGGAACGGCTGATATTGCAGTGGCAGAAGAAGCAGCGCAGGTGGCAGAGTATTTCGGCTCTTATGTGGAGCGGGTCTATGATGTGGGTGTCAGCGGGCTTCACAGACTTCTGGCACGGCTTGCGACCATCCAAAAGGCGAACTGTGTAGTTGCGGTAGCAGGGATGGAGGGCGCTTTGGCAAGTGTGATTGGTGGTCTGGTGGATAAACCAGTGATTGCGGTTCCGACTTCCGTGGGTTATGGCGCGAATATGAAGGGGCTATCAGCACTTCTTACGATGATTAATTCCTGTGCAAATGGAGTAGCGGTGGTTAACATTGACAATGGC
The DNA here is from genome assembly GCA_945870325.1 of uncultured Dorea sp. Lineage (GTDB taxonomy): Bacteria > Bacillota > Clostridia > Lachnospirales > Lachnospiraceae > CAMBRQ01. The sequence goes on along the minus strand of CAMBRQ010000018.1, from coordinate 46,141 downwards.
TATGGAGCGGGGTATATGGCAACACAGATTAACAGACTGGGGGTTAAGATAGATGAGTAATACTTTATATTTGGAATGTTATAGTGGAATCAGTGGTGATATGACGGTGGGGGTGCTTTTGGATCTGGGGGCAGATCCGGAAGTGTTGAAGGAGCAGCTTCGAAGTCTTCCGATCAATGGATTCGAGATTCAGATCAGCCGTGTGAAGAAGTCTGGGCTGGATGCGTGTGATTTCAATGTGATTCTGGATAAGGAGCATGAGAATCATGATCATGATAATGAATATCTGTATGGACATGATGATATGCATGAACATAGTCATGATACAGAGCAGCATACTCATATGCATGAACATAGCCATGAAGGAAGCCGGCATACGCATGAACATACTCATGGGGGGAACTGGCATACGCATGAGCATTTCCATGGGGAAAGCGGACAGGCTCATCATATATACAGCCACGAACACAGAGGGTTGCGTGAGATTCAGAACATTATCCGGGATTCCGGGATTTCTGATCGTGCCAAACAGATAGCATCCAATATTTTTCTGGTATTAGGGCAGGCTGAGGCGAAAGCCCATGGAACAACCCTGGAAGAGGTGCATTTCCACGAAGTAGGTGCAGTCGATTCGATTGTGGATATTGTAGCGGCAGCCATCTGTCTGGATAATCTGGATATTACAGGAGTGGTTGTACCGGAATTATATGAAGGGCGGGGAACCATTCGCTGCCAGCATGGAATCATTCCGGTTCCGGTTCCGGCGGTTGCGAACATTGCAGAACGTCATGGACTTGCCTTGCATATTACGGACACAGAAGCAGAACTGGTAACGCCTACCGGTGCCGCAATCGTGGCAGCAGTTCGGACATCTGACAGATTACCGGGCAAATACAGAATCTTGAAGACAGGAATGGGAGCCGGCAAGAGAGACTATGGAAGAACCAGTATCTTACGTGGAATGCTGATACAGCCTGTGGAGGATGAGGCTGATTACATCTATAAATTAGAGAGCAATATTGATGATTGTACAGGAGAAGCATTCGGTTATGTGATGGAGCAGCTCTTTGCAGCAGGGGCAAGAGATGTGCATTATGTTCCGGTATATATGAAAAAGAATCGTCCGGCGTATCAGTTGAACGTAATTTGTTCGGAAGAGGATGTGTCTAAGATGGAGGAGATCATCTTCAGAGAGACTACGACGATCGGAATTCGCAGGGTGAAGATGGAGCGGACAGTAATGAAGCGCGAGATCCATACGATGACGACTTCATTCGGAGAAGCGCGGATTAAGATCTGTAAGTTTGATGGCAATATTAGGGTATATCCGGAATATGAGAGTGTGGCAGCAATCTGTAGAAATCAGAATCTGTCCTATCAGGATGTGTGGAGTCAGATTCGCCATGAGGCAGAGAATGTGTGGAAGAGGGAATTCCGTGAGTAATTATGAAACGAAAAAGAGAAAGTTAGTGGAGCAGATCCAAAGTTATGCTGCAGAAGATATTATGGTTGCATTTTCAGGAGGCGTGGATAGCAGCCTCCTGTTGAAAATTGCAAGTGATGCTGTTAAGAAAACAGGGAAACATGTCTACGGAATCTTTTTGCACACGATGCTGCATCCTGCGGGGGAAGTAGAAAGCGCACGAAAAGTGGCAGAAGAGATGGAGGCGATATTCAAAGTAATCAGGATTGATGAACTGGAAGAAGCGGGCATGAAAGAGAATCCCGTAGATCGATGTTATCTCTGTAAGAAGTATATTTTTCAGGCAATCATAAAGGAAGCAGACAGACTAGAAATCCACAAGATTCTGGAGGGAACGAATGAAGATGATCTGCAAGTATATCGTCCGGGGATTCGTGCAGTTCGGGAACTTGGAATTATCAGCCCGTTGGCAGATGTGGGACTTACCAAGGCGGAAGTCAGGAGGCTTGCTGAAGAATACGGAATCTCCGTGTCAAAGAAACCATCCACGCCGTGTCTGGCGACCAGATTTCCCTATGGAACCAGACTGTCTTACGAAGATATGCGTAAGGTAGAACGGGGAGAAGCATACTTGAAGAGTATGGGCTTATATAATGTGCGGGTAAGGGTTCATGGAACTATCGCCAGAATTGAAGTGAATCAGGATGAGATGCCGTTGATTATGGAACAAAAAGGTGAGATTATCCGGTATCTAAAGGAATTGGGATATGTATATATTACATTGGATTTGGAAGGGTTCCGGTCTGGAAGTATGGATGATGGGATAACGAATTAATTCAATATTTGACACAGAATGAAAAAAGTGCTAGGATACAAAATAATTGCCAAGTCACATAAGGTGGAATCGAGGGGGAGCGCCCTGGGTTCCGGTGAGGAGGATTAACATAGCGAGGGAATCCGTGTTTCGGAGTGAGAGGAAGTAAGGGAACTTCGACCGCCAGAATACAATATGGAAAGGAATTGATTTCATGGAGAAGACGAGAGTAGAAGTTCTTCGTATGGTAATGTTGGCGATGATGGTAGCGGTTGGAGTTGTAATCTCTCCAATCCTCAGAGTAGAAGGGATGTGCCCTACCGCTCATTTGATTAATATTGTGTGTTCAGTATTGATGGGACCGTGGTATTCTCTGCTGTGTGCGACACTGATTGGGATTATCCGGATGCTGTTCATGGGGATTCCGCCGCTTGCGCTGACAGGGGCGGTATTTGGAGCATTTTTATCGGGAGTATTTTACCGTGCATCCGGCGGTAAGATTATCTGTGCAGTGATTGGAGAGGTGTTTGGGACCGGCATTATCGGTTCGATTGTCTCTTATCCGGTGATGGCGTTCCTGATGGGAAGAGACGGGCTTACGGCCTTCTTCTATACCCCGATGTTCTTAGGAGCAACGCTGATGGGAGGTACGGTAGCGTATTTCTTCCTGAAAGCATTGAGTAAGGCAGGTCTGCTTGCCAAGTTTCAATTAAGTCTGGGAGAAAAAGTCTATGATAGAAAACATACAGCAGCTGCAAAGGCAAATTAAAGAACGAAAGCCATTGATTCACTGTATTACGAATCCAATATCGATTCATGACTGCGCCAATGTGATACTGGCAGCAGGCGGGCGACCGATTATGGCAGAGCATCCGGTCGAGGTGGAAGAGATTACGTCCATGGCAGAATCCCTGATGCTGAATCTGGGGAATATTACGGATGTCAGAATGGAGTCTATGAAGATTGCGTTAAAGACGACGCAGAAAAAGGGAATCCCGGTGTTATTGGATCTGGTAGGCGTGGCTTGCAGCAAACTTCGGATGGAATATGCGAAAGAACTGATGAAAGAGGGGGCTGTCTCGATTCTTAAAGGAAATATGTCAGAGATACTTGCGATAGCCGGGGAGCCGTCTCACAGTATTGGAATTGACGCTGGGAGAGAAGATGCGATTGATTCCGGGAATTTGAATCGGATCGTGAAGATTTTCCGAAGATTGTCAGACGAAACAGGGGCAGTGATTCTGGCAAGTGGGAAGGAAGATCTGATTGTAGATGGAGAGAAAGCATATCTGATCTCGAACGGAGATCCTATGTTATCGGATATTACTGGAACAGGATGTATGCTGGGAGCATTATGCAGCGCATATCTGGCGGCTGGAAGAGACAGAAGCACAGCGGCAGCTATATTGGGTACTGTGTCCATGGGAATTGCGGGTGAATTAGCGGCGAAGGACTGCCCGGGGACGGGGACATTTCAAGTGAGACTCTTGGATTGTTTGTATGGTTTGGATGAGGCTGTACTGGAGGGGAAAATTAGGATTCGAGAACTATAGAAAACTTTCTAGTGACCCTTGATAAAATATAGTCCAACGCCCAGAATAGCAACCAATAATTCTGTCACAGGAAAAGCAAGCCATACTCCTATAATCCCACATAACTTGGCCAGTAGAAATGCCATCGGTACAATGACCAGCAGTCCTCGGAGTAAAGAGATAATATGTGCCGGGACTGCCCGTTCGATCGAGGTAAAGTACACAGAGATTATAATATTGAATCCGACAAATGCAGCAGAAGTAAAATATAGTTTAAGCCCGGGAACAGCAATTTTCTGTAACAGCAGATTATTCTCGCTATTAAAGATTGATGTAATTGGTTCTGCAAATAAGAACACAGCCAGATAGACTACGCACGAGATCATCAACATAGCAGCCATAGCGTAGCGTAATATTTGCCGTATATTCTTTTGGTCGCCACAGCCATAAGCGCTGCTGATGAGAGGCTGGGTTCCTTGTGCAACTCCCGTGTAGATTGCCACGACAACAAGAGACAGATTGGCGATAACGCCGTAGGCCGCAACGCCCACATTTCCCTGTAATCTCAGAATGATTATGTTGAATACGATAATCACGATGCCAGAAGATACCTCGGCAATCAGGGAAGGAAAACCTAATGATAAGGTTTTTAGTATCATGCGACAATCAATCCCGGTTTTTACAAGATGGAATTGATTTTTTCCTTTTTGTAAATGAAGCGATAATATGCTCATACTAATGACCGGTGCGAAGCCTGTTGCAAATACGGCTCCGAATATTCCAAGGTGCATAGGGAAGATGAAGATGTAATCTAGCATGATATTTGCCAGGCTTCCGCTAAGCATTGCACACATCGTCAACTGAGGATTGCCATCATTTCGGACAAAGCAGATCAGAACCTCATTCATCATGAAGATTGGCGCGAAGATCATGATGACTTTCAGGTAAGTGTTAGTCATGGCGAATACTTCTGCATCTGCGCCCAGGGCAGCAGTGATTTCTTCTGACAGAAATAGCCCCATCAACAAGAAAATAGAAGCGAGAAGAGCGGTAGTGTATATGACATTGGTAAATATAATATTAGCATTCTGAACTTTCTTTTGGCTCTGATAGATAGAGTATCTGGTTGCACCGCCCATTCCAAGCATCAGTCCGCTGCCATGTATGAAACTGTAGACAGGAATAGCCAGATTCAGAGCGGTAAGTCCGTTTGCGCCAAGACCTTTTGAGATAAAATAAGTGTCTGCAAGAATATAGCAGGACAAGCCGAACATTCCTAATACATTGGAAGTAGTATACTTGATGAATTCTTTTAAGTATTGCATACGATTCATTAGAACCTCCTAAAGTTTTCTCCATAAAAAAAGCTGGTATCTCGTATCTTCAAAGGCCTAACGATACGAAAACCAACGTAAAAACGTGCTTACCCGGCGGCAAGTATAACTAATCCCCCGCAGTGATCTGCGGAGGAATAGGATTGAAGCGCAGCAGGAGGGATTTGAACCCCCGGAACCTTGCGGTTCTTCTGCTTTCGAGGCAGATGCCATCAGCCAACTCGACCACTGCTGCCTAATCAATAAACAATATGAATATCATTGCGTTTCAGCGCTATCTATTATAACACAGATGAAGGGAATGAGGGAATACCCAATCTGAAATTCTTGAAAAATCTTGCAAAAACCCTTGGAAAATTCATAAGACTTCATGAGATTAATTTGGCAAAATGAAGAAGCAATCTTGGAAATAAGCATATAATTATAGAAACGTAATAAGGAAAGAGGACCGATGCCTTGGCACCGATCCTTGGAGGGGGATGAAAAAATCTATCTAAATTTTACTTATTGTTAGGCGAAGCCAGTAACTATACCTTTATGAAGTGAAGTACAACTACCGTCTTCTGTTATTTGATAGGTTTATTATATAAAGTAAATGTGACGTAGATATGTCAAGAAATGGAAATGTTTATAAAATTTCTTAAGAAAAACAAAAGTTGGGAATTTAGTTCTTTAAGAGTTGTTCAAGAGTGTACGGCAGAGAGGGTAGATTGGGTGGTTCAGTGTCGACTCCAGTCGCCTACAATCCGTAGATTCAAAATAGATCTAAAATCAGGAACCGAATGTAATCACCGGACAAATCTGAAGATTTCTCCGGCTCAGACATTCTTGAATTCTGTGCTAGTGGCACAGAATTCATCCTGATTTTAGATCTATTTTTCATTAACGGCTTGTACGGCTCTTCTACGACACTGAACCACCCTATCTCCCCTCTATGCCTGACATTCTCCGTGTGTAACTCTTAATGAACGGGGAGGATTCCTGACGGAGCGTGCGTGGAACGTTTTGAATGGATAACAGGGTGTGCACGTGGAGAAACACTTTGTGAAAGTGCTCTTTTCCGCGTGATTTTACATACCTTATCGCAGGAAACTTACCCGGCGGTATGTAATTATAGTGCAAATTACAAGTCAGGCTATGCATGCTCCCTCTCTCTGCCGTACACTTTACGAATTACTCTTCATGAATTAAATTCCTTATTTAAAAAGCCTAAATACCTGCTCCACCGTTGCTGCCATATTCGCTTTTGCATTTTCGGACTTCATAGCTTCCTCTAAGGTGGTAACTCCTCTTACAATTGGGAAGAATGCATCAATTCCAGCCTCGTTACAAGCGTTTGCATCTTTGGTAACGCTTCCTGCGAAAGCAACTACGGTAGCGTCATATTTCTTTGCAAGTTTTGCAACACCGACAGGTGCTTTGCCCATGGCCGTCTGGTGATCCAGTCTGCCTTCGCCGGTTACTACGATGTCAGCGTCTTTTAATTCATTCTCAAGACCTACGGCATTCAGGATCAGTTCGATTCCCGGTGTAAGTTCTGCCCCCAGATAACTTAAGAATGCGAATCCCATACCGCCGGCAGCGCCTGCGCCTGCAGATTCTTTGTAATCATTGCCAAGTGTATCAGATGTTACTTTTGCGTAGTTTGCCATAGCCTGATCCAGTGGCTCTTTCATATCTTCGGTAACGCCCTTTTGTGGACCGTAGATGTAGGTTGCACCATTGGTTCCGCAGAGCGGGTTGTTTACATCGCATGCAATCTGGAAATGGCATTCAGATAACTTGGAGTATACATTTTCTGTTTTAATAGAAGCAACTTTAGACAGTGCCTGTGCTCCTTCGCCAACATCCTTGCCATTTTCATCCAGGAATTCATAACCAAGAGCCTTGAGCATTCCAAGACCTCCATCGTTGGTAGCGCTTCCGCCGATTCCGATAATGAATTTCCTGCATCCTTTTTCGACAGCATCTTTAATTATCTCGCCCACGCCGTAAGTGGTAGCAGCCATAGGATCTTTCTCAGCATCGGATACAAGGATGATGCCGGCAGCACTTGCCATCTCAAGGATTGCAGTATTGCTTTCTTCCAGGTATCCATAATAAGCATCCACAGGTTTGCCAAGAGGGCCGGTTACAGTTACGTCGATCCGTTCTCCGCCTAATCCTTCGATCAGGGAATCTGTAGTTCCTTCTCCGCCGTCTGCCAGAGGCTTTACAATGACCTCAGCGTCAGGATTAGCAGCGAGTACGCCCTGCTTAATTGCATAGCCAGCTTCCATAGATGTCAGACTTCCTTTTAAAGAGTCGATAGCAACAACAACTTTCATGATTTTAAACCTCCGTATCTTTTTGAATTTGATTCAAATCTTTTTCTTAATTACAGTATAGCAGTTTTAGATAGCAAATCTATGTAATTCATAACAGAAAAACGATAAAAAAATATATAAAATTATTATACATAACAAAAACCAATAAACTTAGCAGCGTAAGTTTAACTGCTAAATCTATTGGCTATATTCGTTGGCTATATTTATTGGCATACGCCTTACGAGGATAAGAACTCATAGATACAATTAACTATATTATTGTTCTGTCAGCCCTGTGTAGGTATGGGATAATGTGATATTCAGATTACATTCCGCAATATAAGGCAAACTGCAGCAGGAATGCATCCTGGAATACACGGGGATTCAGGTCCGTCTTCTCCGTGATCCGGTCTAGTTGGTATTGCAGCGTATTTTTGTGAATGAAGAGCAGGGCAGCAGTCTCTTTCAGTGACAGATTATTAGAGAAATACGTCTTTAAGATATGCAGTTCTTTCTCTGACAGTGGCTGAAGGATACGGTCTGCGTAAGTATGCTGAATATCGGAAGGAATACTCTCTAATATGAATTCAATCGAGATATTCCCGATATCGCAGAATTCAAGGTTCTGGTTCTGAGCATGCTTTCGGGCGAGCCGGGCATTGTTATAGGAGTGGCTGAGTTGGTACAGAGTACCAAAGTCTCCAAGTCCGGCAGATATTTGCCCCTGATACCTTGCTGTCAATTCCTCGGGATGGAATCGCTGGAATATGCCTTTGTCAAAGATTGCTACCCATTCGTTAGGATATAGGTACAAAGATAGTTTACATCCAATAGAATGAAAATAAAAACGTAAGGAATTCTCCAGCGAAGCGTCTTTTAATTTTACGGACAATGCGGCGAATTCATCTTCACGGTTCAGTCCGTATTCCTGAATCAGTTGATCTAACTGGCGCTGATTAGGTACATTATCGTAGATGAGTGAAGTGATCAGATAATGAAGTGCCCGGTCTCTGGAGACCATCTGCTGATTCAGTTGCTGCTCTTTTAAGAAAACCTCCGTAATCTTAGTGATCAGGAATCCAAAGGGCTTAAGTTCCTTTGGATCACCGGTAATTCCAATGGCAGCAATCGCAGTATCTGCAAGGAAGATAGGATAGTTAATTCCGTCTTTTGCCCCCTGGAACGGATGCATGTCATCTACAAATACGGGAATCCCATGTTCGATCGCATAGGCTCCGGCCGCATGGAAAGTACCGATTCGTTTTTCGTCCGTACTTCCAATAATGATGCCGGAAGGATTGATCAGGTTGGTATCTTTTTTTACAACTTCATATACGGCATTGACAATCTGAGATGCCAGTATTTTGGAAATTTCCATTTGTATTACCACCCTTCTTCTGAATGTATCTCGAATTTTAACAATTGCTGTTCATAGTTTTCCGGGCGTTTTCTCCATTCATGAGGCGATACTCCCATTGTCTGTTTAAAATTCCGGTTGAATGTGGACAATGTAGAGAAACCACATTTATGTGCAATATCTGCGATAGGGCTGTCTGTTTTCTTCAGATACTCACAGGCAGTCTGTATCCGAACCAGATTGATATATTCCAGTGGGCTCATCTTCATATATGCCGAAAAAACTCTTCTGAAATGTGTCTCGCTGATATGGCACCAGTTTGCCAGATCTTCAATTCTTAGCGGTTCCATAAAATGGAGGGTGATATAATCCAGGGCATGGGAAACTAATGTGGCAGTCTTTATATCTTCTTCCTCCGAATCGTCCAGATTGACCTCCTCAATCGTATTCTCCCGGGCAATATTTACCAGAAGTGCCAAAAGAATACCCTTGGCTTCATCCAGATATAGTTCACGTTTTTCGCGCATAACGTCCAAAAGCCCGCGGATCATTCTTGCGATATGTTTTGAGTCTGCTACATTCTTCAATACTGCGGAAGAATTAATCCGGTAAATCATACGATCGATTCTCTTGGTATTACCTACACCCTGGTATATTTCGCGCAGGAAGCCTTCCACATCGATAAACAGATACTCCCACTTGCTGATTGTTCCCGGATCGCTATTTGTTGTGTGGGGATAGTTCTTTGGAATGATAGTAAATTGTCCGCCTGAGAAACGTAGTTCCTGTTCGCCTAACGTCATACCCCCCCGTCCTTCATAACAGTAGCCGATCTCCAGATAGTTATGAAAATGTAGGTAATCAATATCTCTGCCGTATGTTTGTGCCCACTTTTGTCCCAGAAGTGCCAGAATCGGGCTTCCTGCCGGCATCTGGTAATATCGGAATTCCATCCTGGGTTTTTTCTTCTTACTCACGCCTTTTCTCCTTTTTGTCTTTGTTAATCCCGGCTTATTGTCGAAATGCTGTTATATCTGGTGCTATTTAAGATGCATATTTTCTGCCTTCTTCTTCCAGGTTCCGGAATAATATCGTACTGCACCTACCAACATCGCACAGATCCAGGTGATTGGCGATACCAGCCATAATCCCCGGTAGCCCCACAATTGCGGGAACAGTAATGCACATCCGATTCTTGTGACTACTTCGCTTACACCCATAAGTACTGTGACTGCCACATCACCAGATGCACGAAGAATATTATGATATACGACCAGAATACCTCCGGCCAGGAAGAATAATGTAAAGACACGCATATATTCTACACCGAATTGAATTGCCTCTGGTGTCTGGGTAAATGCTTCCATGATCGGACGCGCGAATACAAAGACCAGAGGACAGAAGATGCCATAGCATATTACATTCATCAAATAGGCGCTTCGTACACCTTTTTTCACTCTGCCATAGTCTTTGGCACCCACATTCTGCCCGGTAAAGGTTCCAAGTGCCGAACCGATCGCATCTGCAAGTTGGAATCCCAGTCCCTCTACCTTCAGGCAAACTCCATAGGCAACCACCATTGTTGTTCCGTATGTATTTACAACCGCCTGCAAAGTCATGTCTGATATGGAGATGATGCTCATCTGCAGACCGGTCGGAAGTCCGTAACGCAACACTTGCCCGGCAAGATATCTGTCCATTTTCCAATCCTTTCTGTCGACTCGCAGGAAAGGAATGATCTTCAAAGCGTATATGATACAGAGTATGCCGGAGATTAATTGTGCCAGTACGGTCGCAAATGCGGCGCCGGCTGCTCCCATTGGAATCCATGCGACGAACACGATATCCAGGAATACATTCAGTACGCTGGATAACATCAGGAATATCAATGGAACCACTGAATTGCCAAGTGCCCGGAGAACTGATGAACCGAAGTTATACAGCATCGTTGCAGCGCATCCGGCATAGATGATGACCAGATAACTTGACGCCGCGGGCAGCAGTTCATCTGACGTCTGCAATGCCTTAAGCAGTGGATGAACAGTAGAGATGCCAAGGGCAGTCATTATGATTGTTGTTCCGGCTGCAACATAGATTCCGGCTACGAATGTCTGTCTGATCTCTTGTTCTTTATGCGCACCGTAAAACTGTGAGATGACGACGCTGATTCCCGTTGTTACTCCCATCATGATGGAGAACAGAAGATACATGGCAGTTCCGGCGATGCTTACGGCTGCCAGTGCCTCGTCTCCCAGATACCTTCCTACGATATAGGTATCTGCAAAATTATAGATCCTCTGACATAACATGCCCAGAAGCACCGGAAGAGCAAATGCTGACATCTGCTTTAATACCGGTCCCTGAGTCATGTCCATAACTTTTTCCTTGCTCATAATCTAAGGAACCCTTTCTCATGCCAAGAGTATTGCCTATAGAAAATAGACAGAGAGGGCAGCAGAACCATCCTGCCATCCTCTCTGTTGTCTATTTAACCACAATGCTCTGTCTAACTCAAGTTAATTTTTAGATACCGCAGAAATAGAAAGTAAATTCTAATTTTTTGCTGATATCCAACAGATATTCCGGATGTGTAAGAGAGCCCCAACTGTCGTCGCCGGCAACACCCATCTGTCCTTTTGCGGCACGTACAACTGTGTAATGAACTTCCGGAAGTTCGAATGGATGCATTGCGTTCTCCATTTCATGCGGAGTATACGGAAGAGCAGAGAAGCACATTGGTCCGTTCTCAGATGCCATTTCGAATCTCATACCTCTTCCCTTGCGGTCTGTAACTTCTGCATACCTGACTTCTTCTTTATTGCCGCATTCCTGTGGGACAAGATATGCAGCCATGTTATCTTTTACAAGGTTCTGATAAATGCCAAGTTTTGCCCCTTTCTTGCGGTCCGCGTATGTCTCTTCCGGTCCAAGGCCATACCATTTTACATGATCATAGTCTGCGCTCAGTTTGAACATCATACCGAATTCCGGCATATCACCTAATTCCTTTACCGGATCATAGGAGAGGGTAGTCTTCACGCGTCCGTCTCCGAATACTTCATAGGTTACCTGGCAGGCTGCTGCAGGTGCTGTCTGAAGATTGTATGTGAAGGTGATCGCGATGCTCTTCTCCTTTTCTTCGATGACTGGCTTACAGAGAGCGAATGCTTCATCACCGATGGATTTGTGGGAAAGATACATGCTTGCAATCTTCCACTGGGCATATCTGGCCGGCATATTATTGCCGCAGTCGTTGTCTACAGGTGCACGCCAGAAATTCGGCTTTGGAGTCGTCTCAAGCATCTCTTTTCCGGCGTATTTGTAAGAAACAAGTCCGCCATACATGATGGAGAACATTACTTCAAAATGTTCGCCTCGAACACCGATGTTATGGTTGCTCTTGATTACGGTAATATTCTTCTCACAGGTCGTGGCAGGCTTCTCTATCTCGTATACGTACTGACCGAAAGCAACTTCATGTCCTCTTTCCGCCCATACGGTATCTGCCTTCAGATGGAAGGAAACCGTAACTGTATATTCACCTGCGATTGCCTCCTCTGGCACTGGAAGTGTGTAGACTTCCGTGCTAAGTGGTGCAACATGTGTCTCTAAAAGTGCTTTTCTGATTACCTGACCGTCTCTTGCGACTGCAACACGGCATTCGAAAGTATCTGTATTCACGAACAGATTCTTATTAATAATCGTTACTTCTGTCTTAGATACTTCGGCTGTAATATTCTGGTAATTGAATTTTACTTCCTGCATCTTTGGAGAAGCATCTCTGTCTCCGCCGTATGCGATTCCGTTACCGCTGAAGTTATAGTCTGTCGGACGTTCGCCAAAGTCTCCGCCATATGCCTGGAATTCTTTGCCGTAGCGGTCCTTTTTGTAGATAGACTGATCAATATAATCCCAGATGAATCCACCCTGGTACAGTGGCTCTGTGTCAGTCAGGTCTGTGTATTTGTGCATAGCACCGCAGGAATTCCCCATTGCGTGAGTGTATTCGCAGCAGATGAATGGCTTGGTTCTGTCTTTTGCAAGGAATGCCTTGATGCTCTCGACAGATGGATACATCTGGCTTTCCATATCGCTGGTATCGTTATATCTGCGGTCGTGGAATACGCCTTCATAGTGAACAAGGCGGGTTGGGTCTAACTTGCGGAATAGTTCTGACATCTCGTAGATGTCTTTTCCGCCGAAGGATTCATTACCGCAGGACCAGATTAAGATTGCCGGATGATTCTTATCTCTCTGGTAGATAGAATTCACACGATCCAGCATGACATCCAGCCATTCCGGCTTGTCACAAGGAACGATATGGGTATAGTCGCCAGTTGCTTCTGCAAGATCCCAGGAGCCGTGTGATTCCAGGTTGTTCTCGTCGATCATATAGATGCCATATTCATCGCAAAGTCTGTAGATGAGGGAGGCATCTGGGTAATGGCAGGTTCTGATCGCATTGATGTTATTGCACTTCATCGTCTCAAGATCCTTGCGAAGTTCTGCTTCACTTACATAGCGTCCACTTACAGAACTGAATTCATGACGGTTTACCCCTTTGAAAACAATGCGCTTGCCGTTCAGGGTCATGATGCAATCTTTCATCTCGAAGCGTCTGAAACCAACTTTCTCGGGGATAATCTCCTGAAGTTCTCCTGATTCATTATACACTTCGATTGTAAGGTCATAGAGATTCGGTGCTTCGGCACTCCAAAGTTCCGGGTTTTCTACGGTCCATACATAAGCAGTTTCGCTGTCTAATGCTTTTTCTTCTTCGAATACGACACTGTCATCCTTCGCAAGACGGAAGATTGCTTTGCCGTTCGTGCCGTTCTGACATATGGTTTCGAGATTAATGCTAAGTTCGGCTCTTTTTAGTGTCTCATCCGGAATTGCACGGATGCACAGATCACGTACGTGCAGATCAGGAACTGTGTACAGATATACATCTCTGTAGATACCGGAGAAGCGGTAGAAGTCCTGATCTTCACACCAGCTTGAGGATGTCCATTTGAACACTTGTGCTGCCAGTTTGTTCTCTCCATCTGTTACATATTCTGTCAGTTCGAATTCTGACGGGGTGAAAGAGTCTTCACTATAACCGATAAACTGTCCGTTCAGCCACAATGCCAGTCCACTTTCGGCACCCTGGAAGGAGATGAAGAGACGTCTTCCTTTCATTCTCTCCGGTACGGTGAAATATTTTACATAACTTGCTACCGGATTAAAGTGCTCCGGGATCTCGCCTGGCAGAATCTCATCGTGTCCTTCCCATGGATACTGTACATTGGCATACTGCGGAATGTCATATCCCTCCATCTGGATGTGGGCAGGTACATGGATGTCTTCCCAGTCCTTGCAGCAATAGTCATGTGCTTCGAATCCGGGAATTGTTGATTTATAATTTCTGGCATAATGGAATTTCCACAGACCGTTCAGGCTTTCCTTGAACTCTTCAACCCCTGCTTCTATATCCAGTGCTGAAGCATAGTATGGGTGATCAGAATGAGCATCAAGTCTTCCGTCACGGAAATACTGAGGATCTTTCAGTTTTTCATAATCAAATGTGTGCATGAGCGTTTCCTCCTTCGCTGATTAAGTTTACATCTTGTTATCATTATATTACGGATAGACAAAAGAAAGTGTAGTATGTTAAACTAAATAATATAACATTTTGAAACAGGTGATAACTATGCCAATTCATTTTAGAAATTCTCCTGTCAATGAGCCTTTTGTATTTGAGTCCATCGGGAATCACTGGAGGCAGGACCGTGTGCTCCGTCCGAAGGGATATCCGATTTATCATTATTTGCAGACAGAGAAGGGTAGGGGAATCGTAGAAGTGCAAGGGAAGGAATATGTTCTGAACGAAGGGGAGGGAATATTGATTGCGCCGTTCTTGCACCACTCTTATGCCAAAGATTCGGAAGAATGGCTGACATATTTTGTTACTTTTACCGGAACTATTGACAGCAGTATCGGCAAGATGGTGGGAAACAGGCAGGTGATAATCATTGAAAAGGAGCAGGGAAAACGTATTGGAGAACTGATTGATGAGATTATGGAGAACTGGGAAGTGCTGTCGGCGGATGCCCGTGCGCTGTCTATCCGCTGTTATTGCCTCCTGTTGAATTTTACAGACAGCATCTATACCAGGAATCTGGCGGATGAGCCTCTGTATCGGCGGTATGTGGAACCGGTAATAAAAGAGATTGAAACAAATTATGACACAGAACTTACTGCCCAGATGCTGAGCGGTAGAGTCTATGTCACGCCCCAGTATCTGTCACGGCTGTTTCGGCGCTTTCTTGGCTGCTCGGTATATGAATATCTGACGACGTATCGGATTAACAGGGCAAGAGAACTTCTGGTTTCGAACCGGCGCATGGAAGTGCAGCAGATTGCAACACAGACTGGCTTTTCTGATGCCAGCCATTTTATTGCGATGTTCAAGAAGGCAACAGGAGTGACGCCTCTTGAATTCAGGAGACTGAACTGATATGATATTTTGAAAATGATACATTGCCAGGAGGAAAGATTATGTATAATTACAAGATTGTGGAACAGGTAAAAAGAAAGCAGAAAGCGATGTCGGGAGTGCTACGAGTGATTATGGTTGTTTTTGCAGTAATTCTGATCTTAATGGGAATTGCACTGTCGCAAGGTTTCATGCTTCCGGGATTCCTTCTCGTTGTACTGTATTTTGCTTACTCGACATTCAGCCAGAAGGAATACGAGTATGTACTGGAAGGTACCCAATTAACCATTGATATCATTTTTGGGAAAAAATACCGTAAAACAGCGCATATTCTTGACATGGGCAAGTTAGAAGTTGTTGCGCCGAACTGGCATGATGCAGTGGCAAGATACCGCAAAAACGGCGGGAATGAAAAACTGCCAAAGTATGATTATACATCCTATGAAGAGGATACGCCCTTTTATACAATGATTGTCACGGTAGATAGGCAGAAGATTAAACTTTTGCTCGATTTAAACGAAGAAATGCTGCAAATGTTAAAGAAAAGATATCCGGACAAAGTGTTTTTGGCATAGTTTTACATTAATATAGAAGTAACACCTCAAAAAATGGGGTAAAAATAAACAAAAAAAATGTCGAATCCTTTCAAAAGTCGTGCAAAGATAACAAATGTGGTTGAAAATGCACACTATGTGAGTGAATATGAGAACAATTAACGCATCTCATTTGGTACAATAATTGCATGAAGTAATTTGAAAAAAAGGAGGAAAAATTATGAAAAGAAAGTTACTTTCAGTATTACTTGCAGGTACGATGGTACTGTCACTTGCAGCATGTGGATCCAGCGGCGGATCTGACGATGCATCTTCAGAAGGAGAAGGCGGCGGCTCTGAAGGCGGCGACAAATTAGTTGTATGGACTTGGGACCCAGCATTTAACATTCCTGCAATCGAGGAAGCAGGAAAGATTTACAAGGAGACAGTGAATGACAAGTTCGAACTTGAAGTTGTTGAGACTCTTTCTGATGACTGTGAGACAAAGTTACAGACATGTGCAGAGTCTGGTGATTTCGGAACTATGCCAGACATCGTTCTGATGCAGGACAACTCTTTCCAGAAATTCGTATCCTTCTATCCGGAAGCATTCACAGATCTGACAGACAGTGGAATTAACTTTGATGATTTTGCAGAAGGAAAACTTGCTTACTCTACAGTAGATGGTAAGAATTACGGTGTACCATTCGACAACGGTGCAGTTATTTCTTGTTATCGTACAGATATCCTTGAGCAGGCTGGATATACAATCGACGACCTGACAGATATCGACTGGAATAAGTTTATTGAGATCGGTAAAGTTGTAAAAGAGAAAACTGGTAAGTTCATGCTTTCAGGACAGGCTAACAGCCAGGATATCATCATGATGATGCTTCAGTCAGCAGGCGCTTCTCTGTTTAACGAAGACGGAACACCGAACCTTGTTGGCAACGATGCTCTGAATGAGTGTATCGATATCTACCAGACAATGGTTAAAGAAGGTGTCTTCTATGAAGTAAATGAGTGGGATGAGTATGTATCTTCTATTACGAATGAGCAGTGTGCAGGTACTATCAATGGTAACTGGATCACCGCTACAGTAATGGGTATGAAAGAGACATCCGGTATGTGGGCAATCACTAACATGCCAAAACTTGTTGAGACAGAAGGCGCTACAAACTACTCTAACAATGGTGGATCTTCTTGGTATGTAACATCTAACTGCAAGAACACGGATCTGGCATTTGATTTCCTTGCTAAGACATTCGCAGGAAGCGTAGACCTGTATGCTAACATCCTTCCTACAACAGGCGCTATCGGTACATATGGACCAGCTGCAGAATCTGATGCTTATCAGGAGCCACAGGAGTTCTGGAGTGATCAGCCAATCTTTGCAACAATCGTAGAATTTGCAGAGAAGACACCATCTAACAACACAAGTGCTTACTATTATGATGTTCGTGAGGTTGTCTCTACAGCAATTCAGGATATCATGACTGGCGGAGATCGGGATACAATCCTTGAGCAGGCTCAGGCAGATGCTGAATTCTACTACCAATAAGATAAAAGAATAGTAGCAACTTAATTGATGGAATATGCGGGGGGACCGCTAAGCGGTTCCCCGTTTTATTTGAAGTGATCGAGAAGCAAAGGGGGTTTTCCATTGAAACCTAAAAAGAAAGGGATGAACTTGATTGCAAAGCAGAGAGCAGCCGGCTGGGCATTCCTCACTCCGGCAACTCTTATGATTGTAGTTATGAGTTTTTATCCAATGGTCAGAGCCTTTATCTTATCTTTACAGACAGGTAGAGGTACGAATTATAAATTTACCGGATTTTCTAATTATGCACGTATGTTTGAAGACAGAGTATTCCTTCGTTCTGTAGGCAATACATTCTTCTACTTGGCAATTCAGGTGCCGGTTATGCTGGTACTGGCGATTCTGCTTGCACAACTTTTGAACAATAAGGATCTGAAACTGAAAGGATTTTTCCGTACATGTGTATTCTTGCCTTGTGCAACTTCATTAGTTTCTTATTCCATTATCTTCCGTTTCCTGTTCGCACAGGATGGATTGGTTAATAATGCGTTGATAAAACTTGGAATCTTTAGTGAAGGGTACAACTTCCTGGGTAATGCCTGGTCTGCAAAGATGGTAATTATCATCGCCCTTATCTGGAGATGGACAGGATACAATATGGTATTCTATCTGGCTGGTCTTCAGAATATTGAGTATTCTGTATATGAAGCAGCTAAGATTGATGGTGCGAATGGCTGGAAGACATTCTGGGGCATTACCGTACCGCTTCTGAAACCGACAATTATTATGACATTTATTATGTCAATTAATGGTACATTGCAGTTGTTCGATGAGTCTGTCAACCTGACAAGTGGTGGTCCGGCGAATGCAACAATCACAATGTCTCATTATATTTACAATACATGTTTCTTACGTGCTCCTAACTTTGGTTATGGTAGTGCTATGGCATTCTTTGTATTTATACTTGTTGCAATCCTGGCATTTATTAATTTGAAAGTAGGTGATACACGTGACTGAGAAAAAGAACAAATCAATGATTCAAAGAAGACTGATTCCTACTTACATATTTTTGACAATTTTCTCCATCATCTCAGTATTTCCATTCCTGTGGATGGTCTCAGCTGCAACAAACAACTATATTGATATTTCAAAAGGTCGTTTGATGCCAGGTACATATGCAGTGGAGAACTTTAAAAACCTGATTGCTCAGCAGCCTTTGGCACGTGCAATGGGTAATTCATTCTTGTATGCTATTACTGTAACTGTTATCTGTCTTTTCATCTGTTCATTGGCTGGATATGGATTCGAGGTTTATCATGATAAATGGAAAGATAAACTGTTTTCTATCTTGCTTTTGGCTATGATGGTACCTCAGGTAGCAACGATGATTCCTTTGTTCCAGATGTTCAGTAACGCAGGACTTCTGAATACAGCAGTTGGTTTCTTCCTTCCGATGATATCAACGCCGTTCATGATCATGATGTTCCGTCAGAATGCAAGAGCATTCCCGATTGATATCATAGAGGCAGCACGTATTGATGGATTGAATGAGTTCCAGATCTTCTTCCGTATGTTCTTCCCGACTATGAGATCTACATATGCGGCAGCAGCTGTTATCACATTCATGAATGCATGGAATGCTTATCTGTGGCCGAAGGTAATCATGACAGATGGTAAGTCACTGAACATGGTAATGTTGATCGCTAATACGATCGGTGGTTACAAGATTGACTATGGTATGATTATGATGGGTGTATTGTTCTGTTCTATGCCTACAATGATCGTATTCTTCGTATTACAGAAACAGTTCGCAGAAGGTATTACCGGTGCTGTTAAGTAAAATAGAATAATAATGATAAAATGTCCGGCATGAAGTTATGTTTACTGGCAGCAATGCCGGACAATTTTTATGACATGAAACCAACAGTAGAAGGAGTTAGACAAAATGAGTGAATTTATTCTTAATGTTATCCATAGACCGGAGATGGTTCCAGAATATTCTGCTACTGTAACCGGACATGGTAAAGAAGAAGATATTGGAGATAAGAAACTTTTGACAGAGTCTTTGGATATCTTTAAGACACAGCAGAGACTGGCTCATGAGAACGGACTGAAGGTTACGATTCACATGACATATGCGGCTCTGTTCAATGATGAGGCGGTTGCAATCGCTAAGAATGACCATGAAGTATATGGGGATGAGATTGCATTATCTCTGCTCGGTCTGCCTTGTGAAGAATTTCGCGAGAAGTATAAGACGAAAGATTTCTGCATCTGGATGTTCTCAATGGAAGATAAGAAGAAGATCGTAGATGATGTGTTCGAAAAATTCCACGATACATTCGGTTTCTATCCGGAGTCTACAGGTTCTTATTATATGGATGCAGATTTGACCAACTATATCAAAGAGGCGTACCCGACTGTGAAGTGTGCGATTGCTACTTGCTGGGAGGAAGGTCCGAAGGCTTATCATACCTGTAATAATTCATGGTATACATTATTTGACGGCGGTCCGTGGGCTCCATGGATTCCATCCAAGCAAAATACACATGCCCCGGCTGCTAATGAGGCAGAAGACAGCGGAATTGTTGCAATTCCACATCTGTCAAGAGACTTGCTTGCATGTTATGATGGTAATGGATCTAACTTTGGAACTCATCCGCAGAATGTGCTTAGAGGTATGATCTATGACACGAAGACATGGGAATATCCATACTTGTACAATCTGATCGACCAGTATCGCGCGCAGGAGAAGTACAATAATGGATATGCTTATAATATGATGTTCGTTGGACCTGGCTGGATGAATAAGATGGGGCGCTGGGAGGCACCTTATGAACTGCTTCTGAAGTCTTATTCTGACGGCTGCAAATATTATGGGGAACTTAAGAAGGAAGGCAAACTCATCGATATGACGATGTCTGAATTCGCTGATTATTATCGTGAGAAGAAGACTTATACCGAGCCGGAATGTGCACTTTGGAGAGACATCCTCTATGGTTCTGATAAGCAGCTCTTCTGGTACACAGACCCATATATGCGTGCAGGTATTAATATGGATCAGGGTGGTGCAATCTTTGATCTTCGTCCATATGCTGCAAAACTTAGATGGGAAGTTGGTATCGGTACGAAACATGTACAGGATGCGTCCTACCCATTCCTGATTCAGGAAAAATATCGTGCAGGATACTTCACACACTATGCCGGAGAAGGTACGATCAGAAGTGCGAAACTCTGCCATAACGGAGAAGAAGTAGACTTATGTCTGTGTCGTACAAAAGCACATTTCTCCAAAGAAGGCAATACCAGAATCCTGACGCTTGACCCGGTAACGATTGAATTCGCAGATCTGACAGTAACACTTCAGACGAAAGAGTATTTTGAGGAGGGTACAGGATCTATCAAGATCGAGAGAAATATTCTTGAGATGAGTGATCCGAATGCAGAAGTAGAACTGAATGAATATATGGTAGCATGCTATGGAACAACAGAGTATCCGGAAGATATGAATGGAATTGTCCTGAAGTGCGAAGGAACTGAGGATAAGACGATTGTCTATGAATATAGATGCAGAGAAGAGAGCCTTGAGGATGCAGTGTCTGTATCAGCGGTAATTCCTGCGATTGAGACAAGGGTTTCCATGACTCAGACTGGTGGTGGAGAAGGATATGTTCGCGAAGGATATGCGTTCTCACCGATGTTCACATTAGGCTACAAGAAGAAGGTATCAGATAAGGAGGTATATGCAACATGGCTCAATCTGGAAAAGGCAAATTAAATTACAGGTGTCCGTCCTGTTTCATGAGAGATCTGGATATCGATATGTTCTATGACAAGGAAAAGGGAGAATATTATTGTCTGCGCTGCCAGTTTACTGGTACAGAGGAAGAGGTGCTTGCGGGCAATGAAGCATTCCGTGTGCGCTATAAAGCAATGCATAAGCGGTATGATAAGTTTGATTTTGATTAATGAATAATGGCAAAAAGAGGAACCTTTTTATATGTTGGTTCCTCTTTTGTCTGTATCAGGAAGCAGAAGAGAAAGATATTGTTCATAATTCGTTCCGTCATTGCATGGGACACCTTCTTTAACGGAATCAATCAGCGCAAGTTCCAAGAATTCTCCCGCCATCTTAATAAGTGCAGGGATGGAATCTCCCCTTGCAATTCCGGCGGCTATGCACGAAGCGAACAAGTCTCCGGTTCCGGAATAGTGTCTGCCGATATATGGGAAAGAAAAGAGAGAGGAACTCTCCTTATTAATGTGCAGATTCCCCATCTGTTCATTGCCGTCATCATCTTGAAAATGGATTCCGGTAACAATGATATCTCGTGGACCATCTATGCAAAAATCTTCTCCAAGGATCCGGACCATGTTCATTAACTTTCGGGTATCCTGGATCGTTGTTAGATGCTGATAGTCTTCGCCTGTTAACAGGCATAATTCCGTAAGATTGGGGGTAATAATGTCAGCTTGTTTTGCCAGCAGCTGCATCTGCTCCAGGAGAGAAGGTGTATACATATCATAAGTATGACCATTATCTCCCATAACAGGATCGACTAAAAGGAAGGTATCCGGCTTGTTAAAAGTATCAATAAAACGAAAAATCTGGCGAATCTGAGTTTCGCTTGCCACATAGCCAGTATAAATACCATCAAAATGTTGTCCCATCTTCTCCCATTCCAGGCGATAATGCTCCATCTTATCCGTATAATCATCGAGGTAGTAACTGGGATATTCTGTCTGTGCAGTCAATATTGCGGTGGGAAGAGGGCATGCCTGTACGCCCATAACGGAGAGTACAGAGATTGCCGCAGTTAAGGAACATCGTCCAAATCCTGATAAGTCATTGATTACTGCTATTTTCTTGGTCATAAAGTTTACCTGTCCTTTAAATTAATAATGAAAATTACATGATATTCATGTACTGTATATTATCACCAAAGTGGAATCTTTAAAAAGTCCAGATATCAAACAAATGGACAAGCCAGTTTGGGGTGGGGAAAAGAGTAGAAAAAAATTGAAAAAATTGTTGACAGAATGGGATAACTAGGATATAATTAATTCTGCTGTGAAGATGATTCATAGTTGTGTGGGCGTAGCTCAGCTGGATAGAGCGTTTGGCTACGGACCAAAAGGTCGGGGGTTCGAATCCTCTCGCCCACGCTGGAAAACCTTGCAAGTTGTTTGCAAGGTTTTTTTACAACTTGGGGACTTTCATTTCCTGTGATATAAAATCTTCCTGGAGGATCACATCCTTTTTCGTGATTTCCGGCAGATATCTTCTTACAGATATCCGCCATCCACACCGATGATCTGACCGGTCATGTATTCTGGTGCATTTGCAATATCCCACACTATTTTGGCAATCTCTTCCGGCTTTCCATATCTTCCGGCTGGAATATCATATTCTAATGCTTTTCTTTCTTCTTCGGATAATTGCTGGTTCATAATCGTATCAATCACCCCGCAAGCCACAGCATTCACCGGAATATTACTTGGTGCCAGTTCTTTGGCAAGTGCCTTGGTCAATCCGTTCATGCCCGCTTTGGTGGCAGAATATGCTGCCTCACAAGATGCACCTGAAGTTCCCCACATAGAAGATATATTAATAATCCTACCGGATTTTCTGGATATCATAGAGGGTATCGCTGCGCGGCAGCAGTAGAAGACAGACGAAAGGTTTGTCTGAAGTATTTGGTTCCATTCTTCATTGCTCATGTCCATTAGTAATCCGATATGAGAGATTCCGGCATTATTGATCAGGACATCCAGGTGATTGCAGGTGCGGAAGATAGAAGCGAAGATTCTGGCAACATCATCTGCGTTCCCAACGTCGCCTGCAATGATCTCGCAAGTACCTTCGTGCTGAACCTCTATGGTTTGTCTCACTTCCTCTAATTCAGTAAGAGAACTGCGGCAGTTTAGGAATACATGATAGCCTTTCTGTGCGAATAAGAGGGCGCAGCTTCTTCCGATACCTCTGGAAGCACCTGTAATTAGGACTGTTTTCTTCTTCATAATCGACTCCAATCTTATTTAGAAAATGTTTATAAATTATCTATTAAATCAACTTTTTTACATCATTATTATATACTGGAATCATTGCCAATTAAAGCCTCAAGTGATATGATTTACATGATTGAATGTTCATATAGACAAGAAAGTGTAAAGACGTAAAAAGAAGGGAAAGAGGACATCAGATGCTATCAAAATTCAGTGTGAAGAAGCCCTATACAGTGGTTGTGGGAGTTGTTTTGATCATTATTCTGGGGGTGGTATCATTTGGCAATATGACGGTTGACCTGCTGCCAAGTATGAACCTTCCATACGCGCTTGTGATGACTACGTACATAGGGGCAAGCCCGGAAGAAGTAGAAGAGGTTGTGACTAAGCCGGTGGAGCAGACTATGGCTACAGTCAGCAACATCAAGACGGTGCAGTCCGTATCGAACGAGAATGTATCTACGGTGATTCTGGAATTCGACCAGACGGCTAATATGGATTCGGTTACGATAGAGATGCGTGAAAGCCTGGATCAGATCCAGGGATATTGGCCGGATACCGTATCGAATCCGATTATTATGAAATTGAATCCGGATATGATGCCGGTGTTGGTAGCAGCAGTGAGCGCAGAGGGTGAAGAAGCGGTTGGTGCCAGCAAGTTGATCGAAGAACAAGTTGTTCCGGAAGTGGAGAGTGTAGAAGGCGTGGCTTCTGTAACGACTGCGGGTAACATAGAGGAAACCGTTGAGATTACGGTAAATGAACAGAAGGTTACAGAATTAAATGATGAGATTAAAGCGGAGTTAGAGCAGAAGGTAAACGATGCCAAAGGTGCACTGGATGAGGCGAAAGCACAGGTAGAAAGCGGCAAGTTGGCGCTGAAAGCCGGAAAGGCGCAGGCATCTTCCGGGCTTGCGCAGGCGGAAGCGCAGATCTCTATGAAGAGCGAAGAGATTAAGCAGGCACAATTAGAGATCACGGAGAAGATGGCGGAACTGAATATGGCAGAAGCGCAGGTTCAGCAGACTTTGGCGCCGATACAGACAGCGAAGACAGCAGCACAAGCCAGACTGGTTAAACTGGATTTAGAAATGGAGACGGCACAGGCAAGCCAAAGTCAGATTGAAAGTGCGCTGGAGAATCCGGAACTGTCGAATGAAGAAAGGGTAGAACTGGAGGCGCAGTTGGCACAAGTGAAGGTTACGATTGCCGGATATGAGACTGCGCGTACAGCGTTGACTGCTGCGATTCAGCAGTTAGAGGCGCAGGAAGCGAAGATAAAAGAAGGACAGTCACAGATAGATGCAGGTAAGAGTCAATTGGAATCTTTGCAGCATCAGGTGAATGACGGAGCCATGACTTTAGCCGAGGCAAGAGGACAATTGGCTTCTACCCAGTTGGAGGCAGCGGTCGGCATTGGCGAAGGAACTGCGCAGCTTGCAGCGGGAGAAGCGGCTATCCAGATGCAGGAGGCGCAGATGGAAGCGGCAATGGATGAGGCGGCCGCAAGTTCTGATATGAACAGTCTTTTTACGACCGATATGGTTAAGACGATTCTTGCGGCCCAGAACTTCAGCATGCCTGCCGGTTATGTGAACGAAGAGGGGATTGATTATCTGGTACGTGTCGGAGATAAGTTCAAAAGTATTGAAGATATCAAAGATCTGGTGCTGGTTGATATGGAAGGCATAGATCCGATTAAGTTGTCGGATGTGGCAAGTGTGGAATTGGTGAATGATTCTGATGAGAATTATGCTAAGATCAATGGCAATTCCGGAGTGATTCTCGTGGTGCAGAAGCAGACCGGATACTCAACCGGTGACGTAAGTGACCGTGTGCTGGAGCGTCTGGAGCAGGTGAAAAAAGAGATTGACGGAGTGGATACGGTTACTCTTATGGATCAGGGAGTCTATATTGACTTGATTGTGAATTCCGTATTGGAGAATCTGATCTATGGGGCGATACTGGCGATCATCA
The DNA here is from genome assembly GCA_945870325.1 of uncultured Dorea sp. Taxonomy (GTDB): domain Bacteria; phylum Bacillota; class Clostridia; order Lachnospirales; family Lachnospiraceae; genus CAMBRQ01. The sequence continues at coordinate 20,838 of CAMBRQ010000018.1, read as the reverse complement.
TTCTTCTGGTATTCCTTAAGAGTATCAGACCTACATTTGTTATAGCATGTTCGATTCCAATCAGTATTATGACTGCGCTGGTTGCGATGTATTTCTCTGGCGTGACGTTGAATATTATATCTTTGTCAGGTCTGGCGCTTGGTGTAGGTATGCTGGTGGATAACTCTATTGTGGTGATCGAGAATATCTACCGTATGCGGAATGAAGAAGGCGCATCTGCGAAAGAAGCGGCGATTGAAGGCGCAAGACAGGTGGCGGGAGCGATTGCGGCATCTACGCTGACCACGGTCTGTGTATTTCTTCCGATTGTATTCACATCTGGAATTACCAGACAACTTTTCGTGGATATGGGATTGACGATTGCATATTCATTGCTGGCAAGTCTGATTGTGGCATTGACACTAGTTCCGATGATATCTTCCGGGTTGCTTAAGAAGAATGAATTCAAGGAATCTAAAGTATTTGTCCGGATTAAAGAGTGGTATGGTAAGGTTATCCGAAAAGCATTAGACCGGAAAATATTTGTATTACTGGGAGCGCTGCTGTTATTTGTGGCAAGTATTGCGATAGAATTGTCAAGAGGAACGCAGTTCATGCCGGAGATGGAGAGTACTCAGATTAGCATGACGTTGGAGACGGAGAAGGGAACCAGTCTTAGTGATACGGCCAAAGTGGCAGATGAAGTGATGGAGGAAGTTGGAGCGCTTAAAGATATCGAGGATATCGGAGGACTGGTATCTTCTACAAGTATGATGGGAGAACAGACGGATGTGAACAGCGTTTCCTTCTATGCAACGACAAAAGAAAAACCGTCTATGACGAATGATGAGTTAAAGAAAGAGATTGAAAAAGTTACCAAAGGAATTGATGGGGAACTTACGGTCAACATGTCCAATATGGACATGAGCGCACTGGGAAGTGCGGGAATCAACGTCCAGATTAAAGGGAAGGATCTGGATAAACTGCAGGAGATTGCAAAGGATATTAAGAAGATTCTGGAGGATACCAAAGGTACTCAGAATGTTACGGATGGAACAGAGGATAATAAAGAAGAACTCCGAGTTGTGGTAGATAAGGCAAAGGCAACGCAGCATGGTCTTACGGTTGCACAGGTATATCAGGAATTATATGGCAAACTCTCGAAGGCGCAGACAGCGACGACCTTGTCAACGGATACACACGAATATGATGTCTATGTGCTGGATGATGCTAACGAAAGCATGACCCGTGATGATATCCGGAATATGACTATCACAGCAAAGAAACAAGATGGTACGACGGAAGATGTGAAACTGTCAGATATTGCATCTTTTGAGGATGCGTCCGGTCTTCAGGCGATTAGCCGCAAGGATCAGAGCCGATATATGTCTGTTGCCGCAGAGATTAAGGATGGAGATAATATCGGTCTGGTTAGTAACCGGGTGAAGAAGGCGTTGGCTTCTTATAATACGCCGGAAGGTTATGAAGTGGAGATGACCGGTGAGGATGAGACGATTAACGAAGCGATGATAGAATTGTTCAAGATGCTTGCGCTTGCGCTTGTGTTCATGTATCTGATTATGGTAGCGCAGTTCCAGTCACTGTTATCACCATTTATTGTAATGTTCACCGTGCCGCTTGCATTTACCGGAGGACTTCTGGCATTATGGATTGCGGGAATGCCTGTAAGCGTAATCGCTATGATTGGATTCGTTATGCTGTCGGGTATTATCGTAAATAATGGTATTGTATTTATTGATTATTCGAATCAGTTAATTGTGGGAGGAATGGAACAAAAAGAGGCGCTGGTTGAAGCGGGAAAGACGAGGCTTCGCCCAATTATCATGACGGCTCTTACAACGATTCTTGGCCTGTCAACGATGGCTTTGGGACTCGGTATGGGAGCAGATATGGTACAGCCGATGGCAATTGTAACAATTGGCGGCTTGATTTATGGAACTATCTTGACTTTGGTAGTTGTTCCTTGTATATTTGACTTGTTCCACAGGAAGAGATCGGGAAGCCGTAAAGGAATGGAAGAAGATATGATTTTATTAGAATTGGACCTTAATCAGGAATCAGATGGAGAATCAGATCAGGAATAATGGAGAGGTACATGTATGATTAATAAGGCAGCTGAATTCGCAACCAAGGCGCATGAAGGGCAGTTCCGTAAGGGGACGAAACGTCCTTACATTGTTCATCCGGTAGAAGTTGGGGATATTGTGTCCGGCATGACGAAAGACGAGGAGGTAATCAGCGCGGCATTGCTTCATGATACGATTGAAGATTGTGAAGGAGTGACCCAGAGGGTGCTGGCGCAGGAATTCTCTGAGCGTGTGGCATGGATTGTGGCACAGGAAAGCGAGGACAAGTCTCTGTCATGGATGGACAGAAAGAGAAGTACCATTGAACATCTGCGTAATGCTCCGAGGGAAGTAAAGATGGTAGGACTGGCAGACAAACTTTCGAATATGCGGGATATCGACAGAGATTATCCGGTATATGGCGAAGAACTGTGGAATCGTTTTCGAATGAAGGATAAGAATACGATTGGATGGTATTATAAAGGAATTCGGGATGTTTTGGAGCCGGATTTTACAGGAATAGATGCTTATGAAGAGTATTGCCGGCTGATCCAGAAGAATTTTGAAACGTAGTTCACTGCTTCCCTGCTGGCTTGACTCCTTTTTTCTTTCGGTATATTATTATGAATAGAAGAAGGTCAGGAGTGGACATATGATTATCAGTGCAAGCAGAAGGACGGATATCCCGGCGTTATATCCGGAATGGTTTGTGAATCGCCTAAGAGCGGGGGAGGTGCTGGTGCCGAACCCTTATAACCGTAAGAAAGTAAGCCGTATCCGGTTAAGCCCGGATGTGGTTGACTGTATTGCGTTCTGGACGAAGAACCCGGAGCCGATTCTGCCATATTTAAAAGAGATTGACCGTATGGAATATGAATATTATTTTCAGATGACGATCACGGATTATGAAGAAGAGATGGAGGAGAATCTTCCATCTACTGCTGAATCTATGGCTACTTTTCTGCTTATGAGCGAGCAGCTGGGGAAGGAACGGATGGATTGGCGGTTTGATCCGATCCTTCTGACGAAGAAGTATTCGATTCCTTATCATCTGGAGCAGTTCGAGATGATGTGTGACTGGCTTCATGGTGCTACTACCAGGTGTATTCTTAGTTTTGTGGATTCTTATAAGGGAAGCCCTTATCTGGAACTGGAGAATGAGGAGATGCTGGAATTGGCGGAAGGATTTTCGAAGATTGCCGGAAGGTATCGCCTGCCGCTTTATACCTGTGCTGAGAAGATTGACCTTAGCCGGTATGGAATCGAGCATTGTACGTGTATTGATAAGGAGAAGATACACCGGCTGATTGGGTATAAACTGGACCTTAAGAAGGATGCGGGACAGCGGCGGGAATGCGGCTGTGTAGAGAGTATAGATATTGGGATGTACGATACCTGCATCAATGGATGCAAGTATTGTTATGCGACTGGCAGTCTGGAAAGTGCGAAGAAGAAGCATCAGCAGCATGACCCGACTTCGTCTTTGCTGATTGGGCATCTGAAGGGGGACGAAGTGATTACGGACCGCGAGGTGAAGTCGAGCAGAGATAACCAGATCTCGCTGTTTGATCTGCCGATGTTTTAGCGGAGACGGGTTTTTCAGTTGTGAGGAAATATAACAAAGAAATGGTGATGTTATGGCAGAGATACGAAAACGAATGACCTTTTACGGAAGAGTGCAAGGGGTTGGATTTCGGTATACAGCCAAGTGTCTGGCACAGTCATTAGGACTGACTGGCTGGGCCAGGAATGAATATGACGGCACAGTACTTATGGAAGTGCAGGGGCGTGAGCCGATGATTCATAAATTGATGGAAGGTCTGAATCGCAATATGTTCATAACGATTGACTGGATTGACAGTGAAGAGATTCCTGTCATACAGGAAAGTTGTTTTTATGTACGATGATGTGTTAATATATTGGGGACAGGGGAAAATCAAAAAGGGACACGGCAAATTTAATTGGGGACGGGGGAAATTGAAAAAACCCCCGTCCCCAAAAGGAACGGCGGAGAGTTGACATGGGAAGAGAAGTAGGAAAAAAGAGTGTAAAGAGCAGAATCGTATCAGCAGCATGGCAGTTGTTCTATGAGAAGGGCTATAATGGTACGACGGTGGATGACATTATTGAGTTGTCGGATACATCAAAGGGTTCTTTCTATTATTATTTCAATACGAAAGATGAACTTTTGGATACATTGTCGCTGATCTTGGATGAGTATTATGAGGAATTAGATTCGAAGATGGATTCGGAGATGAATAGTTTCTTCAAATTATTATATCTGAACTATGAGATGCATACGATGATAGAGGAGAAGATCAGTATGGATCTGCTGGCTTCATTATATTCGACTCAGCTTGTTGCTGAGAGGCAGAGTCATCTTTTAGACCAGAATCGTAATTATTACAAGTTGATTACTAGGATTGTGGAAGAAGGACAGAAGCGTGGCCAGATACGTGATGATATTGCGGTTAGCGACGTGACCAGATACTACGCGATGTGTGAGCGGGCTCTGGTATCAGACTGGTGCCTGAATAAGGGGAGTTACTCGTTGGGAGAGTATAGCAAAGAATGCATGCCGTATATGATGGAGCATTTTAAGGCATAGATGAGCGGATGCGGGAGGCTGATGGTATGATGATACAAGGCCTGAAGAAGTTTTCGTTATTGGATTATCCAGGAAAGACAGCATGCACAATATATACAGCCGGGTGTAATTTCCGATGCCCTTACTGCTATAATGCTTCGCTGGTAATCGATACATATAAGAATAAGGAGATCCCTCCGGAGGATGTCTATGATTTCTTAAAAAGACGCCAGGGGATACTGGATGGCGTATGCCTGACTGGCGGTGAGCCTTTGATTCAGCATGGAGTTGAAGAATTCCTAAACCGCGTTAAAGAGATGGGATATCAGATTCGATTAGAGACTAACGGCAGTTTTCCGGATAAATTAAGGAAAATAGTTTCGGCAGGGTTGGTTGACTACGTGGCAATGGATATCAAGAATTCTCAGGAAAGTTATGGAAAAACGGTGGGAATTGATGGGTATAATGTGGAAAACGTCCATCGAAGCGTTGGGTATCTGTTAAAAGGCGAAGTGGATTATGAGTTTAATACAACGGTTGTGCTGGAGTTCCACCAGAGATCGGATTTTGAATCCATAGGAAGATGGCTTAGAGGTGCCAGACGCTATTACCTCCAACCATTTGTGAATTCTGATGATCTGATACGAAGCGGACTTCACCGCTATAATGACAGCATTATGGAACAGGCACTTGAGATTGTGCAGAGATATATACCGGAGGCGAGATTACGAGGTTAATCTCGCCCTTTTAATGCGCTATTTTTGCCGATGCCAAAATGATCCGCCTTGAGAATCTCAAATGCTTTCTCATAATTCCCCTTGCGCATATACTGTACCATCTTTTTTAGGTTCTCATTCGTCCTTGGAATCCGCATACCGTTTTTAATAGAATATTGACCAATACGGATCAATTCAGACAGATTATTCTCATAGATCCGATTAATTCTGTTATTTCCAAATATGCTGATGATCTCCATATGCATGGCTGTATCGGCAACCTCCCATTCAAATAAGTCACCGGCAGCTGCACACATGCGTACAACCTTTTCTTCAATACGATAAGAATACTCTTCATTCTGACCGGAAGTGAAGATGAGTTTGAATGCGGCTCCTTCCAGCAGTTCGCGCAATTGATAGATCTCGTTGATGTCTTTGTCCGTAATCTCTTTTACTGTCATGGATTTATAATAGTCTGATACGATGAGACCCTCTGCCTGTAATGTCTGGATCGCTGTACGTACCGGGCTTCGGCTCATCCCCAGTTCTTTGGTGAGCATGGCTTCGGTAAGCGGCATGCCAGGAGGATAAGTCAGATTCAAGATATTATGTTTTATCTGTTCGTATGCCTGATCGGCAAGGGATACGTTCTTTTCAGCCATAGCATAGATCCGTCCTTTCTTGCTGATAATGAAATATAACCTGGGATAATGTATACGTTCCGCTAAAATGTATACAAATTATAACGTATTTTGGACGAAAACTCAAGATAAGAAACTTAAAATAGATATTGACTTTCCTACATATACGTGCTATAGTCATAACAGAAAATAAATTGTATACAAATCATAAAAATGTATACAAAAACATGTTGGATATGTGTGAAAGGAAGGTAATCAGAGATGAAATTAGGATTTATCGGTACAGGCAATATGGCATCTGCAATCATGGGTGGTATTATAAAGAATCAGGTGATCCCGGCAGAAGAGATTATCGGAGCAGACCTGTTCGCACCTGGAAGAGAGCGCGTGAAAGAACAGTTCGGTATTCATGTGACTGATAGTAATAAAGAAGTAGTGGAACAAGCGGAAGTTCTCATTTTATCTGTAAAACCTCAGTTTTATGAGAGTGTTATCTGCGAGATCAGAGATGTTATAAAAGAGAACCAGATTGTAATCACAATTGCACCAGGCAAGACACTCTCCTGGCTGGCTGAGCAGTTCGGTAAGGATGTAAAGATTGTCCGTACTATGCCGAATACGCCTGCAATGGTAGGAGAGGGTATGACAGCAGCATGCCCGAATGAGCATATGACAGAAGAAGAGATTGCGTATGTGCGCACGCTGTTAGAGAGTTTCGGCCGTGTAGAGATCGTGCCAGAGCGTCTGATGGATGTAGTTGTTGCGGTCAGCGGAAGTTCACCGGCCTATGTATTCATATTGATCGAGGCTATGGCAGATGCGGCAGTATCCGGTGGAATGCCAAGAGCACAGGCTTATCAGTTTGCCGCACAGGCAGTGCTTGGAAGTGCGAAGATGGTATTAGATACCGGAAAGCATCCGGGTGAATTGAAGGATATGGTATGTTCCCCGGCAGGAACGACAATCGGAGCGGTTCGCGAGTTAGAAGAACGTGGCTTTAGAAGTGCGATTATTGAAGCAATGAAAGTGTGCGAAGAGATATCAAGTAGTTTATAATCAGTAATAGGTTTGTTTATATTAAGTACCTCGAACGGCAAAAGCATCCCGGCTAATTACCAGGATGCTTTTGTCGTTTTTGCAAAATAACTAGAATGATTTGCCAGTTTTGTGAAAATAATGTATACTCATTCAAGCACCCCGTAATTATAAGAAGAGAGAACTGGAAAAAAAGGAGCGGGTAAAGACATGGAGAAAATCTTGGATTATTTTACAATAGATGATGCATTTGGAGGCAATCAGGAGTGGTTTACGAATGTTGTTATGTATATCGGAGGATGTGGCGCTGCGACGGCATGTGACAGTTGTATCTATTTTGCAAAATATATGGGAATGGAGAAACTGTATCCCTATGATATCTGTAATCTGAATAAAGATGATTATAAGAAATTCAGTCAGATTATGAAGCCTTATATACGCCCAAGAGTAGGCGGAGTTAAGAAACTGGAGTGGTATATGGAAGGACTTCGAAAATACATGGAGGATGTTAATGCAGGAAAAGGTATACCTCTTAAAATAAAAGGCTTCGTGGGTTCGCGTTCATATGAAGAAAGCGCCTGCATGATAAAAAGTCAGATTGACGCAGGGATGCCGGTACCGTATCTGATGCTGAAGCATAAGAATGAAGAGGCGTATAAGGATTTTATATGGCATTGGTTTTTGGTAGTGGGATATGAAGAGACGAAAGAAGGAATGAAGATTATCGTGGCGACCTATGGGGAGAAGTCGGCATTGCCTCTAAAAGAATTATGGGATACGGGCTATGAAGAAAAAGGAGGCATGATAATATATTCATTAAATTAAAAGAATTTCATGCAATGGACACATTTTCCTGTTAAAATAGTAAAAAAGAAGGAAATATTTGTAGAAGGCAGGTTTGTGGATTGAATAGGAAACAGATGATACAAGGATGCATCGTACTGACGGTTGCAGTTGCTGTATTCGGTACTGTCAGTATGGGGAAGACTGCCGAAGCGGAAGGGAGTCAGACAAAGAAACAGGCAGCAGTCGAAACTTCCAAGAAGGCAGATGTACAGTCGGATCGTAAGGTGGAAGCGGATCGTAAGACAAGTGAATTGACGAAGAAGCAGAAGGAGACTCTGGAACAGATTCAGGAAGTCTATGATGTCCAGGAACAGGAGAAGATCAGAGAGGAATTGGAAAAGAAGAAGGCTTCTTCGGAATATACATTTAATAATATGCTGATTGAGCGTAACCCGTTCGGGACGAATAGTCTGTCGCTATATGTGTATTTTAACACGGAGGATGCAGTTAATGTTGCATATACGGTTCATGTTAAGGATTCGTCAATCCGTGATTTTGGCAGGAACGTATATCAGGAGCAGCACTACCAGACGGAGCATGAATTCCAGATAGTCGGGCTGGTGCCGGAGATGGAGAACCAGATTACATTCTTTCTTACAAGGAAAGATGGGTCTACGGATACGAAGCAGATCGTGATGGAGATGGGAAGCGTCATGGGTTCGGAGGAAGTGGACCTGGAGCGGACGATGGAAGGAGACGCTGAAGAATTAGAAGCGGGGCTGTATGTTGTAATGGGCGATGGCAGCGAGCCGCTGGATTTCATGTATTATTATGATAATGAAGGCGTGTTGCGAGGGGAGATTCCGTTGCTTGGATATCAGAGCCATCGCTTGATATTCGATAAGGATTCTATGTATTACAGTATCTCGGAGACGAAGATGGTGCAGGTGAACCGGATCGGACAAGTTACGGCTATCTACGATCTTGGCAGATATCGGCTGCATCATGACTATGTGTTTGATGAGAATGGCAATATGCTGATACTGGCGACGGATACGGAGCAGGACAGCGTAGAGGATGTGGTGCTCAAACTGGATGTGAATTCAGGCGAAGTAACGGAAGTACTGGATCTGGGCGATCTATTTGCAAGTTATAAATCAGAATGCCAGAAGAATTCTAAAGGCGAGTTGGACTGGATGCATATCGATGCGATTCAATGGATTGGAAATGGATCGGTGCTCTTAAGTTCCGGAGAAACCTCTTCTATTATAAAGGTGGACAACATTTATGATGCTCCGGTGATTTCCTACATGATCGGGGAGAAGTTATTCTGGGCAGATACAGAATACGAAAGCCTGGTATTTAACAAAGATGGAGATTTTACCAGTCAGGGAGGGCAGCATAGTATTGCGTATGTAGAAGACGATTCGCTGGAAGATGGACAATATTACCTGTATATGTTCAATAACAATATAGGAATCAGTGCGAAAGATGAAGCGATTTCCTATTATTACAAATATCTTGTAGATGAGAATGCGGGAACTTTCAGCCTTGTGGATTCTTTTGAAGTGCCATATTCTGAAGATGCGGGAAGCGCACAGGAGATTGGCGGCAATGTAGTGATCAGTTCAGGAACACAGGGGATCTTCGGAGAGTATGACGAGGATCATAAATTGATTGCAAGTTATAAGACGGATGGGGAGAACGGTATCTATCGTGTCTATAAATATGATTTTGGCGGATTTTATTTTGAGGATGAAGAAGGCTAAATAGCTACTTTACGAATTGGGGAATATCCGTTACAATAATAAGCACAGTTTTGAATAATAAGAGTATAGAAAAGAGGAAATCACTATGGCAAATCCAATTGTTACATTTGAAATGGAGAATGGCGACATTATGAAAGCAGAACTGTATCCGGAGATCGCGCCGAATACGGTTAACAATTTTATCTCATTGGTGAAGAATGGATACTATGATGGTCTGATCTTCCACCGTGTCATCAGAGGATTTATGATTCAGGGCGGATGTCCGAACGGAACGGGAATGGGCGGTCCGGGATATAACATCAAGGGAGAATTCGCACAGAATGGCTTCGCGAATGATCTGGCGCACACAGAAGGTGTTTTGTCTATGGCAAGAGCCATGCATCCGGATTCTGCAGGATCACAGTTCTTCATCATGCATAAGAATTCACCGCATCTGAACGGAGCATATGCTGCATTTGGTAAGATTATCGAGGGTATGGATGTGGTCAATAAGATTGCTGAGACAGATACAGATTATAGTGACAGACCGCTGAACGAGCAGAAGATGAAGAAGGTTACCGTGGATACGCAGGGAGTGGACTATCCGGAACCGGAGAAAGCATAGTCCTGTCTGGAAGATGTATCAGAATATGATTGCCGGAATGTTACTGACATTGATGTGCTGCGCCTTATAGGGCAGCACATTTTTTGTATCATAGGAAACTTCGTTCCCTATGATACAAAATCCTCCGGGGGATCGGACGGCGTAAGATTCTGTGGGTGTAAGGATGGTCTGTGGATTTCGGCAGCAGGAATGAGATTGGCATGTGTTATATGAGTAAAACTGCACCTTGCAAAAAAGAATGGGATAACGTACAATAGGTAAGTGTTGAGAGATGATAGAAGAAAATGAATAAAAAACGCGCGAAAGCGTGTCGTAAGATTAGGTGGAGGCAGACCTCATGGATATGGTTCAGACAGAAAAACTGGTATATGAATATGAGAAGAGGGATGAAGAGGGCAATGTCATCGGAATGTCCCGCGCGATTGATGAGGTGGATATTGACGTTAAGGAGGGGCAGTTCATTGCTATCCTTGGTCATAATGGTTCGGGAAAGTCTACGCTTGCCAAGCACATCAATGCAATCCTGGTCCCGACAGAAGGAACGATGTGGGTGAATGGCAGGAACACCAGTGATCCGGAGGAATTATGGAATGTTCGCCAGTCGGCGGGGATGGTATTCCAGAATCCGGACAATCAGATTATCGGAACAGTTGTTGAAGAGGATGTGGGATTCGGACCTGAGAATCTGGGGGTTCCAACGGATGAGATCTGGCAGCGTGTGGAGGATAGCCTGAAGGCGGTGGGAATGATTGAGTACCGCCATCATTCGCCGAATAAGTTATCCGGCGGACAGAAACAGCGAGTGGCGATTGCCGGAGTTGTGGCGATGGAACCGAAGTGTATTGTGCTGGATGAGCCTACGGCGATGTTAGATCCGGTAGGAAGAAAAGAAGTCCTGAAGACGGTGAAGAAGTTAAGGGAGAAGAAGCAGGTTACTGTGATTCTGATCACTCATTATATGGAAGAAGTTGTAGATGCTGATAAAGTCTACGTGATGGATCATGGACGTGTAGTGATGGAAGGGACGCCGCGAGAAGTATTTTCCAGGGTGGACGAACTGAAGAACTACCGCCTGGATGTGCCGCAGGTGACGATTCTGGCGCATGAACTGAAGAAGAGAGGGCTTCAGATCCCGGATGGCATCTTAAGAAAAGAAGAGTTGGTGGAAGTGCTATGTCAATTAAATTAGAACATCTGAATTATGTATATAGCCAGGGGACTGCATATGAGAAGAAGGCGCTTAAGGATATCTGCCTGGAGATTCCGCATGGTGAGTTTGTGGGAATTATCGGACATACAGGGTCTGGCAAATCAACGCTGATCCAGCATTTGAACGGTCTGATTAAAGCGACCAGTGGCGCGTTGTACTATAATGGTGAGAATATTTACGAAGAAGGATATCATATGCGGGAACTGAGGAATCAGGTTGGTCTGGTATTCCAGTATCCGGAGCATCAGTTGTTCGAGATTGATGTGATGACGGATGTGTGTTTTGGACCGAAGAATCAGGGGCTTAGTCCCGAAGAGTGTAAGCAGCGGGCGCTGGAGGCATTGCAGTTAGTAGGGCTTAAGGAGAAATATTATCAGTCATCACCGTTCGAACTGTCCGGCGGACAGAAGCGGCGAGTGGCAATTGCCGGCGTGCTGGCGATGCGACCTAAGGTGTTGGTGCTGGACGAGCCGACGGCGGGGCTTGACCCGAAAGGAAGGGATGATATCCTGGATCAGATTGCGTATCTTCACAGGCAAAGTGACATGACGGTCATCCTGGTGTCTCATAGCATGGAGGATATTGCAAGATATGCGGACCGCATTATTGTTATGAATAAAGGAACGGTAATGTATAATGATGCGCCGAAGAAAGTATTTGAACATTATCAGGAACTGGAGAAGGTGGGGCTTGCGGCTCCGCAGGTTACTTATATTATGCATGATCTTGCCAAGAGAGGGATGCCGGCGAAGACTGGTGTGACCACGGTGGAAGAGGCGGCAGATGAGATCATGCGGGTACTGGAGAAGAAAGAATGATTCGAGATATAACTATAGGACAATATTATCCTGCAAAAAGCATACTGCACAGGCTGGATCCCAGAACGAAACTGGTGTCTACGCTTTTGTATCTGGTGTCTTTATTTTTGTTCAAAAGCATATCGGGATATCTGGTGGCGACTGTATTCCTGATGGCAATTATCAGGATGTCGAAAGTGCCGTTTGCTTATATTGTGCGGGGATTGAAGCCGATCATCATGCTGTTGATGATTACGGTGCTGTTTAATCTGTTCCTAACAAGGGATGGGGATGTGCTGTTCCATGCATGGATATTCACGATCACAGAAGGCGGGCTGGTAACGGCGGTGTACATGGCGATTAGGCTGATCTATCTGATTATCGGTTCATCGCTGATGACATTTACCACAACGCCGAATGAACTGACGGATGGAATTGAAGAATTGCTGGGTCCATTGAATAAGATTCATGTGCCGGTACATGAGATTGCAATGATTATGTCCATTGCACTGCGTTTTATCCCGATTCTTCTGGAAGAGACAGATAAGATCATGAAAGCACAGATTGCCCGCGGCGCAGACTTAGAAAGCGGGAATATGATACAGAAAGCCAAGAGCATGATTCCGATTCTTGTGCCTTTGTTCGTATCAGCCTTCCGACGTGCCAATGACCTGGCGATGGCGATGGAGGCAAGATGCTACCGGGGAGGAGAGGGCAGGACGAAGATGAAGCCGCTCCATTACCAGAAACGAGATCATATGGCTTATATTGTTGTAATTGTATATGTAATTGCGGTGGTGGTTATTGGAAAATACGTGCCGCTGCATATCTGGGTATTCTAAATTGTATTTGGGGACGGGGGTTTTTTCAATTTCCCCGTCCCCAATTGAAATAGCCCTGTCCCTTTTTGAATTTCCCCTGTCCCCAAGAGGTATTGTATGAAAAGAGTGAAAATTGTCGTTGCCTATGATGGCACGAATTACTGTGGCTGGCAGATTCAGCCCAACGGAATTACAATTGAAGAGGTTCTTAACAAGGCGCTAAACAAGTTGACATGCGAGGATATCCGCGTCATCGGCGCAAGCCGTACGGATTCCGGAGTCCATGCTCTGGGGAATGTAGCGGTATTCGACACAGAGTCGCAGATTCCGCCGGAGCGGATGGCTTATGCCCTGAATCAGAAACTTCCGGAGGATATTGTGATTGTGAAGTCTGAGGAAGTGCCGGCGACCTGGCATCCGCGTTATCAGGATGAGGTAATTAAGACCTATGAATACCATATCTATAATGCCTCGGTTCCGAATCCCTTGAAACGGAAGTACAGTACATTCGTCTCTTTCCCCATGGATGTAGAGAAGATGCGCCAGGGGGCGGCCTGTCTTGTGGGAGAACATGATTTTGCCAGTTTCTGCAATGTGCGTACGAACGTGGAGGATACGGTGCGCACGGTACATGAGATACAGATTGACCAGAAGGGGGCGGATATTACGATCCGCATTACGGGAAATGGCTTTCTCTACAATATGGTGCGGATCATCGCGGGAACGTTGATTCGCGTGGGACGAGGCTTTTACACTCCCGAGCGGGTGAAAGAGATATTAGATGCAAAGGAACGGACGGAGGCGGGCGTGACAGCACCGCCGAATGGATTGGTATTGGTGGAGATTCATTATGGAGAATAAGATTTATTTTGATAACGGAAGTACCTCTTGGCCGAAAGCGCCGCGAGTAGCCGGAGCGATGTCGGACCTTCTGACCAATGGTGCTTTTAATATTAACCGGGGGAATTATGAAGGCGCATATGAAGTGGAGGGAATCGTGCTGGATACCAGAGAGCAGCTTGCAAGACTCTTCCATGCGGCAGATTCCAGATGCGTGATCTTTACACCTGGAATTACATATTCACTGAACTATTTTATAAAAGGATTCTTACAATTTGGCGATCATGTGCTTGTATCAGGTTTGGAGCACAATGCGGTGATGCGTCCGCTCAGACAGATGGAAGCCTGTGGTGTGACTTATGATGTGGTAAGAACTCAGAAGGATGGAACCGTATATCCGGAAGATGTAGAAAAGGCAATCAGGAAAAATACGAAAGCGGTCATCATGCTCCATGCCTCCAACGTCTGTGGCACGGTTCTCCCGATTAGAGAGATTGGAGAGATCTGCCGCGGGCATCATATCTTCTTCGTGGTGGACACGGCGCAGAGTGCCGGAACGATTGAGGTGAATATGCAGGATGATGGAATTGACTTTCTGGCATTTACCGGGCATAAAGGATTGCTTGGACCTCAGGGGATTGGCGGATTTCTCATATCGGAGGAGTTGAACAGCCAGATGAAGCCTTATATTGCCGGAGGCACGGGAAGCCAGTCGGATTCTCTGGATATGCCTCTTGACCTTCCGGATAAATATGAGAGCGGAACGATGAATTTGCCGGGGATTATTGGATTACATGCTGCCCTTTCTTATATAGAGGAGATTGGGCTTGCTAAGATCCATGCAAAGAAGATGGAACTGACCCGCTACTTCCTGGAACGTGTGAAGGAATTCCCTGGTATCCGTATCGCCGGAAAAACAGAAGTCGGAGATCGTGTGGCTGTGGTGTCGTTGGATTTTGTAAATGCAGACAATGCGATGATGGCTTTTGAACTGGAACAAGAGTATGGAATCATGACAAGAGTAGGGCTTCATTGTGCTCCGCTGGCGCATCAGACGCTGGGAACATATCCGCAGGGAACGGTACGTTTTGCGTTCAGCGCTGCCAACACGATGGAGGAAATCGACCGGTGTGTGGAAGGATTCCGAGAATTATTATCAGTATAGATAGCATAAATAATTCGATTTTAATATAATAAAAATCAATGGGTTTTTCCATTGCCCAGGCTTTACAAACATGGTACGGTAAACTTAGTAAAATATCAGTACGATAAATGATACTAAGGAGGAAAATATTATGGCTGATTATCGTAAAATGTGGGAAGATTTGGGGATGGATGTGGAGATGCACGATCAATTATGTGCCGTTCTGCCACAGGCATTTGGGGATGTCTATCTGTCTCAGGAAAATCGTCCGGAGGGCATGGACTACTACAATATGGTTGTAGCAGATATCCATGGAATCCGTCCGGCAGAACTGATTGAGCATCAGAAAAAAGGCGGCAAGGTATTCGGAACTTTCTGCGTATATGTACCTGATGAGATCGTATTTGCAGCAGATGCAATTGCGACAGGTCTGTGCGGCGGCTCCCAGTTCTGGGTGCCAGGTGGCGAGAAAGTGCTTCCGAAGAATACCTGTCCATTGATTAAGGCTTCCGTAGGCGCGAGACTGGATCGTACCTGTCCATTCTTCAGAATTGCAGATATGTACGTTGGAGAGACAACCTGTGACGGCAAGAAGAAGGCATGGGAGATTTTAGGTGAGGATGTTCCGGTTCATGTGATGGATCTTCCGCAGATGAAACGTGCAAAAGATATCAAAGCATGGGCAGAAGAGATTGCGGAATTCAAGAATGTAGTAGAAGAATTCACTGGCAACAGTGTTACTGCTGAGAAACTTGCTGAGAGTATCAAACTGATCAATGGAAAGAGAAAAGCGTTAGAGAGACTGTATGAAACACGTAAGAATGACACGCTTCCGATCAGCGGATGTGACGCTCTGTTAATCTCTCAGATTGCATTCTATGACGATCCGGGAAGATTTACACAGATGACCAATGCTCTGTGTGATGAACTTGAGCAGCGCATCAAAGATGGTGTTAGCGTAGTGCCGGCTGGAACCAAGCGTATTATGCTGACAGGAACTCCGCTTGCAATTCCGAACTGGAAGTTACATAACATTGTAGAGACAAGCGGCGGTGCGGTTGTCTGTGAAGAGATGTGTACAGGAACACGTTATTTTGAAAATCTGGTAGATGAGACCAAGACAACGGTAGAGGAGCAGATTACGGCTCTTGCAGAGAGATATATGAATATCAACTGTGCATGCTTCACTCCGAATGAGGGAAGAATCGATGACATCTTACGCCTTGCAAAAGAGTACAAGGTTGACGGTATTATCGATGTGAATCTGAAGTTCTGTAACCTGTATGATACTGAAGGATACCTGGTAGAGCGTGCGCTGAAAGAAGCAGGAATTCCGGTGCTTGGAATCGAGACAGATTATACAGACAGCGATGCACAGCAGCTTCGTACAAGAGTCAGTGCATTTATTGAAATGCTGAACAATTAATTCGTAAAATATTAGAAAAGGAAGTATGCATATGCCAAAAATCCAGCATTATGTATTATTTCCCAATCATGATAATGGCATGCGGCTTTACAAAGAATTGAAGAAACTGGGGGTTCGGGCAACCATAGCCCCCACCCCCAGAGCCGCAAGCAAGTGCTGTGGAATCTCACTCTTAATAGAAGAGAAAGATATTGATACTATCCAGGCATGTATTGATGAGCATGGGATTGAGATTCTGAAGATTGCAGCCATTGAGAGGGATATTAACCCGAAGAGGGATCGGTATTGCTAAAACTGATATTACAAGATATCGTTTAGAAGAAATATGGATAAATGAGGTAGAGAAACGTGAATTATGTAGGAATTGACATTGGCTCAACAGCATCCAAAGTAGTTGCCAGAGGCGTGAAGGATATCCAGTTTGTTCTTCCGACCGGATGGAGCAGTAAAGAGACAACTCAGACAATTAAAGAAAAACTGAAAGAAGAAGGTATTGATGTCCTGTCTGACGACACGAAGGTTGTAGCGACAGGATATGGTCGTATCGCAGTGGATTTTGCTGATTATGTGATCACTGAGATTACCTGCCACGCAAGAGGCGGAAGAGAGATGGCAGGGAATGACTGTGCGATTATCGATGTGGGCGGTCAGGATACGAAGGTGATTCTGGTAGAGCATGGCATGGTACAGGATTTCCTTATGAATGATAAATGTTCGGCAGGAACGGGCAAATTCCTGGAGATTATGGCAAATCGTCTAGGTGTTACTTTGCAGGAATTATTCGATATGGCAGCAGCCGGAACCGTCATCCCGATCAGTTCGTTGTGCACGGTATTCGCTGAATCGGAGGTCATCAATTACATAGGCGAAGGAAGAAAACGAGAAGATATTGCAGCGGGAGTTGTGGATTCTGTGGCGGCGAAGGTGGCACAGTTAAGCCAGAGGAAGAGCCTTCCGAATAAGGTGATTCTGACAGGAGGATTGAGTCATAGCCAATATTTTACACAGATTTTATCAGAGAAGATCGGTCAGACTGTAGAACCGACAGAACATGGAAGATATGCCGGTGCATTGGGCGCGGCTTTATTAGCAAAAGAGAAGTCAAGATAGGATTGACTTCTCTTTTTTGACTATTTTATGTGACTGAAAATTGCAAAAAATTCTTCAAAATAGTTTGATAAAAATAAAACAAAAGATAAAATATCGCAAAAAACTATATACAATTTTAAATTTTATGATAATATAAGGGTACAATAAATCTGAGGGAGGTTTAGATATGGAAATGTTATTGAACATTGTTCCTGTGCTGGGGATTGTTGCACTGTTGTTCGCGGGAGTGTTGGCGGCGAGAGTGAACAGGCAGGATGCAGGAACCGAAAGAATGAGAGAGATTGCAGCTTCTATTAGTGAAGGTGCCCAGGCATTCCTGACAGCAGAATACAAGATATTGATCTTTTTTGTAGTTGTGCTGTTTGTATTGATCGGAGTGGGAATCGGTAACTGGGTGACAGCAGTTTGTTTTGTAGTGGGTGCTTTATTCTCTACACTCGCGGGATATTTTGGAATGAGTGTGGCTACAAAGGCGAATGTAAGAACTGCCAATGCTGCAAGAGAAAGCGGAATGAACCGGGCACTTTCTATCGCATTTTCCGGCGGAGCGGTTATGGGAATGTGCGTGGCGGGACTTGGCGTTCTTGGAGTGAGTGCAATCTACATCGTTACGAAGAATGTAGATGTGCTGTCAGGCTTCAGTCTTGGGGCATCGTCTATCGCGCTTTTTGCCCGTGTTGGCGGCGGTATCTATACGAAGGCTGCCGACGTAGGCGCTGATCTGGTAGGCAAGGTAGAAGCAGGAATTCCGGAGGATGACCCGCGTAATCCGGCGGTAATTGCAGATAATGTGGGAGACAATGTAGGTGATGTGGCAGGTATGGGTGCAGACCTGTTCGAATCTTATGTCGGTGCGCTGATCTCAGCACTGACACTTGGAATCGTATACTATAAAGTAGAAGGTGCCATCTATCCATTGATGATTGCGGGACTTGGATTAGTTGCTTCGATTCTTGGGACTTTCTTTGTAAGGGGCGATGAGAATTCCAATCCGCATAAGGCGCTTAAGATGGGATCTTATGTAGCCAGTGCAATCGTGCTGGTTGTGGCATTCGTATTCAGCAAATGTCTCTTCGGCAATCTGAATGCGGCGATTTCTATTGTGGCGGGGCTTTTGGTCGGCTTATTGATCGGAATTATTACAGAGATCTATACGTCTGGCGATTACAAATCAGTAAAAGTAATCGCAGAACAGTCAGAGACGGGAACCGCAACGACCGTTATTAGTGGTCTGGCAGTAGGAATGAAGTCTACTGCTGTTCCGATCCTTTTGATCTGCGTGGGAATCTTCGTGGCGTATCAGTTCTGTGGGCTCTACGGAATCGCACTGGCAGCGGTGGGGATGCTGTCTACGACTGCGATTACGGTAGCGGTAGATGCATATGGACCGATTGCGGACAATGCAGGCGGTATCGCAGAGATGTCAGGACTTGAGCCTGAGGTTCGTAAAATTACGGACAAATTAGACGCAGTTGGCAATACGACAGCGGCAATGGGAAAGGGATTTGCCATCGGCTCGGCAGCACTGACAGCCCTTGCATTATTCGTATCCTATGCGGAAGCGGTACAGATGAAAAGCATAGATCTTCTGGACAGCCGTGTCATTATCGGATTGTTCATCGGAGGCATGCTTCCGTTCTTGTTCTCGGCTATGACCATGGAGTCGGTATCAAAAGCGGCGTACAAGATGATTGAAGAAGTAAGGCGGCAGTTTAGGGTCATGCCTGGCATCATGCAGGGAACAGAGAAGCCAGATTATAAATCCTGCGTTGCAATCTCGACCACAGCAGCTTTAAAAGAGATGTTAATCCCAGGCATTATGGCAGTACTTGCCCCGCTGGCGGTAGGGCTTCTCCTGGGACCGGCAGCCTTAGGCGGACTCCTTGCAGGCGCACTTGTAACAGGCGTTATGCTGGCAATCTTCATGTCCAACTCCGGCGGAGCATGGGATAACGCGAAGAAATTCATCGAAGACGGCTCCCATGGAGGCAAAGGAAGCGAAGCCTATAAAGCCGCCGTCGTAGGTGACACCGTAGGAGATCCATTTAAAGACACCTCAGGTCCATCCATCAACATTCTGATCAAGTTAATGACCATCGTATCCCTGGTATTCGCCCCACTTTTCTTATCGGTTGGCGGATTGCTGTAAATCTATTGTTACAGTTGGGTTATATCGGCGGAATTATAAGAAATTAATATTAGATAAACACGGCAGTATTTTCCAGCGAAAACCGGGAATACTGCCGTTATATAGTTACACATTGCCAGTAAACAGCAGTTCTGCGAGGAGATATGCCCCGTTTGCGTGGGGGATATCTCCTCGCAGAACCGCGTCCCCTGCCCGTTTTTTAACTATAAAACTGGCAACCCGTAAAACTTTGTGGTAATATATGTGACGGAACATATTTTATAAGAATAAAATTGAGATAGAAAAGAGGCATTTACATGACAAAAGTTGACATTATTTCAGGTTTTTTAGGAGCCGGAAAGACTACATTCATTAAACAGTTGATTGACAAAGTATTCGCAGGTGAGAAATTGGTCCTGATTGAAAATGAATTCGGAGAGATTGGAATTGACGGAGGTTTCCTGAAAGATGCAGGAATCGAGATTACAGAGATGAATTCCGGCTGTATCTGCTGTACTTTGGTAGGAGATTTTAGCAAGGCACTTCAGAAAGTATTAGAGGAATACCACCCGGACCGTGTCATCATTGAGCCATCTGGTGTCGGTAAACTGTCAGATATTGTAAAAGCGATTGAAGATGTGAAGAAGGATGCAGACATTGAGATTGATGGAAGAATTACAGTGGTTGATGGAAAGAAAGCGAAGTTATATCTTAAGAATTTCGGAGAATTCTTCGAGGATCAGGTGAAACATGCGTCTACGATCGTTGTCAGCCGGACACAGATGATGACGGATGAGAAGATTGAGGAGTGTATCCACATGCTGCGGGAAGAGAATACTGATGCTGCCATTATCTCTACACCATGGGAACAGTTGAGTGCGGAAGCCATCGGACGTGCTTTGAAGCAGGGAGCAGAGATAGAGGAACTGCTGGAGGCGCATCATCATGAACATCACGATGAGTGCTGCGAGCATGAGCATCATCACGAGCATCATCACGGCGAGTGCTGCGAGCATGAGCATCACCATGAGCATCATCACGACGAGTGCTGCGAGCATGAGCATCACCACGAACATGAGCACCACCACGATGAGTGCTGCGAACATGAGCATCACCATGAGCATCATCACGACGAGTGCTGCGAGCATGAGCATCACC
>CAMBRQ010000017.1 GCA_945870325.1 uncultured Dorea sp. | reverse complement strand
TGTCTATTGTTTAATTATCAAGGTTCTTTGTTGTTGCCATTTTCGACAGCCATATCAGATTACCACATGTTTTGTCGTTTGTCAACAACTTTTTTTAATTTATTTTTGCTGTTGTCTTTTACGAATCACCGTTCAACCGACAGCCATATTAGATTATCATACTTGTCGTTTCTTGTCAACAATTATTTTAATCTTTTTTACTGACGCTTTCCTGATCGCTTTCCTGATTTAGCAACACTTGATGTCTCTTGCGTCAGCCATGTTAGAATATCACATAATGTCTGGAATTGTCAATATTATTTTTATTTTTTATTTTATTTGCGCAATTCACGCAATTTATGGTCTGTCTCTACAATTTTGACAAAACTACTTACAAAATCTACAATTTCGTTTTTTCAGCATTTTCCTTTGCTATACTTAACTACAGCAAGAATCATTTAAACTTTTATTATTAACATTTTCAGGAGGAAATATATATGTTTGCAGAATATATAGATGCTCTAACCACAGGATTATTGAATCTGAATATCGGAATCGAAGTTCCGTTGGCTGCACAGATTGCCAAAATTGCTATTTATTCCATTGTAGTCTATACCATCATGGCCATCGTTATTATTATCGGAAGAGCTACTAAACAATTACAGATAGTAAATACCATCGGAATCAAAGCAATCTGCTCAGGGTGTGCATTATTCTTACTCGGAAGTATAATCGCCTTATACATAAACCGGGATACAATGATCGAACCATTTTCCTATTTCAACCCCCAACTGCTCCTTATGATGCTTCGCCATCTGGACAAGGCGCTGTATCTTATCATTTTACTCGCAGTGCTGATCTTTGTATTGGTTATATTATTCGGAATGCTTTCGTTCTGTTTTAGAATGTGTATGGCATTATTTGCAGAAAATATTGCGGCAAATGGAATCCTAAAAGGTCTGTTGTTATCCATATACGAACTATTCTCCGGCGTCGTCTGGCTAGCAGTTATAATGTGTGGGATTTCGTTTGGCATAGCGATTATTATTTTCCCATTTTTACTATTGTATGTCGCTGCATTTTCCGGCAAACGCGCCGTTTATTATTACGATTAACGTAAGAACATCGTTAACAGATACATATCAGAATAAAAAAGAAAGGAATATTATTTATTATGAAAAATTATGCACAGAACCAACCCGGACCTATTGAACGAAAGGCACGAAAATATACCGCAATTGGCGCAATCATTATGTTTATCGGCAGTATTATTTTCTCAATAGCTTTAAAATCCTCTTTTTCAGAAATGCTCTTAATTATTATTGAATTTACTGTAGTCGGCGCCCTGTATGGATTTGGAATCTGCTTTGGCCTGCGGGATATGTATCGGTCAACCCTAAAAGGGGCCGCTGTAGCCGGCGAGATTACTTTCTGGCTCTGGATCAAGAAAATGCTTCGCAGAGATGAACATATGAGTATAATGACATTTCCACTGATTATGTTATCCATCGGATTTGGTCTTACAATTGGATGGATCAAAGGTGTATTTAAGGGAGTGAAAACGATTAAAGAAGAGCGAAGATCTGTGGCGGGCGTTGTTCCTCCAACAGCAAAGACCGCTCCTTCAAAGAGAAAACGCCACCCCAAACCCTCTGCTTCTCCTTGCCTACCAAAAATAACTCTTTCATGCACCGGCGGCGAATATACTGGAGCTGTTCTTAATATAAAATCCGGCGACAAGATTATCCTTGGTACCGATCCAAAGTTCTGCAATCTGGTCTTTAATGACAAAAGCATTAGTCGACAGCATTGTTCTATTATCTGCAAGCCCAATTCTAATACCGCAATTTTGCAGGATACTTCTACGAATGGCACCTACCTGTCAGATGGAACCAGGCTGAAACCGCATAATCCGACGGAAGTAACACTTCCATGCAAGATTTTCTTTGGAAACAAGCCGGAATCATTTGAGATCAAATAATACCCAGAAGACTTGCAACAGGCCGCTCTCTCCGGATGCTTTTGCAACATATAAAGAAAGACGTCATCATGTCAACACATCTACATGATAACGTCTTTCTTTTACTGTTAATCTGTAAATTCAAGCGTCCCCTTATCTGCGCTATCCTCCGGCATATGGAAGATTTCATCGAAAGTATAATCACAATAGTTAATGACCGCTTGTCCACTGCCGATTGGATATATCTCACAGGCAGGAATCTCTATGCCATCATACGGGGCATATTCTGTTTTTCCAACTGCCTCATACAGCCCTTACACAAGTATTCTACATCAACCATGCTGTTCCCCTTTTTCATTCCTGATTCATATTCCTGTTTTCTGGTTCTTCATTCCTATTGATACCATGCTTCAGGTATATATGCCGGAACATCCTCTGCTAGTGCATCCAGTTTTTCTTCTTCTCTGCCATCCGCAGAAACAGAATAAGCCTCTAAGGTACCTTCTATTTCTACTGTATAATAGATTCTGGTCGCTCCCGGAACACGGAAAAGCTGACAGTTCTGTGCTTCCATAAGTCCACTTGGAAGTTTTGTTATATATTCCTTCAGCGTGTTCTCTTTATCTGTAGAAATCTGATAACCTTTAATATAATTCCCCTTATCTTCAATCGTCCTATATGAAATGGTATCCTCCCCAATCAAGGTTCCTATCTTTCCTTTGTCCGGACTCTTCCAGGATGTTGATTCTTCTTCCATCGTTTCAAGATTCAGTTTACTATATGTTTTTTCATCTTTCTTACAATAATACAGCCAATTTCCCGCATAGGCTCCATTTAAAAGTACTGCTGTCTCCGCACCTTCAAAAGTATAACTATCCAGAAGTTCTCCTTCACATTCCCGTAGGATGGTTTCTCCACTTCCATTCTCCTTGATGCTGCAATAATTCATATCCCTGTCAAAAAAGTAGATAGTATCTTCATAAAAATATATTTGCGCATCATAATTACAACAATTTTCCGTTACACATTCCGGATAATCACCATCTCCTGTATGAATTCTAAATAATCCTCTATACCATTCATCATCGTTATTCATCCCCTGAAAATACAGGCAGCCATCATGAAAATACCAGTCGCAGACCACACCCCAGTTTAATACCTGCCCAATTGTCCCCACGAATTCTCCATCAAACGTATACTGTTTGATATTATAATCGTCACATCTTACATAGATGTACTGATCCGTGACCAGCAGATAATCTGTCTTGTCATCAATCCCTCCGGTCACTTCTCTCTTATTACTTCCATCCAGATTCATCTCTATCACACAAGTATTTCCAAAACTGTAATACAATTTCCCGTCATGTTCTACAAGTTTACTTTGCAAAAATGTTCCGCTTGAGGTATCCGGCTGAATGGTATTTTCATAGATTCTGAGTTCGACTTTCTCAAGTTCGATAGCTTCTGTATCTATTTCTGACTCTTTTTCACTTTGAACAGACTGACGCTTTGAACTCTTTGAATCAGAAGTGGGACTCTGTACGTTAATATCTGCCAGACCGGTTGTAATTATCACTCCCGCACATAGGATTGCCGCTAATGACAGAAGCACTTTCATTCCTTTCTCCATCACATTCCTCAATTCTCTTTCTTCAGATCATCCCAACTGAACTTCTCTCCACAACATGGAATCAGCATAAGCTTCGTTGTTCCTATTGTAATCGTATCATAGGCGTGCATTTCCATATTGGAAAGAACCACGTCATCATTCAGATAGAATAACTCTCTGGATTCTCCCGGCTGTGCAATGAAGAGACGTTTCCTTGGCTCATAAACAATAATCGCATGTTTACTTCTGGACACACTCATATCTGCGCTTAACACAACATCCATGCCGGAAGAACGTCCGATGAAGTTTCTGCCGGATTTTAATTTGAAACTTTCACCAAAATACTCTCCTTCCGTACAAACCAGCCATCCCACAACAGGCTCTGTTCCTATCACTCTTGAATAATATCCTACCGTGTGATTCTCCTCTGTCTTGACTTCGAAAATATTCGGATTAATCTTCGGGGCCACTGACGCCTGTGAGACATTTTGCGCCACAGGTGTTTCCTGATATGCTTCGGATGCCGGCACGGAAGATGCTGTCCCTGCATTCTGATAGACCGGTTCGGTTGCTGCCTGCGCCGCTGATGCTCCGTTCTTCATCTCTGTGTACACTGTACCTGCAGGATTCAGTGCCTCCGTGACCATATCCTGTGCTCCGCTTGCACTTTTTGCGCAATGTGGGCATTGGGAATACTTATCGGTATCATAAAAGTGTCCATTGTTACATTTCTGAAGATTCATTATTATTTCCTCCCTTTTCTGTTCTATTCATTTCTTTTGCTTCTATGTATTTAAAACACAGGACAGATGTGTTATCCAGGGCATGTGGTACATAATTCAATATTGTCTGCACAATGATTCCCGCCGTCTCTGTGAATTCCTCCTGGCAGGCCTCCACGATATTTACAATCTGTTCCTCTGTCAAAGCCTTATATAATCCGTCGCTACACAATATAATTACATCGCCATCCTCTAGCATAAGTGGCTGGAAATTGATATCCATCACTTTAATGCCGTTCATTCCAAGGTAACTGATAAGCGCATCTCCCTTCGCCAGTTCCCGTTCATATTCTTCATAAGTTATTGCACTCTCCCGTAAAGATTCATCCAACAGCAATTTATAATTATGTTCCCTGGTTAATGCGTAAATGCAATTCTCCCGGATTAAATAGATCTTGCTATCTCCCACCGACATAAAATGCATCTGATTTTCTTCAATCATTACCGACACCACAGTCGTTCCACTGTCCAGATAATTGCCCTCTTCATCCTTCAGCCGCGCAACCTTCCTATCCATCAGCGAAACCGCCTGCTCATAAAAGCGCCGTGGGTCTTTCAACGGTTTGGGCTCTTCCTGATAATATTCCAACAATGTCTCCATCGCACAGGCGCTCGCCAGCCCGCCTTTTGTCTTTCCTCCCATGCCATCGCACACTACACCGAGAACACCTTGCGGCGTACCAAGATAACGCATACTGTCTTCTTGATATTCCCGGGTTCCACGGATCGTCGCTGCTGATATCCGTATCGTCTCAGGTAAAGACTCCTGTGGATATAACTGCAGCGTCGTCTGCATCTCTTCTAACAATCGCACTCCCTCCAATCTATCGTCATCTCTACCGTTCCGGCACATATTCTATCTTTCTTATCAAGTTTACGTTTAGTTTGAATACGGACACCATTTACCATCGTCCCATTGGTGGTATCCAGATCCATAATAGAAACTGTTCCTTCTTCATATTCCAGCGCAAAATGCTGTCTGGACATCTGCTCATCATCAAAATACACATCACAGATATCCGAACGTCCTGCAATCAGACTGCTATTTAACGGAACCTCCATCTTGGCCGGATACCGCCCCTGCGTGTGCATGGTAAAGATTAATATCACTCCCTGCTGCTTTTTCTGTTCCATTGCCACATGGCGTTTCACATCTATATTAGATGCCATGATCATCTTATCATCGAGTACTACAACACCCTTATTCTTCTTTATCTTCTGATAAATCAGAAGAATCACTGCTAATAACAGCAATACCACTGCTGCCGCAATCAGATATCCATGGTTTCTTAAGAATATCACTGCTTTGGACTCTTTCATCCGTCCTTCAAGAGATATGTCCCCACCTTCTTCCACCAGATTCTTCTCCATGGATACATCCGTAATATTTACTGTAACTAAGGTATAATCTCCTGTATAGAATTCTTCCTCAAAAGTTAATATCTTGCAGTTGTTTTCTCCATCTTCTATCGATACCGGAGTATACACTGTTCCATCCGCTGTATCTTTCAACTGATAGTTCGTAACATTCTCTCCGCCGGATACCGATTCGCTGAACGTTACTTTTAACTTGTTACTCCCATCCTGTTCAATTCCTGTAATCTGAGGTACCTCTTCATCAGCCTGCCAGTTATAGAATCCCGTTTCAATCGTCTTCGTCAGGTTCCACTGATCAAACTGAACCGTCAGAGTCTCCATTGACTGACTGGCATTGTTACTGTCACTCTCCAACAATAAAACATCGCTGCTTTGCAATCGGCTCCGGATACTTTGCAGCCCTTCCAGCACACCTCCCTGACCGAAGATATGAAGGCTGCCGCCTGTATTCCTTGCAAATTCACCAAAACTATCAATAATCTGATTCTCTTCATAATCGACTGCCATAGCATAAACCGGAAGTCCCTGAGACTTTAGTTCCTTCAAAGCCTCATCCTTCGTAGACTTTCCTTTGGCAATATCCTCTCCATCGCTGATCACAATCGCCGCCTTGCGTTTATACTCCTGATTAGACAAGGCAGATGCCATATCTCCTGCCTGCGCCAATGCTTCAAACAATAATGTCTGATCATCTCTGTTATTCAGCCCGGCAATCTTAGCCGCCGCCTCTTCCTTAGATTCTTCTCCTGTCAACTGAACGGTTACATTTTCACCAAATGTAATCAAAACCATCTGATCCTTCTCTGACAATTCGCTATGAAATGTCTGCAGCGCGCTCTTAATATCTGTAAAATAAGAATCCCTGATCGATCCTGAAATATCCAACAATATGTAATAAGCAATCCCCTCGTCCAGATCTGAGAATTTCTGAATTCCCGCAAGAGACAACTGCGTCTCTCCCCGGTAGACCTCTATCTGCTCCGGGTCCAGTTCTCCATAATTCTCTGCCCCGTTTACATAGATACGTATCTGTGGCAGACATATATATGCCTGTTCCAGTGAAAGACTGTTATCTGCCGCATTGCTTGTCCAATCAGGAATCAGTGTACCAAGGAGACAGAATATAGACAGAAGCACTGTCATTATCTTTTTTAACTTTCGTCTTCCCATCGAATCTCCTCTCTGCAAAATGCAATAAACTCCAGTTCCGTCTCTCCAATCACAAATCGATCTCCGTTCTTCAGTTTCACCGGTTCCTTAAGGATCTCCCCCTGATAATAGGTCAGACATCCGCCCTCCGGGACGAGCGAGAATTCATTCCTCCGATGCTCGTATACCACACTGCAATGTGTATTCCTGGAGATCATCTCATCCTCTAAGATACAGACATCCATCATCAGTCCTCTGCCTATGCGGTTAAAACCATAGTGAAGCCTGTAATCTCTGCCTCGTTCTTCACCTTTCGTACATACCAGCCAACCCGTCACAAAATCATTGCCGGTGAATCTGGAATAGATGCCGACAGTCTTGGCATCCTCATTCCCAACCCGTTTTCCGGCATTCTGAAGCCATACCGTCTCCCTGTCCACCTGTCCTTCGAGTTCTCCGGTCATCTGGTAAGCAGAAACCGTTACCTGATTGCGGAAATCCGAATCTTTCGGCTGCTCTTTTTTACAGAAAGGACAGGTGTCATATTTTCCGCTATCGAAGAAATGTCCATGTTCACACTTAGTAATTGCCATCCCTACACTCTCTCCTTTACAAATTACTTATCACTTAAAAAGTAGATTTTTTTCGCTGATTTAAAACTACGGATTATCTTTCAACTGCATTTCTGCACTTCTTCCATAATACATATCATGAAAATACCGGATAAAATCTTCAAACTCTTCACATGACATTACCATACTACTACTTATTGCTAAACGCCCCTCAGCATCTACATAATAAAAATAAACATGGGCATTCATGACCTCTTCTTCAGATCCTCCATTTCTCATAACTGCATTTACTTCATCATATTCCACAACTGGTATAAGACCTGATTTGCTAAAAGTACCTAAAACCACACTCCCTCCAATTGGAATATTTTCCGAACCCCGAAGATCCACTATCGTATATTGAGCACATATTTCATCATCTATGACCTTTGCTGCACCAATAACTGCTTTTCCATCTTCTGTACAATATCCGTCTTGTCCCATATACTCGACAAATGTATCATCTTTGAAAAATTCATTCAATTGCATACTATTTTTATCAAATGCACAGATCAAGTTTCCTTCATTATCTATAAAGCCATATATATTTTTGCTTTTCCCTGAATCATAAATGTCAAACTTTACAGATGCCATACCATTCGTAAAGGACTCCGCATCATCAAATATCGGCGGTATCACGATCTCACCTAGTTCATTGATATATCCCCATTTAGCATAATAAGACGAACCTTCAGAAGATACCGAATATTCCACCTTGAATTCTACCGGTGCAAGACCATCAGAAAACTCTTTTGCCGCTCCATATTGTAATGGAATTACAACTTCGCCCTGTAAATTCACATAACCACACTTTCCGTTGCATTCAATAGGTATGAATCCATTATCCGAAATCTTTCCAATACTAAAATCTCTTGATTTAGAGGAACCAGAATCTATATCATTGAAATAGTTACAATGATTCCAAAAAGAATAACCATCATCGCTTTTATACAACAAAAACTCTGTCAATCCAAACAAATATTTTTGATTATCTATACTAATTGATTCATAGTCATCCTCCATAATCTCATTTCCATATTTATCCGTTATATGCCTCACACCATATTCATCTGTATCAATTGCTATCTGATATCTGTCACCAAAATAATCGGAAGATTCAAACAGTTCCTCTGATTCTTCATATGCAGCCAATGAATACTCATTTCCGACACTATCCACAAACCCATACTTTCCATCTTCATCTACAATCGGAACAAGTTCTTCCGGTTTTGGAAGTTCTGTTGTGCCAGTATACGCAGGAGATAACAAAGTAGAAAAATCAGGAACCGTCACCTCTGACATGTCAACTGCTTCTTCCAAAAGTTCCTGCTCATCACCTGCCCATTTCTCAACCTGCAATTTCCCCACTTCCTCTTTTGAAAGAAATAATGGGTTCTCTTCATTGTATTGGTCAAAACTCAAAAATTCATCTAACGATGCAGTCTCAAAATTTTCGTGATATCGATATGTACGAAAAATTCCTCTCCCACCAAAATTAAAAAGGCAAAACACAACTAACAAAATTAGAATAATACTGCCATTTTTTTTAATCTTTTTCGGTTTTTCCACCTCACCGTGCTGTTTTTCTTCTATTGGCTGACTCTTTTCTCTCTCCAGTTTCTCTAGTTCGCTTTTTCTTTTTTCTTCTTCCTGCTTCTCTATCTCTTCCCACTGTTTCTCTAGTTCATCCTGATGAGAAAACTGTGGGTTTTCGGAAGCTGGTTTCGATTTCTCTGGCTCTGGTCTTTTTTGCGGCTTCGGATACAATTCCTTATATACCTCTTCCACCGACTGATATCGCTTTTCTCCTCTGACTGCCATTCCTTTTTCAATGACATCTGAGACCTTTTCCGATATACCTATATTTAATTGCTTTAATGGTTTCAGTTCATCTTCATAAAGCCGTTCCACCGATTCAATGGGAAGATACCCGGACGCCATCTGGTACATCGTTGCACAGATGGCATAGATATCCGTCCATGGTCCTTGTCTTCCATGCGTGCGGTACTGTTCTTCCGGCGCATACCCGTGCTTTAGCATAATTGTCAGACTCTTCGTCTCGGTCCCAGTCGCCACTCTTGCTGCCCCAAAATCAATCAGTGTAATCTTCCCGTCCGGCCCGCAGATAATGTTCTCCGGACTGATATCCCGATGGATGATTCCTGCCTTATGTATCTCGGTCAGCGCCTGCAATACCGGCCTCATCATCTCAAGGATCTGCTTTTCTTCCATCGGTGCATGATCTCCGTTCTTCTCATAATGTTTGCGCAGATACTGCTTTAAATTCCTGCCTTCTACGTAATCCATGACAATATAAGCAGTTCCGTTATCCTGAAAGAAATCCCGCACGGATACAATCCCCGGCAGATGCTGGAAACGCGCCAGATTCTTCCCTTCCTCCGCAAAATTTCTCAGACCATTCCGATAGTATGCTATCTTTTCTCCCGGTAATATTGTAAGCATCTCACCATTTTCGTTTCTTGCATCACGTGTTGCCAGACCAGTGGGGAAATATTCTTTAATCGCCACCTTACATTCTCGGTTCAGATCCCACGCAAGATAGGTGATACCAAAACCACCTTCTCCAATCACCTTGCCCAGAAGATATTTTCCTACAAGAATCGTATAAGATGGGAGGGTACGCGCACTGCGATTTTTCTCATATTCTGTTCTGTCAAATCCACATTTCTTACAGATTTCTTCGGGATGCGAAAGTTCTTCCATACATCCCAAACATAATAATTCCGGATTTCTCATATTCTCATTCCTTTTCTTATAATTAGGATTCATTACCTGAAGATTTTACCAGATAGTTTAAAGGTGTTGCCTGTCCAATGACACAATCTATCTCTCCAGCCTGTAAAGCCTCTAATGCAAGTGCAGGAGTATCGAAGTACATAACATCACTAAAAGAATCTGTATCCGTAACTCTTTCAACCTTTAATCCAACTGCCATTCCTTGCTCCACCCACGGAAAAACCTCCTCTGTAAATACGAGCACAGAACCCATTCCTCTTGCACTGCCAAAGCATAACTTCAATACCATCCCCGAATCGTTTATTTCATATGCCTCAAAAGTCAAATCGTTTTTGCGAACTGCCACACATTTGGAAGCATCAAAATAAGAATTGGAATAAACAACATTTTCTGATTGTTCCTTGTCCGCTGATATCGCTGATATCGCAATATCACATTCTCCCGACTCTACATTGGATATTACATTGTCAAATGTGGTGTTTTGAATTACCAATTCGTCTCCTCTCCCGAGTGCTGCCGTAAGCCACAATGCAATTTCCAGGTCAACTCCATAATATTTTTCATCCTCTATATATTCAAACGGAACATAGTCTGCAATGGTCGCAACTACAAGTTGATGTTCTCTGTCGTCCAGTTCTTTTGATGCAATCGGTTCGCGTATTCCATCGGCAAAATAATCATTACATATTTGCTTCAGTGTTCCTTCATTCTGCATTATATCTATCACTTTATTTACAAAATCCATCTGACTTCTAAGTGCCGGATCACCTACAGCAATAACATATTTTTCCTCTGTCAGAGAAATATCGCTGACCATTACATTTTCGAAAACCTTCTCTTCCTGATCCGCAATATCTTTCGCCAATTGCTCATCTACTGATTTCTGAACACCTTCTTCCGAAACTGTCACCTCTGAAAACTGTTGCTTTTGCGTTTTTGGAATCGCGACTTTAATGCCAATTGCCAATAACACAATTACAATTACCAGAACAAACATATTTCTGAATATTTTTTTATTCTTTTCTTTCTCTATCTTTTCATCCGTTTTCTCCTCATCTATCGTCCTCTCCATAGTCAACGGTTCTACAGTTGATTCATCCGCAACGACATCTTCTGCAGCTGATACTTTTTCGACCACTGGCTTTGGATACAGTATTTCCTGCATCTCCTCTACTGACTGATATCTCTTTTCTCCCCATACTTCCATTCCTTTTTGAATAACATCAGAGAATTCTTCTGATACTTTCGGATTGACCCTTCTTAACGGTTGTAGATTATCCTCACGCATCCGTTCAATGGATTCCATAGGAAGTTGCCCGGATGCCATTTGATACATAGTAGCACAAATAGCATAGATATCTGTCCACGGTCCTTGTTTTCCATGTGTACGATATTGTTCTTCTGGTGCGTAGCCATGTTTCAACATAATCGTCAGACTCTTTGTCTCTGTTCCTGTTGCAGTCCTTGCCGCCCCAAAATCAATTAACGTTATCTTTCCATCTGGTCCGCAGATTATGTTTTCAGGGCTGATATCACGGTGGATGATTCCTACTTTATGTATCTCAGAAAGTGCCTGCAATACCGGCTGCATCATCTCAAGAATCTGCTTTTCTTCCATTGGTGTATGTTCACCGTTCTTGTCGTAATGCTCACGTAGATATTGCTTTAAATTCTTTCCCTCTACATAGTCCATAACTATATAAGCCGTTTCATTATCCTGAAAGAAATCACGAACCGATACAATGCCTGGAAGATGCTGGAAACGCGCCAGATTCCTTCCCTCTTCAGCAAAATTCTTGAGTCCATTCTGGTAATATGCTGCTTTCTCACCCGGCATAATGGTCAACGCTTCTCCATCGCCAAATCTGGTATCCCTGGTAGCAAGTCCACTTGGAAAATATTCCTTGACTGCAACCCTACATTCTCGATTCAAATCCCAGGCTATATATGTAATACCGAATCCTCCTTCGCCAAGAACCTTACCTAATAAATATTTGCCTGCAAGGATTGTATACGAAGGCAATGTATGAACATTCCGGTTCTCCTCATATTCAATTCGGTTGAAACCACATTTCCTACAAGTCTCATTAGGATGCGAAAGTTCTTCCATACATCCCAGACATAATAATTCCGGATTCCTCATATTTCTGCTCTCTTTCTCTACCCTCTTCTAAAACCATATTCCTATCGCTGAATAGTTATCCTGCTCTCCCTTTTTTCCCGATTTCTCCACTCTCTTTTGCATGCGATGCAGCCAGTCCTTTACATTCCTGGAACGCCATAGCGCTCCAATCATCTGTTCTTCCGCCACCGCTTCCCAGAATCCATCACTGCACATCAAGATTGCGGTTCCTTTTCGAATCAGAATAGGCTCATGAATCTCATACTTTAGTGTATCTGCCGATTCCCCCATACACCGAAGCAGTCGATTGCGGTCCGGATGATGGCGGATCTCGCTTTCCGCAATCTCTCCCGCAAGTGCCAGAATCTGCGGAACACTGTGATCCAGCGTGCGGAACTTTAATTCGCCACGTTCGAATACATAAATTCTGGAATCTCCGATATGTGCAAGCCAACCTTCTTCTCCCCTCGCCAGGAATATTGAAAGAGTGGTTCTCATAGACTGCCTGCTTCCCTGGTCCTTCTGCTTTACTTTTAAGAGTTCATGTCCTTCCGCGAAGATCTGTGAGAACTTTTCCTGCACATTCATGTCTTTTTCTGAGTCTTCTTCTAATTCCATAAGTTCTATTCCATGACGTATCACACTTTCAGAAGCCTCTTTTCCACTTCCATGTCCACCTAAACCGTCTGCCAGAAAGAATACTTGACATTTCTTCCCAATATAAGTTCCGACACTGTCTTCATTCTCAATCCGATTTCCAATTTCACTCAATGTACTATAAGTCAAGTTTCTCCCTCCTGTCTCATACATTTTCTACAGTCTTTCCGGATCCATCATAGTTTGCCTCTCTATCCGCCCATCCGAAGAATGTTTCTCTTATCTCCCAGATAGACTTCTGTTCCTTTTGTAAGTTCAATATTCATATGCTTTGGCAGCCTCTGTCCGTTTCTGTAATAAGTTCCGTTGGAGGAATAGTCACATAAAAGATATCCACCCGTTCTTGCGCAATAGGTAATACTGCAGTGTTTCCGACTGACTTTCTCACCTTCTATCACCAGATTGCACTGGGAAGCATCTCTTCCGACCACGAGTGCCTGCATGTCTTCCATTGGAAGTGTCTCACCTTTGTAGATTCCTTCCAGTATGGCAATGATGCCGCTCCTTCCTTCCGGTTCTTCCACCGTGTCCGGAACCGGCTGGTTTTCTGGCTTTCTCTTTTCTTTCTTTACCGCGTCTGCTCCGCCTTCCCGGGATAAAAGGATTCCCACTGCTCCGCTTAGCAGATGAATCAGAAGAAAAATCCAAAATCCAATTCCTGCGCCTTTCAGCAGTCCGCTATCTGGGATTCCGGTATATTTTCCCAGAAGTGCCATTTTTATAATAAGCAGTAACACTGCACTGGCAATCCGACATACTCCCGACGTAAGACATGCCGCCTCATTTTCCCATAAGGTAATGATTAATGTTCCGAACAGTGACATAAGAATGACAGCCACCAGCAGAATACAATATATCATTCCTACACTTTTCCTCAGTTGAAGAAGCATCGGCATATTATAAGATGCACCTTGCGCCTGACAAATTGGTAACCACAAACTGGCAAGTCCAACAATGCCTGCGATTGACAGGCCATATCTCCATACATTTTTCTGATTCATAGATTCCTCCTGTAATTTTTGTACGCCATTTGGCGTCATTCCTTCTATCTATTATCGATAAGCATCCAGACTGCCCGCCGGGTCTTCCCGGAACAGGTGATATTCTCTCATATCCCGATAAATGTAACAAGTTGCCATGGAAGCCACCACCGACAGTTCTCCTTCTTCCGCAGTATAGATATCCGCAGTTCTTGCATCCCAGTCCTGATTGTCCCAGTCCTGATTGTACCAGTAAAGTCTTACATCATTACTCAAAAGCCCATATTCTTTCAGCAGGTCAGCGTAGATGGCATCCAGTTTCTGGATGTTTTCCCTGACTTCTTCACGCTCTTCCGTTCTTCCCGACGCATAATAATCTCCCGCCTGTTTCCATGCGCTTCCATCTCCCGTCCAGGCTGCCGTTCCCATGGTAATCTCATCGGCTTCCGGCTCATGATCTGTTTCACTGACAGACTCGTAACCACTTACAAGCCACTGTCTGCAAGTTCCCTTTACATACTGAAATGTTCCATCCTTATATCGATACAGGGACACAGTTGTAGTCCCACCCTCCATATAAAGATAATTATCAATTCCGATATATTCCGTTCCATCATTTGAATAAGTAAACACTCCGGTATGAACTCTGTCAGACATTACACGATATTTACCACAAGGAATAAGTTCAATGCTATCAGTTAGTTTCACTTTATTGCTATATTCATACATTTCAAGAAAGATTCCCGTGCCACCGCCCCGATCATCCGTTTCCATCAGTTCGTCCCGATCCATTTGCTCACAGGCAGATCTGACAAGTAACATTTCATTGCGCTTATCTCCGTCATAATCATCTATCTTTACCGCCAATATTCCTTGCAGTTCCTCTGGTTCCAGCCATACCATATCCATATACCCCGGCATCTTTACAATCTCCTGAGTCGGCATGACACCATATTCTGGGATCAACTTCTCTTCCAGATATTTCATAAACTGATTCGTATAGTCTTTTTTTCCCCACCACTTTGGGTCAATAAGTAACTTTGAATCCACAATTGGCTCTAATTCAAATTCCCACGTAGTCATTCCAACGAAATCATATGCAATCGCAAGACTATTTGTCGGATATCCCTGTCTGGGATTCATATTCTTCACTGTCAGCGGCTCATATCCTTCCGCTTCCACAGTTACCGTATAATTCCCCTCCGGAAGGAAGAAATTAATCAACTTATCATCTCTCTCACTTTCACTCGCCTTGCTGGCTTTTTGTAATAACTCTTTGTGGTCATACAACACTTCTCCATCTTCGTTCCTGATGGTAATGACTGCATCCTCAATCATAACTTTTTTTGCATATTTTTTCAGTTCTTCTGCTCGCTGTTCCCTGGTTCCCGTTAATTTCAGCTCGACACCATCGCCTGCAATCTTCGCAATAATTATCATAGGAATCCCATGATTTACGGTACGTTCTTGCAATTCCTCCTGATGCTCTTCCACATATCTGCTGGCCTGATTTATTGAAGCTTCCAGATTCAGGATTGGTTTTGTAACATTGGTATCAACATCCAGAATTGTTTCAGGATTGACATCATCATACATTTCCTGTAAAAGTAGCTGCCTCACTTCCGAAGCAGTCAATCTCTCATCTAAAGACCATATACAGGCGGCCGTGCCCGTAACATAAGGCGCTGCCATAGAAGTTCCGTCCTTACTCTTTAAGGAATCATTACAAGTACTATATATATCAAATCCCGGTGCCAGGATATCTACACGCTGGCTCATATTAGAAAATCTTGTAAGAAGCCGGTCTTTACCATACGCTCCGACACAGATAATTCGTTCTTTTACCTTTCTGTCATCCAGATAGGTTAGAGGATAACTATACTCTGCGCCAATCACCGCACTTTCGCCACCTTTCCAGACAAGTTCATATTGAGCCGACCCTTCCGGTGCCTCTATTGCCTTATAAAGTTTGCCTGTTCCGGATCCTTGCGAATGATTGGATGCATTTCCAGCAGTATTAAAGATCAAGAATTCATAGCCTTTATCAATAAATCTTCCAAGATAGTCCTCCCACACTTCTCCACGATCATTAAGAAACTCTTCTACATGGCTCCTTCGTTCGGTAGAATCATGTTCTTTGTATGCGCTATAGCATGCTGCATCCTTTAATCCAACACTCATATTAATCACTTTTGTATCATTCAACAGCATCCGGGCAACATCATTCATCTGCTGAATCGTAGAGATAGCAGCCCCATCTTCATACACTATGGCATACGCATAAATCTCACCCTGACCGGTTGGATTCGGATATACCCCTGCAATTCCTTTCTTATTATTACAGACTGCCGCCGCAATCCCTGTAACATGTGTCCCGTGCTGCGCGTCCTTATGCGAAGGCTGTGATGACGACAAATCCATAAGTCTGTCTGTCAATATTAATTTTTTCGCTTTATCCAAAAGTGTTTCTTCTTTTTTAAGACTTCCCTGTCTCAAAATTGTATAATCCAGATCTTCATGTACCTGAAATCCCATATCCATGATGCCAATATTGATTGGACTTTTCATCTCATCAATATATTTCCAGACCTGATTCGCATGAATATCCATATATCCCCAGTTATATTTATCTTTCTCCCATTTACCAGATTCTTTGCTTGGCATATCCTGACTCTGCTCCTGATATTCTGTGAAATAATTTACAGAAGCATATTCTACTTCCGGGAGCGTTGCAATCTCATCTGCATATGTTTTTAATTCTTCCAGTTCATATGATTTCTGAAGTGTCCATTGACAAGTGTCTGTGACACTGATAAAACCTGTAAGTTCTGCTTCATTCTCTCTTGCAATCTGGCGGGCCTTCTCCTCATCAATAGAATCTGCAAGCTGTACAATCAACTCATTATCTGCATAGGAAAAGAAACCATTCTCCCGAATATGATCAGCATCTGTTCTTGAAACATAGGTCACCTCGCCGTTCCGTTCATATCGATATGCCTGCATAGCCTCTTCCTGAGATTGCGAAGTAAATAAACCGGATACTAACATATATCCGGCACATCCAACCGCCAAAACACTAAATACTATTTTTATAAATCGATTGCCCATCTCATTCCCTCGCACATTCCATCTATTACTCACAATCCCCTAATCACACATATTATCGGCTACTCCTGCCAAATCTACAGATGCAGCACATAATCCCGTACCTCTTTGGAATATCTTTTGCTGACCGGTATCTTTTTCTTATTCATCAGGACAATCCCTGTCGCTGTCACCGAAGAAATGTAATCTGGGTTTACGATATAACTCTGATGACAGCGGATAAAAGAAGTATTCACTAAACTCTCCTGAAGCTGATTCATCTTCAGATAAAACGTAATCTCCTCATCCATCATCACAGCACTGATTTTCCGTTCATTACTCTCAAAGAAAAGGACTCTTTGAAGTTGTATCTTCTGGCTGCATCCACGAATATTGACGTTGAGGAAACCTTTGATTGAATATAGTTTTTCCTCCACATATCTCTGCATCGTCTTCTCAAATTTTTTAGGAGCTACCGGTTTGATCAGATAATCAAAAGCATGATACTGATACCCTTCTGCCGCCCATTCTGCCGCCTCTGTCAGAAAGATCACATCTGTCTTGAGATTCTGTTTTCGCAGGAATTCTACTACTCGCATTCCGTCCACTCCCGGAAGAATCACATCAATAAAAAGCAGATCTGCCCGAAATCTCTGATTCAAAATATCATCCATGATCTGCATTCCGGTCTCATAGAAAATAAACTGCATCTCTGTCTCATCAAACAAGATCTTTGTCAATCTATCTGCTGTCTCACAACAATTTTCATATTTCTGGTCACATATTGCAATACTGAGCATTTTTTCACCTCATATACTTTTCTTAAGTAAAGTATAAAAGGTCTTTCCGAACACGGAAACCTGTGACGGTTTTTGTGACATTTTCTGTGCATTTTTTGTCACACTTTAGCGATATATTACTATACCTTATCAGGCAAGACCAGCCAACTATAGGCATGTATTGCAGGATGCTCACATGAGTATAACTTTATTATACTTAAGTATTTATTTGATATTTTTCAATGTCATAATTCTTTATTTATTTGTAAAAATTGGAAATTCCATTCTTCCACAGAATATCTAAACTCATGATATAATAATATAATGTTATTATTATCATTATATTGGAGGCACCTTATGTCCAAATTCAGCAGTTATCTAAAGTATCTTATAGACCGGAACAATCAATCCATTTCCCAGATTTCCCGTATATCCGGTGTAGAGCGCACATCCATTCACAAGGCTCTCACTGACGAGCGGATTCTGGCATATAAATCTGTCGAAAAACTAGCACTTTCTTTCTGCCTCTCTCCGGATGAAAAAGCAAAACTTTTCAGATACCATTCCATGCTTCTTCAGGGAGAGGACATCTTTGAATCCAGGCAGATTATCGCAGATATCTTTCAGGCACTCTCAGATATTCCAGTATCTGCACTGACTCAGAAGAAAGAGACACTATGGTCAAAATCACTGTCGGAACCTTCCAACGGACAGATGTTTCACGGTGAACTTGCAGTAACCGATATTATAAAGTACGTATTGGATCAAGAAGCAAGGCATCATGAGAATCCCTATATCTATGTGAATTTTTCTCTAGAAGACAATTTTTTTTAAAAATACTTATTCCTTTTATACCAACATGCAGAAAAATCCATTGATATCTATCACATAGTTCCATTTCCCTATCGCAAAAATATGGAAACCTCTGCAAGATATGGGCTCAAACTTCTTGAGTGGATTCTGCCCTTATGCCTGGTCGCGGACAATCATTACCATCCTTATTTTTATTACGACCACTCCACAGTGTCTTACTACAGCGACCCTCTGCCTTATTTCATCCTCGTAGAAGATTTCTTATTATGTCTTTCTCAGGATCTCAAGTCGGCTGTTTTATACAAAAGTTCTGAATTAATTCAATACTATCGGCAGTCCATTTCCGAAACAATTAACCAGTGCGAATCCCTTCTTACCTGTAGTATGGATCCATTTGATATTCTGAAACAATACATGGATTATTCCACGCTGGATGGCTATTACACGATCATGGCGCAGCCATGCTTTGGGAAATTCTATTCTCGAGAATTCATAGCATCTAAAGTTCCAAAGGAACTTCCTTACTATCAGGAACTGGTAGACGCAGCAGACAGACGATTTTCCATCATTCGAAATCTGACCAGCAATTACTATACAGTATTTACTTATTCGGGACTTCGAGATTTTTGTGAAACTGGAGTTTTTTGTGATATGCCAAGAGAATATGTACAACCATGCACAACAAAAGAAAAACTTTCTCTAATGCAGGCACTAAAGGACGGAATTGCAGATGGAAGCATTACCGGATTGATTGTGAATCCTTCCAAATTTCAGATTCCGGAATATCTGACATTTACCATTAGTCCGGATAAAGGAATCCACATTTTCACTACACTGATGTTTGAAGAAAAAGCATATCATTCCAATATGCATATTCTTGAGCCCATAATCAGCAAAGCTTTTTTTGATTTTATTCTTAGTCTGCCTGCCAGTGAATATGTGTATTCAAAAGAAGATACTCTAAAAATTCTGGACGAATTAATAGAACACTGTTCGTAATAATATCACAAATAAATATTATAACTAGAAATAGCAAAAGCGGATATCAATTTTTTATTGATACCCGCCTTTACTTTTATTAGTATAAGCACTTATCACAGTAGATTCATCGCCTGATTCACCGACTTCACACCAATCACTTCTATTCCTTCCACTTTTCCGATGCTCTTCACCGACACCTCCGGCACCACACAGGTCTTGAATCCCAGTTTCTTCGCCTCAGCCACTCGCTGCTCCGGCATGGTTACTGCCCGGACTTCTCCACTAAGTCCCACTTCTCCAAACACAATCGTATCCTCCGATACCGGCTTATTCTTATAACTGGATGCAATCGCTATCACAATCCCCAGGTCTGCCGCCGGTTCATTCATCTTAATACCACCTGCAATATTCACATAAGCATCATAATTAGACAATGGAAGCCCCACTCGCTTCTCCAATACCGCCATCAGAAGGTTTACCCGATTGTAGTCCAACCCTGCTGCCGTTCTTCTCGGCATCCCAAAGTTCGTCCTGCACACTAACGCCTGAATCTCCATCAGCATCGGACGTGTCCCTTCCATCGCACAAGCCACCACTGATCCCGATGCATTCTCTGGCTTACCACTTAACATGAATTCCGAAGGATTCTCCACCTCTACAAGCCCGCTTTTCTGCATCTCGAATACACCAATCTCATTGGTAGAACCAAAACGATTCTTCACACCACGCAGAATTCGGTAAGATGCATGTCGATCTCCCTCAAAATACAGAACTGTATCCACCATATGCTCCAATACCCTCGGTCCCGCAACAGTTCCTTCTTTTGTCACATGTCCCACGATAAACGTAGAGATATTCAGCCCCTTTGCAAGCTGCATCAGTATATTCGTAGACTCTCTGACCTGAGACACACTCCCCGGCGCTGAGCCTACCTCTTCATTGTACATCGTCTGAATAGAATCAATTACGACCATATCCGGCTTCTGCTGCTCAATCACACTACGTATCATATCCAGATTCGTCTCACACAGAAGATACAAAGACTCCGTAAATTCTCCCATACGGTTGGCACGTAACTTAATCTGTTTCAAAGACTCTTCCCCAGAGATATACAGAATCTTCTTGTTCATAGCCGCCAGTTTCTGGCATACCTGAAGCAAAAGAGTAGATTTGCCAATACCCGGATCTCCGCCCACAAGCACTAAAGAACCTGGCACGATGCCTCCTCCAAGCACCCGGTCCAGTTCCTGGATTCCCGTCTGCATCCTCTCATCTTCATCCGTCGATATGCTTGTCAATGTGACAATCTGCGTTTCTTTTCTCTCTTTAATCGCTCCTGGTTTTACAGTTGTTACTTTTTCCTCTACAAATGTATTCCACTCTTTACACATCGGGCACTGCCCCAGCCATTTGCTTTCCTCATGCCCACAGTTCTGACAGAAATATATGCTTTTTTTTGCTTTTGCCATCTTAACTCTCCATTCACAAAAAGGGCTGCACCAGGCAGCCCCTTCCTTACAAACGTATATTTACTTCTTAACAACCTTCACTTCCACACATTTATCCGGCTCCAGTTCAGCACTTACACTCAGTTTCCCACTTAAGTTCGTCTTCATATCTCCCACATTGACATCATCCATATATACTACATACTCACTGTCAGCCTCTAACTCCAGCGTAAACTGTGCATCTTTCACACCAGATACCTTAAATGATACGAGATCTGCGCTTGCTTTAAAATTCCAAACCGCGGTTCCCGGCACAGATTCATATACGAACATACCGTTTCTCTCCAACTTGGTAATCTCTGCAAAAGTCTTTACCTTATATAAATCTCCTTGGAATTCGAACCCATCCAGTTTCGTCTTGCTGTCCAAAGTATAGTCCCCAAAACTAAGCGTTCCATCCGCTTCAGTTTTCAATAGTTCTTTCACTGCTGCCATTTGTCTTCTCCTCCTAAGGCTCTTCTTTTGTATCACCTATTATATCTCAAAAATATATTAATTTGTAGTCTTTATCTCAAATTTTATTTCTTTTTTAGACATTCCAATTACCACTTCCGAGTCACGTCTGATCTCTCCGCTAAGGAGTGCTTCTGCCAGTTTATCTTCTAGTTGATTCTGAACCGCACGTCTAAGCGGACGCGCCCCATATTTCCGATCCGTGCCAGTTTCCACGATGTGCTTCTTCACCGAATCCCGAATCGTAAGCTGGATTCCCAATTGGTCTTTTGCCCTCTTTACCAATTCCTTGCACATCAAGCCTACAATCTTCTTCATCTGGTCTCCGGTCAGCGGATGGAATACCAGAATCTCATCAATCCTGTTCAGGAACTCCGGACGGAAGATTAACTTAATCTCATTCATAACATTACTCTTCATCCGCTTATAATCGCCAGCCGCGTCCTCTTTGACGTTAAATCCCAATTTCTTAGGATCGATAATCGCCTGCGCTCCTGCATTGGAAGTCATAATAATCACCGTATTACGGAAATCTACTTTTCTTCCCTGAGAATCTGTAATGTGACCGTCATCTAATACCTGCAGCAAGATATTGAACACATCCGGATGTGCCTTCTCAATCTCATCAAACAAAACCACAGAGTATGGATGGCGTCTCACCTGCTCGCTTAACTGTCCGCCATCATCATGCCCCACATATCCCGGAGGAGAACCTATCATCTTGGCAACACTATGCTTCTCCATATACTCAGACATATCTACCCGGATCATGGATTCCTCATTACCGAACAAGGCTTCCGCCAGCGCCTTGGACAGTTCTGTCTTACCAACACCTGTAGGTCCAAGGAATAAGAAGGAGCCAATCGGACGTTTCGGGTCTTTTAGTCCTACTCTTCCTCGCTTGATCGCTTTCGACACTGCCGTCACCGC
The DNA here is from genome assembly GCA_945870325.1 of uncultured Dorea sp. Classification (GTDB taxonomy): domain Bacteria; phylum Bacillota; class Clostridia; order Lachnospirales; family Lachnospiraceae; genus CAMBRQ01. The sequence goes on along the minus strand of CAMBRQ010000017.1, from coordinate 28,371 downwards.
TTCTTCCTGTCCAATGACACGTTTATGCAAAGTCTGCTCTAACTTATTCAGCATTGCACTCTCTGACTCAGCCAGTTTCTGAACCGGAATCTTTGTCCACTGCGATACTACATCTGCGATATCGGCTTCCGTTACAACGACCTTTCTATCTGCATTCTTCCTGTCAAAGCGCTTCCTGACCTGCAAAAGTCTCTTTTCTGCCGCTTCCTGCTCTCCTCGAACCAGCGATGCCTCCCGGATATCCCCCCTGCGAATTGCATCCTCCAGTTCTTTCGATAGTTCTATAATCGATTCCTCCAGCGCAAACACGCTCTCAGGAACTTTAAACCCTCTCAGACTTACTTTTGAACAAGTCTCATCCAGCACATCAATCGCTTTATCCGGCAGGAATCGGTCATTAATATATCTATTCGATAATTTGACTGCGGATTCTAACGCTTCTTCTTCAATCTCTACATGATGATGTTCTTCATATTTTCCCCGAAGCCCTTTTAGGATGGCAAGACAATGCTCTTCGGTTGGCTCTTCTACTGTAATCGGCTGGAATCTTCGCTCCAGTGCTGCATCCTTTTCTATATACTTGCGGTATTCAACAATCGTTGTTGCCCCAATCAACTGAATCTCACCCCTGGCAAGGGATGGCTTCAATATATTCGATGCATCAATCGCACCTTCCGCACCTCCTGCGCCTATAATGGTATGCACTTCATCCAAAAAGAGAATCACATTGCCCGCCGTCTTTACTTCCTGAATCAGACGCTTCATTCTCTCTTCGAATTCTCCTCGATATTTAGAGCCGGCGATCATTCCAGCCAGATCCATCGTGAGAATCCTCTTATCTTTCATGCTCTCCGGAACAACTCCCGCCGCGATCTGAGAAGCCAGCCCCTCAATCACTGCCGTCTTTCCAACACCTGGTTCTCCTACCAGACACGGATTATTCTTCGTTCTTCTGCTTAAAACCTGCATGAGACGACCAATCTCCGCATCCCTTCCAATTACGGGGTCCAGTTTCCCTTCTTCTGCCTGGGCAGTCAGATCCGTTCCATATTGCTCCAGTACGCCTTCTCGCTTCTTACTGCCATCCTGCATCATCTCTTCCTGATATTCCTTCGGATCTGCACCCAGCACCGTGAATATCTCCTGATATAACTTCTGCACGTTGATATTCAACGTAAGCAATATCCTTGTTGCCACACAGTCCGCATCATGCAGAAGCGCAAGCAGCATATGCTCAGTCCCTATCTTATCTGAATGGAAATGCGCCGCCTCTTCCTTGCTTTCTTCCAAAATGTATTCCAGCCTCGGACTAATCTCCGGATGATGGGCAAGCGTCACGCCTCCCACCGGAGACACCAGTTCATCCACCACTTTCAGAATCTTCTCCTCATCTACACCACTGGTCCCCAGAATCTGTCCCGCCACTCCGGTATAAACTTTTCTAAGACCAAGGAGAAGATGTTCCGTTCCCACGTATGGGTGATGCAGTTCTCTCGCTATATCTTTTGCAATCCGCAAGACTTCATTCGCCTGTTCTGTATACTTCATTTACATTCTACCCTTTCCATACTCGTCATATATCTCATCCACTAAAGCATGCACTTCTTCTTTGGAAATATTCTTGCAGCTGCCCTTTGCCAGCAATATGCGAAGCCTCTCCTTCATCTCCATAAGTGCTCTGGCTTTGTCTACATCAATCGCAATAACTGCGCCTTTTCTTCTGTCAAGCCTGATAAATCCTTCCTGCTTCAATATCGTATACGCCTTATTCACCGTATGCATATTGATGCCTACCCTCTCAGCAAGCTGCCTTACCGATGGCAGAGGATCTCCTTCCCGAATCACATCCATGGCAATCCCCATAATAATCTGATTCTGTAATTGTACATAGATTGCTTCATCACTGTTAAAATCAATCTCAATCAACATCGTATCACCTTTTTCTATTGCTTCTTTTGTTATACAGATAATATAACATAAATAAAGAGAGCTTACAACCTAAATTGTAAGCCCTCTTCGCAACTTTGAAGGAATTAAGTTTGGAATTTTCTTAATTAAGCAAGAGTCTTGATATCTACATACTCATAGCAGTCAAAACTATCTGCAACGTTCTTGCATGTAAGTTTTCCATCATATGTATTGATAGCAGAGTAGATAACTTCATTGTCTTTGCAAGCCTGCTCTAAGCCTTTGTTTGCAATCTGCAGACCATAGCTTAATGTAGCGTTTGTCAGAGCGATTGTAGATGTTCTCGGAACTGCTCCTGGCATGTTACCTACACAGTAGTGAACAACACCGTCTTCGATGAAGATCGGATCATCATGGTATGTAACCTTTGTTGTTTCACCACATCCGCCCTGGTCAACAGCAACGTCTACGAATACAGCGCCTGGTTTCATCTCTTTGAGATATTTCTTCTTGAAGATCTTCGGTGCAGATTTTCCTGGAATCAGTACACTACCGATAACAAGGTCTGCTTCTTTTACTGCTTTTTCGATATTAGCATCTGTAGAAACTAATGTCTGGATGCGTGCTCCGAAGATATCATCAAGATATGCAAGTCTTGGAAGGCTGATATCCATAATTGTTACGTTAGCGCCCATACCTACAGCAATCTTACAAGCGTTAGTTCCTACGTTACCACCACCAAGGATTACGATGTTAGCCTTTGGAGTTCCAGGAACACCTGCAAGAAGAACACCTTCTCCACCGAATGTCTTTTCAAGATACTTAGCACCTTCCTGGATACTCAGACGTCCAGCGATCTGGCTCATTGGAGCAAGAAGTGGCAGTCCGCCGTTTCTTGGATCGAACAATGTCTCGTAAGCAACACCCTTAACCTTAGCGCCCAACAGAGCATCTGTCTGCGGCTTATCAGCAGCAAGGTGAAGATATGTATAAAGGATCAGTCCTTCATGGAATAATGGATACTCTTCCGGCAATGGCTCTTTAACCTTAACCATCATCTCTACGCTATCCCATACTTCTTTTGCTGTATCGATCATCTTAGCGCCTGCTGCTTCATATTCATCATCCAAGAATCCAGAACCAACTCCAGCACCTTTCTCGATTAAAACTTCGTGACCTGCATTTACATAACTCTTAACGTTATCAGGTGTCATACCTACACGGAACTCATTGTTCTTAATCTCTTTTACGCATCCTACTTTCATTTGAATCTACCTCCTGTGTTTTTGAATAATAATATATACCGTTCGTCGCTCTTGCCGACTTTGACATTTTTTGAACAATATTTTTCACGTTATCATTTTTGTGAAGAATATTATTCATTTGTCTCTAAAATCATATTACCACACAGCAGTATAATGTGCAATAAAAGTTATTTTTTTCACAAAACTTTTTATTGTGTGTAATATTTTAAAATTGTATTTACAATTGCACTTGCATTCTTCAGCATTTCATGGTTAAATCTATATAGAAGAGTCAATCAATTGCCGGAGGTACTTATCATGAATGAACTAAGAGAAATTATCCATAATGCCGACTTGACGAAAACCCAGAAAATGATTGCCAAATACATATTAGATAATTCCGCTGATGCTTGTTTTATGACATCTACCGAGATTGCCTTGAAACTTGGCGTAAGTGAGTCCTCTGTGATCCGTTTCAGCCGTTCACTGGGATTCAGCGGCTTTATGGATTTCCAAAAAGCATTAAGGAAAGAATATCAGGACAGAGTGCTCAGCATATCCAGCACGATCACCGTCCCTGCCCAAAGAGTAGCGAAAAGAGCAAAACTTGATAACAACTCTGATTATATCAATCGCCACTTTAAAAACGCTGCCAAGAACCTGGAGGCAGTATTCGTTCACAATACATCTGCTGCTTTCGAGGAAGCCGCAGATGTCATGATTGCCAGCAAACGCAAATACATCGCCGCATCCCGCGGCAACTCCTGTCTTGCTGATTATTTTCTGTTATATTTAAAACATATGCTCCCACATGTGGAGACAACACACTCGGCTTCTATCAGCCCAATTGATCATATGTGCAACATCTCCAAAGAAGACTGCCTGATTATCTTCAGTTTCCCAAGATATTCTTCTCTGGATCGGGTGACAGCAAAAATGGCGCAGGAAGCGGGGGCTAAGATTATCGTTATCACTGATAAGCCGAGCGCGCTTCTGGCACAGTATGCAACCGTGCTGATTACCGTTCCGGTGGATAGCAATGCGTTCTTTAACTCGATGGTTGGCCCGCAGTTCGTGGCCGAGGCATTGCTGGATACGATCAGCCATAAGGTGAAGGGAATTGAAAAGCGGTTGAAAAAAATCGACAAGTACCTGGGGGAATTAGGGAATTATTAGGGGAACTTTGTTCTGGAAGAGTATATGTGGAGTGTACGGCAGAGAGGGGCAGCATGGGCGTTCAGATCCGACTCCAGTCGCCTACAATCCGTAAGTTCAAAAGAGGTCTGAAATTAGGCATCGACTATAGCGGACGCAAAATCTTGATGATTTTCCGTCCGCGATAGTCTGAACTTCTGTACTGGTAGTACAGAAGTCCTCCTAATTTCAGACCTCTTTTTCACTAACGGCTTGTACGGCTCTTCTACGGATACGAACGCCCATACTGCCCCTCTTTGCCTGACATTCGTATGTGTAACTCTTCATGAACGGGAAGGATTCCTGGCGGAAGTGCAATGGGGAACGGTATTGGCAGGAAATGACGGTTGAAATAAGATAAGGTAAGTAAATTAAGACAAGCAAACTAAGATAAGCAAACATGTTGATAGTTAGAACCGCTTGGAACTAGTTGGAATTAGTGGAAACCGGATTGCTGATGGATGTGTATGAAGTATTGCCGCCAGCGGCAATAATCTTGGCAGTGTTAGACCAGATTATTGATGATTACATACTATGACTCAGGGTTTTGGGCATTAGGGTATGTAATATTGGCGAAACCAGTGAAGTGCAAAACAACTATACGACATATATTAGATGTGATTACATCCCCCACACTCTCCTACACTTTTTGCACTCTTAACATACTCTAAACATACTCCCCATCAATAACGCTCCCCCCACATCCTTCGCCGGAATCTCCCACTGGAGAAAGCCTTGAGTCCACGGAAATGTCAGGTGCAAGGGCAGGGAAGTTGTGGGCTGTGACCGTATTATTTCGCCTTAGGCCCCGTTGTAGAAAAAGATACCGTCAGTTCGTGCGAAACCAGGACCACAAGTCCTGGTTTCGAGGGCATCTGAGTCGTAAGGCCATCAAGGGCTTACGGCGAATATGCCCGGTTAGAACTGACGATATCTTTTTCTGTTACGAGGTCTTGGCGAAATGATCCGGCCACAGCCCACAACTTCCCTGCCCTTGCACCGTACACTTTCCAAGAATCTATTTTCTCCATTAAATTCCCATCTTATGCCTCATCTATCGCTTTCCCGATATCATGCCGCATAAACTTATTATCGAACTGCACCCACTCTGTAGCAGCGTATGCATGAGCCCTTGCTTCTTTCAAGTCCTTGCCCTTAGCCGTAATACCCAGCACACGTCCGCCATTGGTCACAATCTGATCTCCATCGAATTTTGTTCCTGCATGGAAGCAATAATATCCTTCCTGCTTCTTGAACTCATCCAATCCACGAATCGGAAGCCCCTTATCATACTTCACCGGGTATCCTTCGCTTGCAAGCACAACACACACTGCCGCATTATCCTCGAACTGCAGATCTACCTGGTCAAGTGTTCCATCGATACATGCCTCTAATACTTCGATAATATCATTCTTCATTCTCGGAAGAACTACCTGCGCTTCCGGATCTCCGAATCTTGCATTATACTCCAGAACCTTTGGTCCGTCTTCTGTCAGCATCAGTCCAAAGAAAATAACGCCCTTGAACGGTCTTCCTTCTGCTTTCATAGCATCTACCGTAGCCTGGAAGATATGGTTCTTACAGAATTCTTCCACTTCTTTAGTATAGAACGGGCTTGGAGAGAATGTTCCCATTCCTCCGGTATTCAGACCCGTATCGCCATCTCCTGCACGTTTGTGATCCTGTGCAGAAGTCATAGTTTTAATCGTATTGCCATCCACGAATGAAAGGACGGAGACTTCACGTCCGGTCATGAATTCTTCGATGACCATTTCATTACCGGCAGAACCGAATTTCTTATCCAGCATAATCGTCTGCACGCCTTCTTTAGCCTCTTCCAGATTATTGCAGATCAACACACCTTTTCCAAGTGCAAGGCCATCTGCCTTTAAGACGATTGGGAATTTTGCTGTCTCAAGGTATGCGAGCGCCTTGTCTGGATCTGTGAAATTCTCGTACGCTGCCGTTGGGATATTGTATTTCTTCATCAGGTCTTTGGAAAATGCTTTGGAACCTTCCAGGATCGCTGCATTCTTTCTTGGTCCGAATGCACGAATTCCTGCCGCCTCCAGTTCATCAACCAGACCGCCTACCAGCGGATCATCCATACCTACGATTACCAGATCAATCTCCTTTTCTTTTGCAAACGCAACGATCTTCTCGAATTCCATTGCGCCAATCGGTGCACACTCTGCATATTCTGCGATTCCGGCATTTCCCGGAGTACAATATATCTTGTCCACCTTATCACTCTTTGCTACACAATATGCAATTGCATGTTCTCTTCCGCCGCTTCCTACTATCAGTACTTTCATTCTGAGCCTCCTATGATCGTAACTCTGCCATCTTCTACCTTCACTTTATCATTTGCAATCAAGTCGATTGCTTTCGGGAGTATCTTCCACTCTGCCTGCTCCATTACACGCAGCTGGAGTTCCTTCGGCGTATCTCCTTGCTCTACTTCAACCGCCTTTTGTAAAATAATCGGACCGGTATCTGTTCCCTCATCCACAAAATGCACCGTTGCACCCACGACTTTTACTCCACGCTCCAGCGCCGCCTCATGGACTTTTAACCCATAATAGCCTGTGCCGCAAAAGGATGGAATCAAGGATGGATGAATATTAATAATACGATTCTGATACTTCGCAGTCATCTCCGGCGGAATCACAACCAGGAATCCGGCCAGCACGATCAGATCAGGCTGTAATTCATTCACAGTTTCTAAGAACTTCTCATTGAATTCTGCTCTGGATGCATAGTCTTTGGGCGATATACAGATTCCAGGGATTCCATGCTTACTTGCTCTCTCAAGTGCATATGCGTTCTTATTGTTACTGATCACCCCGGTAATCTTCGCATTTGTGATAATGCCAGACTCCACTGCATCGATAATCGCCTGCAGATTCGTTCCGCCTCCTGATACGAGCACAACTACATTTAGCATAATGTAACTCCCTTTTCTCCTGCTTCAATATGACCTACAACATAAGGCTCTTCGCCTGCTGCCCTGATTGCTTCCATTGCTTTATCTGCATCCTCAGGATCTAGGGCAATGACCATGCCAAGTCCCATATTGAATGTGTTATACATCATCTCTTCTGCAATATCACCCTTCTTTGCCAGAAGTTTGAAGATTGCAGGAACTTCATAACTATCTTTCTTAACAACTGCTCTGACGCCATCCGGCAGCATTCTCGGAATATTCTCGTAGAAGCCTCCTCCTGTAATATGGCTGCAGCCTTTTACTCTTACTCCGCTATTCTTGATGCTCTTTAATGCTTTTACATAGATCTTTGTTGGCGCGATCAGCGCTTCGCCCAATGTCTTTCCAAGTTCATCATAATATGTATCCAAAGACTCTTTTGTCATCTCGAACACCTTACGCACAAGGGAAAATCCATTGCTGTGAACACCGCTGGATGCCATACCAACAAGTACATCCCCTGGCTTAATATCCTCACCATTAATGATATCTTTCTTATCTGCAACACCTACTGCAAAACCAGCAAGATCATATTCATCTTCCGGCATAAGACCTGGATGCTCTGCAGTCTCTCCACCGACAAGCGCACATTCGGACTGTTTGCAGCCTTCTGCAACACCACTTACGATAGTAGCAATTTTTTCAGGATAATTCTTGCCGCACGCGATATAATCCAGGAAGAATAATGGTTCTCCACCTGAGCAGGCAATATCATTCACACACATTGCCACAGCATCGATACCGATCGTGTCATGCTTGTCCATTACGAATGCAAGTTTTACTTTGGTTCCACATCCGTCTGTTCCTGACAGAAGAACCGGCTCTTCCATATTCTTGATTCCACTCAGATCAAAAGCACCCGCGAATCCGCCAAGACCTCCCAGGACCTCCGGTCTCATCGTCTCTTTTACATGTTTTTTCATAAGTTCTACTGATTTGTAACCAGCTTCAATATCAACGCCTGCGTTCTTGTAATCCATAACGTCTCTCCTTGTCATCTGTTTTATATTGTGTTTCATGTATATGCCACCAGGATATTATTTCCCGGCAAGATATGCTTCATAACCAATCTCGTCAAGTTTTGCAGCCTTTGCCTGCACTGCTTCTTTCATCTCAGCTGTATATGCTTTTAACTTTTCTAACAATACCTCATCAGACGCTGCAAGAATCTTCGCTGCAAGAATTGCCGCATTCTTTGCTCCATCGATTGCTACAGTCGCAACAGGAACCCCCGGCGGCATCTGCATGATAGAAAATACTGCATCCATTCCATCCAGATTCTTACCAGAAAGCGGAACTCCTATCACCGGAAGTGCGAATAACGCTGCACACATCCCCGGAAGTGCCGCTGCCATTCCGGCTCCCGCTATCATAACTTTCATTCCGCGTCCTTCTGCCCCGCGTGTCCATTCAATCAATTCATCCGGTTCGCGGTGTGCAGAGATAATCGTCATCTCATAATCAATTCCCAGTTCTTCTAACATTGCCGCTGCTTTGCTCATAACTTTTAAATCTGAGTCGCTGCCCATCACAATTCCTACTCTTGGCATAATCGTCATCCTTTCTTTCATCATATATGCTTCGATGGCACTTCAAGAACTTCGTTCTTTTCATGTTCGTTTAACTCACATGGATTCATGATACCTTATTTATCTATATTTTTCAACGGTTCATTCAGAATCTCCGTCCCCGGAAGCACGAATCTTCCTTCCTCCAGGATCCGTATCTCATCCCCCGCCTTAGTTACTACCGTGATACTCTTCAATTCCTCATATGGAATCGTAATATCCGTATGACAATGGAAATACGCCTTCGATACATCTTCTTTCCTTAGAAGAGATACCGAATTATCTCTTGCCACAATCTCTTTTCCATTCGGATTATAGACCTTGACATCCTCACTCCAACTGTAGCAGGTGTCTCCTACTGCAAAATGCGGTCCCATCTTCTCTGCGATCAGTATTGGCATCTTCTCTTCAATACCGTATTTCTTCGCCGCCACATAAGCAGTTGTATTCGTTCCAATCGCGAATTCGCCAAGAGGCAGTGTGGCATGTTTATGAAGAATATTATCATGAATATACTCTTTATTCTCCAACTCTCTCTCGAAATTCCTACAATTATAATCCGCAATCATTCCATTGGCAAATGTAATCTCCAGATCTCTGTACTGCAATTCATGCAGATATACCTTGCTAACATGCAGAACTCCGTTAGTTCCTTCCAGAACCGGAGAGGTAAATACTTCTCCCACCGGAATATTCACATCCGCCACACAGTTCTCGAATATCGTCTCCTTCTCAGGATTCTGCAATTCATATAATTGAACCTTAAGATCCGTCTTATTGCCATTGCAGCCAAGGATATGAACATATTCTCCCTGATCCAGCGCATCAATAATCGTCTGCTGTACCTTCTCGTAAGTCTTGGCATCTAACGTATTAATTCTTATGATCTCATCGAAGATCTCTTCATACCGCTCCCCAATCTCCGGCACAGGATAGGCGATAATCGTAAAACTCCTCTCATCGCCTCTGATATACTGATTCGTAATCTGGCTCTGCCTACTGTCGAACTGCAGCGCCAGTTCTTCCTGCTTTTCTGAGAGTTTGATCACTTCTTCTTTTTGCATCGGCGTAAATGGCTCTTCACCGAACATCTCGATACAAGCAGGTCCTGCGAACTTCGCCGCCTGGTCTTTATGATGCTCATAGGTCGTCTGGATCACTTCTAATTTGCGCTCCACGAACTTCTTGTCCAGGAATAACGCCTGGTCATTACGATGATCGTATTCATACTGTTTATTCGCAATGGCTCCATAATAGCCAATCTTCAGGTGCTGCCGCTTGGTCAGCACACTGACACCAGAACGGTAGATAACCGGCTTTAACCCCATTTTTTCAAAATTCTCTATAGATTTCCTGATTACTTTTTCGAATCCAAGTACATAGCGGATATTCACAACCGCCTTCTTCGACAGATCCTTGCCAGTATTCACAAACCCGATTCGATAGCCTTCCGTATATACATCTGCCATCTTCTGAAGCACAGCATCATCTAATTCCATCAGATGTCTCGCTGTCTTAAGTTCATTCTCACTGATATATTCACCGAACTGATACAGATATCTCAGATCATCCAGATCGCTGTTCATGATGATATCTGCCGCAAAGGATTCTGTCGGATCTATCTGTTCCAGAATCCGATCCGCAGTGAACACATCACAGTAATCACTGGCATACCAGTAGATAGAGTCCTTTACGTATTTTACATCCGGCTCTTCTTCGAACTGATTATAGATCTCTATCAGCAATTCAAACAGAATATCCAGATATTCCGTCTTTCCTTCGAATACATATGCAATGGCACCCCGAAGTTCCGTATACAGGAAACTTAATATCCTCCCGAATTCTTCCCCTAATTGTTCCACAGCATAGGACGGATTCGCATAACTGGTCTCATACTGTCCCGGAAGAATATCCTGATATAGTCTCTTATTCCATTCGGCAAGTTCTGCAAGCCCCGCCTTTTGATATTCTCCTTTCAGAAGTTCCTCCCTTACCGCATCAATCAATACGGCAAATTCTGCCATTTTCTGAAAATACTTTCTGAAGGGACTCTTCACAGTCTCCTCGAATCTTATCTTGCGGATACGCTCCATTGCCAATTCATATCTTTCTTCTATCATCTAAAAAAGCCCCCTGATAAATATTGCAATTAGCCCAAGGAGTACTGCGGCATTCAGACCGATTCCCACCTTGCACGTTATGTAATTCTTATCCCTTTCTTTTAAGCCTTTTACACCAAGCCATAAGCCCATTGCGGACAGTACAAGCGTTCCAAGTCCGATAAACCCGATGAAGATATTGACATCTCCTTTCCCCACATACGAGATCAGGATCATCAAGATCAATAATATACAGACTACTGCCGCATACCAGCAGGAATAGATTCCTTTTCTTGCATGGCGGAACCTGGTCTGTCCATATCTGGTCTTAATCATCTTCTTACGCTGCTTTTCCCTGGCCTTGGCAATTGCTTTTGCTCTATCTTCTTCTGTTACTATCTTTCTTCTTATAAACATGTCTTCTCCTTATTGCCGCGCAGATTACGAATACAATATAACCCACAAGACCCCCAATCGTATTCAGAAGGAGATCATCCACATCAAAACTTCCCACCTTCGCAATTAATTGGAACGTCTCCACACAAAGGCTGAGTCCAAAACTATAGAATACGGTCGTAAAGAAACTTCTGTACTTGCTTGCCATAGGCATGAAAAATCCAAACGGCACAAAGATGATTACATTCCCGAACAAGTTCGTAAACATAGCGAACAGACCAACCTGATCCCTGTAGTTCCAGAATCTTTTGATCTCTTTAAAGAGTACAAGATTATAATGATACTCCTGCATCTCTCCTGTCCGCCCATACCAGTCTGAAAACAAAAGGAAATATATAATAAATATTATATATAATACAAACAATATCTTTCCCAGTATCCGGAGCCTTTTATTACTTTTTAAACTCAAAAATCCAGCACCCTTTCAGTTAAGACCCTCTAAAAGATGAGCCCCTTTTTCTCCTTCAACAAGCGTGCTCCACTCACAATTGCAATCACTCCTGCTGTAATCCCAACAACTGCTACAATAACACCAACCACAATATTCGCCACTCCAGCGAAATTCATTGCTTTATATGCTTTCTCACTCATCTGCTTCCCTCCTGGCTCTATTTGACACCATACTGTTCATAATATGCGTCAATCGCAGTTTTTAATGTATCATCAATGATAATTTTCCCCTGGCACTCTCTATTGTACAGATATTCTACGACTTCTTCCATCGTTACGATCGCGCTGGTATTGAAACCGTACAGATCTTTCACCTCATCCAGGGCACATTTCTCCCCGCCTTTGCCGACTTCCATACGGTTCAGAGATACCATCAGCCCAACAATCGTCACATCTGCGGCGCCTTTTACTTTCGGAACAGTCTCTTCCATGGATTTGCCTGATGTAGTTACATCCTCGATCATAATCACACGGTCACCGTCTTTTAATTTGCTTCCAAGAAAACTTCCCTTGTCTGCACCATGGTCTTTTTCTTCCTTACGGTCAGAGCAGTAGCGGACTTCTCTTCCATATAATTCACTATATGCAATTGCCGTTACAACAGCCAGTGGGATACCTTTGTAAGCCGGTCCGAACAGAACGTCAAAATCATCTCCGTATGTGTCATGAATTGCTTTTGCATAATATTCTCCCAGCCTCTTTAACTGAGATCCTGTTACATATCCTCCCGCATTCATAAAAAACGGGGACTTTCTTCCACTCTTTAAAGTGAATTCTCCAAACTTGAGCACGTCGCTCTCTACCATAAATTCTATAAATTCCTGTTTGTATTGTTCCATCTCTATAACCTCCATGATATGGGATTTACAGCATCACAAGCCATCGTGAAGTGTATTTCTTTTCAACAAATTTCCTTGTAATTTTAACATACCTCATATAGTTTTTCAATTCGGTAATTCACCATAAATCAAAGCAGGCATCTCCGCTTTTCGGTCATTATCCACCATTACAAAGGATAATAATACTCCTTAATCTAATAAATAGCCCGCCTTATAAGAACATTCCAGATAACTTGGATTCTGATAATATACATCTGATTTAAAATCAGATATTTTATCGCTGATGAAAGAGGTGAATATGTTCAACAATTCTTGCACTTCCTCACCCGGTTTTGCACAATCCTCAATCATAATACAGTACAATTTTCCAATATCTATAAAACCTGGAATTGTATATTTACAATTTGTAATTGTATCAAAATCTCCTTCCGCAATCCCATATTTCTCTATCAGTTCATCGCTAACCTGCTCAAATGAAAGGCAATGATTAACCTCTGCATCATGCAATTGCTTCCGGACTCCCATCTCCCCCATTAACTTAGCAACTGTTCCTCTTTTATTTTTTGTTTTTCTGGCAATATATTCAATCAAAGCGCACACATAGAATAAATCATTTTTTTCCTTCTCTGTCATAAATCACATCACTCCTTTCAAACTTCAGACAATTAAGCGCTGACAATGTATGAAAACTAATCTGATGTGTTGGATATTTGAATTCAGCTAATGTCCAAAATTGTTTCCAATTTATTCTTCCTGTCAGAAAATCATTCACATAATTCCATACAGTATCATTTGCCATTGGTCCTTCCACGATATCATATGAATGCGTCTCACCCTTTCGGCATTTCGCAATAAAATCCAGCCACTCATCCGTCATTTGTTCAAATTTTAATATAGATAATCCATCAACAGGTTCATAATAATACGAATTCACAATCGGTTCACCATCTCCTCGATTCGCCCATCGCACAGCCTGTTCGAGATTATTAGTACAGTAAAACCCCCAAGAGAAATCCTTGGTATATCGTGTCTTTCTAACCTCCGGGAACTCTACCACCATTTTACTTGCATGATAAAGTATCATATATATCACCTCAACTTTTCCTTCACTCGTACTATCTTTATTTACAATACCATATCTGTATTATTTTTTCATCTATAAATCAAAAAAGCAAAAAAACTCATTTAAAGCGCTGCTGATTTGAGCCGCTTACCAAAAAAGGGAACTCCCCTCCGGCTATGATACTTGAACCATCACTGCCAGAAAGAGAGTTCCCTTTTCTATTGCACATATTCTCTTCCTACTTCACGATTCCAACCAGATCAGAAATATCTTCAACATGATACTTCTTCATATAGTCTTCAATCCCCTGTACAATCTCCATCGTCACTGCCGGATTATGGAAGTTAGCCGTTCCTACAGATACCGCGCTTGCTCCTGCCAGAATCATCTCGATTGCATCCTCCGCATTCGAGATACCGCCCATGCCAATGACCGGTACTTTTACCGCGTTCGCCACCTGATATACCATACGCACGGCAATTGGATGTACCGCAGGTCCCGACACACCGCCTGTCCGATTCGCCAGAGCGAATGTTCTTCTATGAATATCAATCTTCATACCCGTAAGCGTATTGATCAGAGATACTGCATCTGCACCTCCAGCCTCTACTGCCTTTGCCATCTCAGCAATATCCGTTACATTCGGACTTAACTTCATGATCACCGGCTGCTTTGCATACTTCTTAACAGCCTTCGTAATGTCCTCGGCCGCCTTGGGATTCTGCCCAAAAGCAATTCCACCCTCTTTTACATTCGGGCAAGAGATGTTGATCTCCAGCATATCTACATCTTCATTCGCAAGTCTTTCCACAACCTCACAGTAGTCTTCGGTTGATTTCCCACAGACATTGACAATAATCTTCGTATCATACTGCCTGAGAAATGGGATATCCCGTTCACAGAACAGATCGATTCCCGGATTCTGAAGACCGATAGCATTCATCATGCCGCCATAGGTTTCTGCTACTCTTGGTGTCGGATTGCCAGACCAAGGAATATTAGCAACTCCTTTTGTTGTCACCGCGCCTAAACGACCAAGATCCACAAAATCTGCGAACTCAGCACCAGAGCCAAATGTCCCGGACGCAACCGTCACCGGATTCTTCCATTCTACGCCTGCAATATTCACTTTCATGTTCATTAGATCTCCACCTCCGTAGATAAGAATACCGGACCATCTTTGCAGATTCTCTTATTATGCACGTTGCTGTGATGGTCAATCTCTTTTGACTTGCACACACAAGCAAGACAGGCGCCAATCCCGCAAGCCATTCTCTCCTCCAGAGAAATATAGCATTCCATTCCATTTTCCTCTGCATATTGCTTAATTGCCCGCAGCATTGGTGTCGGTCCACAGGCATAGATGATCTCCGCATCCAGTCCATTTTCACGGATTGCATCCATGACATTTCCTTTCGTACCTATGCTTCCATCTTCTGTAGAGATATAGAGTTCACCGTTCTGTTCAAATTCTTCTTTCAGGAATGTATCTGCGCCTCGATATCCAACTACAATCTGCTTCTTCTCACATTCCAACTGCTTCGCCAGTTCCAAAATCGGCGGGACACCGATGCCGCCCCCCATTAAGAACGCTTTCTTTCCCGTCGCCTTCTCAATCGGGAAACCATTGCCCAAAGGTCCGATCACCGGAATGGCATCTCCTGCTTTCAATCGCGAGAACTGCTCTGTTCCAGTCTTCTCACCAGTGACCCGATATACCATACGAAGCCGCCCTTGTTCCCGATCTATCTCACAGATACTGATTGGTCGTGGAAGCAGTTTGCTTCCATCATTCGTGTACATAGATATGAATTGTCCCGGCTTCGCACTGAATGCCGCTTCGGTCTGAAGCCACATGCTGAAGATTCCATCCGCAAGCTGCGTCTGTGATACTACAACCGCAGCCTCTTTCTTTCTCTCTGCCATGTTTTTCTCCTGCTTTCTTTTTCTTATATATGTCGATTTTCTCATAGTATACTATACATATTTCTTACACATTAGACGATTATCTACTCTCTAATGCTCCTTTGATATCAGCCACCATATCTTCCACAGCCGCTCTGGATGCATCGCCAAATGCCTCTGCGCCATACCGTGCATACTTCTCCTGCTTATATGCTGCAATAATTCCACGAGAAGAATTCACGATCGCTCCCAGACCATCTTCATTGAAGAAATGTACCAGATCCTTACCTTTTCCGCCTTGTGCGCCATAGCCTGGCACAAGAATATAAGATTTCGGCATAACCTTACGAAGGATCTTGCCCTGTTCCGGATAGGTAGCGCCTACTACCGCTCCTACGTAACTATATTCATCTCCCATAACCTCAGCACCCCAAGATGCTACTTTTTCACCTACCAATTCATAAAGCGGCTTTCCATCAATTAACTGATCCTGGAATTCTCCGCTGGATGGATTGGATGTCTTAACCAGAATGAATACACCTTTCTTCTCTTCTCTACATACATCCAGGAACGGATTTACCCCGTCCGAGCCAAGATATGGATTCACTGTTACAAAATCTTCGTCAAACGGAACATAAGTCTTACTTCCCACCTGAACTTTTCCCAAATGTCCTACTGCATATGCCGCTGAAGTGGAGCCGATATCTCCACGCTTAATATCGCCGATTACAACCAGACCTTTCTCCTTGCAGTAATCAACCGTCTTCTTAAATGCCATAAGTCCCGGAATTCCAAACTGCTCATACATAGCAACCTGAGGCTTTACTGCCGGAATCAGATCATAAGTCTTATCTACAATCTCTTTATTGAACTGCCAGATTGCCTCTGCCGCACCTTCCAGAGTCTCGCCGTACTCCGTATATGCTTTCTTCTGCACATGCTCCGGCACATAATTCAGCATAGGGTCCAAACCTACTACGATTGGCGCACCTGTTTTCTTAATATTCGCTACTAATTGATTAATCATACTTAATCTCCTCCCGCATCTACATCATCTTTTTCTTATCTTCATCCACCGATCTGCCTCATATCTCCTTCTGGTCAGCACTTGTGGAGTAATTCTGTACTCATTTCTTCAAAAATCATCTTTCATATACTACTTTGCCGTCTACAAGTGTATATGTAACCTCTCCCGTCACTTCATATCCATCAAATGGCGTATTCTTTCCTTTGGACGCAAAAGTATTCTTATCAATCTTATAAGTCTTCTTAGGGTCAAATATGGTAATATCCGCAATCTTTCCTTCGGATACAGAACCTTTCTCCGTAAGTCCCAGAATCTTTGCCGGATTATAACTCATCTTCTTCGCCATATCCATCACGCTTAACAGACCTGTCTTCACCAGTGAAGTATAGGTCAGAGCAGCGGACGTCTCAAGCCCGACGATACCGAATGCTGCCTGTGCCATGGATTTATTCTTCTCCTCTGCGGCATGAGGTGCATGATCGGTCGAAATTACATCCATGATGCCATCCTTCAAGCTCTGGCGCAGCGCCTCTACATCCGCCCTGCTTCTAAGTGGCGGGTTCATCTTATAATTGCCGTCATCTTCCCGAATGTCATCTGCACTCAGGATAAAATGATGCGGGCACACTTCTCCGGTAACCGGAAGTCCTTCTTCTTTCGCCAGACGTACCATCTCCACGCTGTCCGCAGTCGAACAATGACACAGATGCAGCCTTACACCGGTTTCCTTCGCCAGCAGGATATCCCTTGCCACAATCACATCTTCCACAGAATTCGTGATACCCTTTAACCCAAGACGCTTCGCATTCTCATCCGCATTCATCACGCCGCCCTCTACCATCGTAATATCTTCACAGTGAGCGAATACGGAGATTCCATTCTCCTTTGCAAGTCTCATTCCTTTACGATAAAGGGATGCATTCATAACCGACTTGCCATCCTCGCTGATCGCATGGCACCCTGCTTCTGCCATGCCGGCAATATCCGCCAGTTCCTGACCAGCCTGTCCCTTCGTCACCGCACCAATCTGGATTACATGGGTCAGCGATTCCTTCTTCGCTCTTTCATGGACCTTTGCCACCTTCTCCTTATCATCTGTCACAGGCTTCGTATTCGGCATTGCACATACGGTTGTCACACCGCCTCTGACAGCAGCATTCCCCCCTGTCTCAAGGGTCTCTTTATATTCCAGTCCAGGATCTCTAAAGTGTACATGAAGATCAATGAATCCCGGCATAACATAACAGCCCTTCGCATCAATTACCCGGTCTGCCGTCTCCTCGATAGTTTCTGCTACCTGCTTAATTCTGTCCTCTTCAATCAGCACATCATAACATCCGTCTTTTTCAGTAAGCGGATCAATCACATGCCCATTCTGAATTAAAATTGTCATATACAGTTATCCTTTCCATCATTCATATCAAAAATATATCCTGCATTGTATTTTATCATATGAGTTGACAAAAGGGAATGCCGTTTTGACATTCCCTTTAGGATTATAATTGCTCTTTTAAAATTTCTACCGCTTTTTCTAACTGATTATCCGCTTCCGGATCATTCTCATTCTTCTCATACTCTACTTCTACATCCGGAGTAATTCCCGTACCATTAATATTCCTTCCATTCGGGGTAAAATACTCTGCAATAGTCAGTTTTACACAAGTTCCATCTTTCAGATCAAAGATCTGCTGCACCACGCCTTTTCCATAAGACTGCGTTCCGACAATCTTGCCGATTCCATAATCCTGGATGGCTCCCGCATAGATCTCCGAAGCACTGGCACTATTTCCATTCATCAGCACTGTCATCGGCTGGTCAAACTGATGCTCCTCATCAGATGTTGCTTCCTGTTTATTGCCATCTTTATCCTCCGTATAGACAATCAGCCCCTCCGGAAGCATCAGATCCAATATATCACACACCGTACTAAGGCTTCCTCCTGGATTATTACGCAGGTCTACAATCAATCCTCTCATGCCCTGGCCCTTAAGTTCCTCCAATGCCTCTTGATACTGATCATAAGTTACAGTATCAAACTCCGTAACCGAGAGATAACCGATACCATCCTCCAGCATCCGGTATTCTACCGTCTTAGCCTGGATCGTATCCCTGGTAACGGTTGCTGTAATCTCTTCATTATCATCACCTCGAAGTACAGTCAGTTCAACCGTCGTTCCTTTCTCTCCCTTTATATGAGACACTACTTCTGACAGATCTTCACCCGTCACTTCCATATCCTCCACTTTATAGAGAATATCATTATCCTGAATTCCCGCCTTCATAGCTGGAGAATCCTCATAGATCTGTACCAGCGTAATAACCCCGGTATCCATATTCTGACTCAACACGGCACCAATCCCGTCATACTCGCCCTCAGTGCTTTCAAACAGAGTCTTAGTCTCCTCTTCGTCATAATATACAGAATACGGATCATCCAAACCACTGATGAAGCCCTTGTAGATGCCTTCTTCTAATTTATCTTCATCTACCTCGCCAAGATAGTTCTCGTCAATCAATTCTTTCAGTTCGGATATTTTTTCCCTTGTATCGCCAGTAACGGACTGCTTATCCCCGCCGCTGCTTTTTACCTTCAATCCGCAGGATACAAGCCCTGCCACTAATAATATAGCAAGGGCGCCACAAAGCGCCCCCGTAAGAAAACTCTTTTTATTGCTCATCTATTTCTATCCTTATATCTACAGATAATTACGAGGATTCACCGGAGTTCCATTCAGCATTACCTGAAAATGAAGATGCGGTCCGGTTGAATTACCCGTTGTTCCTACCGTACCAATGTTCTGACCTTTGCTGACCGCCTGACCCGCTCTCACATACATGGTATTACAATGCATGTAGTATGTTTGTAGCCCATTGCCGTGGTTAATTACAATCAGATTGCCTGCCTTACCACTATAACTTGCAGAAGTCACAGTACCGCTCGTTGCTGCATAGATCGGCGTTCCCGTAGCCGCTGCGAAGTCCATCCCTTTGTGATTCGTGCTGGCACCCGGAAGTGGCTGCGCCCGCCATCCGAATTCACTGGAGATATAGGAGTAGCCCGGACATGGATGAGTAAACATACCATTACCTGTTACTACAGATGCTCCTGCATTCGGACTATATCCACTTTCCTTCTCCTGCTGCTTACGCTGTGCTGCCTCTGCTGCCGCCTGCAGTTCCTTCAGTTTATCCTGCGTCTCGCTCAGATCGCTGCTGATCTTCTCAATCTCAGCATCCTTGCTGTCCAACAGTTCAGTTACACTGTCCTGCTTGGCAATCAGATCATTCTGCATCACTTCCAGTTCATCATATTCCGCCTTCAGAACCGCTTCCTGATCTTCAACCTCTTTCACAACCTTCTGGAACTCTGCCAGCATGTTTCTGTCATATTCAGAGATGGTCGTAATATATTCCGCATTATTCAGAAAATCACCAATGTTCTTGGATTCACACAGAATCTCTATAAACTGCACGTTTCCATTCTCATACATATATTTGATTCTCTTCTTCATGCTCTCGTACTGATCATTCTCATCAACTTTGGCTTGAATCAGTTCTTCTTCTTTTACACTAATCTCAGTTTCTTTCGCCTCAATCTTCGTCTTAGCCTCTTCCATCTCACCAACAATGGAGTTCAACTGATTCTCCAAAGATTCTTTTTCTTTCTCCGCAGCCTCTTTCTTCTTCTTCAGTTCATCAGCCTGCTTCTGCGTATTGCTAATCTCCGAAGCATTCACCTGCATAGCCAGCCCAAGGCATAACGTCAATACCAGGAGAAAACTTATGAATCTCTTTCTTCCTATCATATGTACCCTCCACATATATTATACCTTCAAGTGCTTGCGGATCGTAAAGAAACTTCCTACAAAACCAATTCCTACACCCAGTGCGATTCCTACTGGAAGCAATGTCCTGTATACATCTACTACCGGAAGGAAGTCTACAATATTATTCAGCAGGCTGAATCTTGTCATAATATATGAAACAGCCTTATCATACATAAAATACAGCATAACAAGCGGAATTACCGCTCCTACCGCCCCAATAATCAGACCTTCGATCACGAAAGGCGCACGGACGAATCCATCCTTCGCACCTATGTACTTCATAATCGCAATCTCTTCACGCCTTACCGTAATACCCATTGTAACCGTATTACTGATCAGGAATACAGATACTGCCAACAGGATCGCAATAATCGCAACAGATACATATCCTACCAGTTTGTTCACACTCGTTAATGTCTTTGCAACCACATCTGACTTATTGACCTTTCGGACCCCATCTAAACCTTCTGCAAATGCCACAACATCCTTCTGTTTTGATACGTCTGCCATGTATACTTCATAGTTATCTGAGTTCGCCAGCGGATTGTCACTCTTAAAACCTTCAGCAAGATCACCAGACTCACCAAAATATTCATCCTTGAATGTATCCCATGCTTCATCTGCACTGACATAATTGACTTCCAGCACGCCATCTGCCTTCTCGAGCTGTTTGCCGATCTTATCCTTCTCGGCCTGTGTCGTCTCTTCATCAAAGAATACGGTAATTGCTACGCCTTCCTCTGCCTTTTCCACAATATAGTTAAAATTCACTACGATGGAATAGAACAGACCGAACAGGAAGATACATGCTGCCATCGTCGCAATAGATGCAACGGAAAACATTTTATTTCTTCCTATGTTCTTTACCCCTTGTTTCATCGAATATCCAAATGTACTAATTCTCATTATTATACCCACCTTTTTTCTCGTCGCTTACAATGACTCCCTTTTTCATTGTAATAACTCGCTTCTTCATCTCGTTTACAATCTCCTGGTTATGTGTAACAACCAGTACGGTTGTTCCTCTGTCATTCGCCTCTTCCAACAGTTTCATAATCTCCCATGAATTCGTCGGATCCAGGTTACCGGTAGGCTCATCTGCCAGCAGAATCGCCGGCTCATTTACAATCGCCCGGGCAATGGCAACACGCTGTTGCTCACCACCTGAGAGTTCCTTCGGATATGACTTATATTTCTGTGCCAAACCAACCAGCGACAATGCCGCCGGTACTTTTCTTTTAATCACACGAGTTGGTTTCTCCGTAACCCGCAGTGCAAATGCAATATTGTCATAAATATTTCTATCTTTTAACAGACGGAAATCCTGGAACACAACTCCGATTCCTCTTCTGTACATCGGAATCTTCCTGTGTCTCATCCTAGTCAGTTCCTGTCCATTCACAACGATCGATCCGGATGTAGGCTCCAATTCCTTCATAATCAACTTAATCAAAGTCGACTTTCCTGATCCACTGTCCCCTACGATGAATACAAACTCTCCCTGCTCAACCGTCAGGTTAATACCATTCAGAGCTGCAACCCCTTTAGAGTACTCTTTCGTTACTTCTTTTAATTCAATCATAATTTCCTCCTGATTATTAATACTCCAGTGACTCCATATACTTCATATACTTCACAACCATAAGTGCGATCTTAAAAGTAATGGCATCTTCGAACACACGCAGATCCAGCCCTGTACTCTTCTGTAATTTGTCGAGCCGGTATACCAGTGTATTACGATGAATATATAATTGTCTAGATGTCTCTGATACGTTCAGATTATTCTCAAAGAATTTGTTAATCGTAGTCAACGTCTCCTCATCGAAATCATCCGGCGATTTCCCCTCAAAAATCTCACGTATGAACATCTTACACAATGGAATCGGAAGCTGATAGATCAAGCGCCCAATTCCCAAAGCACTATACGCAATCACATTCCTTTCGCTAAAGAAGATCTTGCCGACATCCAATGCCAGTTTTGCCTCTTTGTATGATTTTGACACTTCTTTGATGTCATTGACTATGGTTCCATATGCAATCAGAACCTCCTCTTCTCCATCCTCTTTCAGAAGAGTATACAGATTCTGCGCTGTCTTCTCCAGTTCCATATGTCCGTCACCTGGCTCCAGTTCTTTGACAACAATGATATTCTTCTCATCAACCGCCGTCACAAAATCCTTCGCCCTGTTGCCTAACAGATTGCGCACATTATCAAGGGCATTGCTGTCCTTCTCGTGCTTCGTCTCAATAATAAAGATAACACGTCTTACCTCTGTGTCAATATGTAATTTTTTGGCACGATTATAAATATCTACTAAAAGCAGGTTATCAAGCAGCAGATTTTTAATAAAATTATCCTTATCAAAACGCTCTTTATAAGCAATCAGAAGATTCTGAATCTGGAATGCTGCAATCTTTCCCACCATATACACATCATCACTGCCGCCATTGGCAAGAAGTATATATTCCAATTGATGCTCATCGAAGATCTTAAAGAACTGATACCCCTGCACCACCTGACTATCTGCCGGTGAATCAACAAAGGATACTACTTCGTCTTCATAGTTCTCCTGCTCTGAAAATGTGCTGGCAAGGGATTTGCCATCCGTGTCCATTACACAGAAATCGATACGTGTAATCCCTTTCAATCCTTCAATTGTATTTTGAAGTATTTGATTAGATATCATATTCTATCTCCTCCACTCATTTCAATATGCATTTTTCACAACAAATTAGTTACAAGAATGTTAAAAATGTATATCGTTAGTCTCTATATTAATATATATAGACAAAAAAATAAAGAGGAAATCACATATTTTTGTTGATTTCCTCAAGATTTTATGAATTTATTAAGATATTATCCATGTACATAGTGACGAAAAGTTATCTGCACTTTCTTTTCTCTATCTCTTTCTTAAAAATGCGCTTAACAACAAACTGTGTAAACCGCCCTTGTCCGATTCCTGCCTTTCGAATCGGTACATTCTCTTTGCCAAGACCTACCCATAACCGAACATCCAGAAGACTCTTATTCTTTACAATAAACTCTTCCTGCAGCGGAGCAGCAAGCGCTGCCAGTATACAGTCTACTTCGCCACCGTTAATCGCATTCACCAGCATATCATCCGCCCTGTTCTGCGCCGAGACCTTCGCCATTCCGATAATCTGCAATCCTCCATAATGACGCTGCAAATACTCATAGAACTCCTGCCCTTCTTCTTCGGACTCTACCAGAAG
Organism: uncultured Dorea sp.; assembly: GCA_945870325.1. Taxonomy (GTDB): domain Bacteria; phylum Bacillota; class Clostridia; order Lachnospirales; family Lachnospiraceae; genus CAMBRQ01. The sequence continues at coordinate 4,568 of CAMBRQ010000017.1, read as the reverse complement.
ATAGATTCTCTTATGGTTCTTATGCAGATATCTCATGAACATCTTAAGAAAAACACGTCCTTCTGTCTCTTGCAGATACTTGCGGTCCGTAATATCCGCCGCTTCAAGTATCGTCTTATCTCCCGCCAGAACCAGGTCAAAATTACGGACATCTTCTTTCAACTGCAGCATATTATCCATCTGCATCAGCCCATCTACCGTTGCCATCTCTATAATATTCACCGGCTCCGTTCCCATGTATTCCACGGTCTTCTTCATCGCTTCCTTAGCCGAACAGTTATCTATATCTATATCTAAAACATTAATCTTATTGCTCATATCTCCACCTGCAATTCGTTATTACCAGTTTTTCGATTATAGCAAATGGATATCCTATTTTCAACCTTTATCGCCAAATGTTCACACTAATTAATATTCTTAATATTTCTGTTACTTTTTATTCCGTTCTTTTATTCCGTTCTTTTATTCTGTTGTTTTTCTGTCCAGTTCTTTTTTCTTCTTTGTCATCAATCCTCCGATTCGTCCGGTTTCTTTAGAAGAAAGAGATTTCCACCCCTCCTGCATCACCTTGTCAAGAAGACCTAGTTCTTCGGCTATCTCGTATTTCAATTTTTCTTCCTGGGTTAGTTCATCTAATTTGATAGGCTTGTTCTTTTTTGCTGACATGTGTATACCCCTTTCATTTTTCTAGTAAGTATTGACAGGTTTTGAAAAGGATATACAAAAGCGGGGAATGTGGCATCCACCTCCGCCACATTCCCCCTATTTTAATACCTCCTTGGTCCCTCCGGCATAATAATCGCCGCCAGAATATACACAAAAATTCCGGTTCCCGTAAATCCAAATATTGCAACCACTAATCTGATAATCGTCGGATCTACATTAAAATATTCTGCAACTCCTCCACATACTCCACATATCATACGATCTTCTCTTGAACGATATAATCTCTTCGGTTCCATCTAATCTTCCTCCTTAAATTAATGTTCTTCACTATGATGGCTGGTTTTATCAAAATCAATCGTGACAGAACCAACACCACACTCAATGTTAATCTCTTTCTGCGCCTGATTATCAATCGTCTTATCTGCTCCAAGTCCGGAATAACTGCTGTCGCCGCAGATTACTTCCCCAACGCCGCATTCAATATCATAGTTATAATCCTCTTCACAACCAACTGCTGTGTAAGTGATGCTTCCTATTCCGCATTCCATATCAATCTCTTGCGCAACCACCCCTCCAGCAGTAATGGTTCCTGCACCACATTCGAGATTAGCCTCTTTTGCATCAAAATCATCTATAATCGCTTCTCCGGCATCCACATTAACCGACAGACTATTTGCACATATCTCCTCAACAAACAGAGTTCCCGCTGCCAGATCCAACGATACCTCCTCAAACTGCATCTGACGTGGAATATACACATTAATGCTTCCTACTCCCACATTATTCATATGAAATAGTTTTTTCTTAGTCGTAAGTTTTAATTCATCACCATCCATGTAACATTTAAAACCTAGATCCTCACTGATTCCCTCTGTCTCTACTACAATCTCATTATCACTAGAGGAAAAGAAATTCACTTCTCCTGCAAATATCTCCACGTCAATCTCCCGTACATCGGTATAGGTCTGGCGGATATCTTCCGCAAGATATTTGCCGCTGTCTCTGGTCTCACCTCTTACCCATCCGATTCCATTCGAGAAACGTCCATGAAGCATATCTGTCGTAACTCCCATTCCCCATGCAGCCGCACAACATGCCAGCCCGACAATCACCACAGCACCACATACGATCCAGAATATTTTCCATCCTCGTCTCATCTATGCCACCGCCCTTCTCTGAAATGGCCAGCGGCAGATCCATACGATTCCTCTGCAAATCCCCGGGAATACTACGATGCAAAGTTTTACACTTGCCACTGTAGCAATCACTCCGATCACCGTCAGAATCAACCCCGTTCCTATCAATGCCAGCCCAACCGCTATCTCAGGAATCAGACTTACCAGACCCGATATGAATACACATACACCGGCAAATACGACTGCAACTGAAGCAATTACCAATGAGACAAACAATACGGCGGCCACCATGATCATGCCAAATACTACTGCTGCAATCCCCAGCAGAATCGGAAGTACAATTGGAGACGCTACGATTATAAGAATCACAATCAGAGCAACTTTTAATGTCTTATTCGATTTTGGCTGTTCTCCGTCGCTCGCATATCCATGCCCCTGATACTCTCCATTCTGATAGCCGCCATCCCGATAACCGCCTCCCCGATAACCACTTTTCTGATAGCCACTTTCCTGACCACTACTCTCCTGGCTTCTGCGTTCCTGGCTTTCACTTCTGTAGGCACTTCTGTCTGCTGGCATATCCTTCTTTTCAAATCTCGTATCTGTATAGCCGTTCTCGGTATACTCACCTTGTTCTTCTTGATTTGCGAGATCTGCCTTAATAGTTGCCGCAACTTTCTTAGGACTGCCTAATTCCAAGATCACCTGTTGTTCATTCTCTTCTCCTGCATCATCAAAGTAGTCATTATAATACTGCATCGCTTCCACACGTTCTTCTACCGGCACATCCTGCAGTAATGCCGCTAATTCTGTCATAAATTCTATGCGATTCATGCAGATACACCTCCCTCAAACAATTCATTAATCTTCATAGAATAACTCTTCCACTCTGCCTGGTATAGATTCAACTGCGCCATCCCCTTCTCCGTCACCTTATAGTAACGCCGGTTCCGTCCGTCAAATTGTCTGTCATATACTTCCAGACATTCATCCTTTTGCAGTCTTCGCAGCACAGGATACAATGTGGATTCAGACACTTCAATGGTTCTTCTTACATCTTGAGTGATCTTATATCCATAAGTTCCTTCTCTCTCCCTGGACACAACCGCCAACACGATAGCATCAAGAAGGGCTGCTCCGGTGTTAAATACCATATTCTCACCCCTTTGCTCGGAATCTAATCATATTTTCAAGAACAATATTATTCTGATTTACAATATTGTTTTTATACATATATTATATTTTGTATAATATAGTTTGTCAACACATATTATATTAATATTCTATTTATATTTTATGATATTACTATGATGCAAAAAAGAACAGTTCGCAAGTTTTTCAACTATACAAACTGTTCCCTTTCTTCAGAAGTTCTCGAAACTCTCCAATCAGCATAGCACTCTATATAGCATTACGCTGATTTTTCAACTCTTCTACTAATCCCCGAATCTCCTCAACATCTTTCTCCACTTCATCTGCAATTGCTTCCAACGTCTTTCCCTTCTCCAGTTTCTTTGCAATCTGTTCTTTTAACAGTTCCTCCCTGCCTTCTTCTCTTCCTTCTTCGCGTTCATAATACTTTTCTTCCCATGCCTGCATATATCTGATTCCAACCTCCTCACTGGTCTTCACCTTACATACACGATCATGTATCCGACGAATCCTCTCGCTTCCCGACTTCTCCGCAACTTCATCCGTAGTATTTTCCAGATAATGCAGGAATTCTATCAATTCTTCCGATACCTCGTTATCATTCTTCCCCTTAGTATTCAGGAATATCCTGGTCACCTTGTCTTCCAAAAGGCATTCCGGCACCTCATTGCACCTTGCCTCAAACGTATACTGGTATTTTCCGTATCCAAACAGGTCAAACGTCATGATCATGATAATATAGACCGTCTTCAACAGGTTGTAATCAGGGATTCCCGGCTCCAAAAAACCAGTATCAATCAAACCCTGGTAATACCTGCTCCGTTTCGCAAGATCATACTTCTTCGTATCCTGCATCTCCGTATTATAAACCGTATCATCTTCATCCATTGAAAATACATCCATTCTGATCGAACGTGCCAGCGGTGATACACGCACTTCTTTCTCCGTCTCATTATGGGATAATAATGGAATCTCTTTTCCAAAAATGATACTAAGCGCATCCTGATGTATCTGCGGATCTTCCTTCACTTCATCAAACAGGAAACGGTTTGTAAGGTTCAGTACCTTTAATGGTATTCTGTTTTGTGGTTTGCTCATTGTTATTCTCCTTTATCTTATCATAATTTACAGCAACTTAACAGGACAAAAACAAGAACTTGCAATCATAGGCATCCCTCCTAACATCTTGTAATACATTCAAACACTGAGATTAATCGACGAAACGTCCTGATGTTTAGAAATCTTAGAATGTTTGGATTATGAGAACAGGATAACATGGATGAGGGATATCTTCAATGGGAATTTAGTTCTTTAAGAGTTGTTTGAGAGTGTACGGCATAGAGGGGAGATTGGGTGGTTCAGTATCGGCTCCAGTCGCCTACAATCCGTAGACTCAAAATAGATCTAAAATCGGGAACCGAATGTAATCACCGGACAAATCTGAAGATTTCTCCGGCTCAGACATTCTTGAATTCTGTGCTAGTGGCACAGAATTCATCCTGATTTTAGATCTATTTTTCATTAACGGCTTGTACGGCTCTTCTACGACACTGAACCACCCAATCTCCCCTCTATGCCTGACATTCTCCGTGTGTAACTCTTAATGAACGGGGA
>CAMBRQ010000016.1 GCA_945870325.1 uncultured Dorea sp. | reverse complement strand
AAATATTGAATTTTCAAGGTTCAACACACCGTATCGGTGTGGGAAGTTTTAGTATCTGAATTGAAACCTACAGAATCTGCCACTGGCAGTTCCTGTAAGATGCTATGGAAACCCTAAGCCCGTGAGATCAAAGCAAAATGCTTTTCCTCTCACGGGCTTATGATTTTTAGGAACATTCTATGTAATCTTCTTATCTTTTATCTCGATAAAATGGTTTTCCTATAACATCTCAATAAATGCTGCAATTCTTGTATTCAACTGACCAATATCTGCCTGGGAGTAATCTGTCTCTACATTGATGTATGGAATACCTTTCTTCTCATTTACAAACCGGCGGATTGCCAGAGTCTCTACATTGTATGTATGACAGGCTTGCAGTGTCATCTCTACAACACCGTCTACTTTGTACTCATCAATCAATCTGCCTAACAGTTCCAGACGATTCGGATTCGGAGTCATGACAGAGCATCCGATATTGAGATACCTTCTTGCCAGAGCATCGTATACGTCCGGGTTATCCTCATCAACTAACTTGTCAATGGATTTTGCACCGCTGCAGCTCTCATATGTAACTACAACACCACCATTATCTTCTACGGCTCTGATTACCTTTTCAGTTGCACCGCCGATTGGGCATCCGGTGATAAGGATACGTGGTTTCTTATCCAGCATCTTGCCTTCTGCATATTCTTTCTCAATCTTTTCTACCAATGCATCAACTTCTACCGGAATCATCTTTCTGTCGAATTTGAATCCGCTTCCGTACAATACTTTGAACAGATCCTGCCCATTAATCGGAGCCGGGTCATTTCTCATAACTTCATAAAGTCTCTTAAGAGATCTTCTTCCTGCGTTATTCACCTTGATTGCTTCCCGGATATCATCTTCCGTAATCGTAACATTAAACTTCTTCTCAAGATATTCCTTAAAACGAATCATCTCACTCTTCCACAGTTTTAACGCTTCTTCGCCCTGAGTATTCGGCAACTCCATAATGAATACATCTTTGAATTCAGACATATATTCATACATCTTCTTCTTTCCATCACAAGTAGTCTCCCCAACTACCACATCAGAGAAATAGAAGAATGGACATTTGTCCGTCTTAGCAAATCCATAACTGGACTTAATCAATGGACATAAGTTCTTCGGCAGATCCTTCTCTGCTTCCGGAATAGTCTCATCAGATGTAGAACACAGACCAACTGTTGCTGCGCCCATCGCCATTGCAATCTCCTGTGGAAAATACGTACAGTATGCTCCGACTACCGGAACTCCTTTGTCTTTTAACTGTTTTACAGCTAAGAAAGAGTTCTTTCTCTGTTCGGCAAACTCTTCGAATACCTCTGGTAAATCTTTAATAATTTCCATTACATTTCCTCCTAACGTTTCGCTTAAAATGCTATTACTATCATACCACTTATGGACAGAGTCAAAAAATCGAAAATATTGATAATATGGGCTTTTTATAGATATTTTCTATCAACTAGGAATTTAGTGGAGAAAAGTAGATTTTCGAAAGTGTACGGTGAAGCAGAAGAGGATGGCTGGCTCTGAAACCGGGACGTTTCGTTAACAAGGTGTAAGCGGGAGAATCCCCGTAGATTGGCAACCGCGTACACAGACTCCGAAATCTTGATGATTTCGCAGTCAGGGTACTCTTTCGCCTTTGACGTGAAGTCAAAGGCTCATGCCAATCTACGGGGATTCTCCCGCTAACGCCTTGTAAAACTTACTTAACGGCCTCAGAGCCAGCCATCCTCTTCTGCTTCACCTGACATTTCCGGAATCTCAGGGTTTTCTCCGCTAGGAGGATTCCCGGCAGGAATGCGCGTGGAGCGGTGTTGGATGAATAACAGATAGGGAGTGTGTGGACTGGTGTTAACCATGGATTGAACTGAGGTATGTGGAATTATATTGGTAAAGCAATATGTGTTTCATGAAGTAAACAGAAGTTTTCCTCCTTCCCCTACACTTCCAATATGTTATCCCACCGATACCGTTCCACACACTCTACCGGAATCCCCCACGGGAGAAAGCCTTGCGAGAATGTGTATGGAACGATATTGCCGGGGAGTATGTTAAGAGTACAGAAAGTGTAGGGGATGTAATCACATCTAATATATGTCAATTCTCTTTTTTCGCCAATATTACATACCTTAATACCAAAAAGCCTGAGTCATAGTATGTAACCATCAATCATCTGGGCTAACACTGCCAAGATGATTGCCGCTGATAGCAATCCCTCATACACATACTTCATACACATTCACCAGCAATCCGGTTTCCACTAATTCCAACTAGTTCCAAGCGGTTCTAACTATCAACATGTTTGCTTGTCTTAATTTACTTACCTTATCTTATTTCAACCGTCATTTCTTGCCAATCCCGTTCCCCATTGCACTTCCGCCAGGAATCCTCCCCGTTCATGAAGAATCACACATAAGAATGTCAGGCAGAGAGGGGCAGTGTGGGCGTTCAGATCCGTAGAAGAGCCGTACAAGCCGTTAGTGAAAAAGAGGTCTGAAATCAGGATGAATTCTGTGCCACAAGCACAGAATTCAAGAATGTCTGAGTCGGAAAAATCTTTCAGATTTTCTCCGACGATTACATTCGATTCCTGATTTTAGACCTCTTTTGAACTTACGGATTGTAGACGACTGGAGTCGAATCTGAACGCCCATACTGCCCCTCTCTGCCGTACACTCCACATATACTCTTCAAGAACTAAATTCCCCTTGAATATTTCATATACTTCTCAAACGCAGATGGTATCGGATACTCCCTCTCTATCTCTTCCGGATGAATGAATAAAAAATCCTTCTTATTCGTCTTCTCCAGTTCATCAACTATCACTTCGTACCCCGTCATATGCCATTCGATATGGCTGAATATATGCTTCACATTCTCAAGTCGCTTTACCCTGACTGGCATAAGACCGATAGACTTGCTGTATGCTGTCACTTCATCCATTGTCATCTCGCCTAATTCACTTGGAAATTCATACAGACCTGCAAGCAGTCCCTTGGATGGTCGTTTTCGAATCGCAAGTTTCTTTCCATCCTTGAAGATGAATATGGTTCTTTTTTCTATTTTTCTTGCTTTTCCTTTACTCTTGACCGGAATCTCAGATATCGTCCCCCGTTTTCTCGCTTCGCATAGTTCTGCCACCGGACATTCTTCACATCGTGGTTCGCCATTAGGTACGCATACAATTGCTCCCAATTCAATCAGTCCCTGGTTAAAATCACTGGCTTTTCCTTCCGGTATTACCTGCTCCAGAGCCTCCTCCATCTTGTTTCGTACACTCTGCTTCATAATGTCCTCCCGGCTTCCGGTCAGCCTGGATATGACCCTTAATACGTTACCATCTACCGCAGGCTTTGGTATTCCGTAGGCAAATGCGCTAATTGCGCCTGCGGTGTAATTGCCAATTCCTTTCAGAGAACGTATCTCCTCATAAGTGCCAGGGAATTCTCCATGATAGTCTACCATAATTTGCTGTGCTGCTTTCTGCATATTCCGCACACGATTATAGTACCCCAGTCCTTCCCATAATTTCAGAAGCGTATCCTCTTCTGCCTCTGCCAGTTCCTTCACGGTTGGAAGTTCTCTTAAGAAGCGTTCATAATATGGCTTCACTGCCTCCACTCTCGTCTGCTGCAGCATAATCTCTGACACCCACACACGGTAAGCATCCGGATTCCTGCGCCATGGAAGATCCCTCTTATGTCCGCCATACCAATTCACAATCGGTTCTGCCATTTCATACAGAATCGTATTCTCTAATACTACCGGGACTTCATCTGCAATCTCAATTCGATCTGCTTCTACTTCACAATCATATGCCACAATGTGTACCCCAGCCTTGGCTGCACTTCTTAACGCCTCCCCAAATGCCGGATGGGTATCCATATTCGGCGTAAAATACCGGACGTCCTTCATCTGGATCACGAAAAACACATAAGTCTCGTAACCCTCTTCCACTGCCGCCTGCAGTTCCTCCACATGCTTCACTGCCCGTTCACTTGGCGCATCTGGGAAACGTACGACTCGATTCTCCTCTAAAGTAACACCCTTTACCTCAATGAATATCCGTCTGCCTTCTGCTTCCACATAAAGGTCAAAACGTGAACTTCCATACGTGTATTCCGGCTGTATGCAAGTGATATTCTGGAATAGATTGCCCTTCTTAAGCCATTCCTCTACCACCTTGTTCGGTATCTGAGAATCCATGTTCACCATGCGCTCGCCCTTTTCTACCGCAATTAAATCCCATCTTGTTTTTCTCTGAGGATTGTCCGATTCCTGCACATATACGGTCGCCCCCGGCTTCAATAGTTCCGCACAACGCCCTGTATTCTTCACATGTACTGTTTCCTTTTGTCCCTCTAGTTCTATATATGCAATAAAACGATTGGGACGTTCTAAGAACGTCCCGGATCTGATGTTGTTATATCTCACCTATTCTTCTCCCTAATCTATACATGATTCTTGCCGGACAAATCTGCCGCCACCATTCAAACCTTACTTCACTAATACATTATACTTTAACATCCCTGAATAAACAATCCCAAAAGTCCAGTATCTCCGTTAAATCCCCTGTGAAATCGCCCCTGCGCAGCACACCCGCACGCAAGCCGGTTCTCTTCCCTCGCGAAGCCGCTCCATGCAACCATCGCATTTCTCCATCTTCCCGTCTTCATCATAGTGGATGACATTCTTCGGACAGACCGTCTCACACTTCCTGCATCCGATGCATTTCTCCTTATCCACCAGAATCAGTCCGAATTCCTCATCCTTATAGATTGCTCCAGCAGGGCAATTCTTCATACACAATCCACAATGAATACATCCCTCGCAGATATTCTTCTGGAATCCATCTTCCCTTACTTCTTTGATGGCTCTGTAACTTGGAGCATTTTCTGCCTCGGGTGGATGATGTTCCGCAATGCATGCAACATAACATGCATAGCATCCTATACATTTTTCCTTATCAAATCTTACTTTCATCTTCTCTCCTCTTTCTCAACACGGCAGAAATATCCCTTATATCCAGGGAAGCCTGAGATTGGGTCAACGTAGTCTTTTCCGATCAGTTCATTCGCCTCTCCCTTGGAACTCCCATGATAGATATACACAATTCCCGGCTCACCCATGACATTATACATTGCAATACCAGTAATCTCTCCTGCCGGGGACACAACCTTTACATAGTCTCCATCTTCGATGCCACACCTCTTCGCATCCTCAGGATGAATATCCACCAATGGCTCATTCTCTATATTCGCAAGCCAGGACATTCGATAGACTCTCGCATGGAAGAACTGCGGTTTTCTGCTGCCGGTATTTAAGATGAATGGATATTCTGTTCTGTCAATCTCCGTCTCAGTACGATAATCATGATACACCGGAAGCCCCTCATAGCCATGGCTCTCTCCATATCGCTCTAACACCAGAGACCGAATCTCCACTTTACCAGATGGGGTATTGAATGGCTGCTTCTCATAGGTCTTTACCACAGGAGAGAAGAGATTCTTACCCATCATTCCCTCCGAATGGTTCTTCAACACTTCCAGAGTAAGACCCGATGGCTCCAGGATATGCTGCATGTACGCATCATATCCGCCCTCCAGGACCTCATCGCTAATCGCCGCATCCCGCTGTTTCATTCTCTTGAGGACTTCCATGATAATCACAATATCATTCTTCGCTTCTCCCACCGGCTCTATGGCTTTATTAGAGAAGAAGAATCTGCCGCCCCTTCCTACATGCACCTCTTCCCTTTCGTAGGATGTGCATGCCGGCAATACCAGGTCTGCCGCCTTGGAAGAGTCTGACATAAAGAGTTCCACATTTACGTAAAAATCCAGTTTCTCTAAAGCATCTAAGAGATGTCCCGGTTTCGGCCACATACGATGGTTCAGTCCCATTGCAAACATCGCTTTGATCGGATATGGTTCTTCTTCCAATATGTAATCTGCAATCTTCGTACACTGCGCCTCATCACATGACAGATCAAACCATACCGGGAAGTCTTTTTGCCCAATAGCTTCTTCTCCATCATATCGCCTTACTTTGCCGAATTCATTTGCCGGAGAAAATGGTCCCGGCTGCGTCCGGTTGCCGCCTTCCACATCATAGTTTCCTGTAAGTGCGATCAGCGAGAATACCGCCCGGTAATTCTGCACTCCATTGATGTGATGTACAATCGGAGATGCCGAGAACATTACACTTGCCGGACCATTTCCCGCATAAGTCCTCGCTGCCAGCCGTATCTGTTCTGCCGGAACACCTGTTATCTTCTCTGCCTCCTCCGGCACGAACTTCTGCACATATTCTTTATATTCCTCGAATCCATAGACGTATTGCCCAACAAACTCTTTATCATACAGATCTTCCTCTATAATGACCTGTGCCATGGACAATGCCAACGCACCATCCGTTCCCGGAATCAATTGCAGATGGATATCCGCATCATGGGCAGTCACCGTATGCCTTGGATCCACATCAATAATCTTAACGCCTCGCTTCTTCAGCCCCTGATACATTCCACTCATAGGTGTATTGGAATGATACAGATTCGAACTCCATATAAGGAGTGTCCTGGCATTCTTCATATCCGGTCCGCAGATTCCATTGCCATACAACGAGCGCCATGCGAGGGCTGCTGCCTGGAAACAAGTACTGGATTCCGTACAGAAATTCGGCGAACCGTAGGCATTTGCCAGACGCAGAAGCGCCGGACGATACCATTTCGGATATCCGGCATAGAACACTGCGGATCTTGCACCATATTCCTTACGAATCCGAAGCAGATTCTCTGCAATCATCTCATATGCCTCATCCCATGAGATGCGCTCGAATCTACCTTCTCCTTTCTTTCCAACACGTTTCATCGGATACTGAATACGCTCTTTGTTGTATACATACTGTGTCGCTGCTACTCCCTTCGCACACATCCCTCCTGACTGCAGGGGAGTGTTACGTGCCCCTTCTACCGACATCAGTTTTCCGTCCCGCACATAGGCATCCACTTCACAACACGAACCACAAGTAGAACATGTCGTCTTCACAATCTTCGTATCGCCCATACTTATTTTCCTTTCTTTTTCGCTGCATATTTCGCAATCTCACGATTCACCCTGTTACGCAATGTAATAAGATACATATCCGACTTCGGATACCGCTTGAATGTCAATGGCTCTGCCAGTTCACCTTCAATTAATTACGTATCATATATTATCACATTATCATCATTTTGCCATATGATATATTAAAATCTTTTGAGGTGACACCCATGAAAAACTGCTCTGATCTCTATCTTCTTTCGACAATTGCCTGTAAATTATCCGAATGCCTCACCGAAGATGAACTAGAGGTTCTCGCATCCAGCCTTAAGACACTCGGAGAGATGCTGGATGTAGTTCTTGCACGCCAGGAATCATGCAAAAAGCATATCGTATGTAAAGAGAAATAATTCTATATTCTGATTTTCTCAATTCTGCATTCATGTACTTTCGTAGACTTATTATAATTAATTCCAACTAATAATAAGTCACCTTTGTAATCCTCCAATGCTTTTTTATACTTTTTCTTTTTAATCTGTTCAATCGCGCTTTCCGCTGATTTATCCCACTTAAGTTCTACAATAATAGCAGGCTTATTCGAATGTCTTCTTGGTCGAAATACAACATCTGCATATCCTTGCCCTGATGCTAATTCTCGGTGCAATACATAATCTCTTCGTGCACTGTAATAAGCAAGTGTAATTACACAACTCAATGAGTTCTCGTCGTTATATGCAAGAAGTGATGTATTCTCCATATGAACAGTATCTATTCCCCTGGCAACCGCTTCTTCATCGCCACACAATGTAGCATCTAGTAATTGCTCCGATTCCTCAAGAACCTGCGAAATCTCGCTCCATGTTTCACCTTCAAGAGCATTCTGGAATTCCTCTGCAATCTCCAGATTCGGAATAAACACCTCTCGCGTCTCTCTATCATATGCAAGATACCCTAGATGCACCAGTAATGTCAACACATCATCTTTACTCTTAAAAGTAGTCATATCATTCTGAAATCTTCTATAATTAATCTTAATCCTCCCACCACCAAGCATCCCGATAATTGCATCCTTCAATCCATCATAGTTCATATCCATGTAAATTTTTAATGCCTCATATGTCTCTGTATTAACCCAATAACTTTGAAAGGTCTGATTCAACATCGCATCCACAATAGACTTCGGTCCATATACATGTCCGACTCCCCTCATATAATATCCGTCATACCATTTCTTAGCCTCCTCAAAGTCCATACCATACTGCTCACATAGCCCTTCAACCTCCTGCTCTGTAAAGCCAGTATATGCCGCCATTTCTTTAGGATCTATCATCGAATACTCATAAAACATATTCAATGTCGAATGTGTCCCATACTTCTTGATCGGAAGAATTCCTGTCATGTATACCAGTTTTACGTAGGTCTGTCCTTTGAATAAGTCTTTCAAAAAATCAAGATAAACTTTTTGTGCTATTGTATTATTCTTCGTCTCCCGGAAAATACAATCCCATTCATCAATAACAAAGATAAAGCCACTCCCTGTCATTTTCTCAATCGCTTCAAATGCGGACACTAAATCCTTCGTCTCTGAATTGACATAATCTCCATAAATTTCTGACAGTTCTTTCAAAATCGTTTTTTCCAGATAAGATACCAGGTTCTCAGGTGTTTCCGCCCGCTGCAAAAAACGCTGCATTTCAAAAAACAGTACATCATACTGATTCAGATGCTGCATATAAGAATCATCTTTTTCTATTTCCAATCCATGAAACAATTCTTTAGAATCACATCTTTTCCCATAGTACGCCAATAACATCTGCGCTGCCATCGACTTTCCAAAACGTCTCGGTCTGCTTACGCACATGAATCTTTGTTCCGTGTCAATTACACGATTGGTATATCTAAGCAGCCCTGTCTTGTCAACATAAATCTTAGAATTCCTTGCGATTTCAAATCCTTTACTGCCTGGATTCAGATATATGCCATTCGCCCTTTTTGTATGGTTTCCATAAAAAGTCTTAGGCTCTCTTATCACACCTACCATCATACCACGGTCTCTTTGCAGCAGTATATCCGTCGATACCTCCAATGCATCTGCCATCTTTACCAGCATCACAAGATCCGGAGCATATGTTCCTAATTCATATCCTGCATAAACAGATCTTGTAATCCCTAACTTTTCCGCCAGGACTTCCTGAGTATAACCTCTGGCATTTCTAATCCTCCTAAGATGTTCGCCAAACTTCTCAATCCTGATATCCATGCAGCATCCCCCCTTTCCCAGTTGTTCGCCTTTATATATAACAATAGGCTATCGCATCTTATCTTAATACACAACAAGGAACAACCTTATTGACAGCCTTCTACGCATCTCTTACATCTATAATTAGGCTCATTCATTTTATTTTTCTATACCCTCTTTTTCTTTCATCCATTGAACTCCCCTCCCCACTAAAGTATAGTTAAATTATCACACAAAAGGAGGTGCCGCCTTATGCATAGAGACGACCAAATGACACCAAAAGAACGGGCATTCGCATTATTTGCCAAAAAACCAGTAGACCGTATGCCGATCAAACTCTTCTCTCCCTATATCGGAATGAACTTCGGAGCAACGTATGAAGAAGCATTCAACGATGCCAAATCACGCGCTTACTGGCTTATCGAAAGTTATAAACGATTCGGACAGGATGGATTAAGCGTTAATTACCGAATTGACGGAATCCCTGTGGCTTTCGGCGCCGAATCTACCTACGACCCCAGCGGAATACCAATCGTGAAGAATGCTGTTCTTGAGAAACTATCAGATGTAGACCAGTTAGACTTAGAAAATCTTAGATTTGAAAATGATGTAAATGCTCAGATTGCATTCGAAGCCGTAGAACGGATTCAGGATGAATTAAAAGATGAGATATTCACCGGAGTCGGCTTCATGGGACCATTCACGACCGCTGCCAACCTTGCCGGAACTACCACTGTACTGAAAGCCATGCGAAAAGATCCGGAAGGACTTCACAAGTTACTTGATTTTGCGGCTGATGCCACCATCGAAGTCGGGCGCAAATTCGTAGAAAACCAGATCGGTATAGGGCTTGCAGAACCAACCGCTTCATTAGTATCCCCCAAGCAGTTCCGCGAGTTCGTAACACCATATTATGTAAAGGTAATGGATAAATGGAAAGAATGGGGAAGCCGTGGTGCCGGTTTCCATATCTGCGGCGATACCACCAGACTTCTCGAGGCTTTCACAGAAATGGGGATTCGCGGCATCAGTATCGACAGTGCTGTAGATATTGCCTATGCCAAAGAAACTGTCGGCGATAAACTCTCTATCATGGGCAACGTATCTCCAATCGAAGTTCTGGAAGGTACTCCTGCATCTATTGAAGCCGCTGTCAAAAACTGCTTTGCCAAGTGCTGGGATAACCCTTGCGGATTCACGATTGCTCCAGGATGTGACATTCCGGTTACTGCATCCCTGGAAAATATCGATGCATATATGAAAGCAGCCAGAAGATGTGCAAAATATCCGGTTCAACCTTCAAATTGGGAATAGTTTCCACTCAAACAAATACTAATAAAGAAAGTGTCTGGTTTCATCACGACCAGACACCTTCTACTTAATAGTTTATATATAATCATTTCAAGTATAACTTAACTTTCTTCCAATATTCCTTTTGGCATCTGCCCAATCCTCGCACCACGTCCATATTTTCGCGCTGCATAGATATATGCATCTATATTCTCTTTCGGAGTTCCTATCGGAATCTGGCAGCCTGTCATCAACATGTATCCAGAAGGGCTGTCGGCACCCTCTCTGATTGCCGTCTTAACGGCATCAATCACCATATCTATTGTTCCTAGGCGCATAATATCTACAGGCGCAACATTCCCTGAGATAAATACCCTTTCTCCCATGATACTTTTTGCTTCTTCAAGGCTCTCACAGTTATCCAGACTAAAATTGTTAATTCCAATTTCCATCAAATCCTGCCATATACCTTTCGTATGACCACATATGTGAACCGATGGCGCATTTCCTGTAATTGCGATAATTCCATCCACCAGTTTTTTCATATACGGTTTCGAAAACTTTAGGAAATCCTTTTTACCAAGAATATCTGTTGTTGTTACAGGATCAGCAAACCCGACAGAACAACTTCCTGTCTCCTGATGGAATCTTTTAATCCATTTTAGAGAACAATCCACTCCATACGAAAGAAGTTGATGTACCTTATCCGGATTCTTACGCATATCTCTCAAGACTGATTCTATCGGACGCATCGCGATCGCCGTAGAAAACGGACCCGCTACATCTGTAGAGATTCCCATGTCAGGAAATAATTCCATAAGTCGTTTCCCTTCCTCTAATTTTTTACATAACAGTACATTCTGATCTACATCAAATTCTACTGCCTCTTCCAGAAAACTATAATCTGCAACCGCGTATTCCTTAATATAATCCACCGCATCTTCCGGATATTGCAGCACCGATCCTACTGCTTCTCCAATCCCTCTAAGCCCTAACGGTATCGAAAGACCGCTAAACCCATACTCTTCTTTCTTGCGCCGTATCATCTCACAGCGTATATCAAACGAACGATGAACCTGTCCTTTCGTATATCCCCATATATGTGCTAACGCATCCTCCGGAGCCAGCAGCCCATATGGAAGGCAATCCACTTCCTCACCCCTGAAATATGAGGTTATCCGTTCCCCTGGTGTCATGGATTCTTTCTGCTTTGCCAACTCTCTATATAATTCTTCTCTGTCCATAATACTCACCAACTATTTCATCTTGCGATAAACCCACTTTCCTACTATCTCAATCAACTGAACAAATACAATCAGAATACCAGCCGTAAGAACCATGACCACTTCATTAAATTTTTGGTATCCATATGTGATTGCCACAGATCCAATTCCTCCCGCTCCCATTGCGCCTGCCATAGCAGTCGAGCCAAGAATTGCAACCATTGCAAGAATAACGCCTGATATAATTGCAGGCATTGCCTCAGAAAACATCACCTTAAAAACAACTTGCGCCTCTGAAATGCCAAATGACTTCATAGCCTCAATCAATCCTTTATCTACTTCTTGCATTGCATTTACAATCAGTTTAGCAATAAATGCTGTTGCTGACACGATAAGCGGAACAACTGCTGCCCGAACCCCGATTGATGTTCCTACCACCAATTTTGTAAACGGCAGCAAAAAAATCATAAGGATCAAAAACGGAAATGACCTTATTACATTTACAATAAAACTAACCAATCCATAGATAAAGCGATTGGGATGAATCCCATCCTTGTCTGTTACTAACAGAACGACTGCTACCAGAAAGCCAAATATCGTGCCTAATATTGTAGTAATAATGACCATCTCTATTGTTGCCACAAAAGCCGGTGCAAGAATTCGTTCCCAAAAGTTTAACTGATATTCTGTTAAAAATCTTGACATTACTCTTCCTCCTCACTGTGCGACTGATAATACCGCCAGATAATATTATTCTGTTTTAGATATGTTTCGACTTTTCTTTTGTGTTCGTCTGCATAATTCAGGATAAGATACCCTAGATATTTATCCCGATAACGCTCCATTTCACTATTCACAATAGTAAAATCCATATCTAATTCCCTAGACATTCTACTCACAATATTTTTAGATTCATTTTCATCAGATAACATAATCTGTATATTCACTCCATTGTTGTCCACATGAAACTGCTCTTCTCCTAAAAATGTCTTCAGTTCTTCCGGCTGATTCATAAAAAGTTCATCCACCGGTCCTGATACAACCAACTCTCCAGCTTCCAGGAGCGTAACTTTTTCACATACATCCTTAATAACAGACATTTGATGTGTTACTACAATAATCGTAATCCCCAATTTTTCATTAATATCTCGAAGGAGTTGTAATATCGCACGGGTCGTTACCGGATCTAATGCTGATGTTGCCTCATCACTCAACAAGATTTTAGGTTCCATAGTCAATGCCCTTGCAATGGCTACTCTCTGTTGCTGCCCTCCGGATAACTGCCTCGGTCTTTGATTTAATTTTTCCGAGATTCCCACTAATTCCGCAAGTTCTTTTACACGTTTATCAATCGTCTGTTTATCGTATCCCCAACAACGCATTGGAAATGCAATATTCTCATATACGGTTTTTCTGGTCAGCATAGGAAAATGCTGAAAAATCATAGATACTCCTTTGCGAAAGTTACGCAATTCCTTTCTATCCAGTTCCTTTACCTCTACACCATCTATCTTAAGGCTTCCAGCGGAATATTTTTCCAGTCCATTAATACATCGAAGCAATGTGGATTTTCCTGCTCCGCTTTTACCTACCAATCCATATATCTCTCCATCTTCAATAGTCAAATCAATATTATTCAATACCTTCAAATCACCAAATGACTTCTGTAATCCTCTAATCTCAATCATGATAGTCTCCTCGCATGGTATACATAATAAAAATGGGGTGTCAGGCTTCTCCCAAACACCCCATATACAGTACACAAGAAATTTTAAAATACTGCTTCAAAACCTGTCGCAGGTTTTACATATTCTTTTGCTTTATCAGATGTGTATGCTTTCATAATATCTTTTGCCCACTGTGTATCAGCATTTTCAGGCATTACACACATACCTAATGCAAGTGAATCATCTACAAATGACTGCAGTAAATTCTCGGTCGGATCGACATCAAATGATGCCATCGTATTGGATGTTCCAATTACAAGTGTATAATCATCCATATTGGTATACTTAATATGATCCGCTTGAATAAATTCATAATTATGTGGATTCTCCACGATATCTGCAATATCATACTGATCCTTTTCTTCATCTGTCAACTTGATAATTCCTGCCTCTTGCAGGCGACGCAAATCCTGATCAATATTAGATGCATCTTCAGCAACACCGACAATTCCACCATCTGGAAGATCATCAATAGAATCTGCCTTAACAGAATAGATTCCTGCCCAGAAATTCCAAAGTTTCGGCTCCAGCATCTGAATATCCGTACCTTTCTCCTCATTATAAGTATCAAGGAACGGTTTATGCTGATAGAAATTAGCATCAATAGATCCTTCTACTAATGCTTCATTAGGAAGGAAATAATCATCAAATACTTTTAACTCTACTTCATATCCCATATCTTCCAATGCCTCAACACCAGATTCCGCAAGATCTACCGAAACTGATGATGTTCCAATAATAATCTTATCCTTCTTCTCTTCACCTGATGACGTTTCTTCTTTCTCTTTTCCCCCGCAGCCTACAATCATAGTTGCTGCCATAACCCCGCACAGGCATGCACTTAATAATCTCTTTTTCACTTTCGTACCTCCATTGAGTAAATATTATTTTTCTAAATATTATAGCATGCATTCCTCAACCGGTAAAATTCACCTTTTTTATAAACGCCTCCGATATATAGACTGCATCTATATATCGGCTTATATATAGATATTGATAATCAAGTTCAGTTAGGAAATATCATACTCTCCGTAAAGATCCGTTCATAATTCTCCGTCTCAGCCAGTTCCATATACTCCATCTGTTCTGCCAGTTCTTCCACTTCCCGCTTCACTTTCCGGGACATCAACGTCATATACGCACCCGTCTTCGAAGAATTACCCACATAGACCAGTTTATCTCCCACCTCTTGAGGCAGTATCCCCGTTCCAACCAGGGACTCAGCCGGAAGATGCGCTCCAAACTGCCCCGCAATCATCACCTTATCTAAATCTTCCATCCGAATGCCCGCTTTATTCAGAAGTGCTACGAATCCGGACAGAATCGCCCCCTTCGCAAGCTGCACCTGGCGCACATCCCCCTGGGTCACCAGAAGTTCAGGATTCTCATGGAGAATGAACTCCCGCTTCGTTCCATTCATACGAATCATTGGATATCGATAGTCCTCTTCTTTTAGACGGTCTTTCTTGATAAATACCCCCGTCTTCTTCACGATTCCGGTGCGCAGCAGTTCTTTCACCACAGCCAGAATTCCACTTCCGCAGATTCCCACAGGTTCCTGATTCCCGATAGTTGTAAGTTTGATTCCATCTTCCGTAATCTTTACATCTTCAACGGCCCCTTCTGCAGCCCTCATACCGGAACTGATATTCATTCCTTCTAATGCGGGACCGGCAGCGCAAGAACAGCACAAAAGCCTACCGTTACTTACCAGCACAATCTCGCCATTCGTTCCGATATCGATAAAGAGAACATTCCCCTTTTCTTTCTGTAGTTCACACACATAAGTTCCTGCTACAATATCGGCTCCAATATAAGCAGACACCTGGGGAAGACAATACAACTTCGTATCTTTCGCCGCCTCAATCCCAATCTCACTTGCCAATAACTCTTTGGCTTCTACGAATTCCGGCTTATAAGGTGCCTTTCCTATGGATCTTGCATCCACGCCCAAAAGCATATGCATCATCGTACAGTTCGCCGCCACATCGATCTCCCGAATTTCATCCGGACTTACAGATGCCTCCTGGCACGCTTCACCAATCATGGCATTCATGGAATTCACAATCGCCTCTTGAAGTTCCCTGATACCACATTCCGGATGTTCATATTCATAAGTAATTCTAGTCAAAACATCCAAGCCATAATGCTTCTGCGCATTAATCATAGAGGCATTCGCCAGTTCCTTTCCTGTCTTAAGATCAATCAGGGCTGTTACAACCGTCGTAGTTCCAATATCGATTACGATTCCATATCCATCCTCGAATTCATCTTTCTCGAACTGCGGCATATACCCCTTCGTCAACACTTCATGCTTTCTTTCCTTTTGAAGCGTCTCAACTTCTACATCACCCAGGACTTCAACCATACAAGACAGACGGATTCCTGCCTGAGTCTCTTCTGGTTTCAACAGTTTCGCTTCTGTCTCTGACATAGACGAAACATCTCCGGACAAAATCTTTATCTTACATTTTCCGCAGATTCCTTTTCCGTTACATGGATTATCCACAAATACTCCTGCGTCCAGAAGGCTCTTCAAAAGATTGTCTCCTGCTTCGCATACAATCTTTCTCCCAGTCTGCCTAACTCTTATCTCTGACATCTACGCATCCTCCTTAAGACACGCCAGAATTGATTGGACATTTGCAAGCGGAGATTTCATTCCCAATCCACAGGCTGGAGATATAATATCCGAACCATTCTTCACGCAGCCTCTTGTAAGCATCTTCACTCTGTCCGGATCACCGAATTCCAGCGCATAAGTACTAACATTTCCCATCAGCACCCTGTCTTTCAGATGCTCTCTTGCCTCCTTCATTGGCACGATTGAATCAAAACTAAGCGCACTGCTATGTACCTCATTCACTTCCTTGTATACAGGACTCATCTGCCCACAGATATGTACGATCGACCCCATCTTCTCATCCTGCAGCGAATCCAGCAAATTATTAATATAAGTTACTGCGAATTCTTTAAAATACTTTGGTCCCAAGATCTCTCCCGTACCACTCGGGTCAGAGATGGCAATGATATCTGCTCCCGCTTCTATCTGTGCCCTTCCAAATGCAATCAGCTGCTCCGTAATGAATTCCATGTATTCATGTGCCTCTTGATTCTTCTTACGCAGTTCCTTATAGAATACAACCGGCTCCATCACGGAACTTGCTGTACTGATCGGTCCTGTCAGATTACCAACAATCGGCACTCCTTCCGTCTCTTCCTTCAAAATACGGATCGCATCCAATACAACTTTGGCACGTCCCCGGGTTATATCCACAGGTGTTAATCTCTTATAGTCACTCACAGAATCAATGACATATTCCACAACATGAGGCTCATAGACATGGGAACCCATATCCACTTTCGCCCCCATCTCCTCCGCCTCTACGGTCATGCAGAATGGCACTCCATAATTCTCAAAGCACCCTTCCTCATATACTGCTTTGGCAAGATCCGCCATCTGTCTGGCATCATTATGGGCTTCCGGCATATGAACCTTTACCTTATCCATCAATTCTGATGTTACCATATTCATCATGCCGCCCGGACAGATACACGCCGGCCGATCGGCATTCTGTCCATCTAATATCATTCTTAGTCTTTCTTTTGGTGTTAACATTATCTACTCCTATGCAATATTCAATAATCTCTTCGCAAGTTTTACAGCCTCTACCGCATTCTGGGAATATCCGTCTGCCCCAATCTTATCTGCATACTTCTGGGAAATCGGACCTCCTCCAATCATAACCTTCACCTTATCCCTAAGACCGGCCTCTTCTAACAGGTGAATCACCGTCTCCATCCCGCCCATCGTCGTCGTCATCAGCGTAGACATACACACGAAATCTGCATTGTGTTCCTTTGCCCTCTCGACAAACTGGGTAAGCGGCACATCTCTTCCAAGATCAATCATATTGAATCCGGCAGTCTCCAGCATGATCTTCACCAGATTCTTTCCAATGTCATGGGTGTCTCCCTCCACAACACCGATAATTCCTGTAATCTTATCATCATTCGATACCTCCGGCAGATGAGGACGCAAGATATCCAGTCCGGCATACATTGCATCTGAACAGAGCAATACATCCGTTACGAAATACTCTTCTTCTTCATAGAGCTGGCTGGCGCGATTCATACCATCCACCAATCCCTCCATAATTCCATCAAATGCAGGATATCCGGCATCCAGATACTCCTGGGCAGCCTCTGCCACATCATCCTCTTCCATATCAACCACGCCGTCTGACAGCCTTTGCAGTAATTCTTCTTTTGAACTCATATTATCTGTATCCTCCTTATCTTCTGATAATATTATTTTCAGGCTATAATAACTTAATTCTCAAATCCTTCTTCTAATATTCCTTTCGGCATGTGTCCGAGTCTTGCTCCGCGTCCATATTTTCTCGCCGCATAGATGAATGCTTCCACATTCGCTTTTGGCGTTCCAATTGGCAACTGGCATCCCGTGTTCAGGATGAAACCTGCCGGACTATCGGCACATTTCTCCAAGCACTCCTTACAGGAGGCAATGACCTCATCAATCGTTCCCTCTTTCATCACATCCACCGGAGGCACATTCCCCGCAATACGCATCCTGTCCCCGACTGCCGCCTTCGCCACCGCAAGATCCTCACAATTATCAATACTGAATGAGAATAATCCTGCATCTGCAAGATCTCCCCAGATTGGGCTTGTCTTTCCACAGATATGCGCGCCAGGTCTGGAGCCCATAATCTTCTCCGTACCATCAATTAATTTCTTAATATATGGAAGCGAATATTCGTCAAACTGCTTCTTGCTGATAACATCCATACAAGTCACCGGATCTGAGAAATTCGTCCCCACAGGACCGAACTCATGATAAAATGCCTCGAACCATCTCAAAGAGCATTCTACCGTCAGATCCAGAAGCTTGTGAAGCATCTCAGGATTCTTCCTGGTATCCTTCAACACCATCTCTACCGGACGAACCGCAATCGCTGTAGATATCGGTCCTGCCACACTGGTTGTCATGCTGACATCCGGGAAACGGTCTTTTAACCGCTTGGCACTTTCCAGAATCGGCGCCAATACCGGATTCTTATATGGATCAGTTACCTCAAGTTTATCAAAATCCGCATAATCCTTCAATACATGCTCCTCCACATAGTCAATCCCATGCTCCGGCGCTCTTAATTTTGAGCCAAGCGCTCCGCCAATCGTCTTAAGCCCCAATCCAACGTTAAAACTATCCAGTCCGAATTCTTCTTTTCTCCTTCGGATCACTTCGCTCTTCACTTCAAAATCTTTGGCAAACTGCGTAGTTGTAAATCCGAATATATCTGCCATAGCAGGATCTGGTGCCTGCAATGTATAAGGGATATAATCCACTTCTTCTCCTGCGTTATATGCCTTCATCCTCTCCGCAGCCGTCATCTCGTCCTTCTGCTCACTCATCAGACGTTTCAGTTCTTCGTATTCCATATATACCTCCCATCTCTTATCCGCTTTTTCAGCGTCCAAGCATGCCTTGTTAACAATTATCTCAGAACAACTTCTTTCAATATCGCATTCTCCAGCCGATATCCTACATTCTTAATACACATCTGCCCTGCAAACTTCGCTTTTCCGATCATCTCAATGCAGCCTTCCCCATATGCCATCGGTCCTGACAATTGGCGATCCTTAAACTGTGCCTTCTCAGTCCCCAATAATGCGAATGTAGTCTTCGGACATAACAGAATCAGCGTCTTATCATCTGCCAGTTCTTCTACTTTCTTTAAGAACTCGTATGTAAAATCCTCTACTACCTGCTCTGCCATCTTCGGTCCCAGAATATTCAGCCCTCCAGAAGAATCTGCATAACTAATCAGGTCAACATCATACTTCTTAGCCTCTTCTATGAACTTCAAGATCTCCGTCCCCAGTTTCCAAAACACCTCTTTCATAAGTTCCGGTTTCTTCCGCATCGCTTTGAATACATATTTTGCATCAATCAAGACATTCAGTATCGTAAATGGTCCTGATACCTGAAGCACCACATGCTCGCCCTGATCTCTCAGTGTCTTACATGCAAGAAGCACCTCATGGATTCGCCCCTTGGTAAAATCGATCTCCGATAATTCCAACAGTTCTTCCGGAGTCGTGCAGATATACTCCTTCGCCCTTGGACCAGTCACCTCATTGCCATAGTTCACGATGCCGCCCATGGCTTCCGCCTCAACCGTATGGCAGAACGGCAATTCACAGAACGCCGCTTTGTCATGCTCTTTTAACGCCTTGGACAGACTCGCCATCGTATCCCAATGCATATATGCATCCGGGAATTCAAGGTTCAGCCCTTTCGTCACTTCTCCATTAATCCCTGCCGAATTATCATAAGTACATTGAAAATCTTTTATATCCGCCATCTTCTTCCTCCTACCCGAACAGCACTTTTTCCGCATCCTTTGCTGCTCTTACAGCCGCAATCACATTCTCATCCGGGGTCAGCGGAGACACATCGCAGTCACCACTTAAGATGAAGCGTCCGTCTCTCGCTCCATCCATACACTCCTGATAAGCAAACTGATACACCTCTTCTTCCGTTCCCTCCATAAGAACAGAACAGCAAGGGATATTACCCATCAATGATACCTTATCTCCATACTCATCCTTCACCTTCTTCGTCTGCGTATCTGAGATATGCCACGCATCTCCTGATTCTTTGAGTACCAGGTCGAATCTGTCATCATAGAGTCCGCAGGTATGGATTACAATCTTCGCGCCATAGTCCTTGATCCGTTTATTCGCACGAATGTTGCTCTCTGAGATACATTTCTCATAAGACTTTCTGGAAATACAGAAGCCACCGAAGTTCGGCATCGGGAACCACAGGAAATCAACTCCTGCATCTACCAGCACCTTGCAGGATTCCACCACTGCATCCTCCACATGATCACATAGTGCCTTGAACAATTCCTGATTCTTAATCATCGCTTTAAATGCTGGCTTCGCTCCCATCAAAGTGAATGCTACCGCAGCCGGTACATGAAGGATGACGTAGATAGGCTCATCCGGTTCTTCTTCCCGCATTAACTCAATCGTCTTCAGAAGAGTCTTCATCGCCATACATTCATCCACATTATACGGACGTAATTTTTTGATATCGTCCATAGAATGAATCACATCTTCTCCATTTCCAGATATCGCACCTTCACTATTCGGAAGATGGCCTCCCATCATCATTGCAATTCCGCCATAGACTCCGGCGCATAATCCGTCATATCCTAATTCACGTCTCGTTCCCACCATACATTTGGTCATTTTTTCGGGACTCATTAATGCCTCTGGCATCGTATATCCATACCGCATAACAGGAAGAGAGAATGCATTCATAATGATCGGAATCCTGTCAGCCCCTTTTCCTTCCAAAATCGCCTTAACCGCTTCTCTTTTTCCCATCATAATTCTCTTCCTCCTATGCTGCGCCAACTAATTTCTTCGCAAATTCTACCGCCTCAATCGCACTTCTCGTATACCCGTCCGCTCCAATCTTCTCTGCAAATGCCGGAGATACCGGTGCGCCTCCTACCATAATCTTCACCTTGTCACGGAGCCCCGCTTCTTTTAACTTCTCAATAACAATCCCCATACCTGGCATGGTGGTGGTCATCAGGGATGACATGCATAGAATATCCACATCATTGTCTCTCATATAGTCAACGAATGTATCCAGTGCCACATCTCGTCCCAGATCATGCACATCGAATCCGCCAGTCTCCATCATAATCCTTACCAGATTCTTACCGATATCGTGCGTATCACCTTCCACAACACCAATCGCAACTTTGCCAATGCTGTTGTTCTCTGTCTCCGGCAGATACTTCTGGAATTCCTCGATTCCTGCATACATTGCATCAGAACAAACAATCAGTTCCGGCACAAAATACTCTCCCTCTTCGTATAATTCGCTGGCTCTCTTCATTCCGTCTACCAGCCCCTGAAGCATACCTTCCTGCGGGTCGTATCCGCATTCAATATACTCTTTTACTACGTCTACAACCTCCTCATCTTCCATATCAAACACGCAGTCTGATAACTTTCGCAGCATTTCTTCTTTCGTCTGCATACTACACTTCCTCCTACTTTTCTTATTTTTCTTACTATTGGAAAAGCGATCGAAGTGCTACATCATTCAAGTCACACCCTATAATAATGACCTTGCACTCCCACGCGCCCTCTTCTCTCTCCTGTTTTCCACTCTCGGCAATCGTATGAATCTTCCTTGCGGCCGGCGTGTAATCAAAATGCATCAAACCGCTTTCGCCCGCGGATAAGATGCCTTTCGCCCGCAAGATCTGACCATACTGCTGATCACCCAGATGATCCAATATCTCCTCAAGTCTCTGTTCCGTCAATTCTGCCGGATCACTGATTGCTATGCTTGCAAACACTCTGTCCGCAGGAAGCGCCGGTACGCTTACTTCTTCCGGAGCATCCTCATAATCCTCCGCCAGATTCACAAGTTCGAGCAGTGCTTCTCCATCCATGAACCTCCAATCATCTTCGTATATAATCGCTTTAGGATTATCTGTCTTCAACTCATTCACTAGCCGCTTCTTCTCTTCCGGTGATATCTGATCCAGATTGCTTAATAACAGTAGCCTTGCATGCTGAATCTGATCCTGATAGAATGCGCCAAAGCCGTCTTTGTATTCCTCATAGGATGGAAGATCTACGATGGCTATCAGTTTCGTGATTCTAAGATCAATCTTTTCTTTTACTTTTGCCCTGGCACATGCCGTTACGATATCGGAGAGCCTTCCAACTCCGGAAGGTTCAATCACAATCCGATCCGGCTGATACCACTCGACGATCTCTTTGATTCCTCTTCTGAAATCAATCGCCAGACTACAGCAGATGCATCCTGCATACAGTTCCTTCACCGGAATGTCTCCCTGAATCAGGTCACCATCCAGTCCGACCTCTCCGAATTCATTCTCAATCACCACTGTGTTGCCGTCTAACAATGGCAGATATTTATTTAAGAATGTTGTCTTTCCTGCTCCCAGGAATCCTGACACAATCTGTATATCCATAGAATCACCTCTTCCTGAAGTTGCTCGCAAGTCATAATCATCTTCCTTTGTATTTTTATATTTAGATAAAAAATGGCGAGGAAAAACCAGCGTAACCGCTGACTTTTCCCCACCGAAAAGTTTCATCCATATATAGCAGGTCTCCTGACTTAATTTCATCCTTTAATCCCGCCTTCCCCATATACGGGTGACTTCTGGGATCATTGTCCATCATACAGTAGAATGGGCTGTCCCGGATTCTCACCGGGTTCCCTTTTCAATGCCGCTGCATCACTATATATCTTACTATCAATATCGTAACACAAATAAGTTTTGCAATCTAATCGTTATTTTCAATATAGTTATAGATAGATTCTATTTAGAATGAGTATTTATAACTTGACACTCTGACCACTTTCCTTTACACTTTTGTACACAGGCAATGGTTCTCTATATAGCAGAACTGTCTTCCATTTTATTTTTGAATTTCAGATATTTTTTATCTAATAATTCATCTTGGATTCAATTATATATATAATGCTGAATCTTTCTTTTATCATTGAATCATCCTTATATTCTAAGGCATTTTTCAAGTTTTTATGATACCATTAACCCATTACAGTTTGTAATACCATTGTCTTGTATATCTTTTTTTGATATAGTTAAGTTAGATAGTTCTCTATATAGTTTTACGGAAAGGAGACTATATGGAAACTCAAATCCCTGATGCAGTACAGATTGATACTAATTCTGCTGCTGCACAACATGAAGCTGCAGCCTTGAAAATGATGGCACAGTTCTTCGCAGATGAACTGATTCCTTATTAGGGAATTGCAGGAAAAGTACGCTCAATTGCACCCACAGAACTGGTGAAGATTGAGATAAAGAAAATGTTCCAGGATTTTAACTTTGTAATGGAAGATGACTCCTGGATACATTTTGAATTTCAGAGTACCAATGAGGGAATTGCCGGGTTAAGACGCTTTCGCAACTATGAGGCAACAACCAGCCATTATTACGGTGTTCCAGTGACTACTTATGTTCTGTTCTCTGGAAATATTAAAAAACCTGTTACAGAACTGCATGAAGGCGTGAATACTTACCAAGTTGTACCTATCATCATGCAGGATAAAAATGCAGATAAGTTGTTAAAAGAACTAGAGTATAAGAACGAACATGGATTGCCTATTACCCGACAGGATCTTATACAGTTAATCCTGATGCCTTTAATGAGTGGCAATTCATCCCAAAAAGACCGAATTCTATCCGCATTTTCAATGACAAAAGATATTACCTCTATTGATCAGGAAGATCTTCAGAGATGTGAGGCGGTGATTTATACGATGACAGAAAAATTTTTAGATTCAAAAGAATTAAAAGAAGTTATGGAGGCGATGCGTATGACTAAGGTTGGTCAGATGTTATTTAATGATGGATTCTCCCAGGGAATCTCTCAGGGCATTGAAGCGGAAAAATTACAGAATGCAAGAAGTCTTATTGACATTCTTGATGAGAATACGATTGCAGAGCGTATTGTTCTGCCCTTGGAAACGGTCCGAAAACTCAAAGAAGAATATCTAAATTCCAAATAATATAGTTATCGCTGAACCTAGAATCTAACTATTAATCTTGGTTCAGCGATAATTTTTTAAGTGAGAGCGAATACTTAAATTCACTCTCACCTTTATTATAAGTTCCATTCTATAAAATCTTCGATAAAAATTCCTGAAGCCTTGCATCCTTCGGATTCTCAAAGAATTCCTTCGGACTCCCCTGCTCCTTGATCTGACCTTCATCCATGAAGATTACCCTGGAAGCCACTTCCTTAGCGAATCCCATCTCGTGAGTAACCACAACCATAGTCATTCCCTCGCGGGCAAGCTGTTTCATCAGTTCCAGAACTTCTCCAACCATCTCCGGATCCAGCGCAGATGTCGGCTCATCGAACAGAATCACATCCGGGTCCATTGCCAGTGAACGTACAATTGCAATACGCTGCTTCTGTCCTCCTGACAAAGTAGACGGATAGACATCAGCCTTATCCTCCAGACCGATTCGCTGCAGCAGAGCCATCGCCTGTTCTCTTACTTCGCTTCTAATCTGCTCCTTCGTCTGTGTGATTGGAATCAGTTCTTTTTTATCGCTTCCCCTGAACACGTTCTGAATACTGATGATACGGTTCTTCCGTTTCGCCTTCTTCAGATCCTGGCACCTTAGATACACCGGAGCCATCATAATGTTCTGGAGCACCGTCTTATTATTGAACAGGTTAAAATGCTGGAATACCATTCCCATGTGCCGACGATGTACATTAATATCGACACTCATGTCTGCAATATCTACTCCTTTGAAGATAATATTGCCGCCTGTAGGGTCCTCCATACAGTTCAGGCACCGTAAGAATGTACTCTTGCCGGAACCTGAAGGTCCAATAACCGCCACGATATCCCCTTTGTTGATGGTAACGTTAATCCCCTTAAGGACTTCCGTATCTCCAAAGCTTTTCCTGAGGTTAATTACGTCTATCACTCTTCTTCAAGCTCCTTTCCATCAATTTTACAAGCAAAGAAATCACAAGCACAAGCAATATGTAGATCAATGCCATTACCAGATAAGGAACCATGAATTCGTAACTGTTGCTTCCTATATAATTAAACGCAACATAGAGGTCTGCTGCCCCTACAAAACTTACGACTGACGTCTCTTTAATCAAAGAGATGAATTCATTACCCAGCGTAGGAAGAATGTTCTTCACTGCCTGCGGGATCACGATCTTGCACATACTTGCGCCAAAACTCAATCCCACTGCACGTCCAGCCTCCATCTGTCCAGGGTCGACTGACTGAATACCGCTTCGCATAATCTCAGAGATGTATGCTCCACTATTTAGTCCGAATACCAGCATGGCAACCTGGACTCCGGTAATCTTCCAGCCGATGATCGGCAGCAGTACATAATAGAATACAAGCAACTGAACAACCATTGGCGTTCCTCTGAACATGGCAACATAAAGACTGCAGATTGCATTCAATACTCTTGGCAGCACCTTATACTTAGGAAGTACCCTTACCGTCGCAATCACCGTTCCAATCAGAATACCAATGATCAGACCGCTGACTGCGATCAACAGTGTATTCTGTAAGCCTTCCACAACCTTCACATAACCATTCTGTTCCAGGAATATCTCTATAAATTTGTTTACTTTTTGATCAAAATTCCCCATTGTGTACCTTTTTCTTTATCTGATCACCGAGATCTACTGCATCTCATTGATTGCTTCTGTAATAGCAGTTGCTGGTGCTGCATCGATGATGACATATTTGATATTGCCATTCAGCATATCCTGTACGGCAAGCGATCCACTCTTATATGTAGTACATTTTGCCGGCAGTCCGTCAAATCCCCAGTCTGCATCACCCTCTACATAATACTGTCCTGTTGTACCTGCCTGAACACCGATTGCATCTGAATCGCTCAACTTGCCAAGAAGTTCTGCTACTGCATCTGCATCTTTGCAATCGTCAAATGTTGTATCACTGTTCGGAACAATCAGACGCTGTGATGCTTCATAGTAAGAATCTGTGAATGTTACATACTCTTCTCTCTCTTCATTGATGGTCAGACCTGCCATAGCGATATCACATTTCTGCTGGCTTACGGACAGACATACAGCATCAAAGTCCATGTTCTGGATTACCAGTTCTTTATCCAGTTCCTCTGCAAGCAGAGCAGCGATCTCCATATCGATTCCGTAGTAACTGTCACCCTTGGTGTACTCGAATGGCTCAAATGCCGCATTCGTAGCAACTACAAGCTGATCTTTAGACTCATCCAATGCTGCGGACTCAACAGCAACCGGCTCTCCATCTCCGAAGTACTTATCGCAGATCTCATCCAGCGTTCCGTCTTCTTTAATCTGATTAACAAATGCATTCACCTGATCCAACAGTTCCGGCTGCGTCTTATCCACACCAAATGCATACTCTTCGCTTGTCAGGTCAACATCAATTACCTTCGCTGTTACAGCCTCTGATGATGCATCACTTCCTGCGTCACCACTATCCTTAGACTCATCTTTTGATCCGCATGCTGCCATGGAGAATACACAGGCAACAGCAAGCAACATGCTAACTAACTTCTTCATCTTCATACTTATTTCCTCCAAAAAAAAATTATTTTCTATTCTGCATAAAAATACAAGCACTTTTAATATTTTATCATGTTTTCTATAAAAAACAAGTGGCTTTTTCCACATATTTTGCTGAAAAAGCCACTATTCTTTAGATGAATTTTATGCAATAATTGCCTGGACGATTGTAACTATGATAATCAGGCCGCCAAGCACGATTCTATAATAGCCGAATACTTTAAAATCATTCTTCTTTATGTAGCCCATCAAGAAGCGGATCGCTACAATAGAGAGTCCAAAAGATACCAGACATCCCAACATCAGGAATCCGAATTCTGCCGCCGTAAAATGGAATCCGAACTTCACCAACTTAAGAAGACTTGCTCCGAACATCACAGGAATTGCAAGAAAGAAAGTGAATTCCGCTGCCACTTCTCTTGATACTCCAATAATCAAAGCTCCTACGATCGTCGCACCCGATCTGGAAGTCCCCGGAATCAGCGCCAGCATCTGGAATACTCCGATTCCCAGAAGCATCGGCACCGTCAGTTCCGATATCCTTCTGACTGTCGGTCTGCGTCCTTCATTACGGTTCTCAACGATAATAAAGAGCACACCATAGACAATCAGCATGACCGCAACGGGCAATGGCTTGTAGAACAGTTCCTCCAGAATATCATTAAAAAGAAGCCCTATCACCGCTGCCGGCACAGTGGCAATCAGCACCTTAATCCACATCTGCCAGGTAAGCATCTTCTGCTTCTGCGTCTTCCTTGGCGAAAATGGATTCAACTTATGGAAATACAGTACGACTACCGCCATAATTGCTCCTAACTGAATCACTACATTGAACATCTCCATGAACGCATCGCTCATGCTTGGCTTAAGCAGATCCCCCACCAGAATCAGGTGTCCTGTACTGCTGACCGGAAGCCACTCCGTAATTCCTTCTACGATACCAAGAATTATAACCTTTAATGCATCTAACATCTTTCTCTCCTTTCACTACTTAAGCACATACTCTTCGATAAATCTGGCGACTCCTTCCTGATCGTTGGATGCCGTGATATAGTCTGCTGCTTCTTTTACCTCTTTCGTTCCATTTTCCATTGCTACGCCTGTTCCAACCTCTTGCATCATGTAGAGATCATTGGAGCCATCTCCGAATGCCATGATCTCTTCCCTTCTGATTCCAAGAAGTTCTCCCAGCCTTACAAGCGCCTTTCCCTTGTTCACACCTTTGGCATTAACTTCTATATTCTTCGTAAGCGCTCCTGTCACCTCGATGTCAGGAACTGCTCTCAGTTCTTCTAAAGCCGCATTCCTATCTTCTACCGTCACAAATAAACCCTGTATCTTATCCACACTCCGGTTCTCTTCTTCGAACTTTGCCCTGACATCCGCAACCGGAATACGGGTCGACACAATATAATTCGCCATAGGCGGTGAATCCAAATAACGATCAATCACCTTCAGCGCATCTTCCTGCGCATAGCCAGTTCCGTCATAATATATCTCTCGCAGTGTATCATAGTGTTCAAAAATATCCAATACTTTTCTTGCAATTTCAGCAGGTACCAGGCATTCATACAATGTTTCTTTTGTCCGGATATCTACAATTCGCCCGCCATTTGCGGTCACTGCATACCTTATCCCAGGGAAATGCAGCAATTCCTCCGGTATTCCGCTTAACGGTCTTCCCGTTGCAGGCATCACAATAATTCCCTGTTCGATTGCCCGCCCCAAGACTTCTCTCGTATATGGGGTAAGTTCCTTCTGCGTCGTAAGAAGCGTTCCATCCAGATCCAGCCCTATAATCCGCGTCTTAATCTTCATAAACTGTCAATTCCTTTCTGTCTTTTGAAAATAGCATCAGCGTCTTGCTGATCTTATCCTGGCTCTGTTCGTACGACAGTTCTCCATGCTCAATCATCTTCTCTACAACGTTCTTCTGCCCTGCCGGGGCGAACAGAAGCGTATCCTTACAAGGCGCCATAATCACCAAATCATCCTTTAACTTATCTACGCATACCTGCCAGATATGTTTAAAACAAAGAGAACTTGTTTCATGATATCCATCTGCCATCATCGCAAATCCGCCATACCAGGTATTCGCAATCGTGAACTCCACATCTCTTACCAGATTCTCACAGGAGGAATAGAACAGTTCTTCAATATCGCAGCCTGGCGGAAGCATGTTATCCTTCAACACTTCATATACATCATCATTTCGTTTTATAACAAATATAATCGCCAGATCTTCTATAAATGACACAACCGGCGTGTCTTTTTCCGAAATATGTTTACCATTCAGCGCCTGCGAATCTACAAGCGCACTCCCCTTTACCCAAGGGTATATATAATCTTTAATATTTTCGAATCGATAATGATCTTCTTCATATTTTTTCATATGCAATCCTCGCAATCTTTTATTCTCTTTATATAATAACAAAATTTGCTTTATAAAGCAATTTGTTGTATAATAGTTAAGCACTTGCTAATTAGAGAAAGGATATGAATATGATAAATCAAGAAAAGAAACGTATATTACGGTCCATTCTGGCAGTTGCCGTATCTACCGTAACGATTGCTTCTGTAAGTATTCCGGTATATTCAGCACCTTCGGCAGATGAATTAGAAATTACAACTTCTGATCTACAGAATGAACTGGATGACTTGAACAGCCAATTATCATCTTTAAGTGCCGAACTTGACAGTGCTTCCGCACAGATTGAAGAATTGTCCGCTGAAGTTGAAAAAGCCAAACTCGACTTAGCTGCAGCACAACTCAATGAAGATGCGCAGTATGATGCCATGAAAGACAGAATCAAGTTCATGTACGAGGGCGGAAGCGTCTCTCTGCTTCAGATTCTGTTTTCCTCAGAGAACATGGCTGATTTTCTTAACAAAGCAGAATATGTAACTACCATCAGCGAATATGACAGATCCATGCTGGAAGAATTACAGAATGTCCGCATCAGCGTGGAAGAGAAACAGACAGATCTTAAGGCAAAGCAGGATGAACTGACATCTATGCAGAGCGATCTGACTGCCAAGGAAAAGGCACTTACCTCTAAGATCTCTTCAGCCTCCGGGCAGTTGGATGATTATAAGGAACAGTTAGAACGTGCCCGCGCTGCGGAAGAAGCACTTAAGACAGCACAGAATAATGAAATATCCGGTGCAATTACCCCACCGGGTACGAACTCGAATACTACCCCATCCGGCAATAATGGACAAACCAACGGCTCATCCGGTACAATTACTACCGATCCTACGCCCGCTGGTACCAGTGATGTGGCTTTATTTGCCGCACTGCTTCAGTGTGAAGCTGGCGGATATGATGGTATGCTTGCGGTTGCAACAGTTGTAATGAACAGAGTGGCTAGTCCAAGTTATCCAAATTCACTGAAAGGGGTAATCTATCAATCTGGTCAGTTTGCCCCTACATGGAATGGAGCTTTGGAACGAGTCCTCTCAAGAGGTCCTTCTTCTACCGCCTATTCTGTTGCACAGGCAGCACTTGGAGGTACGAGACATGCTGCCGTAGCAAATTGCTATTCCTTCAGATCAGCCAGTACAGGAGTGGCTGGGGTGAATGTTGGAGGCAATGTATTCTTTTAATATTTGGGCGGGGATGTGCGGACTCTCATGGATCTGATACCTTGACAGGCATCAGATCCATGAGGCGCGTTACACGCGCCTTACAGGATAAAAGAAGGAATCAGGGAAATATGCGAGCATGTTTCCCTGATTCCTTCTTTTATCCTGTAATCCGCTTAGTTTATCGCGACTATTGATAGTCCATTACATCGATCCACTTCATGAGGAATTCTTTCTCAAGTTCGTTATCCTTCTCAAGTTGTGAAGCTGCTACGATTGGCAGCCACTGCTGTACATACTGTTTTGCCGTATCGCTCTTCTTGCAGAACATATCGAGATACATATCTGCCACTGCCTGATCCTTTAACGCGAAGAGCAGATAAGTCATTGCTGCATCTGCGCTTGCATTGCCCTGTGTTACATGTGCCCAGTCTACAACCGTCATCTTACCATTCTTGCCTACGATAACGTTACTTGGATTGTAATCTCCGTGGCACACTTTTGTATGTTTTGGCATGCTTTCCAGTCTGGTACGTAATTCATAACGCTGTGTAGCGTCTAACTCTTTCAGACCATCAATCTGTCTTGCCAGTTTATCCTTTAATTTATTAAGCATCGGTGCTTTGTTGCTCTGGATCTTTAACTGAAGATCTACAAAGTCGGACATGTATTTTTCCATATTCTGAGGATCTACTTTCATCATCTCCTCTAAGGTCTTGCCATCCTTGTATTCAATTACCAGCGCCCATTTACCATCAATCTGGGTTACCTCTTTTAATTTGGGAATATCCATTCCGGTCTCTTCTACTCGTACTGTGTTAAGCGCCTCATTGAAGATCGCTGACTTCGGATGTGTCTTCTCGAATACTTTCACGATACCTCCTTCACACTTATAGACCTCTTTGTAACTACGCTTTAAGATCAGATTGCCTTGTTCCAGTTTCATAAGCTATGCCTCCTCATATTATAATAATGCCGTTCATTTACTTGATAGTTGCATTATACACCCATATGAAGCATTTGAAAAGTACTTTTTGATATTTTTTTAACCAAATTTTTTCATTAAATTTTATCGTTAATTATTTAACTAATCGAGCAAATTTCCTCCAGAAAATGACCAAAATAGTACTGTTACTTTATCTTTAAAGTGACAAAAGATGCCGACTCCCATAAGAAAGTCAGCATCTTTTGCTTCAAACAACTATTTATTTACCATAATAGCATTTCAGGTAAATCTCTTTCATTTCCTTCATCAGTGGATATCTTGGGTTTGCACCTGTACACTGATCGTTGAAGGCCTGCTCTACCATATCATCTAATGTATCCAAGAAGTACTGCTCATCAATTCCATATTCTTTGATAGACTTCTTAATACCAATCTGCTCTTTTAATACTTCCAATTTTGCAAGGAAGTCTTCGAATACTTCTTCATCAGTATTACCCTTGCATCCTGCAAAACGTCCTAATTCTGCATATCTTGCAAGTGCATGTGGATACTGATACTGAGAGAATGTTCCCATCTTAGTTGGAACTTCTGCTGCATTGTATCTCATAACTTCTGTTAAGATTACAGCGTTTGCTACACCGTGTGGCAGGTGATGGAATGCACCAAGTTTGTGAGCCATAGAGTGGTTCAGTCCCAGGAATGCATTGGCAAATGCCATACCAGCCATGCAGGAAGCGTTAGCCATCTTCTCTCTTGCGATTGGATCATTTGCACCGTTAGCATATGCAGACGGCAGATAATCGAATACCATCTTTACTGCCTTCATAGCAAGACCATCTGTAAAGTCTGTTGCCATGATGGATACATAAGCCTCGATTGCATGTGTCATTACATCGATACCAGATGCGCTTGTCAGTCCCTTAGGAGCTGTCATTGCATTGTCAACATCTACGATAGCCATATCCGGCAGCAACTCATAGTCAGCGATTGGCCATTTTACGCCTGTCTCTGCATCTGTAATGATAGCAAATGGTGTTACCTCAGATCCTGTACCAGAAGATGTTGGGATGGCTACAAAGTATGCTTTCTCGCCCATCTTAGGGAATGTAAATACTCTCTTACGGATATCCATGAAGTCCATAGCCATATCTTCGAAGTTTGCTTCTGGATGCTCATACATCAGCCACATGATCTTAGCTGCATCCATTGCTGATCCGCCACCAAGAGCGATAATCGTATCTGGCTCGAATGCTCTCATCTGATCTGTACCTTTACGCGCACACTGTAATGTCGGATCTGGTGCAACTTCATAGAAGCATGCATGCTGGATTCCCATCTCGTCTAATTTTGCTTCGATTGGTTTTACATAACCATTCTTATATAAGAAGGTATCAGTTACGATAAATGCTTTCTTCTTATGCATAACTGTTCCAAGTTCATCAAGTGCTACCGGCATACAGCCTTTCTTAAAGTATACTTTCTCAGGCGCTCTAAACCACAGCATGTTCTCTCTCCTCTCAGCAACTGTCTTAATGTTGATTAAGTGTTTTACACCTACGTTCTCAGATACAGAGTTACCGCCCCAAGAACCGCATCCAAGTGTAAGAGATGGAGCCAGTTTGAAGTTGTACAAGTCACCGATACCACCGTGAGAAGAAGGTGTGTTGATCAGGATACGGCAAGTCTTCATTGCTGCTGCATGTTTTGCAATCTTCTCCTTCTCTGCCGGATGTACGTACAGAGATGCTGTATGTCCATATCCGCCATCAGCTACTAACTGTGCTGCTTTTGCAAGTGCCTCGTCGAATGTCTTCGCTCTGTACATTCCAAGTACCGGAGATAATTTCTCATGAGCAAATTCCTCAGAGATATCTACGGATTCAACTTCACCAATCAGGATCTTCGTGCTTTCCGGCACTTCTACTCCTGCCAGTTTTGCAATCTCATAAGCAGATTTTCCAGGGATCTTATTATTCAGGGCGCCATTGATAATGATGGTTTTACGAACCTTATCAAGTTCTTCGCCTTTCTTCAAGAAATAGCATCCGCGGTATGCGAACTCTTTCTTTACTTCATCATAAACGCTGTCAAGTACGGTTACAGACTGCTCAGATGCACAGATCATACCATTATCAAATGTCTTAGAATGGATGATGGAGTTAACTGCCATCTTAACATCTGCCGTATCGTCAATGATAACTGGCGTATTACCAGCGCCAACGCCGAGTGCCGGCTTTCCGGAAGAGTATGCTGCCTTAACCATTCCAGGACCACCTGTTGCCAGGATAATGTCAGCCTCTTTCATTACTGTATTGGTCAGTTCCAGAGATGGAACATCGATCCATCCGATGATTCCTTCCGGTGCTCCAGCCTTAACTGCTGCATCCAGGACAACCTTTGCTGCTGCAATTGTACAAGCCTTTGCTGCCGGATGTGGGCTGATGATGATTGCATTTCTTGTCTTCAGACAGATCAGTGTCTTGAAGATTGCTGTTGATGTCGGGTTCGTGGTAGGGATAACTGCTGCTACCAAACCGATTGGCTCTGCAACCTTCTTGATTCCATATGCGGTATCCTCTTCAATCACGCCGCAAGTCTTTGTATTCTTATATGCATTGTAGATATACTCTGCTGCATAATGGTTCTTAATTACCTTATCTTCTACGATACCACGTCCAGTCTCCGCTACTGCCTGTTTTGCAAGCGGGATACGCATTTTGTTTGCTGCCATTGCAGCTTCGAAGAAGATCTTGTCTACCTGCTCCTGTGTGTATGTAGCGAAGATTTTCTGAGCTTCTCTCATCGCTTTCATCTTTGCTTCAAGAGCTTCTACATTGTCTACAATCTCTGGTACTACATCTTTCTTTTTTGCCATTGGTTGTTTCCTCCCTGTAAATAAATGAGTTGTTTTCCTTATCTGGTTCATAGTATAGTCGCTTGTTAATAATTTGTCAATATAAAAATGATATTTATTTAACATGCTTGTTAATATTTTAACTTTATTACAAATATCTACTCACTAATTAGGTTTTTTTGGGGATTTTGACGAAAGGGGACGAGAGTTTTTTCAATTTCCCCGTCCCCGATTCGATTTGCCCTGTCCCTTTTTTAAATCCCCCTGTCCCCAATTGATTTCTGCAATCAAAAAAACACACCCGAATCTCTCCGGGTGTGTCCATATCTCACATCAGACTATACAAGTTCGATCAGAACTTCCATTGCTGCATCACCTTTACGCTGACCAATCTTTACGATTCTTGTGTAACCACCGTTACGGTTCTCGTATTTTGGTGCGATCTCGTCAAAGAGTTTTGCAACAAGGTCTACTTCTTTTGTATTTTTCTTTCTTCCAGCCTGTGCTGTTGGCACTTCTTTTACTGGGTAAAGAACTTTCAGCATCTCACGGCGAGCGTGAAGTCTGCTTGGCATATCTTTCTTAATTATCTTATCTACTTCATCATATACAGTAACTTTCTTGCCATCTACAACTTCTTTTACTCTCTTGCCATCTTTGTCCTTGCGGGCAACTTTAGCCTTTACAGTAACCTCTTCGTAGTTGTCTTTCTCTCTTACTGCCATTGCGATAAGACCTTCAGCGATCTTACGGATCTCTTTTGCCTTTGCTTCTGTGGTAACAATCTTGCCATTGTTGATCAATGCTGTTACCTGGTTTCTTAATAATGCTTTTCTCTGGCTTGATGTTCTGCCAAGTTTTCTATACTTTGCCATTTTTCTAATCCTCCATTAATTACACTTGGTTATGCTTCTTCGGGCTTACTAGCCAAATGCTCCATCATGCGCATCGGGCTTACTGATGAAATTACAAAAGGTAGTTCTTCGGCTTACACCGAAGAACAGAGTTCGTACTAGGTTCGTGAAATACCTCGCCAAGTGCTTACTCTTCCCCTCTGCTTAAACCTAATCCCAATTCATCTAATTTTGCAAGTACTTCTTCCAGAGACTTGCGTCCCAGGTTACGTACTTTCATCATATCTTCCGGAGTTCTGTTCGTCAGTTCTTCTACGGTATTGATTCCCGCTCTCTTCAGGCAGTTGTATGAACGAACGGATAATTCTAATTCATCAATGCTCATCTCAAGAACTTTCTCTTTCTCATCATCCTCTTTCTCGATCATAACTTCTGCAGCCTGAGCCACTTCAGACAAGTCGATGAAGAGTTTCAGATGCTCGCTTAATACCTTAGCAGCAAGGCTGACAGCTTCATCCGGAAGCAATGTACCATTGGTATATACATCTAATGTTAATTTATCAAAATCTGTAATCTGTCCAACACGCGTGTTTTCTACTGTAAGGTTCACACGCTCCACCGGGGTGTAAATAGAATCGACTGGAATTACTGCGATTGGCAATTCCTCGTTTTTATTCTTGTCAGCACTCACATATCCTCTACCCTTTGTGATGGTAAGTTCCATGTATAACTTGCTGTCTGCCCCGCCGTTCAGTGTTGCGATAACTGTCTGCGGATTCATGATCTCGATATCCTGATCCACCTGGATATCCGCTGCTGTAACAACGCCTTCTCCTTCGAACTCAATATAAGCTGTCTTTGGTTCATCTGTTTCAGATGTGTTCTTGATAGCCAGTGACTTCAAGTTCATGATAATCTCAGTAACATCTTCCTTAACACCTGGAATAGAACTGAACTCATGAAGAACACCATCGATCTTCACCTGGCTGATTGCAGCACCCGGCAATGATGAAAGCATGATTCTTCTAAGAGAATTACCTAACGTTGTACCATAACCTCTTTCAAGCGGTTCTACAACAAATCTTCCATACTTCTTATCTTCTGAAATCTCAGTTATTTCAATATTGGGTTTATTAAAATCAAACACTAAGTCCACCTCCTGTGGTGTTACGGGTTATTATTTAGAGTACAACTCGACGATTAACATCTCATCTACAGGAACATCAATTACTTCACGTCTTGGAAGTTCTTTTACAGTTCCTTTCAGGTTCTCAAGGTCAGCCTCTAACCATTCCGGAACCAGACGTCCGCCTGTAACCTCTACGATCTCTTTATATCTTGGAGAGCTTTTGTGTTTTTCTTTGATTTCGATCACATCGCCTGCTTTGATCAAGTAAGAAGGAATGTTGATCTGTTTTCCGTTAACAAGTACATGCTTGTGGTCAACAATCTGTCTAGCCTCACGTCTTGTTCTGGCAAGTCCAAGACGGAATACTACGTTATCTAATCTGGACTCAAGCAGTCTCATCAGGTTCTCACCTGTCATACCACTCATGCGCTGAGCCTTCTCGAAATAGTTTCTGAAAGGTTTCTCTAAT
This sequence comes from uncultured Dorea sp., assembly GCA_945870325.1. Lineage (GTDB taxonomy): Bacteria > Bacillota > Clostridia > Lachnospirales > Lachnospiraceae > CAMBRQ01. Next base: position 14,976 of record CAMBRQ010000016.1, on the reverse strand, counting down.
ACGCCATAGATAAATTTAGCTTTCTGTTTCTCACGTAACTGAAGACCATACTCGCTCATTTTTCTGTTGGATCTCTTTAACTGTCTGTTAGACTTTTTGTCAATTCCCAAATATACAGGATCCATTCCAAGGGATCTGCATCTTTTAAGAACCGGAACTCTATTTACTGCCATGTTTTTGCTTTCCTCCTATTTAAATTCGGATAAATCAATCCGTTAACGTAATATAATATAAAATGATAATTAGACTCTTCTGCGTTTCGGCGGACGGCAACCATTGTGTGGTACCGGAGTAACATCCTTAATGCTTGTTACATCGATTCCGCATGCCTGAAGGGCACGGATTGCTGCTTCTCTACCTGAACCTGGTCCTTTAACCATTACGTCAACTGATTTCAAACCATGTACCAATGCTGCTTTAGCTGCTGTCTCAGCTGCCATCTGAGCTGCATAAGGGGTAGATTTCCTTGAACCTCTAAATCCCAGACCGCCTGCACTTGCCCATGAAAGAGCGTTACCCTGTGCATCTGTTAATGTTACGATTGTATTATTAAAAGATGACTGGATGTGTGCTTGTCCGTGTTCAACGTTTTTCTTGACACGCTTCTTTGTTACTTTCTTTGCAACTTTCTTTGCCATAATAAAACTAACCTACACTTTCCTCAAATTTTTATTTCTTTTTGTTTGCTACTGTTCTCTTAGGACCTTTTCTTGTTCTTGCATTGGTCTTTGTCTTCTGACCACGAACCGGAAGTCCTTTTCTGTGACGGATTCCTCTATAGCATCCGATTTCCTGTAATCTCTTGATGTTCAGGGCGATCTCTCTACGAAGATCACCTTCTACTGTCTGAGTCTCATCGATTACTGCACTAATCTTCTTTACATCTTCGTCTGTAAGATCTCTACAGCGAATGTCAGGATCAACTCCTGCCTGTGCTAAAATACGGGTTGCACTCGGTCTACCAATACCGTAGATATAAGTTAATCCGATTTCAACACGTTTGTCTCTTGGTAAATCTACACCTGCAATACGAGCCATGTGAATTTCCTCCATTTTCTTTTTTTCTTTTTGCTCCGAAGTCCATCTCGATTCCGCTTCGCTTCATCTCGATGCGGGGCTTCGCCCTATGCTTCTTATATAATACATCCCATTGCAAGCATGCTTGCATGTGCTGATTATATAATCTGCGCACTTCTCTGTTTTCACACATTGTCTTTAATAGGGACGACCAGGAATCTTCCTTCTCGTCCAGGCATGTTTCGGTATCCATGCCCTTTCCGGCCACCGAGGCATTCGGTAATGACGGGCCGGCATTAGAAGCAATATACGAGGATGCTCACCGGCTAAAGGTGCTCCTTGTATATTAAATAGTCTACACACTTCCTGGCGTGTCGACTATCAGCCGCCTAATTCGTTCTGCATAAAAGTGTTCAGTGCCTAACCCTGACGCTGTTTATGCTTTGGATTCTCGCAGATAATGCGAATGCTTCCTTTTCTCTTAATAACTTTGCATTTTTCGCAAATTGGTTTTACTGATGATCTAACCTTCACGGGGATCCTCCTTTCATCCATTGCTCTGCCTATAGTTCTTACACATTTTCAAGTGCATAAAATTACGCACTAATATAAAAGCACCCAAAAACGTGCTTATATAGTATAACACTATAATTCTACCAAAGTCAATAGATAATTTAATATTATTTATCTCTCCAAATAATTCTTCCTTTTGAAAGATCATATGGGGATAATTCCAGTGTTACTTTATCTCCGGGCAGGATCTTGATAAAGTTCATTCTCAATTTGCCGCTGATGTGTGCAAGCACTTGATGTCCATTCTCAAGTTCTACCTGAAACATTGCGTTTGGCAATTTTTCTACTACTGTTCCTTCAATTTCAATTACGTCAGCTTTTGACATGGTTTCATTCCTCCTGTTTCTTCTCTTCCCTATTCCATTCTTTAAGTATTCGTTTTATTGCTACATCATCTGCCGCGGTGACATCATGCTCTTTGCAGATAATCTGAACATGTTTCTTTTTTTTCTTTTTCAGTCTATCTAATGTTCTAATACTGCCATCCGCTAAATATACATATGTGTCGTCAATGTCAATTATAACATAAACCTTACCTGTATCATGACCCGCTTTCGATCTCGCAAGCATTCCTATCCTGTATCTGTCCATAACCGCGTCCTTTCTATAGAGAAGGAAGTTCTCTGGTAAAGCTTAAAAGTCTCGGTTCACTCTCTGTTATCAGCACCGTATTCTCATAATGTGCAGACAGGCTGTGATCTCTGGTGACGACCGTCCATTCATCATCGAGCCAGTTTACTTCCCATGATCCGATATTGATCATCGGCTCAATCGCCAGCGTCATTCCGGCTTTGAGTTTCACGCCTCTTCTATTCATCTTGTAATTCGGTATCTCAGGTGCCTCATGCAGGGCAGTGCCTATTCCATGTCCACACAGATCGCGGACCACTCCATACCCATGTGCTTCGGCATAACTGCCAATCGCTGCCGATATGTCAAATAGATAATTGCCTTCTTTCGCATACTTTATACCTTCAAAGAAGCATTCTTTCGTAATCTTCATCAATTGCTGCGCTTCTTTGCTGACCTCTCCGATGCCGTGCGTCCGCGCGGCATCAGAGTGATAACCTTTATAGATAACACCTGCATCCAGACTGACAATATCGCCCTCCTGGAGGATTCTGTCTTTACTTGGGATGCCATGGACTACCTCATCATTCACTGATACACAGATTGATGCAGGATATCCATTATAATTAAGAAAAGAAGGAATACAATCATAACTGCGGATTACTTCTTCTCCCAGTCTGTCTATATCCAGAGTACTCATCCCTGGTTGCAGTGCCTTTTCTAACTCTTCATGAACAATCTCTAATATACGTCCGGCTTCTGTCATTAATTCAATTTCTCTGGCCGATTTGATAGTGATTGGCATGTGCTTACTCTCCTAAGATATCTACAATTGTCTGGAATACGTCATTAATATCAACAGTTCCGTCAACCGTCTTCAAGATTCCTGCATTGGTGTAGTAGTCAATCAACGGCTGTGTCTGCTCATGGTATACGCCAAGACGCTTTTTCACAGTCTCCGGCTTATCATCATCTCTTAAGATCAGTTCTTTTCCGCAAGTATCACAGATACCCTCAACCTTTGTTGGCGCATACTCAAGATGATATGTAGCTCCGCATCCAACACAAGCACGACGTCCTGACATACGATGTACAATATTTTCGTCCGGAACATCTACGTCGATTGCATAATCCATCTTCTCTCCAAGTGCTGCGAGCGCTTTATCAAGTGCCTCTGCCTGCGGAATCGTTCTCGGGAATCCATCCAGTACATAGCCCTTCTCACAGTCATCCTGCTTTACACGATCTACTACCAGGTCTACTACCAGTTCGTCCGGAACCAGAAGTCCCTGATCCATGTATGTCTTTGCTTTATTACCCAGTTCCGTTCCATTTTTAATATTCGCTCTGAAAATATCACCGGTTGAGATGTGAGGAATGCCGTACTTTGCTGCAATTTTCTTTGCCTGAGTTCCTTTGCCCGCTCCCGGAGCGCCTAACATAATTATTTTCATATAGATGTTCCTCCTCTTTATAGCATTTTAACCCGCGAAAAAAATCCCGCGAGTCAAAATTATTAGTTATTTAAAAATCCCTTATAGTTACGTACAAGCATCTGAGATTCGATCTGTTTCATGGTCTCCAGCACAACGCTGACGATAATGATAAGTGAAGTACCTCCGAAAGATACTTTTGCTCCCAGTGTTCCGTTGAAGAAAATCGGAATCACCTGTATTACTATAAGCCCACATGCCCCGATAAAGATAATATAATTCAATATCGTGGTCAAATACTCCACAGTCGGTCTTCCCGGACGGATACCAGGAATGAATCCACCATTCTTCTTCATATTATTCGCGATTTCTAACGGATTGAATGTGATTGACGTATAGAAATAAGCGAAAAATACAGTCAGAACAATGTATACCAGTAATCCCCAACTATATTTCAACTGCTGTGGATTACACCAGTTGCCCTGGTTCATTCCTCTTAAGATCTCGCTGCCAATTCCGGAGCCATTGCCTTTTCCTAAGAAAGAAGCAATCACAATCGGAAACTGCATCAAAGATGATGCGAAGATAATCGGAATTACTCCGGCAGTATTGACTTTTAATGGAATGTTACTGGACTGTCCGCCATAGGTTCTTCTTCCTACGACTTTCTGTGAATACTGTACTGTAATTCTTCTCTCGCCGCCCTGAAGGATAACAACAAACACAACGAGAACCAGGATAATTGCAAGGATAACAGCCACTGCAAGGCTGGCAGATGCAATCGGCTTGCCTTTTACAAACTGCTCAAACAATGAAGTCATATCGCTAGGTATACGTGAGATAATATTAATTACCAGCACGATGGAGATACCATTCCCCACACCCTTTTCCGTAATTCTCTCACCAATCCACATCAGGAATGCTGATCCTGCTGTAAGTGTCAGAACTACGATCACCGCATTTACAAAATTGAACTCTACCAGAAGTCCCTGGCGTCCGAATCCAACAGCCATAGCGGTAGACTCGAATAATGCAAGACCTACGGTAAGATAACGTGTAATCGCTACAATCTTCTTTCTTCCTTCCGCTCCTTCTTTCTGCATCTCCTCAAGTTTCGGAATTGCAATGGTCAGAAGCTGCATGATAATAGAAGATGTAATGTACGGTGTAATACTCAGAGCAAATACTGACATCTGCTCAAATGAGCCACCGGTGAAAGCGTTAAACAAGTTAAACGCCTCACCAGTGTTCTGTGCAAAAAACTCTTTAATGTAATTGGAATTCACTCCAGGGGTTGGAAGCTGTGATCCAATTCTTATAACGATTAACATCAAAAACGTATATCCGATTTTCTTGCGAATGTCTTTGATTTGAAATGCTTTTCGGAAAGTTTCTAACATTAGATCACCTCTGCTTTTCCACCTACAGCCTCAATCTTCTCTACAGCACCTGCGCTGAACGCATTAGCCTGAACAGTTAATTTCTTTGTCAGTTCACCGTTTCCAAGAATCTTAACACCATCTCTTGGATTCTTTACGATACCCTGCTCGATCAATGTCTCTACAGAAACAACTGCGTCATTATCAAATACTTCAAGAGCACTTACATTAATACCAACGATTGTCTTAGAGTTTCTGTTAGTGAAACCTCTCTTTGGTATTCTTCTATATAATGGCATCTGACCACCTTCGAAACCTGGTCTTGTTGCTCCGGAACGAGCCTTCTGACCTTTGTGTCCCTTACCAGCCGTCTTACCATTTCCAGAACCGTGTCCACGTCCTCTTCTGAAATTATCACTCTGTTTTGCTCCATCAGCAGGTCTTAAGTTTGATAAATCCATTGTGACACCTCCTTATCCGAATTATTACTTATGCTTCTTCTACTTTTACCAGGTGTTGAACCTGCTTAATCATACCTCTTGTTGCTGCATTATCCGGCAGTTCAACTGTCTTATTTACTTTTCTTAAGCCTAATGCTTCAACAGTCTTCTTATGCTTTGGTACAGCACCAATTGTAGATTTTACTAATGTAACTTTTAAGTTTGCCATCTTCATCTACCTCCTTAGCCTAAGATCTCTTCAACAGATTTACCGCGAAGCTTAGCAACCTCTTCCGGAGTCTTTACCTGACGTAATCCATCGATCGTAGCCAGAACAACATTCTGTTTGTTGTTAGAACCAAGAGATTTTGTACGGATATTCTTGATTCCTGCCATCTCGATTACGGCACGCGCCGGACCACCGGCGATAACTCCTGTACCTTCTGGGGCTTTCTTCAATAATACGGAAGCGCCTCCGAATTTACCGGTAAAATCATGTGTAATACTTTCATTATCATCTAATGCTACAGAAATAAGATTCTTTGCTGCATCTTCTTTTCCTTTACGGATTGCTTCCGGAATCTCAGTAGCTTTTCCTAAACCTGCACCAACATGGCCATTTCCATCGCCAACAACTACTAAAGCTGTGAATCTCATATTACGGCCACCCTTAACAACTTTGGTTACACGTTTAATTGATACTACTTTTTCATTTAATTCTAACTGACTAGCATCAATACGTTCTTGTTTCATGTGTGCTCCTCCTTCTAGAAATTCAACCCAGCTTCTCTAGCTGCGTCTGCTAATGCCTGAATCTTGCCCTGGTAAATAAATCCGCCTCTATCGAAGACAACGTCTTTAATACCTTTTTCCAACGCTTTCTCAGCAATTACTTTACCAAGATATGCTGCTGCTTCAACGTTGTTTGTTTTCTCTAAGTTTGCTTTCACATCTTTCTGAAGAGTGGATGCGGAAACCAGAGTATTGTGAGCTGTATCATCAATGATCTGAGCATACATATGATTGTTACTTCTAAATACCGCTAAACGTGGGCACTCAGCAGTACCGCTCAAACGGTTACGTAATTTTCTGTGTTTGTTAACACGAACGACACTTCTTGATTTTTTGCTAACCATTTTTACACTCTCCTTTCTTATTTCTTACCTGTCTTACCAACTTTACGTCTGATCACTTCATCAGCATACTTGATACCTTTGCCCTTATATGGCTCCGGTCTTCTCTTATCTCTGATTTCAGCTGCGTATTGGCCTACTTTTTCTTTATCGATACCCTTAACAACGATCTTGTTCTGACCTTCAACTACTGTCTCAACGCCTTCCGGATCGATCATTTCAACTGGGTGAGAGTATCCAAGACTTAATGTTAATTTGTTTCCGGATTTTGCTGCTCTGTAACCAACACCGTTAACTTCCAGAACCTTCTCATATCCGTTAGTTACACCAACAACCATGTTGTTGACCAATGTTCTTGTAAGACCGTGTAAAGATTTCATCTTCTTTAAATCATTTGGTCTTGTTACAACAACTTCTTCACCTTCCACTTTGATCTCCATCTCTGTTGGAAGTTCTCTTTCAAGAGTTCCCTTTGGACCTTTTACAGTCACTTTATTATTCTCTGCAATTTCAACAGTAACGCCTGCTGGGATTGCGATTGGATGTCTTCCTATACGTGACATACCTTTTCCTCCTTAACTTAAATTCTCGGAATGAACCTTATTCATTCTGTTTTCAGTTGCGTTGCCCCATTTTCATGCAATGGGCGAATGTGGAAGTTCTCTTCGCTTTGCTCAGAGAACAGCCTTCTCACTAGACTCAGCCTGCGCTAGACGCTTGGCTTCGCCAAGTGTTCAGTGCTTACCAAATATAGCAAAGTACTTCTCCGCCTACGCCGAGTTTTCTTGCTTCTTTGTCTGTGATTACGCCTGCATTGGTAGAGATGATTGCTGTACCAAGTCCGCCGAATACCTTCGGTACGTTAGCGCTGCTTGCGTATACACGGAGTCCAGGCTTAGAGATTCTCTTAAGACCTGTAATAACTTTTTCATTCTTGTCTGCACCGTATTTTAATGTGATGTGAAGTGTTTTGAACACACCATCTTCAACGATATCATATTTCTCAATGTATCCTTCATCTAACAGAATGTTTGCAATAGCAAGTTTCATCTTAGAAGATGGTACATCTACTGTATCATGTTTAGCAGTATTAGCATTACGGATTCTTGTAAGCATATCTGCGATTGGATCACTCATAGTCATGATTTCTTTTCCTCCTTACCAACTTGCCTTCTTAACGCCTGGGATCTGTCCTTTATATGCCAGTTCACGGAAGCAAACACGGCAGATTCCATATTTTCTCAAATATGCATGTGGACGTCCACAGATTCTGCAACGATTGTATTCTCTGGTAGAGAACTTCTGCTTACGCTGCTGTTTTACTTTCATTGCTGTCTTAGCCATAATTTACCTCCTTATTTTGTAAATGGCATGTTGAACTGTTTCAGCAGTTCACGCGCCTCTTCATCTGTCTTAGCAGTTGTAACAAAGATGATATCCATACCTCTTACCTTGTCGATCTTATCATATTCGATCTCAGGGAAGATCAGCTGTTCTTTGATACCAAGAGCATAGTTACCTCTTCCGTCAAATGCGTTAGGGTTAACTCCTCTAAAGTCACGTACACGAGGAAGTGCAAGGTTGATCAGGCGATCAACGAACTCATACATCTTCTCTCCTCTTAAAGTAACTTTACATCCGATTGACATTCCTTCTCTTATCTTGAAGTTAGCAACGGACTTCTTAGCCTTACAGATAACTGCTTTCTGTCCTGTAATCTTCTCCAGATCAGCTACTGCTGAATCTAACAGTTTTGCATTATCTTTTGCCTCGCCGACACCCATGTTGATAACAACCTTGTCGAGCTTCGGCACTTCCATAATATTCTTATAACCGAACTTCTTGATCAATGCGTCAACGATCTCGTTCTGGTATTGTTCTTTCAGTCTACTCAAAGCTTATGGCCCTCCTTCCTCAGATTAATCAATCACTTCGCCTGTTGATTTTGCGTAACGAACTTTCTTGTCGCCATCCATCTTAATACCTACTCTTGTTGCTTTTCCCTTGTGAACATACATTACGTTGGATGCATCGATAGGTCCTTCCTGATGAATGATACCGCCATTCTGATTAGCAGCACTTGGCTTTGTGTGTTTTGTCAGCATGTTAACGCCTTCAACAACAACTTTGCCTTCTTTCTGATTAACAGCAATTACCTTGCCTTCTTTGTCTTTATCCTTACCAGCGATAACCTTAACAGTGTCGCCTTTTTTGATCTTTAACATTGACATCTTGCTCGCACCTCCTTAAAGTACTTCCGGAGCCAAGGAAACAATTCTCATGAATTGTTTGTCACGAAGCTCTCTTGCTACTGGCCCAAAGATACGGGTTCCTCTTGGTGTCTTATCATCTTTTATAATTACAGCAGCATTTTCGTCGAAACGGATATAAGAACCATCTTTACGACGAGTACTATTTACAGTACGAACAACTACAGCTTTTACTACATCGCCTTTTTTAACAACGCCGCCTGGTGTTGCATCTTTAACAGTCGCAATGATCACATCACCGATACTTGCATATCTTCTTGTTGAACCGCCCATAACACGAATACACAGTAATTCTTTTGCACCTGTGTTGTCTGCTACTTTCAGTCTGCTTTCTTGCTGTATCATGCAGGTTTCCCTCCTTATACTATTTCACTTTTTCCATAACTTCAACAAGTCTCCATCTCTTATCCTTAGAGAGTGGTCTTGTTTCCATAACTTTTACTTTGTCGCCGATGTTGCACTCGTTATTCTCATCATGTGCTTTCAACTTGTAAGTTCTCTTTACGATTTTTTTGTAAAGTGGATGTTTTACATGATCTTCAACTGCAACAACTATGGTCTTATCCATTTTATTACTGATAACCTTGCCCACACGGGTTTTTCTAAGATTTCTTTCCACAGTCTTTACTCCTTTCATCTAAATAATGAAGTTCTTTTCGCTAGGCTCGACAATACCTCGCCAATCTCAAAGAACGGCCTACGTGCTAAGCTCGAAAGAACCTCGCCAATCACTACCGGCCAGCTTTTTCAGTAATTACTGTCTGAATTCTGGCAATGTTTCTTCTAACTTCTTTGATTCTGCTTGTATTATCTAACTGATTCGTTGCGTTCTGGAATCTTAAGTTAAACAGTTCCTTTTTAGCAGCTACTAATTCTTCGTTCAGCTCTGCAGCTGATTTTGTCTTTAAATCTTCTACAAATGCATTAATTTTCACTGTTATCACCGCCTTCTAAGTCTGCACGAGATACAATCTTACATTTACATGGTAACTTGTGCATAGCAAGACGCAGCGCCTCTCTTGCAACCTCTTCAGGTACTCCTGCAAGTTCGAACATTACGCGTCCTGGCTTAACAACTGCTACCCAGTACTCTAAGGTTCCTTTACCAGAACCCATACGTGTCTCAGCTGGTTTCGTAGTTACAGGTTTATCCGGGAATATCTTGATCCAAACTTTACCACCACGCTTGATGTAACGAGTCATGGCAACACGGGCAGCCTCGATCTGGTTGGAACGGATCCAGCATGGTTCCATTGCAACGATACCATATTCACCATTTGTAATCTTGTTTCCGCGAAGTGCTTTACCCTTCATGGAACCACGGAATTGTTTACGACGTTTTACTCTTTTTGGCATTAACATGATTATCTATCTCCTTCCTTTGATGCTTTTTCCGGAAGAACTTCGCCTTTGTAAATCCATACTTTAACACCAACTTTTCCATAAGTTGTGTCAGCCTCAGCGAATCCGTAGTCGATGTCTGCTCTCAGTGTCTGAAGCGGAATTGTTCCCTCGCTGTAGAACTCTGTACGAGCCATATCAGCACCGCCAAGACGTCCAGATACAGAAGTCTTAACACCAAGCGCTCCTGATTTCATAGTTCTGGACATGCAGGACTTCATTGCACGTCTGAAAGAGATACGGTTCTCAAGCTGCAGAGCGATATTCTCTGCTACTAACTGAGCATCTTTATCCGGTCTCTTGATTTCTTTGATATCAACAACTAACTTCTTATCTGTAAACTGTGCTAATTCACCTTTTACTTTTTCGATCTCTGCTCCACCCTTACCGATTACGACACCAGGTTTTGCTGTATAGATAATGATCTTAACACGGTCGGATGCTCTTTCGATCTCAATCTTAGAAACACCGGCACTGTATAATCTCTTCTTAAGATACGTTCTGATTTCATGGTCTTCTACTAAGTAATCTGCAAAATCCTTCTCTGCATACCACTTGGAGTCCCAGTCTTTGATAACACCGACTCTTAAGCCATGAGGATTAACTTTCTGTCCCATGATTGCCCTCCTTATCTTTCATCAAGCACAAGTGTAATGTGGCTCATTCTCTTCTCGATTCTGTAAGCTCTTCCCTGTGCTCTAGGTCTGATTCTCTTCATTGTTGGTCCTTTGTTTGCATAAGCCTCTGCAATATAAAGATTCTCAACATTCATACCGTTGTTGTTTTCAGCATTTGCAATTGCTGACTCCAATAATTTCTTTATTAAACTAGAAGCATATCTTGGATTGTAAGTTAAAATACCAAGTGCTGTTGTTACATCCTTACCTCTGATGGCATCTAATACGTAGCATGCTTTCTGAACAGAAACTCTTGCATAAGATAACTTAGCAGAAGGTCTTGTATCTTTGTTAGCATTTCTCTCTCTCTTGATTTGGGATCTATGTCCTTTTGCCATGGATGAACCCTCCTTTCACAATGTAATTATCTAACTTTTGATTTCTTTTCGTCTTTTCCATGTCCTCTGTATGTTCTGGTTGCTACGAACTCTCCGAGTTTGTGTCCAACCATATCTTCTGTTACATATACAGGTACATGTTTTCTTCCGTCATGAACGGCAATTGTATGTCCAACCATGCTTGGGAAGATTGTAGAACGACGAGACCATGTCTTAATTACGGACTTGTCTCCAGAAGCGTTCATAGCATCAACCTTCTTGAGCAGGCTTGCGTCTGCGAATGGTCCTTTTTTAATTGAACGTGCCATAGGTTTTAACCTCCTCGTGAAAATTATTTAATAGCTCTACCATCTCTTCTTCTTACAATCAACTTGTTAGAAGCTTTGTTTTTCTTTCTTGTCTTAAGACCAAGTGCTGGCTTGCCCCAAGGTGTACACGGACCCGGACGACCGATTCCCGTCTTACCTTCACCACCACCGTGCGGATGGTCATTCGGGTTCATAACAGAACCACGAACTGTTGGTCTGATACCCATGTGACGCTTACGTCCTGCTTTACCAATGTTGATCAGGTTGTGATCGCCATTTCCTACAACTCCAACGGATGCGCGGCATTCGATTGGAACCATTCGCATCTCTCCTGATGGAAGTCTCAATGTAGCATACTTTCCTTCTTTTGCCATCAACTGAGCGCTGTTACCTGCGGAACGAACCAACTGTCCGCCTTTTCCAGGATGAAGTTCGATATTGTGAATCTGAGTACCTACAGGGATCTCAGAAAGTGGGAGGCAGTTACCGATCTTAACTTCGGCTTCTGGTCCATTCATGATCTTCATTCCATCTTTTAATCCTTCTGGTGCAAGGATATATGCTTTCTCACCATCTTCATAACAGATCAGAGCGATATTAGCTGTTCTGTTCGGATCGTATTCGATACCGATTACGGTTGCGTGGATACCGTCTTTTCTTCTCTTGAAGTCGATAACTCTGTATTTTCTCTTAGCACCGCCTCCGCGATGTCTAACTGTGATTTTACCTTGGTTGTTACGTCCTGCCTGTCTGCTCTTTAGAGCTAACAAAGACTTCTCTGGTGTCTTCTTTGTGATCTCTGAGAAATCAGAACCAGTCATCTGTCTTCTGGAAGGCGTATATGGGCGATATGTTTTAATTCCCATGATTGCTTCTCCTTTCAATACTGTTTATTGTCACGGTTTCTTTCCGTATGATCTACTGAATTCAGTCTCAACGGATTTACTTTTGCGCGCTTCGCGCGGTGTGTGTTCGCTTCACTAGGCTCGAAAAGACCTCGCCAAGTTCACCGAACGGGGTCCGACTAAGACTCAATTCTCGCTTTGCTCGATTTCGTCAAGTCTTATAACCCCTCAAAGATCTCGATATCTGCGCTGTCCTCTGTTAACTGAACAACTGCTTTCTTAGTCTTAGCAGTCTTACCAAACTGGTATGTTCCACGAACTCTTCTCTTCTTACCTTCATAGTTCATTGTGTTAACACTTTTTACTTTTGTTCCATTGAACATTTTCTCAACGGCTTCTTTTACCTGAGATTTGGTTGCTTCCGGGTGAACCAAGAATGTGTATTTCTTCTCGCCCATCAGTTCCATACTCTTCTCTGTTACGATTGGTTTAAGGATTACATCATAATATTGAACGTTAGCCATTATGCGTACACCTCCTCGATATTAGCAACAGCAGCCTTCGTAGCGATTACTGTGTTGTATTTTAAGACATCGTACACATTGATCGTATTAGCTCTTGCTGTCTTAACATCAGCGATGTTCTTAGCAGAGATCTCTGCGTTTGTATTGCCATCCTCTAATACTACTAATGCTTTGGATACTTCTAAGTTCTTAAGGATATTAGCGAAGTTCTTTGTCTTGATCTCATCTAACTTGATCTCATCAACAACAATGAACTTGTTCTCTTCTACCTTCGCTGTGAGCGCAGATTTAAGAGCTGCTCTCTTCTCTTTTCTATTCATCTTGAACGAATAATCTCTCGGAACTGGTGCGAATACAACTCCGCCGCCTGTCCACTGTGGAGCTCTTGTAGAACCCTGTCTAGCATGACCTGTTCCCTTTTGTCTCCATGGTTTTCTTCCACCGCCGGAAACTTCAGAACGTGTCTTAGCCTTCTGTGTTCCCTGACGTTTATTTGCAAGTTGGTTAACGACTGCCATGTGTACAAGATGTTCATTCACTTCAACACCGAATACCGCATCGCTTAATTCAATCGTACCAACTTCTTTACCTTCGATATTATAAACGGATACGTTTGCCATCTTAAAGTGTCCTCCTTCCTTCGTCAAAGCCTTAGATAGACTTTACTGCTTCTTTGATAGTTACTAAAGACTTCTTCGGTCCCGGTACAGAACCTTTTACTAACAGTAAATTGTTCTCAGCATCTACGCGCACAACTTCCAGATTCTGGATTGTGATCTTCTTGCTTCCCATGTGACCTGGCATCTTCTTGCCCTTGAATACTTTGCTCGGATCAGAAGCAGCTCCGTTAGAACCTGCATGACGATGGAACTTAGAACCGTGTGTCATAGGTCCTCTATGCTGATTGTGTCTCTTGATCGCGCCCTGGAATCCTTTTCCTTTGGAGATTGCAGTTGCATCAATCTTATCCCCGGCAGCGAAGACATCAACTTTGATTTCCTGTCCTAATTCATATTCGCCAGCGTTGTCAAACTTAAACTCTCTTACAAATTTCTTACCAGAAACACCAGCCTTTGCAAAATGTCCCTGCTCTGCTTTTGTTACACCATGACGATGAACGATCTCTTTCTTACCGCTCTTGTCTTTGTTGACAATTCTGTCTTTCTTATCAACGAATCCAACCTGAACTGCCTCGTAACCATCATTCTCTACAGTCTTGATCTGTGTTACTACACAAGGTCCAGCCTGAAGAACAGTTACAGGTGTTAATGTTCCGTCTTCGCCAAAGATCTGAGTCATTCCGACTTTTGTAGCTAAGATAGCTTTCTTCATTATAATTACCTCCTGTGATTTACAGCGGAACGCCACATGGACGTTCATCCTAAATTTTAGGAATTACTGTGTTCTTATTTGTTTTTCATCTTGATATCAATATATACACCAGCCGGCATCTCTAATCTAGATAATGCGTCAACAGTCTTCTGTGTTGGTGCAATGATATCGATCAGTCTCTTATGAGTTCTCTGCTCGAACTGCTCTCTGGAATCTTTGTACTTGTGAACAGCTCTTAAGATTGTTACTACTTCCTTCTTCGTTGGAAGCGGTACCGGTCCGCTCACCTGTGATCCATTCTTCTTAACAGTTTCGATGATTTTCTTAGCGGATGCATCTACCAACTGATGATCATACGCTTTCAAAGTGATTCTCATTACTTGACTTGCCATAAAAAAAGTCGCCTCCTTTTCGTACTTTTAACTTCAGTACGACAAGCGGTGACTGTACACTCTCCCGTGTGTGTCGTGAGAACCTCACACGTTGTTACCACATCTCAGTGGCTGTTATAGTTTCGTACAGTGACTTGTCGCCAGTTTCCTAACTTGACATTCGCTCCACGGAAAACCTACCATATATTAGGCAGCAACCTCACGCTTCACAGCTATCATGTCACAGCTTTTTTAGTATAAATGAAGAAAGGGCTTTTTGCAAGCCCTTTTTTAGAAATATTGTATTTTTTTGTAACAGTTCAGCCTTTTATAGTCAAAAGGGAGAATTTAAAAAAGTTTTTTAC
>CAMBRQ010000015.1 GCA_945870325.1 uncultured Dorea sp. | reverse complement strand
GGTCTGTTGGGACCATCCTTCTGCATACCCCGGTAAGGGATGGTGCCAGCAAGGGCAAAGTAGAGAGGAATTTCCGGACATTGAAAGAGCGCTGGCTGTACGGCATCGATCTGTCCCAGATACAGTCGCTGGAAGAGTTCAACCGTATGCTCATGGAGTATATCCGGAAACATAATACCACCATCCATTCAGTAACGGGACAGACACCACTTCAGCGGTATCTGGGCACAAATGAACGGATACGGAAGCCACGCAGCCGGGAATGGCTGGAAGAATGTTTCCACAATCGGATCATCCGCAGGGTGATATGGCTCAAAATTTAGACAAATCAAAGACAAAAAAATTGAAACACGTAAAAGTTTATGATCAATTATATGAACTCATCCAAAATGGAACCTATCCAGCGGGCTCACAGCTCCCTTCCGAGACTGCACTTTCCGCACAGATGAATGTAAGCCGGATGACTTTAAGAAAGGCATTAGCATTATTACAGGAAGATGGATTAACAAAAAATGTACAAGGAATTGGACATTTTGTCTCTAATCAATCCGAAGATTATATAGAAGAACCAGATACTGACACGTTACTTCACCCTGTCTATTCATATTGCACAGAAACTTTAGATTCTGTAGAACTTGAATTTCGCATAGAACCTCCAACCAAATCGATTGCAGATTCATTAAAACAATATACTCCTGCTGTTGTAATTGTTGATCGTTGGTATAAACATGGCGAAACTCCCTTAGCATATTCTTTAAGTTTTCTTCCAATTGAATTAATCGGAGAAAAACAAATTGACCTGAATAACTCAGATCAATTACTTAATTATCTTGAATGTCAATGTTATAAAAACATGAATTGCTGCAGACGGATCTGCTCTCATTCAACCGCCGGTAATTTTACAGCTTCAACATATACTTTATCCAATAGCAATTCTTTTTTACTCATTCAAGAAACCATATACGATAATGACCAAAATATACTAATTTCAAGTAAACATTATATTCCTTCTGACTTGTTTAAAATCGAAATTAATCTTTAAATAATAGCCCCTCCGGCCGATTCAATCGGGGACACGGCAAATCGAAAAAGGGACACGGGAGATTTCAAAAAGGGACACGGCAAATCGAATTGGGGACGGGGGTTTTTTCAATTTCCCCCGTCCCCAATTCGCCTCAACACGGCAACGGACTGCCAGCACCCCTATGGTAAATATAACCGTATTGCCAAGGGGTGGTTTTTACACATTAATACCATCATAGGGTCTTTCATTAACGGTATGAATGACAGTTCTTCCGGAATCGGTGCTGTCAGAAAACCACAGTCTATTTTCCCCTGTGTAATCCAATCAGTTATATTTGCGTAAGTTCCATCAAGAAGTTCAAACTTTACCAATGGATATTTCGTTTGAAAGGAACGTATGATTTTGGGAAGCCATTGTACCGATACACTGGTAAATGTGCCGATGCGTATAACTCCTGATATAACATGATTAATATTTGCTACGGTCTGTTCAAAATTTCGTTGTTGTTTGACGGACTATTAATCGGCATATGGCAATTGGGATTTGTCAGTATTTATGCTTGGATTGCCAGTTTTATTTTTAAATCTTCCTTATTGCCCAAAACTACTGCACAGTGGTGGGCAACTTTAGGACTGGCGTTATTTTGCAGTGCTTTCGGGTTTGTGATGCAGCCAGTTGCGCAGCGGCATACAACACCTGAACATACCGGACTCATGATGTCTTTAGAACCTGTGTTTTCTGCTATTTTTTCATTCTTTTTCTTGGGAGAACATTTGTCATTAAAAGGATACATTGGAGCGTTTTTAATACTCTGTGGTATTTTTATTACTATAGCTACTTTCTCATGCTGTCAATTTTTTCCCGTCTTTTACACAGTGAAACAAGTCTGTTGTATATACGAAAGGATAATTATAAAGAAATATTAAAAGTTTAAATACTATATTCCTTTCCGCCACAGATTGTCGAAATATGTCAGAAATTTATAGTTGCCAAAAGGATGACTTTCATAACTGTACATGATATAATTCAGACAAACATTAATAGAAGTGGAGTTATTAAAGCAAGTATGAAAACAATCGTAAAACATACCCGGAAATGTTATACTTATCATAATGAGTATTTCTACAGAAAGAGGTGGACAGACTTATGGCACGGACAATCGGCATCGGACATCAAGATTTCGAGACCATCAGAAAAAAAGATAATTTTTATATAGATAAAACTCGATTCATCCGTGAATGGTGGCAATCAGATGACATTGCGACCCTGATAACACGTCCACGGCGATTCGGCAAGACTCTTACCATGAGCATGGTGGAACAGTTTTTCTCGGTAAAATATGCCGGACGAGCAGACTTATTCCAAGGTCTGGACGTATGGAAAGAAGAAAGTTACCGTCATCTTCAAGGAACTTATCCCGTTATCAGCCTTACTTTTGCTAACGTCAAAGAACCTGATTTCCAGATGACAAAACAGCGCATCAATCAGATTCTAACCGATCTATATAGCAAGAATATTTTCCTTCTGGAAGGTGATTTGCTTACCGCGGAAGAAAAGACGTATTTTCATAGTGTTACCTCAGATATGAATGAAGTCGTGGCAACTATGGCTATCCACAAAATGTCTGATTTTCTTTCTAGATATTATGGTCAAAAAGTAATTATCCTATTGGATGAATATGATACTCCCATGCAGGAAGCCTATGTGAATGGATATTGGGAAGAACTAGTTTCTTTCACAAGAAGCCTGTTTAACGCAGCATTTAAAACCAATCCTTATTTGGAACGCGCTATCTTAACCGGAATTACTCGCGTCAGCAAAGAATCAGTCTTCTCCGACCTGAACAATCTGGAGGTTATTACAACAACCTCTACAAAATACGAGGATTCTTTCGGTTTTACAGAATCGGAAGTTTATACCGCACTGGAAGAATACGGTCTTTCCTCCAGCAAAGAACTTGTGAAATCCTGGTATGATGGTTTTATATTCGGAAGAAAACATGACATATACAACCCCTGGTCCATTATCAATTACCTTGACAAACAAAGGGTAGACACCTATTGGGCTAATACCAGTTCCAACAGTTTAATCAGCAAACTTCTGCGCGAAAGCAATAAAATCATTAAACAGGATTTTGAAAAACTCCTTCTGGACGAACCTCTTACCGTACAGATTGATGAACAGATTGTCTATAATCAATTATCCGTCAAAGACAGTTCTGTTTGGAGTCTGCTGCTCGCAAGTGGATATCTAAAAGCAGAAAATACAGAATTTATAGAACGAACCGGACGCACCAACTATGTACTGACCCTCACCAATAGAGAAGTCCGAATTATGTTTGAAAATATCATTCATGACTGGTTCTCCGAATATGATAATCATTATAATGATTTCATTACAGCACTTCTTTTGGGTGATATAAAAGCGATGAATGCTTTTATGAATAAAGTGGCTCTGTCCACATTCAGTTTCTTTGATACAGGCAAACATCCTTCCGGTACATCCGAACCGGAACGCTTTTACCATGGTTTTGTTCTCGGACTCATTGTAGATCTCGAAGAACGATACATTATTCGTTCTAACCGCGAAAGCGGCTTCGGAAGATATGATGTAGTACTAGAACCAAAGAACCCTCACGATGACGGCATAATATTAGAATTCAAAGTCCATGATTCAGAAGATGAACCAACTTTAAAGGATACCGCCATCAATGCACTTACACAGATTGAAAAAATGAATTACCAGGCGGATCTCGAAGCACGCGGGATTCCTGCCGACAGAATACGAAAATACGGTTTTGCTTTTGAAGGGAAGACCGTCCTTATCTGTTAGTTTAAGCCATTGATACATCCACAACATCACATGTATAATCATATATTATTTGTAGACCGACATGCATTGAGAATATGCTGTCATTCAGAAACGCCAAGCGCAGGGGTGAGCCATGGGTGGCTCACCCCTGCGCCGACCACTTCCCAATCATACATTTACTCAACAAGATTCCCTCACTTAGCCTGCATCCTCTTAATCACCTTCAGCCTGGTGAATTCCTCTCTCTCCTTCTCCTCCAACGCATTATTAATCGTATACACCAGATTACTATACATCGGAATCGTAATATTCTTAAGCGCATTGGCTCTCTTCTGCGTCTTCTTAATATTAGCCGCCAGCCGGTAAGCCGCATTCTCCACCTCAGCCAACTTAATCGTCAGATCTTTCACCTCTCGGAAAGCCTCCCTGACAATATCCATAGACTCATGTGTCGTGCCAAACGCATAGGTCAGATCATTCTGCTTATCATCATACTTAATATGCGGAATCTCCGTTCCCATGATACTTCTGGTCTGAATACGGATAGAATCTTCTATCGGAACGGTGAATGCCAACTCCTGAACCTTGCTGATTCCCTGTTCGATATTCGCACGCTGCAGACATGCATAAGCCCTGGTAAAAGTCGTATCAATCTCTTCCTGTATGTCTTTCGCCTCATCGATTAGACTCATTAACTCTTTTAAAAGAATATTCCGCTTCTTATCCATCAGGTCATATCCCTGATGTGCCAACGCAAGAGAATTCTTCGCAAGCATCAAGTTCCCTTTGGTAGGAAATTCTCTCGGATCCATATATCAACATCCTTTCTAATCTTCGCCGCTGCCCAGCAGACGGGCTTACGCCCTGGCTCCGGGACCTCGCGGCTTCGCCGCTCGGTCACGTCGCCCCTAGCCATGCCAGACCAGCCATGGATGCTAGCATCCCTGTCTGCTCTGCCGCGGCTAGTCTGCTTCACGTGGATAGTACTTCTCTATCAGTTTCGTATCAATACGATCCAGTTCCTCCTTCGGCAGAAGTCCCAACAGTTCCCATCCAAGATCCAGCGTATCCTGAATCGTCCTATTCTCTGTCGGTCCCTGTCCGATATACCGTCTCTCGAATTCCTCGCCGAACTTCAGATACCGCTTATCCAGCGGAGACAGTTCATCCTCACCGATAACCGATGCCAGATTCCTTGCCTCTCCTACCTTCGCATAAGCAGAGAATAACTGGTTCGCCAGATCCTGATGATCCTCACGGGTATACCCTGCTCCAATACCATCCTTCATCAGACGCGACAGTGACGGCAGGATACTGATCGGCGGATAGACTGCCTGCCCATGCAGGTTACGATCAAGAACTACCTGCCCCTCCGTAATATACCCTGTCAAGTCAGGAATCGGATGTGTAATATCATCATTCGGCATGGTCAGAATCGGAAGCTGGGTTACCGATCCGGTCGCACTGCTTACAATTCCCGCACGCTCATAGAGCGTTGCCAATTCACTATATAAGTATCCCGGATATCCCTTTCTGGAAGGAATCTCACCTTTAGAAGAAGACACCTCACGCATCGCCTCGGCGAATGAAGTCATATCCGTCAGAATAACCAAAATATGCATGTTACATTCAAATGCCAGATATTCTGCCACCGTCAGCGCAACCTTTGGTGTGATCAAACGTTCCACTACCGGGTCATTCGCCAGATTCAGGAACATACATACATGATCAGATACGCCGCTTTCTTCGAATGTCTTACGAAAGAACTCTGCCACATCATGCTTAACACCCATAGCGCCGAACACAACTGCGAACTCTCCTTCTGCATCATCTCCCAGAGATGCCTGCTTTACAATCTGCGCCGCCAACTGGTCATGCGGCAATCCATTTCCGGAGAAGATCGGAAGTTTCTGTCCACGGATCAGTGTCGTTAATCCATCGATTGCAGAGATTCCCGTACGAATATAGTTTCTCGGATACTCTCGTCTAACCGGATTCAACGGCAGACCATTGACATCTCTTCGATCCACAGCCGTGATTGGTCCCAGTCCGTCAATCGGCTCTCCCACTCCGTTGAATGTACGTCCCAGCACCTCCGGAGATACCGCAACCTCCATCGGATGTCCGGTTAATTTGGTATGCGTATTCTCAAGAGACATATTCTCCGTCCCTTCAAATACCTGTATAATCGCTTTATCCTCATATAACTCAATGATACGTCCCATCTTCCTGGTATTGCCTTCCACGACGAACTCCACGATCTCATCATAGAAAGCATCCTGCAAGCCTTCCAGCACAACCAGAGGTCCGTTAATATTACTAAGTCCAAGATATTCAATTGCCATATACGGTCCCTCCTTTACGCATTTTTCTCGATGACTCTGTTGTAGAAATCATCGATATCTTTTTTATACAGATCTAAAAGCTGCAGATTATCATTCGGCACGTCATACTTAATCGCAATGACTTTCTCGAAGATTCCTTCCGATTTCAGCACAGACATCGGCATTCCCATAGCCACAAGTTTTCTGGAGGTCTTATACAGATATAAAATCACATCCATCATCTTGAACTGCTTCTCCATTGATACACAAGTATCATCCTTGTGGAATGCATTCTGCTGCAGGAATCCAAGCCGGATTACTTTCGCAATCTCCAGCACCAGTTTCTGATCATCCGGCAGTACGTCGCCACCGATCAGTTTTACAATCTCCATCAGGCTGCTCTCCTGATTCAGAAGCGCCATCATACGATTCCTGTAATCTATGAACTTCGGGGATACATGATCCGTATACCATCCACTTAAGTCATTCAGATATTCACTATAACTGCTCAGCCAGTGAATTGCTGGGAAATGTCTGGAATACGCCAGAGACTTATCCAGTCCCCAGAAGCATCTTACGAATCGCTTCGTATTCTGTGTTACCGGCTCTGAGAAATCTCCGCCTTGCGGGGATACCGCACCGATAATTGACACAGATCCCGTCTCGCCATTCAACGTCTGCATCATACCCGCCCTCTCATAGAACGCTGAGAGCCTGGATGCCAGATATGCCGGAAAGCCTTCTTCTGCCGGCATCTCCTCCAGACGTCCTGACAACTCACGAAGCGCCTCTGCCCATCTGGAAGTAGAGTCCGCCATGATCGCCACATCATATCCCATGTCTCTATAATATTCAGCCAGCGTAAGTCCCGTGTAGATAGACGCTTCACGGGCAGCAACCGGCATATTCGAAGTATTTGCAATCAACGCAGTCCGATCCATCAGCGGGTTTCCGCTTCTTGGATCAACCAGTTCTGAGAATTCTTCCAGAACCTGCGTCATCTCATTTCCACGCTCTCCGCATCCGATGTAGATGATGATATCCGCATCTGCCCATTTTGCAATCTGATGCTGAGTCATGGTCTTTCCGGTTCCGAATCCTCCGGGAATCGCTGCCGTACCTCCCTTTGCAATTGGGAACATGGTATCTAAGATACGCTGTCCGGTAATCAGCGGCACGCTTGCCGGATACCTCTGTGTCACCGGTCTTGGCACACGGATCGGCCATCTCTGCGTCATAGTCAGATCCTTCCTGCTGCCGTCTGCCAGTTCCAGCGTCACCAGTACATCATTAATCGTATATTCTCCGTCCGGAACTACAGACACAACCGTTCCCTCCACATCCGGAGGCACCATACATTTGTGCATGATTGCACGTGTCTCCGGCACTTCCGCAATCACGCATCCACCCTGGACGGCATCTCCTACGCTTACGGTAATATGCGTCTCCCACAACTTCTGCATATCCAGCGAATCCACGCTGACACCACGGGTAATGAATGCCCCGCCGGTATCCGCAATCCTCTCCAGCGGACGCTCGATTCCATCAAAGATATTATTCAAGATCCCCGGCGCCAATGCTACAGATACCGCAGCCCCCGTAGACTCTACCACTTCTCCCGGACGAAGCCCGGACGTCTCTTCATACACCTGCACCGTTGTCAGATCCTTATCCAGAGAAATAACCTCGCCTACCAGTTTTTCTTTCCCTACATGTACCATCTCTGCCATCTTGAACTTGGTCTTGCCCTTCAGATAGATGACAGGTCCATTAATTCCATAGATCTCTCCAGTCACTACATTACTCAATCTGCGCACCTCCCTTGAACGAGAACTTCTGATATTCATTCTCCAGTGCGCCCTTAAACGCATGGTCAATCAGGATATTCTTCTCCCTGATCACGGCACGCACGCCTCCGATAAAGTCTTCCTTGCTCACCGTCAGCATCATGCCCGTATATTCCTCCAGATACTCCTTCTTATCAGCATCCGTAGGATTAATATAGATTGTCATAGCCGCTCCGTCAGCGAATTTTGCCGCTTTCCTTATATATTCCACCAGAAGGCTCCTATACTCTTCTGTCTTCATATATTCCTGCAACAGTTCCTCCACTTCCCGGAACAGATCTTTCTTCAATTCATTCTGAGTCTTACTCAATTCCCTCTTCAGTTCCAGCTGCGCCTTGGACATTGCCATATTAAGCTGCTGGTTCGCATGGACACGCTCTGCCTTCACACGGGTCTCAGACTGACGAATCTCTTCTGTACGATGCTGTTCGAACACGCCCATCAGCGCATCCTCATGCTGCTTCATAATCGCATTCGCCTCTGCCCTTGCTTCTTCCATAGCGGCATCCTTAAGATGTGATATCTTCTCTTCTAATGTCAAGTGTGTCACCTTCTTCTTACCTTAAACAGGTCCCTATTCTATAATCTCTATTCTACAACTTAAGACCAATCGCCTCATTTACATAGGATGTGATAAAATCTTTCTTACGTCCGGTTCCGTGTCTGTCAGGAATCTCGATCAGAAGCGGCATCGTCCGCTCCAGTTTGATCTCATCAATCAGATCCGGGAATTCCCTGCCGAACTTCTCCGTAAGCAGAATAATTCCCACCGATTTATCATTCATAGCGTTTTCAATGGCTTCCCGAAGTTCCTCTCTTTCATGAACCACGACTCCATCTACTCCTGCCAGTCTCATTCCTGTCAGTGTGTCGATATTATCACTAATCAGATACATCTTCATCTTACAGATTACCTAAGATCATGAAGGAGATGATCAGTCCGTACAGACAAACACCTTCCGCAAGACCTACGAAGATCAGAGACTTACCAAGCGCGCTGGAGTCCTCACTGATTGCTCCAAGAGCAGCGCTTGCAGCACTCGCAACGGCAATACCGCCGCCGACACAGGACAAACCGGTGGACAGTGCAGCAGCAAGGTAGCCAAGACCTGTAGCATTCGAAGCCACATTAGAAGCAGCGTCCGCAGCCTGAACAGGCTCTCCTGCGAACATCATGATTGCCGCAATAGCAAATGCTCCAAAATAGAAGAAAGCATTGGCTCCGATCGCTCTCTTATAACGTTTCTTCGACTTCTCTCCAAGCAGATAATATCCGAATGGAATGATAATGCTAAGTACCAAAGTTACAATAAGTAATAATTTCACTGTTAATGTCATGATTATTTCCTCCTCGTATATGAACTCTTACAGTTCTTTACTATGATTGTTGAACGGCTTAAATTCCCGTCCGCTGCCTTTATAGAACCTGCTGAACATCTCGTAATATTCCAGACGAAGCACCTGGATTCCAACGATCAGTCCCTCCAGCAGGCACACGATAAGATTACCGATCACTACGCCGATCCAGTTTGGATTGCCCGCCTGCGCTCCTGAAAGCATCAGCACAACTTCCATGATCGCCGCATGGCTGACTGCGAATGCTCCGATACGCACATAAGAAAGCGTATTGGAAAAATAACTAAGCAACGTCTCGAATAATTCGAAGAAGCCCTGCACTAGGAACATCACCTTGCCTTCTTCCATCTTCTTATTCTTACGCTCCACCATATTGGTAAGGGGCTCCTTGAATACGAACATCAGAATCGGAATTCCCAGGAATATTACCATCATAATATTGCCCGGCACCTTATGTCCGGTCATATATAACACAATCGTCAATACAAGGAATCCATAGAACACAAGTCCTGCCACTCCATTGGTAGCAAACCAGATATTCCCTGTATCGTGCGCTTTCACAGCATTGATAATCTGGAAGATCATCGCCAGGATATTAAGCGCCATACCAAATGCGATTGCAACGACAAATACGGTATTCAACTGACCGATCATCGGCAGATTCATCATCGCTTCCACCGGCCTTAGCCATATCGCCGGCAACACATCTTCGAAGCCGAATACACTTCCGAACATGAACCCGAAAAACGTTGAGAAAATACCTGCAATCGATATAATTCCCGCCAGATTCATCTTCTTCTTAAGATAGAGCAGGCCGCCAATCACGAACAGGCACAATCCCTGCCCCACATCTCCGAACATCGCACCGAAGATGAATGTATAAGTCAGCGCCACAAAGACCGTAGGGTCCAGTTCATTATGAGCCGGAAGTCCATACATCCTTATAAACATCTCGAACGGCTTGAAGAACCTCGGGTTCTTTAACTTCGTCGGAGGGTCACCGAAGAACTTCTCTCTGTCTTCTTCCACCACAACGAATACTCTGTCGTCATTCTCTGTTTCCTTGAGAAATGCCGCTACATCTTCTTCCCCCATCCATCCACAAAGAATGTAATAATCTTCCTTGTTATCTCCAACATCAGTCCTTGCCGCCATCTTACGGACATCGAAGTTATTCGACAATTCCTCTAGCCTCTTCCTTGTGCCCAGTATCTTCGCCGCTTTGCTGGTCATTAGGTTCTCAACCTCCTGACCAATCTCTCTGATCTGATCTTCCGTCTCCCCAATCTCTTTCTTAAGGTTTTCACACGCTGCTGCCGGAGTTCCGATATATTCATCCGGGATAGCAATCTTCTCAAAATGCAGAGAATTGAACACAGAGTCTACCTTGCTTGCCTCCGCATTCGACACGAAGTAGCACCCATAGACATAATTCTCGTTCCTTGTTCCTTCCATGAATACTGCATTCAGGTCTTCGAACAGATACTTCTCCAGTTTCTTATAATAATCCACACCGATTCTTCCAAATCGAATCTTCATATATTTATATCTCAGCGCCTTGTGAAGATCCAGTTCCAGAGGGCTGAATGGCTCCAGCACTTTTAATTTCTCCTTAACTTCCAAAGCCTTCTTGCCAAGCAGTTCTTTCTTCTCCTGCAGTTCCAGATAGTCATGGTTCAGATCACGGATCAATGCAACCATCTCTTCACAGTTCATGGATGTATCGATCTTCATATTCCCCGCCGGCAGAAGTGCTGCGAACTGCTCCGCCTTCTGAAGCGGCTCTTTATACGGATTCACTTCCGCAAATGGCATCAGATTATCCGTCGTCTTCAATTCGGTAATCGCATTCTCAAGCTGCATCTCATACTTAGACAAGTACTTGTCGCACACCCGGTCAATATCCGTTCTCGGACCACTGATGCTCAAAAACTTCATCTTTACAATCATTGAATCACACCTCCTAAGTATCCTAACGTCTCTCCCCTAGATAAGCCGTAACGGATACATTCAAGAGCCGTCGTTAATTTATCTAGTTCTTCTTCTTTCAAGAATAAATACGTATTAATCGTTGCTATCGAATAAGGGTCACGCCGCCTGTCCCCCAGATATAGCCTCTCCAGACACTCTTTGTACATCCGTTCCAGAGTCTTTCCTTCCATATCACCCAGTTTTCTGGCATAATACGTTGTCCCTAACTGCCGTTCGAATTCCTCCACCGTGGGAGCCTCCACCAACGCTTTAAAACGATCCACGCTTAACCTGTAATTAATCGGAATCGTAATGGAATAGATATCCGGCGGCAGCATATGATAATACTTCTTCGCACGATAGATCCACTGTATATTTAGAAGGTCAATCTTCGTGCCACAGTCCCTGGTATACAATTCCAGTTCCTTCCCCTTAAGAAGGCGCTTGTTCTTCCTCCACATCGTAGAGAAATAATACAGATCCAGTGTTAGATCATAATCGAACAGCGTTGCCCCTTCCGAATCTTTCAACTTCTGTAAAGGAGCATAATATTCCGTACCCTTCAGATTATCCACCAGTTCTTCAATATTCCTCGATGTAATCAGTTTGTCAATGGATATCTGAGAATACTTGTCAAAATATGCCTTCTTATAATCAAGATCAAACGGCTTATCATAATGATTGAATACAATCCGCAGGCAGTAATTGATCAGATCGATCTCATACCGTTTCCAATAGATCTTCAGGAACTTCTTCTGCTCCATCCCTGCAAACCGGAATATCCTCGTATAATCATCGAACAACGACTGATACATCACTTTTTCCACATTCCCTCTATGATACAGGGATGTATCCATCTGATTCAGACACTGTGCATACGCAGGCTTCCCCTTTAGATATTCAATCACTTCCGGCACGCTCGTAAGACCGGCGATACTCTCAAAATCTCTCTCCGTAAGAAGTTTCGCCTGCATCGCCCGCACCTTCGTGACAATCCCACTGTATGACATAACATTTCCCATGTTCTACACCTCTATGATATGCGCTAAGATCTCCCGGGCATAATCATTATGATTCTTTTCAAATTCTTTCTTAAGACCGTCAATTGTTGATCGGTTCTTATCACGCTGACCTGCCAATATCCGCTCCATCTTAGCATCCGCTTCCTGTCTGATCTCCTGCAGTTTCTTCTGCGTCTCTTCCTCCAGTTCCTGGTCGAACCGATCTCGCTTCGCCTGAACCTTCTTCTCTATCTCACTCTTCTGGGCCTGAGCATGTTCTACAATCGCTTCAGCCGTAGTCTCAATATCCGCCAATCTTCCAACAATAGAGTCCATAAGCCGCCTCCATTCCTATATACTTTTTTCATGTTATAATAATACTCTTATTATTAAAAAATTCCATAGTAAATTTTACCAAAAACGCTTAAATTTGTTATTTTTTTCACATCTTTAGAATCAATTGACATTTCCCCACACGCATTATAAACTAGAACAAGCACAAAATGCTTGAAAACAGGGAGGAAACGCACATGCGGCTTAGAAATATACCCCGCGCCGAAGGCGTACTGAATGAATGCGAAAAAGTTGTTAAGAACGAAACCAAGTACAAAGGAGCATGGCAAGATGTGTTCGGCAATGCCAATCCTATTCACATAGAGATCGGCATGGGCAAAGGACAATTCCTGCTCACCCTTGCCAGACGCAATCCACAGATGAATTACATCGGAATCGAACGATACTCCAGCGTCCTTCTAAGGGCTGTCGAGAAACTACAGGCAATGGATTCCCCGGGCGTACCTGATAATATCCGTTTTATCTGCATGGACGCCCGTGATATTGCTGATGTATTCGCACCAGAAGAAGTATCCCGCATCTATCTGAACTTCTCCGATCCATGGCCGAAAGCAAGGCATGCCAGAAGACGGCTTACATCCCGTGAGTTCTTCCAGCGCTACTACAAGATCCTGACGGCAGACGGAACTGTCGAATTCAAGACAGACAACCGCCCGCTCTTTGATTTCTCCGTAGAAGAATTAAACGGCTCTGATACATTCGAAATCACGGCATGTACTTATGATCTTCACAAAGACACAACGTTAAACCAGGGAAATGTTATGACGGAGTACGAAGAAAAATTCTCTTCTATGGGCAACCCAATCTGTAAACTAATTGCCGGAAGGAAACGATAATCGCTATTCATCTGATATACTATATCGTAACAGTTCTTTAGATCCTGCATACATTAATATAGAAGAACTTATGTCTGGATGTAAGCATATGGGACGACGTGGAAAAAAGAATATCAAGCAAAGATTATGTGAATTCACTTATCACCGGAAAGGTTTGCACAAGAGGCTAATCTGCCTGAAAAAATCAATGGATGAGGTATGTCACATATTGAATCCCAAGTGCTGATCTTAAGGATTGAATGAGAAAGGTTGAAAACTATGTTACACTTAACGGCGAAAAACTTTGCAACCGAGACAAAGCACAGTCCGCTTCCCGTTGTTGTCATGTTCTATGCTGTGTGGTGCGGAAAATGTGCCATGATGAAACCTATCGTAGAAGAACTTGAAGAAAAATACCGTGGCAGAATTAATTTCTACGAAGTAGAGATCGAAGAATCTGTCATTCTCGCAGCTGATTACGACGCAGATATTGTCCCTACGTTCGTGTTCATAGAGAAGGGAGAATTTCTCGGAAGTATGCAGGGAATCATCGAAGAAGACCTGTTTGAACAGCGTCTACAAAAAATCTTTAGAAATAGTTAATGGATATTTTCTTTGCAAATATAACAGGATATGTTATGCTAGGGAAGAATCAAAGAAAATACGCCGGCATCCGAAGACGGATGCCGGCATCTCACAGAGATATTGAAAAGGGGGTATGGTGATTATACACCAATGATTATGAAGAAGATGAAAAAAATAATACCACTGATGCTGGCGGCAGCACTTACCTGTACTAGCCTGCCTATGGTGGCAAAAGCAGACAGTTCCAAGGTAGTGACCCTTGGTACCGACTTAACAGCAGAACAGAAGACATCCATGTATGAGTATTTTGGGACTTCTGCCGATGAGGTTGCCACAATCGAGGTTACCAATGCGGACGAAAGAAAATATATGGAAGGAATTGCCTCTGAAGCACAGATTGGAACACGTACATACAGCTGTGCTTATGTAGAACCGACCGAAAAGGGCGGCATCCAGGTTAAAGTTGCAAACCTTACTTTCGTAACCAGTTCCATGATCGCAAGCACACTGCTGACATCCGGAGTTGAGAACTGTAACGTAGTTGCAGCTTCACCGATCGCAGTATCCGGTACCGGAGCACTGACCGGAATTATGATGGCTTATGAGAAAGCCAGCGGGGAGACATTAGATGAAGGTCAGAAAACTGCTGCTACCGAAGAACTGGTAACAACCGGGGAACTTGCAGACGCCGTAGGACAGCAGGAAGCAACCGATCTTATGAACGATGTAAAACAAGATGTTATCGAGAACAACCTGACAGACGAAGGCGAGATTCAGAATGCAATCAACGATGCAGCCAATACATATAACATCACTCTTACCGAAGACCAGATGGCTAAGATCACATCACTCATGCAGAATATCTCTCAGTATGACTACGATGTAAAAGCCTTGAAGAACACCTTAGATAACTTAGACGGCAAGAGCGGCGGATTCTTCTCTAACTTATGGGATTCTATCAAAAGCGTATTTACCGGCGGCTCCGGCGACGGCGGCATCATTAACGACACAAAGGACGACCTCCTCGGCGCCGATGCGATCATCGACAGCACCTTAGATGCAATCAACAACTCCGGCAGCAACTCTGACGAAGAAGAAGGCTTCTGGGACAAAGTCGTAGGATTCTTCAAGAACATCTTCGGAGGCGGCGACGAAAAAGACGATGCCGACACGGAAGACGTTACCGACGAAGAAAATACTGATGAGGAAGATGCTGATACCGAAGACAATGCCAACACAGATGACGGCACAGATCTCACAGATGATACCGATGGCAACCTCACAGATGATAGCACAGGAACTGACGGAACCACAGACAATGCCGATTCCACCGGACCCACAGATGACAGCACCGATGGCGGTCTCGTAATTGATAACAATACCGGCAACACACAGTAAACATCAATAAATATCAATAAAACGGGTATGGTACACTCCAATGTATACCATACCCATTTTTTACATCAATTTCTTCCCTTAAAACTCGAAAATTGCAACTCCATATGGTGGCAACGGATAGTCGAAGGAGAATGGTCTTCCATCACATTCCTGCTTCACAGCCTTATAGACAACAGGTCTCTCTGCTCCTGTTCCGCCGTATTTCGCATCATCACTATTCATGACCAGTTTATACTGTTTCTTTCTCGGTACACCCACACGGTAATCATCTCTCGCCATAGGCGTAAAGTTACATACGAACAACAGATTCTTCTTATTATCCTTAGAATGTCTTACAAAACTAAAGATACTTCTGTCCGCGTCATCCGCATTGATCCATTCGAATCCTTCCCAACTTCCGTCCAGTTCATACATAG
Source organism: uncultured Dorea sp. (assembly GCA_945870325.1). GTDB lineage: Bacteria > Bacillota > Clostridia > Lachnospirales > Lachnospiraceae > CAMBRQ01. The sequence goes on along the minus strand of CAMBRQ010000015.1, from coordinate 36,511 downwards.
CCTTATTCTTCTTATACAAATGAAGCAAATCTCTCACCCAATTCTGAATCTGCTGATGTGCATCCTCAGCCAGCAGATACCAGTCTAATTCTCTTTCTTCACTCCATTCCCGAAGTTGTGCGAATTCCTGCCCCATAAAAAGCAATTTCTTACCTGCGTGTCCCATCATGAACGCATAACCAACCTTCAGGTTCGCGAACTTATCGAATCCAAGCCCCGGCATCTTATTCAGCATAGAACACTTCAGATGTACCACCTCGTCATGAGATAATACCAGAACATAATTCTCACTATGAGCATAACTCATAGCAAATGTCATCTGGTTGTGGTGATCCTTCCTGAACAATGGATCTAACTTCATATATTCCGTAAAGTCATGCATCCATCCCATATTCCACTTCAGGCTAAATCCAAGACCATCATCCTCTACACTTCCGGTAACCTTCGGCCATGCTGTAGACTCTTCCGCGATCATAACCGCCCCCGGGTTCCTTCCAAGTACAACCGAATTCAGATGTTTGAAGAAATCGATTGCTTCCAAGTTCTTATTGCCGCCATATTTATTAGCAATCCACTGTCCGTCCTGTTTGCCATAATCAAGATACAGCATAGATGCCACCGCGTCTACTCTTAATCCATCCACATGGAACTGCTCAACCCAGAACAGCGCATTGGAGATTAGGAAGTTACGCACCTCATTCTTGCCATAATCGAAGATCTTGGTTCCCCAGTCCGGATGCTCGCCCATCTTCGGGTCCGCATACTCATATGTAGGCGTCCCGTCAAAATTAGCCAGCCCATGAATATCTCTTGGGAAATGCGCCGGTACCCAATCCAGGATAACACCAATCTTATTCCTATGCAGATAATTAATCATCCACGCGAAATCCTCCGGCGTACCATATCTGGAAGTCGGCGCAAAATGTCCGATTACCTGATATCCCCAGGAACCGTCAAATGGATGTTCTGCAATCCCCATAAGTTCCACATGCGTGTATCCCATATCTTTTACATATTTTACGATTTCCTTAGCAAATTCCCGATAATTATAGAATCCTGTATCTTCCGTACCCGGATGGCGTTTCCATGAGCCTATATGCGCCTCATAGATAGACATCGGCTGATTCAGATGATTCCATTCCTTACGTTTCTCCATCCATACGGAATCCGTCCACTTAATCTTAGAAAGATCTGCTACTTTTGATGCAGTTCCCGGTCTTAATTCTGCATAATTTCCATACGGATCAGCTTTAAAGACGTACTCGCCATTGAAAGTCTCAACACAATACTTATACAGCGCATATTCCTCAACTCCAGGAATGAAACATGTGTATATGCCAAGCGGTTCATTCCTCTCCATAGGGTTTGCTTCCATGTTCCATTCATTGAAGTCTCCCACTACAGATACCGAACGCGCATGTGGTGCCCACACGGCAAAATATACGCCTTCTTTCTTTCCTCTTTTTACCTTGTGGGCGCCCAGTTTTTTATAGATCTCATAATGGTTGCCCTGACCAAAAAGATATTGGTCTAATTCACCGATCTCATATGGTTTTAACTTTTTTTCTGCCATATAATCATCCCTCACATTCTGTTGCGATATATACCATTATTATACTTTAGTCCTCCCCAAAAAGAAAGGGTTTTGGACAATCTTACCTGCCAAAACCCTGCTTTTATTTTTCATAAATAGAAAGCCTTTATCTTAATGTATTCTTACTAAATCTTAAAATCTTCTTCCTTCAGAATAATTCTGTCGGACTCATCCGTACTTCTTCCAAAGACTCTTCTCGCCAGATGTTTTACATTCGCCTTCTGGGAATGTTCGATTGCTTCATCCATAATCTCTTTTACTTCTGCAACCGATACCGCATGATCCTCTCTCTGCATCACATCGATCCGGCTGTACAGAGCAAGGATTCCCATCTCATCCAATTTGTATCCATTCTCTTTTGCATATGTCTGACCGAAGGTTACCAATTCATCATTAATGAATACCGGAAGTTCCAGTCTGGACGTAAACTTCTTCTTGAAATCCGGATTCGCGCTCAGGATTCTCTCCAGAGGCTTTCTCTGATCTTCCAGTACGAAGAGCAGTTCGCCCGTCTTCTTCTCCATCAGGTAATTCAGTTCCTTAATGGTTCTTGAATTCAACTTACCAGCCTTCTCAATGATGATTGCTCCACCGCGAAGTTTCTGGATAATATTCGTCAGTTCCTTCTTATTCAGAGACTCACCAGTTACAATCGCAACCTTTCCTTGCTTTAAGTTCCTCTGCTTCTGGATTGCTTTCACGATATCAACCGCAAGCACCGTCTTTCCGGAACCTTTACGTCCGATAACCAGAAGGTTACCTCTCTTAGATGTGCCTTCTCTCTGAACTCTTCTGTCGTTATCAAGCACTTCTACAATCTGCTCACTCATTCCTCTTACCGGAACGAAATATGAGAATAGTTTCTTCTGTTCTTCTGTAAGTCCCGCCTTTAATCCAATCTCGCTGGTAGCACTCAGGTCATAACGACCGGTTACGACAAACCCTGTATCGAACGGAACCCCAGTACCTTTGGACTTCTTAATTCTCTCCTGGATCTCTTCTTCAGAAGGTTCTTCTATCTCCAGTTCCTCTTCTTCAGCAGCCTCTTCAAATTCCTCCTCTTCGAAGTCATCCTCATCATAAGCCTCTTCCTCAAAATCTTCTTCTTCATAATCTTCTTCGGAATCAGTTTCTTCTTCGTATTCTTCCTCATAATCGGCTTCTTCAAAGTCTTCTTCATCAAAATCAGCTTCTTCATAATCCTCATCGTCATAACCTTCCTCTGCAAAGTCTTCCTCAAAATCTTCTGCAAAGTCTTCCTCAGGCTCTTCTTCCCCGAAATCTTCCTCTTCGAAATCGGCTTCTTCAAAGTCCTCTTCTTCAAAATCTTCCTCTTCGAAATCGGCTTCAAAATCACCGATAAAATCACCAATATCAAAGTCTTCTTCTTCGAAGTCTTCCTCTGCAAAATCATCCTCTTCTTCGTCCTGATCTTGATAATCGTCTCCTACAATATTATTAATAAGGTCTCTGTCAATTGTCAGATCCGCTGTACGTACCAGTGCATCATACAGATCATCGGATTCTGAAGAATCATTTCCCAGTTCCTCCATCAGCCTTACAATATCATCCGGAATTCTCTGGGTCTTTCCGTCCGCTAATGCGGCTTCTTCTTCCGCCTTACGAGCCGCCTCTGCGGCTTTTCTTGCCGCTTCTTCTTCTGCTGCCTTCTCGGCTGCAATTCTTGCCGCCTCTTCTTCCGCTGCGACTCTTGCCGCTTCTTCTTCCGCTGCTTTTCTTGCCGCCTCTTCTTCTGCGGCTTTTCTTGCCGCCTCTTCTTCTGCCGCTTTCCGTGCTGCTTCTTCTTCCGCTGCTTTCCTTGCCGCCTCTTCTTCCGCCGCCTTCTCAGCTGCAATTCTTGCCGCTTCTTCCTCCGCCGCCTTCTCGGCTGCGATTCTTGCTGCTTCTTCCTCCGCTGCGATTCTTGCTGCTTCTTCCTCGGCTGCTTTCCTTGCCGCTTCTTCTTCCGCTGCTTTTCTTGCCGCCTCTTCCGCTGCGGCTTTCTCCGCTGCAATCCTTGCCGCTTCTTCTTCCGCTTTAAGCCTTGCCGCTTCCTGTGCCGCCTTCCATGCTGCTTCCTCTGCCGCCTTACGCTCTGCTTCTTCCGCCGCTTTCTTTGCCGCAATGCGAGCCGCTTCTTCTTCCGCCTTGCGTGCTTCCTCTGCCTCTGCTGCCTTACGCTCAAGTTCCAGACGCTCTTCTTCTCTGCGACGTTCTGCTTCCTCACGCTCTTTGCGGATTCTTTCCTGGTCTTCCTTCTTCTGCTTCTCTATCGCTTCCGCATTTACCTTCTGCTTTGCTTCCCACTGCTGAAGGATCTCCTCGATGCGCATCTGACCAGTTACCCGAAGCGCTTCATCCTTCTCCTTCATTGCCTTCTCTTCTATATTAATACCGCTTGCAATTGCCACACCATTAGCAAGAGCCTCCTGAAGCGTCGCACCCTTTACAATTCTTGTAATAGAAGAATGTCTCTTCGGCTCATCCGTTTCCTCAGGCACAACAGTATCTTCCTCATCCGCTTCCTCTTCAAAAGAAGTCTCCATAGCACTTTCTTCAGATTCCTCTGCCTCGGTCTCCTGTGCATCCTGCTCCAGATTCTCTGTAATGTCATCAGTATTTTCTGCCTGAACAGCCTCATCTTCTGCCGCCTCAGCCTCTTTAATGACTGCAGCCATAGGAGTAGATGCCACATCTCCTTCTGTTTTCTCAGGCTTAATAGTACGCGCTTTCTTCGGCGCTCCTGGACGTGCATCATATTTTTCCTGCTGAAGCGGAGTCAATGGCTTATACTTCATCTTAAGTTCCATCGCCTGATATACATACTTGCCTTCACTAAACCACAGAATCAGATCATCACACTCTTCCAGACATTCTGCCGTCATTCCAGCCTCATGATACAACTTCGCCAGTTCATATGCCCACTTCTCGATATATTCTGCCTTTTTAAAATCTTCCAGCGCATCAATCTGCTCAGTCAGCGGCGCACCCTGTGCTTTCAGAATTCTGTACTTCAGAATATACTGATTCGGATCCTTCGGAGCCAGTTTCACAAACTCCTCATAACAATCCGAAGCCTCCTCAATATCATTAATCTTTAATGCCAGTGTTCCCAGACGATATACAATCTTTCTGCTGCCCGGCGCCCGGTCAAATGCTACGAACAGGATATCGCGGCTCTTCTGAAACTCCCCATTATATTCATAGATCTCGCTTACCATATTCAGCATAGATACATTCTTCACTCTGCGCCAGTCAATCGTATCTGCAATCTCCATTGCTTTCTTGTATTGCTTTTTTTCCATATGTTCGAGCATCTGCTCCGTTTTTACCCGATATTCATATTTATCCAAACTTCTCACCTCAAATATTTATTCAGATTTTAACACCCTATCTTACATTTTTACTTATATAAGTTTATCATATGGCATGTGTAATGTCAAAATATACGAATAAAATTGTTAAAAAGAAACTGCCGCAAAACTGCGGCAGTTTCCTCATTCTTTACCAGCAATTATCTCTGACGGCGTCTTCTTACACAAACAAATGCTATACATCCTAATGCCAAAATCAGAACCAGTCCCCATACTACTATAGGTGCTGTATCCCCGGTCTTTGTCACTTTCTTACCTTTATCTGTATCCGTCTTATTGCTGTCTGTCTTATTATCATCAGTACTTGGCTTCACAGTTGTCTTTTCCAACTTATCAATAGCCGTTTCCAATTCTTCTGTTGCTGCTTTCACATCATCTTCTGTTGCGTTTTCATTCGCAAGAACCATCTGTGCCTTAGCCATTGCAGTTCTCAATACACCTACACTCTGAGCAGTGTATTTGGTCAGGTCTAATCCTTCTGCCTTCTTAAGCAGTTCGGCCAGTTTATCCTTATTCGGGATTTCTCTCAGGCCAAAGATTGCATTCTGCAGTGCTGCATATGCCGCATCAACTTCTTCCTGTGTTGCATTTTCATTAGCAAGAACTTCTCTTGCACCTTCTAATGCTGCTGTAAATGCTTCTGCTGTTACAGGCGTATACTGATCAATCTTTTCCTCATACTTCGCTGCTGATGCTACAAGTTTTTCTAACTTAGACTTATCAACCGGAATTCTCTCAAGTGCATCTACTGCTTCCTGTAATGCTGCCTTCGCCGCATCGATTTCGTCCTGAAGTGCATTTTCATTAGCGAGAACCTCTTTAGCCGCATCCAACGCATCACGAACAGCTTTTACTGTTGCCTCTGTATAAATACCATCCAGATCCATTCCTTCCACAACATCAACAAGAACCTGAAGTTCTTCACTGTTTCCAGTGTAACCTAACATCTGGACCGCCGCCAGCAATGCTTCGTATGCTGCATCTGCTTCTTCCTGTGTTGCAAATTCATTTTCATTTACTGCCTCTGCTTCTGCAAGTCTTGCCTCGAATAAAGTCTTCACAGCCGGAACCACATACTGGTAATTTGCATCTTCCTTCTGTTCATTCGCATACACGATAAGTGCCTGCAGATCAGATTTATCAGCATAGTTGCCCATAAATGCTTTTTCCACTACTACATAGTCTTCGCCAGTCTCTACGGTTACAGGGATTTCCTGTACGTATTCTCCACTTGTTACTCTTACCTGATATTCGCCGACTACAACATTCTTAAACTTGTAGTTTCCTAAAGCATCTGTCGTTGTCGTCTTAATTACTTCACCATTGTTATCCAGTAATTCAACTTTCGCACCTTCGATTGCCACGCCATCAAAGTCTACTACGCGTCCTGCAACATTCTGCAAATCGCCTGTCGGCAGGTCATAAGATGTTACTTTTACATTGTCTACATAGACTGTATGGTTAGCTCTCGTATTAAGACCAAAGTAACCAGCATTCGTCGGCATGCCTGACATTGTATTCTGAAGCACCTGATTACCATTTACCCAGAGAGTAATCGTCTTATCCACGATTTCTGCTTTCAGATGCATGGTCTTATTCGCTTCAAATGTATCGCCAGTAGACATACTTGACCAGGAATTACTTGTTTTAGTTCCCCAGTACTCTGTAAAGTACAGATTTGCCTGATCTCCTACACCTACATAAACACGGTTGTTCATATCCTGTGCTCTAAAGAGAATACCAATACGTGTACCTGCTTTTGCAGATGTAATATCCATCTCTACAACACCATTCTTGAATACCGGTGCCTGAGTCTCATATACGTTTGCATGTCCACCGCCAGGGAACTCAATCTGTGCCTGACCGTTAGCCATCGTAATCTTTGTACTAGATGTATTACCAGCAAGGTTGTCCCACGTCTTCTCACCATCATCGTAATTATTCTCGTAGTCTGCCTCATCTCTTGTCAGAGGTGGAAGCATAGCATTTACAACTGCCGCCTCACCCTTTGTGATTACTACATCTTTATTTACAGCGTCGTATCCTTCTTTCTCGAATCTAACTGTGTAAGCCTTTGTAACCACCGCTTCAAATGCATAATGTCCGTTAGCATCTGTTGTTGCTGTCTGGTCACCAATTGTTACAACTGCGCCTTCTACAGGATCGCCAACTGCGGTTACTGTACCTTCTACCGCTGTTGTCTCTGTTGTCATTGTGAAGTTCAGTGCTACTTCAAGTTCTTCTGCAGAAACTGTAATCTCCTGTGAATTGGTTGCGAAGATATTGCTCTCTGCTACGATAGTTCTGTCTCCGAATACTACGCCCGGAAGAATATAATTACCATTTCCATCTGTTGTTGTTGTCACATCATTATCTGCTGTGATCGTGATATCTGCAAGACCGTTACCTGCCTCATCAACAACTTGTCCGGATAATGTAACTGCAATTACCTCCAGTCCGTCAACCGCTTTTGTCAGATCTTCTTTTGCTTTATCTACAATTGCCTGCTCTGCTCCAAAATCATCAAGCGCTGCATTTGCTGCTTCTAATGCTGCTGCAAATACTTCCCATGATTCTGTAGAGTAGTTTACTTCATATCTTCCACTGTTCGCACTTACAAGTTCTTCCAACTCGGCTTTCTGTGCTTTTGACTTCTCAATTACAAGATTATCTAAGACGAAATCTTTGTAACCGCCAAAGTTTGCTTCATTTCCGGCTGCTCCCTGTGTATCAGCTGCCGTTCCTGTAGAGTAGATACCAATCCATGACTGGTTGCCCTCTTCTCCGGTCAACCTGAACTTAAAGGTCTGCGGTTTCGCATTTTCAAGATCTGTTGCAGTTAATTCATACACATCAAAGTTGCTGCCATTAGATTCTCCGTTACCAACAACGAATGCATATGTATTCTCTGATCCCATCTCATAGTCGAAGCTGATGTTATATGTCACACCTTCTTCAAATCTGAAGTTCTGAGGAATCGTCTGATATACAAGTCTTCCATAGCCGGACAGACCATTCGTCTTAACAGACCAGTTGCCCTCAATAACATCGTCTAACTTCTTAACTCCGTACCATCCTGCCTGTGTATACGGCTCATTTTTCTCAGAAAGGTGAGTTCTATTATCCTGTACACCTTCAATATTACCAATTACAAACGGGAACAATCCCTGAGGAACTGCCTCGAATGTCTGCTCCAGTTTATTCTCCGCTACAAACGGATTAAAGTTTCCATCCGTCTCAGTCTCACCAAATACATTGTTTACAACTCTGACATCGTCAAAATATGTCTTGCCGGCACCAGCTTCACGTCTTAATGTAAGTGTTACTTCTTTACCCTTCTCAGGAGCCGTGAAGAATACATACATATTCTGGAAATAACTTCCACCATCTGAGATTGTTGCATTGTTAGTATTATGTGCATAAGACTGCAAATAGTTCTTAGCAATCGATTTCTCTGTATAGTTAGAAATTACTTTTCCATCTACTGTTACTTCAATATATGCCTTTGCATCAGATCTGTTATCTACACCAACATATGCTGCATAGCCTTTGCCTGGTTCCAGATCAGTAAGTGTCTGTGTTAAAGAAACTTCTCCACCTTCATCACCAAGGCTTAACATCATGTTGTTTGCCGCACTCTTAATAATCTCCGCGCTTTCGCCTTCGATTGTCCAGTAATCCAATGTATTACTGTTGAATCCTGTATCTACAAGATGCGCGCCTGCACTCCATGTCAAGTCTGTAGCCTTGATTCCTTCGCCGACTCCATTTTTATGAATTACATACGGAACTGATGCTTCTGCAGTAATTGTAATCTGATTTCCTGACATTGTTGCAATATCATTGCATGCAATCTTGCCTGTCTCTGTCAGTTTGTAAATCTCTGCTCCTGCCCATCCGTCCGGAAGTGTCCATGTGGATGTTCCGCCAGCCTGATTCCAGTGGTATAACTTCTGATCATCAGATGATAATTCATTTCCGTTAGCATCCCAGAACCAAGGAATGAGATATTTCTCTCCATCCAGAATGACTCTGTCATTAAAGGTCATTGTTCTGTTTCTGTACTCAGCAGATGTACCATCATTAGATCCTCTTGATACTACGATTGTATTCGCTTTTGCATCATCCTGTAATGTAATTTTCATTTCCGGTGTCCATGTCGCTCCACCTACAGTTGTCGGCTCACCATTTTCCCATTTCATTACTTTGTAATGCTGCAAGAATTTTGTTGAAAGGTTATCGTCAAACAGATTCTGAATATATCCCAGATAATCATTACGTCCCTGCCAGCCTTCAAAGTCTTTCATATCATATCCGCCAAGCAACGGTTCAACTGCTGCTCCGCCATAGCTCGGATAGTCACCTACCCATGAATCTTTCTGGTGGTTACGGATGAAACGTGTGATATAACTGTTGATACCTTTTAATGTCGCCCCACCATATGTCAGGTCGGCTGCCCAATGCTGAAACGTAGAATCATACTCATTCGCATAACCCCACTCGCTACCAAGTCTCCAGCCACATGTCTGTGTGATCTCTTTTGCAAGCTGACGGCTTGCCCATGTTCCATTATCCCCAGACTGTCCGTTGCCCCATACATCGACATAAATAAAGTCAAGATCGTTGTTTTCTCCGCCTAATTCTTCCCAGAGATCGATGAAACGCTGCTCACGTCCATTTCTAAGGTCATAGTCAGCATCGATATTAACACCCTGATCCAGCCAGTTCCAGCCGTATGCCAGGCTTCCGTCCGCATTCTTTCTCAGACGATCTTCTGTAAAGTAGATAGATTCCGGATATGTCTCGGAAGCATTTACATGGATACCGAACGTTGCACCAATCTCTTTACCCTGTGCAAGGAGCTTCTTCATCTCTTCAACGCCACCAATACGTTTACCGATATCTGCATAATTCAGATGACCCGAGTCATGTCCTTCACTTCCGTAACCCTTTAACAGAATGCTCTGTCCAAGTCCGTCTGTATTCAAATATACTTTCTGTGCATTATCGTATGTCATTAAGAACGGATTCTGTGCATGGCTGTTAAAGTTCATTGCGATACGCAATGCCACACGATCAGGAACAAGTTCTGATCCTACCGGATTATTCATGATCGTACGATATCCAATCGCGCCGTCCTGCCAGTCAATCACTTCATCCTCGTTTTCATCACCAGTAATAACAACCTTTGTTGATGGCATCTCATAATCTTTATTCTCGATTCTGTGAGCTGCGCTCTTCTGATATGTCCAGTATGTACTGCTAAGACCAGTCTCTTTTACACCATCAACTGTGCTTGTAACCGCTGTTACTCTCTGCCAGTCAGCATTAACATTATTTTCTGAGTTACTCCATAATCCCGCACTCAGTTCTTCTGTAGAAACGAACGCATACATATATCCGCGTTTTCCATCTGCCTGTGCACTTACTGCTGAATACGTATCACCATTCACGCTTACGTTGGTAGACATGTTTGCTCCGGCAAATGCAGCGCCCGGCTGACTTGCTTTTGCAGTAACCAGATTATGATTCGGGATCTCAACCGTCAGAAATGTTCCCGCTTCCGCATCAATCTTGGTAATATCAAAACTTAATGTATTATCTACTACCTCCAATGTCGCTGTTACAGTTGCACTGATATCCTGCTCATCAATCGTCATTACATACGTAGCTTTGCTGTCGGAATCCTTGGTATATTTTACATCCGGTGTCACAAGCTTACCGTTAACCTTGAGCTGTGTCAATTCCGCAGTCTGTCCATAGAATTTTGCGCCGTCTACACTTCCGCCCTTCATCGTATAGCCAACTACCTGCGGGAAAGTATTAGAAATCGCAGCTTCCATCTGATCAGAGAAAATTGCGTCATCTCCCTCAAATTCAATCGCAGAACCTTTGGTCATTACGATATCGTCTACTTCTATATCAGATTCTTCGATTGTGATATCTGCCGTTCCTGCCTGGTAACCTCTCTTGGTAACTGAAACTGTATAGTTTCCGTTTGGAACTTCTTCGAATGTATAAGCGCCTTCTGCATCCGTTTCAACTTCTGCTCCGTTAAGAACTACAGTTGCACCTTCAACAGGGGTTCCCTCTGCATCTACTACACGACCCGTTACAGTTACTTTAGACATTCTTACTTCAGCATTATAAACTTCGCCTCTGTCTGTTGTCTGAAGTTCCCAGGTATCTGCACCTTTTTCTACGATTACATTGCCTTCTCCGTCTTTAATCTCGACATCCTTGAAAAAGATATCGGATACTGTGCCACTCCAAGAACCAATTCTGAACCCAAGTTTTCCTGTATTCAGTCCATCGAATGCAGCCTGTGGAATTTCAAAACTTACACTCTGACCATTTGCTGTCACTGTGTAGTCAAGTCCATTCCACTTAATTGACATATCCATCGCTTCACCTGCGGTCGGCGGAGTTGGAAGCCCGTTAATTGTAGGCCAGTTGTTTCCAGCACCCTTATACTCATAGAACCAGCCCGATGCATTATAGCCAATCGTCATATAATGGGTATTGTCTGTGATATAAGGACCTACATTGAATCTGATATTTCCCTGCACATCATTCGGTTTTAATACGAATGATAACTCGCCGGCTTCCATACCCTCTGTTCCTTCGTTTGTGTTGACCAGAATTGCTGCATTGCTGCCATTGTCATTCGTAGCACTGCTTTTGAATTGACGCCAAACCTCTGTGACTGCGCGCTGTTCTGCTTCAACTGTCTCTGGTGCTGCTAACACCGTTGCGGGTACTGCTGTTACCATCTGAGTAACTACTAACGCTGCTGCCAGCAGTCCCGATAGCCATTTGCTTCTTTTTCTCATTTTTTCCTCCTCTTTACTCTTGACATATTAATATGTCATTTCTCCACATTTGTCTTACTCCTACTAGATCCTCCTTTCTCATCTTTGCAAACAAGCCACAAATTTATAATATTTTTACAAAACATAATAATATTAACCCTATTTTTCGGCAATATACATCGCTACTTTTTACGCAAATGTCCAACTTTTTTGTCTTTTTGTACAAATCTATTCGTCATTTTCATATTTTCATAGACATATTCACATTCTCTTCTCCATCAGAGTAATTCTTGCTAAAAAAAATAGCCATTACAATCTTTATTATTCTAATGGCTATTTTATATTAAATTTTATTATATGCTTTTATTAATCGGAGGGTCCTCTCTAGATCCTATCGTTCCCTTTTACCTTTAATAATATCCTAATAAATTATATAACCCAGTCTATTTAGTTATTAATATCTATAACCGTTTCAATTACAGCCAACGCCTTATTCTTGTCTATAATTGTATTAAGCTATTCCTTCTATAACTTACTGCCTCATATACTCCTTGGATAAATCTAATAAATTAGGTAATGTTTTTCACACATCGTCTAATATTATCAAACTATTCTATGGTATCTTCTTCAATATGTCTGCAAATACTTTTTATAATCCCCGGTTCTTTCTTCTCCGACTTCTCTTTTTATACACTTTACCGGCTTATCTATTATCCTCTATGGTTAAGGCTTATTCTATGGGAACTTTTATTTGCCATACCACTAACATATTGAGTTGTCTCTATTGTAATGTCCAACGGATTAAGCCTCCTTCCATCTTATTTCCAATTCTTCTATATCTCACCTACATATGAAATATATTCTTTTCATCCTTTACACTTTTGAAAACATCTCCATATACTAAGTTTTATATATGTGACATCCTCTGATTCCCTTTCTCGTCAGGAACTCTTGTGTTTTTAGGATTTCTTTTTGGATTGATTATATGATATCACCGCGATTTGTATTTGTCAATACTATTTTTGACTTTTTTATTTGTTTAATTTATAATTTTGTATTGTTTTGTAAATTTTCTGATTTTTATATTTTTTTCTTTAAATTCACGCAACAGGAAATATTTTAATTGTTAACATTTTATTTTTATAAGTTGACATTTCGGAACTTTTCTCTTATACTCATTCCATATAAATATTCTAATGTCATTTATTTCAAGAAAGGAGTCTGTCGTTAACGGCAGCAAAATACTATGAAAGATACTACAACATCCGATACTACCAACAGATTATCAACACGCCATCTGGTTCTGATTGCACTGATGACCGCTATTACCTGCATCTTCGCACCTTTATCTATCCCGATTCCGGTCAGTCCGGTTCCAATCTCACTGACGAATCTGGTTCTTTTGATCAGCATCTATATACTTGGCTGGAAATATGCTACCTTTAGTTTCCTGATCTACCTCCTGCTTGGAGCAGTCGGACTTCCGGTGTTTTCCGGCTTCTCCGGAGGTCTGGGAAAACTTGCCGGTCCAACGGGCGGATATCTGATTGGCTTTATCTTCATGACGATGATAGCCGGTCTGTTTGTAGATTATTTTCCAAATAACCGCATCCTTATCGTAATCGGCATGATCCTTGCTACTGCTGTGGCTTACGCTTTCGGCACCGCATGGCTTGCATTCCAGTTGGATCAGTCATTCATCGCGGCTCTTTCCATCGGCGTAATTCCATATCTGCCCGGCGATACGATTAAGATTATTATTTCCATTATGATTGGTCCCCTCTTAAAATCCAGGCTACGGAATATTCCAATTGGAGACTAACATATCATTCCAAATGCTTTATATGTGCGAAAGACCGGAAAACGATTGACGATTATCAATTGCCTTCCGGTCTTCTCTATACTACAGAATCAGATCATCTACTTTGATATAATCTTTCAGGCTATACGCCTCGATAATATTTCCCTGTACTACATATAAGATATCTCCTATATAGACTCCTCTGGCGCTTCTTCCTCCATTGCCGTTGATCTCTTCCTCCATATTACAGTTGAATCCGTTATCCTCATCATATTCGAACAGATAATAATTCTGCCCGCCCCCGGCATATCCGGCAAATCCGATGATATTACGGCTCTGATCCACAAGCACAGCCTTATAATCATAGGAAACATCTGTACTATATACATTTTTCAGGATATAAGTATCTTCCTCTTTCACATCCGCCTTGTCGGAAATATCAAACATACTTAGCTTCACGCCATCCGTTGTCATAGTCTCCTCATCTACATTCATGCCGATTCCCAGCAGTTTATCTTCTCCGTAAAAATGCAGATATTCCGAGAAGCCCGGTATCTTCAACGCACCCAGGATCTTCGGTTTCTTTGGATTCGACAAATCTACGCTGAACAGGGGATCTGTCTCACGGAAGGTCACGAAATATCCCGTATCCCCCATGAATCTCGCTGAATACACTCTCTCATCTTCTGCCAGATCTTCAATCGAACCGATGATTTCCAATTCCTTATCCAACATATATACCGAATTCGTATCTCCTTCCGTCGTCACAACTCTTAGATTCCCCTCATACTCATCGATAGAGAACGAATCGTTCAGATAGCCACCGAACTGCCCCTGGGCTTTTGCCGTCAATTCTCCATCTTTATATGCAACTTTTCGGATGGTCGTAACGCAGTTATCATTGTAGCCCCATTCCGTCTCATAGAAATAGATATTTTCATTACTTACATATATCTGCCCGCCCTTGGAGAATATTGCTTTACTGTCTTTCACCTCATCCGGATCATCCGGATCAATACTGGTAATTACTTCATACATATACGCCTTCGAAATCTGCGGCAGATAGATGCTGCTTTCCTTTATAATATCGCCATTGATCAATGGTACATAGGAGCGTGGCTCATTCTGATCCATATCTCCCCACATATAGTATTCACTGAACAGATAGAGATAGCCATCTGACATTCTTGAGGAATTATAATTGCCGCTCTGACTTACTCTTCCTTCCTCCACAGGATTCTGTGGATCCTGAATATCATAAGTAACCGCGAGAGTTGCCTCTAGATTCAAAGAACCATTTGCCAACGGATCGATCCCATCAAAAGCAACTCCGTTCCTACTGCATACAGCCACCAATTTCTTCTGTGCGAGATAGAACTCATAGATGTAACAATCCTCTCCTACATCTATCGCTGCCACTTTCTCCAGATTCTGATTCCTGGTATTGACAATTCCAATCTCATGACCATTATCCTCCAGAACATACAGGTATGTGCCATCCGTCTTCACGACATCTCCTTCATCTACGCCTTCCTGCCTTACATTCGTCTGTGAGTAATCTCCTGATACTGCTGCAGAATCAGCCTGAGCCGCTGATGTAAATGACTCCGCTCCCGAAGCAGTCTTTGTCCCCGATGTATTACTCGCAGCACCCATATCACTCACAGCACTTTCTTCTACTGAACGTTCCCCAAAAAGCGCCACTCCGCCATCGACACTATTCGCACGTTCTGTTTCCTTCTGATATTCTTCAATATATTGATATATCTGCTCATAACTGTCCGCACTGGCTATCTTCTTACTTTCACTAATCCCGCTTTCTGCCGATTCCGGCACATTGTCGCCTGTCCCTGATATTTTCCCATCTGTCCATACCGCAATTCCGATAATCGCTGCCACACAGGCTGCTGCCAGCGTACCGATCTGATATGGGCGTATCCGCCTCTTTGGCTTCTTCCCTTCCAGCATCCGGCTTACATTGTCTGGCTTCAGGCTCTCCGGCACATCGATATCTTCAGTCTGTTTCCTGATCTGATCTAATACATCCTGCTCTCTTCTATCCATACAACCGCCTCCTTTGACTCATCTAAGTACACATTCCATCTTCTGCAAGGCACGGCTTCTCTTGGAACGTACCGTATTCGGATTCATCTTAAGCGCTTCCCCAATCTCCTGGCTGTTATAGCCACCGAAAACAGACAGACCGATAATCGTCTGCTCATCCTCTTCCAGAAGAAAGAATGCCTTCCTCACATCTACCGCAAGGCCGATATCCTTCTCCTCCGATGGAATCTGAGAATATGTATCTTCTTCAGAACTATGTACTTCTCTTGCTGCCTTCTTCAATCTCTTCTTGCAGATATTGGACAGGATTGTGAACATCCAGTTTTTGAACGCATCTGCGTTCCGCAGTTTGCCGATATTCTCATAAGCCGCCACCACCGCTTCGCTGACCACATCCTCCGCCTCATGCTGATCTCTCATCATACATAGGGCGAATCGGTATAAGTCCACATAGACCTCCTCATACATCTGCGCAAACGTCTTCGCATCGCATCTCATATCTTATCCTCCCTGTCAGATATGGTACCATTTAATTAGCAGGTTATATATTAGAGTCAAAAAAAGTCCCAAATGTTGCATTGGGGACGGGGGTTTTTTCAATTTCCCCCGTCCCCAATTGAATTTGCCCTGTCCCCTTTTTAACCTCTATAGTAGTTGATCAGGCATCCTTTCAGGATAATCTCACGTTCTGCATCTGTCATATCGCCAAGTTTCAGCTGAATCTCTTTGAGTTCATCGCCTACCACATATGCCTTGATATCAGATGCTTTCTCTTCAATCGCTTTCTTAATCTCTGGAACGAATATATAATCGCCATTCTTGAAACTTAAGTTCTCATGGCTTTCTTCTGTAATAAATGGAAGCATACCCCAGTTGATCAGGTTGGAGCGGTATCTCTTGGTTGCATATTCATTCGCAATATTCGCCCATCCTCCGAGTACCTTCTGGCAGGATGCTGCCTGCTCTCTCGCAGAGCCATCGCCTGGTTTTACCGCGAAGATGGTACTTCCGATTCCAAGATTGCCCTCTCCTGCTTCCGGATAAGTCTCGCGGACTTTTGCCATTACTGGCTTTAATTCTTCTAATACATCTAATGGGCACTGTCCCGCTTCAATTGCCTTCTCTGCCTTCTGAACCTCTTTCGCACGCCCTACATAAGCCGGGTCTTTTCTGGATAATGCGAACTCTGCCAGTCCCAGCGGATTAGAACGATAAGAAGAAGTCTCGCCTGATGGGATCAGTTCATCTGTCGTCGTAACCGGATCATGGATCTCAGATACCACCTTCAGCAGCAGATTCTCAGGAAGCGCTGCCATCGCCGGCCAGTCTTTGATGTTCGGTCCAAACTTAATCTCAACAGAAGGATCTGCAACGCCCTTGCTGTCAAATACGCGGTTAGCGTAGATATTCTGGTCGAAGTGATACTTGCGTCCCTTGTATTCCACATCCATATCCGTTGCCGGTGTAAGGAATCCCTTGTTCGCAGCCGTTGCAGCGATAGAACGTGCATCCATAAGCGCAACGGATGCAATCTGTCCGCTCTGCAGCTTGGAACCTTCACGGTTCGGGAAGTTTCTTGTAGAGTGACGGATAGAAAAGGCATTATTCGCCGGAGTATCTCCCGCGCCAAAGCATGGTCCGCAGAATGCCGTCTTCACAATCGTTCCTGCTGCCATCAGGTCTGCAACTGCCCCGTTCTTCACTAATTCCATATAGATCGGCGTACTTGCAGGATATACACTGAATGTAAACTCATCAAAGCCAATGTATTTGCCTCGGATGATGTCTGCTGCCGCACAGATATTCTCGAATCCGCCACCGGCACATCCTGCGATGATTCCCTGATCCACATATAATCTGCCGTCTACAATCTTGCTCTGCAGAGAATAGTCCACTGCTCCGTCAAGACTTACTAACGCTTTCTGCTCTACATCATGAAGCACATCTTTCAGGTTCGCATTCACCTCATCAATCGTGTATACATTAGACGGATGGAACGGCATTGCGATCATCGGCTTGATCTCGCTTAGGTTCACATATACCATACCGTCATAGTATGCAACTGCTCCAGGGTTCAATTCTTTATATTCTTCTACTCTTCCGTGGATATCGTAGAATTCCTTAATCTTCTCATCCGTCTTCCAGATAGATGACAGACAGGTCGTCTCTGTTGTCATAACGTCAATACCGATACGGAAATCAGCACTTAACTTCTCAACGCCTGGTCCTACGAATTCCATGACTTTATTATTCACATATCCATTGCCAAATGTCGCACCAATGATCGCCAATGCCACGTCCTGAGGACCAACACCTTTCATCGGCTCGCCATCCAGGTAGATTCCAATCACGCCCGGCATCTTGATATCATAGGTCTTATTCAGCAGCTGCTTAACAAGTTCCGGTCCGCCTTCTCCCATCGCCATAGTACCAAGCGCACCATAACGGGTATGGCTGTCAGAACCAAGGATCATCTTACCGCCGCCTGCAAGCATCTCACGGGCAAACTGATGGATGACTGCCTGATGAGGCGGTACATATACTCCACCATATTTCTTCGCACAAGTCAGTCCAAACATGTGGTCATCCTCGTTGATCGTTCCACCTACTGCGCATAGAGAATTGTGGCAGTTAGTCAACACGTAAGGAATCGGGAATTTCTCAAGCCCTGATGCTCTGGCTGTCTGGATGATGCCCACGAATGTGATATCGTGCGATGTCAATTTATCGAACTTAATCTGCAATCTATCCATATTGCCGGAAGTATTGTGATCTGCGAGAATGTTATATGCCATTGTATTCTTAGCCGCTTCTGCCGGGGATACTTCCTGCCCGGTCTTCGCCTTTACTTCTTCTGCATGTTCCACAATCTCTGTCCCGTTTAACAGATAGACACCGTTGTCAAATAATTTTATCATGTCTGATCTCCTCCTAATTATCCATGTATTTCATGTGGTCTGCTACCATCATAGCTATTTTAAATGTTAACGCATCTTCAAATACTCTGACATCCAGTCCTGTTCTTTTCTGAATCTTCTCCAGCCTGTACACCAGCGTATTACGGTGCACATACAGTTGCCTTGCTGTCTCGGATATATTCAGGTTGTTCTCGAAGAATGTATAGACCGTTGTCAGTTCCTCTTCCTCGAACTGATCCGCCCCATTCCCTTCGAACACTTCATTCAGGAACATATCACACAAGGATGCCGGCAACTGATGAATCAGTCGCCCAATTCCCAACTCGTTATAAGCAAGAATATTCTTATCTGCATAGAAGACTCTTCCTACCTCCAACGCCATGTCAGCTTCTTTGTATGATTTGGATACATCTTTTAACTCATTGATAATGGTTCCGTAAGAAGCCCTCACGCTTACCATCGCTTCCATACTCAGCGTATCTACCAACTCTCTGGCAATCTGGTTCAGACGCCCATAGTCATCCGTACTTTCCAACGCCTTCACAAGAATCACGTGCTTTTCATCTACCGCGGTTACGAAATCCCTCGTACCAGTCGCATACAGTCCTTTCAGCGTCTCAAGGATCAGGTTCTCACCTTCATTCTTAGATTCAACCAAGAACACCACTCGTTTAAGTTCTACCGGTATCTTCATCTTCTTCGCCTGATTATATACATCCACTAACAGCAGATTGTCCAGAATCAGATTCTGGATAAATCGGTTCTTATCCATCTTCTCCTTATAGGCAAATAAAAGATTCTCCAGCTGGCTTACGCCCATCTTCCCTGCCATATCCATCTGCGGCAGTTCTCCTTTGAGCACCAGGATGTAACAAGGCTCCTCGTCATCATATACGAGAAACATTCCCACATCTCCTTTGATCTGCTGCAGGCTAGCCTCTGATATCGCATGAAACTCTGCAACCGCCGACTCTAAACTTACCATTCGTTCACTCGTCATTACAAGACAGATTCCCTTCATGTCCCATATGGCACATTCCAAACCTGTAATTCTCTTTATATCCTGTACTGCTTTATGTAATATTTGATTCGATAACAATGGATAACCTCCTGTTCTGTTATATATGCTACACCATTTTTCATTATATCAGATAATCTGTTGATTTTCCACGTCTGATCCATGAAATGCAAAAGCAAATACCAAAAACTCTCTTTCCGGCATAATATATAAAAGGCCAGGCACCCGAAAGTGTCTGACCTCTTTGTTATCATTATCTGTTTTTAAACAAATACTAGTTTGTAATTGTCTGCTCTGTCTCTTTGTCAAATACGTGAATCTTGTTAGCATCAAGAGCGAATTTAACTACGTCGCCTGTTCTAGCTGCTGTAGTAGGCTCAACTCTTGCTGTCATACTAGCGCCTTCATAATCGAAGTATAAGAATACTTCTGCACCAAGCATCTCGTATACACGAATCTTTGCTTCGATAACTGTATCAGGAGACTTAGCAAGGAATTCTGGCTCATCATGTACATCTTCCGGACGGATACCAAGAACAACTGTCTTTCCATCATATCCACCCTCAATTAACTTCTTAGCCTTATCAGCAGCAAGTTTAATCTCTGAAGGACCAGCTACAAGGTATACATCATTGCCTTTTACCTTACATGTTGCATCAACAAAGTTCATCTGTGGAGATCCGATAAATCCTGCTACGAACAGGTTGCATGGGTGATCGTACAGTGTCTGTGGAGTATCTACCTGCTGAACAACACCAGCGTTCATAACTACGATTCTTGTACCAAGTGTCATAGCCTCTGTCTGGTCATGTGTTACGTAGATGATTGTTGTACCTAATCTCTGATGTAATCTGGAGATCTCAACACGCATCTGTCCACGAAGTTTTGCATCCAAGTTAGAAAGAGGCTCATCCATAAGGAATACCTTAGGGCTACGAACGATTGCACGTCCCATAGCAACACGCTGTCTCTGACCACCTGATAAAGCCTTTGGCTTACGATCTAACAGAGCTTCCAGGTCAAGGATTCTAGCTGCTTCACGAACCATCTTGTCGATCTCATCCTTCGGTACTTTTCTTAACTTAAGACCGAATGCCATGTTATCATATACTGTCATATGTGGATACAGAGCGTAGTTCTGGAATACCATCGCGATATCTCTGTCCTTAGGCTCTACGTCGTTAACCAGTTTGTCACCGATATATAATTCACCGGAAGAGATGTCTTCCAGACCAGCTACCATACGAAGTGTTGTAGATTTACCACATCCTGAAGGTCCTACGAAGATGATAAATTCTTTATCTTCAATCTCAAGGTTGAAATCTTTTACGGCTTCAAATCCATTTGGATATTTTTTGTTAATGTGTCTTAATGATAAACTTGCCATTTTGCTTTTCCTCCAATAATATTATAATGTTGTATCTGTGATACCGTTTCGTTCTGTTTAAAAGTATATAAAAAAAGCGTGATTTCTGCTATGCCCAAGTTGAACAATCTTTTTGCAATTTTCTATACAAGTTGACCAAGGCTCCCGATCTGATACATTTTATAGCAGCGCCTGGTAAATATCCCGCTTGCTGACGCCTCTGTCCTTCGCCACCTGCTTCATGGCTTCTTTCTTCTCCATGCCGTTATTCAGATAGTGTGCCATGTGCTCCTCAATACTCAATTCTTCCCAATGAGCCTTCTCCTCGGCACGAATCTCCTCCCGGCTCTTTCCTTCAATTACCATTACGCATTCGCCCTTTGGCTCCTGCTTCTCATAATAATCAAGCGCTTCTTCTATTGTAGTGGCAAATACGGTCTCATGCTTCTTGGTCAGTTCCCGGCAGATACTGATCCGGCGGTTGCCCAGCGTCTCACCTAACACTTTCAGAGTTCTTACCAGTCTGTGCGGTGCTTCATAGACCACCATGGTTCTTGTCTCTTCCTTCATCTCTTCAAGAATCGCCAGCCGCTCTTTCTTATCCGTTGGAAGAAATGCTTCGAATGCAAAACGTCTCGTCGGAAGCCCTGATATCGTAAGCGCTGTGACACAGGCTGATGCCCCCGGAACCGCTGTTACCGGGACGTTCGCCTCCTGGCACATCTTCACCAACTCTTCTCCCGGATCGGAGATTCCCGGCGTACCAGCATCGGTAATTAGCGCGATATTCTCTCCATTTCGGAGGCGCTCCACTAACTTATGTCCCTTTTCTATCTTATTATATTCGTGATAACTGGTCATGGGCGTCTTGATCTCGAAGTGGTTCAGGAGTTTGATACTGTTGCGGGTGTCTTCTGCCGCGATGATATCCACTTCTTTTAATATTCTGATACAGCGCAAGGTCATATCTTCTAGGTTGCCGATGGGCGTTGCGCATAGGTATAGTGTTCCTGGCATGGCGTTTCCCTCTTATCTTCATTAATTCATCTGTTAAAATCCATTAACAACTCTAACTTCTTATTCTACAGTAACGCTCTTCGCCAGATTCCTCGGCTTATCTACATCCAATCCTCTTGCCACACTGATATAATATCCCATCAACTGTAATGGAATCACTGCCAGGCTTGGCGTAAAATGCTCATCTGTTCTTGGAACATACGTTACAAAATCAGCCGTGTCCTCAATCTCGTATTTGCCATATGGAGCCAATCCCATAAGATACGCTCCGCGGCTCTTAACCTCGACCAGATTGCTCACCGTCTTCTCATATAATTCGCTCTGCGTCATCACTCCGATTACCAACGTTCCATCTTCAATCAGACTAATCGTCCCGTGCTTCAACTCGCCTGCAGCATATGCCTCACTATGTATATAAGAGATTTCTTTCATCTTAAGGCTACCTTCCAGGCAGATTGCATAATCAATGCCGCGTCCGATAAAGAACACATCCTTAGCATTGGAGAATTTGCTTGCAAACCACTGAATCCGTTCTTTATCTTCCAGAACCCTGCTGATCTTATCCGGAATGGTCTGTAATTCCGTAATCAGTTCTCTATATTTGTCCATATTCAGTTCTCCGCGTACATACGCAAACTGAATCGCCAGCAGATAGGACGCGACCAACTGAGTACTGTACGCTTTGGTTGTTGCCACCGCAATCTCCGGTCCAGCTAAAGTATAGAAGACATTATCCGCTTCCCGCGCGATAGAAGAGCCTATCACATTCACGATTGCAAGCGTCCGGATGCCCTTTGCTTTTGCTTCACGCAGCGCAGCCAGGCTATCTGCGGTCTCTCCGGACTGACTTATAATGATCACAAGGCCATTCTTATCCAAAAGCGGTTTTCTGTAACGGAACTCGGATGCCAGTTCTACTCGCACCGGAACCTTCACCAGATCTTCGATGACATACTGGGCAGCCACTCCCACGTGATATGCCGAGCCACAGGCTACGATATAGATATTAGAGATAGAACGTATCTCCTCTTCTGTAAGCCCGACTGAAGACAGATCAATCTGCGCACCTGATGATTCATCTACGGTTACCACAGAATTGATCGTATCTTTGACTGCCTTTGGCTGTTCATGGATCTCTTTCATCATGAAATGCTCATATCCGCCCTTTTCAGCCGCTTCTGCATCCCATTTGATCTCCACAAGTTCCTTCTCTATCTCATCTCCATCCAGATTATAGAACACGGCATTACCCGGAGACAACTTTGCCATCTCTAAATTGCCAATATAGTAAACCTGTCTGGTATATTTCAAAACAGCCGGAACATCAGACGCAACATATGTCTCGTCTTCTTCTACGCCGATAATCATCGGACTATCCTTCCTTGCCACATATATCTCGCCCGGATATTCCTTAAACATAACAGCCAGCGCATAGGAGCCACGAACTCTTACCATAGTCTTTGCAATGGCATCGATTGGTCCCATATTATACTTTTTGTAATAATAATCGACCATTTTGATCGCTACTTCCGTATCTGTCTGGCTATAAAAAGTATATCCCTTTCGAGTTAATTTCTCCTTCAGTTCTACATAATTCTCGATGATGCCGTTATGGACACCAACTACGTTCCCATCATCCGTGCAATGCGGATGGGCATTCGTCTCGCTTGGCTCTCCGTGGGTAGCCCAGCGTGTATGTCCAATACCGCAGGTGCCGGGTACTGCCGCGCCGCCGTTCGTCTTCTCAGACAGGAGCCTTAGCCTGCCTTTCGCTTTTACAATCTTTGGCTCAGAACTTCCATCCCGTACGGCGATGCCTGCGGAGTCATAGCCACGGTACTCTAACTTGGAGAGACCGTCTAGAAGGATGGGGGCCACATTGATATTGTTGCTTGTAAATCCTACTATTCCACACATATGATCTTTTACCTTTCTATGGTATTGTCTTTCTATTATATTTTCTCTAGGTTTTTATTGTACCAAATCATTGGTACGATGGCTAGATAAACAATATTTTTATTTAAACTAAATTACATGAGAAAAAAACAGATCTTTTTCTGTTTGTACCAAAATCAAAGATATTCCTTCATCGACAGTAGTATTTGTAAACGCTGTTTTGGCGGAGTAAATGGATAGAATGATTCATGTTGATGGAACAGGAAATTGACTGGTAGGAAGGAGTCGCTATGGAAATGGCCGACTCCCTCTTCACTTACTTTATTATCCTTATTTATATAATTCCCGATAACATTTTCCACACAATTGTCCTGCCCCTTCCACATAATGCTCCCTCATTTCCAAGGTCCAGTCCTTCTGCATATCCGTATATTCCCCACACACGACACATCGATCATACGAATCTTCTTGCTGCTTCATGCCATTATTCTGTCCGTCCATTTCTATACTCCTTACGACATCTTTTATACTACTATCATAAGCACTATCACACCAAAATATTCTATTTACACGTATATGGAGATATATTACACTATATACTATCCGACACTATCCTGTCATTCAGTTTGTATCTGGTTGCATTTCATAGATTCTTACCAATTCCTCTGTATATTCTCCGTTCTTCTGATACACAATCAGCGGCGGCTCAACCGTCATTCTGGGTTTCCCGCCTCGCAGCCCTTCAATCAGCACCATGTTCGGCTCCTTGTCCACATAAGGATACACCAGTCGCATCCTCTTGGGCTCAATCCGGTATTCCATCATCTTCGCCAGTATCTCTGGCAGACGAAATGGCCTGTGAACCATATAGAGTCGCCCTTTTGGCTTCAGTAACCTGGAACTTTCCCGCAGGATATCATCCAGCGTGCACAACGCTTCATGCCGTGCGATATACAGTGCCTCATTGTCATTCTTAAGCCCATGCTCACCAATCATATACGGTGGATTCGTCGTAATTACCTCAAAAGAGGCAGCACCGAATATTCCTGCTGCCTCTTTGATATCTCCTGTTATAATCTCTATCTTTTCCTGAAGTCTGTTATATGCAACGCTTCTTCTTGCCATATCGGCGCTTTCTTCCTGGATCTCAAGCCCGGTATAATGCAAACCTTCATTCTTTGCTTCCAGAAGAATCGGGAGAATTCCAGTCCCCGTCCCAAGATCCAATGCCTTCTCGTTCTTCTTCACCTTCGCATAAGATGACAGAAGGACTGCATCCATCCCAAAACAGAACCTCCCGGGACTTTGTATAATTTCGTAACCTTTTATCTGAAGATCATCCAAACGTTCCCCGGGTTTTAAGAATGTTCCACTCATATTATTCATCATCTAACTTAGACGCCCCATTCTTCTCTTCCAATGCCTTCAACTGTGCCATCTCTTCTTTGGACAACTTCATATCCTTCTTCTTACGTCTTGGCTTAAACTTAAGTTCACCAGCTTTATATTCCCGGATCTCCTTCTCATCGTTATCCAGAGTCACAATTACTTTCACAAGCTGACGCAACACATTCACAGACTGCACATCACCTTTCAGTCCTTCCGGTGTTGTTACATGATCCCCATTAGATGGCAGGTGACTGTTAAGTTCCTCGTAAGTCTCTTCTTCATTCGTCAGGCAGCACATCAGTCTTCCACACACACCCGATATCTTAGACGGATTCAAGGACAGATTCTGTTCTTTCGCCATCTTAATGGATACCGGCGCGAATTCCGTCAGGTACGTATGACAGCACAGCGGACGCCCGCAGATGCCGATTCCTCCCCGGATCTTCGTCTCGTCTCTTACACCAATCTGACGAAGTTCAATCCTGGTACGGAACACGCTTGCCAGATCTTTTACCAACTCACGGAAATCAATTCTTCCATCCGCAGTAAAGTAAAAGAGCACCTTATTATTGTCAAATGTATACTCTGCATCGATCAGTTTCATCTCAAGCCCATGCTTGCGAATCTTCTCAAGACAGATTCCAAACGCTTCTTTCTCTTTCTCCCGGTTCTTCTCCTCTTTACGGATATCATCCTGAGTCGCGATCCGGATGACCGGTTTCAAAGGCTGGGTAATCTTATCATCTTCGACTTCTCTCTGACCCGTAACGACCGAACCGAATTCAACGCCCCGAGCCGTCTCGACGATTACTTTGTCCCCCGCCTTAATATTGTATTTCCCCGGCGCGAAGAAATAGATCTTGCCCGCCGGACGGAATCTTACTCCAATAACTTTTGTCATACTGTTAATTCTCCTTTATCGTCAGGAACAAAAGTTCCATTACCAGATCGAAGTTAACATTCGCCTTCAGTCTTGCTTTCGCTGTCTCAAGGCTCTTTAAGATCTGCTCAACTCCTTCATAAGAACTCTTCTTTGCCTGTTCCTTAATATAACTAATCTGGTCTTTGAATACGACCTTATCAATATCTTTTGTTGCTTTATATAACAAGACATCCCGATACCATATCATAATAATATCCAGATAATCTGTGATTTCTAATTTATAGACTGTAATCTTATTCACAGCCTGCACAATCTCGCTTAATTCCATCTCATGGATGTATTTTAACAACTGAACCGCCTCTTCGCGGATCTCGTTAAAATGCTCGGAATTCGCCAGCATGATCGCGCGCCCCATATTGCCCTGGGCAAATGCAGTACACACATCTGCTTTATAATCCGGGATTTCCATCGTCTCCATCAGATATTTCTTGATCAAAGTATCCTTGATGTAACGCAGTTTCAGCATAACACACCTGGAATTAATCGTTGGAAGCAGCACCTGTGCATTCTCGGTAAGCAGCATGATCACTGCATATGCCGGCGGCTCCTCAATCGTCTTCAGAAGCGCATTCTGCGCCTGCGGCGTCATCAGGTCTGCATGATCAATAATATAGATCTTATATGGTCCCTGGTAAGGCTTTATCATAATCGTGTTATTCACTTGTTCACGAATATCATCTACACCGATAGAATTCGGCTTCTCATGTGTCACTCTAATGATATCCGGATGATTGCCGCTCTCTGCCTGCTTGCAGGAATGACATTCATTACAAGGATTCGGTCCGCCCTTCTCACACAGCAGTGTCGTTGCAAAAAGATTCGCCAGCAGTTTCTTCCCTGCTCCCCGGTCTCCATTCAGTATATAAGCGTGAGATACCTGATCTTCCCTTACTGCATTTCTGATATAATTAATAATGTCTTTGTGGCCTACCACATCTTTAAAGCTTCCCATGTCGTATTTCCCCTATAATCTCTTCTAAGCATCGTGTTCTGTCATCATTCTTGAACCTCTTCTGAATTCCGAAGTTCTTAAGATTCTCTTCTGAAAAATCTTTCGTATCTGCAAGGAATCTCCTGCAGAGTTCTGCGTACTTCGGAGCCTCCTGCTCCTGTTCACGCTTTAGCGCGCGCATCAGCCGTTCTCCATCCTCTACTTCAATATAGATCGGCACCAGCCTGTCCGCGCCATAATATCTCCTTATCTTATCATAGGACTCCAATGTTCCTATCACAAGGTAATCTGCATTCTCAAGATCCACCTGTCCATCATCAATAGTAGCATACTTCCACACTCCATGTACAGTGTCATATGCCCGAAATTCGATAATCTTACCCTGCTTCTCGTATGTATTTAATGTGTCCTCTGATACGAAAAAGTATTCCACACCCTCCTGTTCTCCTTCCCGGATCGGTCGGGTTGTATAGAGTGTGATCGTCTTAAGTTCCGGCAGCGCTTCTTTTACTTCTTTAAAAAGCGTATCCTTCCCCGACGAACTTTTTCCCATCATATAGTAGATCTTACCCATGTATCCATACCTCAATATAGCCTTCTTTTCTCAAGCCTTCAATGGCAAATCGCTGATCATAATACCATTGTAACATATCTGCCGTCTCTTGTGACACTCTTTCTCCCGGCACGATCAGCGGACACCCCGGTGGATATAGGTAGGCATATTCTGCTGCCACATATCCTACACTGTCTTTCCACGGAAGATTCCTGATCTCTCCCACTGGCAAATGATCTTCCGGCTTTTCTGCCACATCATCCGGCAAGTTTTCCATATCCGCTATACTATATACAACTTCCGGCATTGGCATTCGCATATCGAGAGGCATTCCGGATTGCATTGTCTGCTCACCGATTGCCCGACTGGCACTCTCCCGAGCCGCCTTACCTCCCAGTTTTCTCTCTTCCGGCATCTGCTTCCCAATCCGCAGATCAATCTCTTCCAGTGCATCCGCCAGCCGCTCCATGCCTTTTTCCGTATCTCCCACCGATGTCATTGCCAGGACATATGTCCCTGCCACCATCTCCATCTGCAGATGATACACCTCAAGCAGCAATCGATACAACTGCCCGCTCTCCATATCTGTATCCTTCACAGATATCACGATCTTCGACCTGTCAAAATGCTCTGTCTGAATCACTCTGAGATACTGAAGCCTCGTCAGCCGATCCCTCGTTCTCTTAAGCATCTCCACATATGGATCGAACAACTCTTCTCCCTGGTTCTCAAGCATATCCACACAAGCATCAATGCTTGCCATCAACACATAAGACGGACTGCTGCTTTGAAGCATATGCAAGTATCTTCTGACCTTCTCCCGCCGAACAATCTCTCCATTCATATGAAGAAGTGCCGTCTGTGTCAATGATGGCAGCGTCTTGTGAAGACTATGGATTACAATATCCGCGCCCCGCACATTCGCATTCTCCGGGAAATACGGATGAAAGCCAAAATGCGCTCCATGGGCTTCATCAACAATGATGGGAATGCCTTTCTCATGGACCGCTTCTGCTATGGCTTCTACATCTGACACGACTCCGTCGTAGGTAGGCGACACAATCACCACCGCCCGGATCTTCGGATTCTTCTCCAAAGCCTCCCTAACATCATCCGCAGAAACCTCTGTATTCAGCTGAGCATCTGAATCGAATGCCGGCATCAGATACACCGGCTTCAATTCATTCATATATATGGCATGATACACAGACTTGTGGCAATTTCTTGCCACAAGTATGGTATCTCCTTTGTTTGTTACACCTGCAATAGCACTTAGGATTCCTACGGTACTTCCATTTACGAGAAAATGCGTCTCATCCGCATGATACACCTTCGCCGCACGCCTCTGGGCATCTTCAAGAATTCCATCTGCATGATGGAGGTCATCGAATCCTTCGATCTCCGTGATGTCAATCTCATAGGGCTTCGACCCTCCCAGCATGTTAAGATTCCTCTTATGCCCCGGCATGTGGAACCCATAATAATCCGAATTGCTATACTCTGTTAGTCTGTCGTATATTGTACGCATTATAATCTTTTTAATAACTCTTCTATTTCCTTCCATCGTAAAAATCTATACATTGTTATTTTATCAAATCAGGAAGGTTTAATCAAGCCATAAACTCCTCTAGTATCCGTCGGATGACCACATCTTTGTCAATCTCTTCTTCCACCCTCTCTCTTCTGGACTTCTTATCCTTGGCTTTCGCCAGAACCTGCGGCGACTGCTGTGGGATTGGTCTTGGCACTTCCGGTTCTGGTATCTGACCCGGAATCTCCGTCGCGTCTGACGGCTTCGGCTCCTTATCACCCTTTGCCGTCTCCATTGCATACAATCTTCCGGCCGCACTCAGTTCGTCCACCGCGCCGCGGTCTTTTTCCTGACCATAGTCTCTTGCAGATTCATAGGATTTCGTCATCTCCGATCTGCCTTGTGCATAATTCTCTCCCGCTATCTTCTGCTCCGATCTGCCTTGTGCATAACTCTCTCCCGCTATCTTCTGCACTCTCTCTGCCCGAAGTTCTCCTTCTGCCCCAGACTGCTCGTCCGGCATCGCTCCGAATTCCGCCGCTCCCATCTGATTATTATCCTGTGCCAGAACCTTGAGTTCCCTCTGGTAGGTCTTCTCATATCTGTGACGGCAGACATTCTCCAGGTAATCTACCATATAATTCTGTACTGCATCCATCCGGTAGTTCTCATCTGTAGTCAGATGTACCAGATAAACCAGTATGGCAAGCCCTGCCCCCGTAGCCCCAGTCTCCAGCACCATGTCACTCATGCCATTCACACTGTATTCCAGCAATGCTCCCGCTGCTCCGACCAGCAGACATAAGCCAGCCGCCACCTTCTCTAATCTTCTCCAACCGTGAAGTTTCATCCCCAGTACCTTGTACTCATATAAGTACTTGTCCACAAATACCCTGACATTCTCCACCTTGTCACTCACCATGCTGGCATGTTCGAATTTGGCACGAACCAGACGCATCAGCGGATGGTTGCTCTTACTCATATTTCCCGCTGCACGCACCAGTTTCTTCAAGGTGACATTGACAATACATTTACTCACAATCCCTATGGCTGTCAGGATTCCCATTAGTACGAATAATACGTACTTTTCCAATATGATTTCTAACATAAAAAAGCCCTCCTTCTGATTAGAATTATAACTGAAATTCCAAAGGAGAGCTCAAAAACCGTTCTACAGATTCCGCATCCACAGATGGGGTAAACTGTCAGATTCGAAAGAATTTTCTTCTGCGATCCCTCTAGATCATTGCCAGCAATTCTTTCATAAGCCTTACGCTGTGGGCGATTGCCTTGCGTTCGAAGGTCGGGTAATCCATGGTGGCGCTGTTGTCAGCTTTGTCCGAAATGGCACGGATTATGACGTACGAAACTTTATTCAGGTAGGCTGCGTGGGCAATTCCTGCCCCTTCCATTTCGACACATAATGGGTGGAAATTCTTCACAATCCTTTCTTTCACTTCTTTTGATGCAATAAACTGGTCGCCGCTTGCAATTCTTCCGGTGAATGTATGAATATCCGGATTCGCCTTCTCATTCGCCTGTACTGCCTTCTGAACCAAGGCTTCATCTGCCGGGAATGACAGCGTATCCATTCTCGGCACCTGTCCCAGCGCATCACCAAATAGCGTAGCATCCATGTCATGATGCAGCGCATCTGTGGAGATTACCATATCCCCGATATCAATTCTTGCATCAAGAGAACCTGCAATTCCAGTATTGATCAGAGTATCTACCTGGAACTTGTCCACCAGAATCTGTGCACAGATTCCCGCATTTACTTTGCCAATTCCGCTTCTTACTACTACTACGTCCTTGCCGCACAGAGTTCCTTTGCAGAACACCATGGATGCCTGCTCTACCGTCTCCTGGATGTCCATGTCTTCCTTCAGTGCTGCAACCTCTTCTTCCATTGCTCCGATAATTCCTATCATATATCTTGTCTCCTCCTTATGATTCACATTTTCCCATATATTACTACAAACAAATTACTATACTCCGTGAACAACCTAATTATATCAAATATTTTCAAGTTTCATTACCACCGGTACTAAAGAATTCTGAAGTAAAACATGAATTTCATCATTTACTATATCCACCGCCCATATCGGTCGTTCAAACTGCTCATGGCAAATCCAGTTTCCGGCAGAATCACATACGTGCAGCAGCCCTCTGGATGTATTCGGCATGACATAGAACCCACCCAATCCATAAACCGGCAAATTCTCCAACTGCCGAAACTGCCACACCAGGGAATTCTTTCTCATCTTAATCATTTTTCGGAATGGACGCAAAGAAACAATTGATAATATAGATACAACTATCTCCATGCATATTTCCAAGCATTTTTCCATAATTTTAGTACGCCACGGCAATCCAACGGAAAGCGTATCTTCTCCCCTCTCCGGAGGATAGCAATTTCTTATCTCTTCCGGATACTGATGCCTAAGTAATTCTTCTGCAGCCTTGGGAAGCGCAGGATACAATTCCCCCGCCATCGCTTCCCCGTTCTCTTCTTTCCACTTCATCTTACCTATATCAAGGACATGTGCCCGCCCCTTCGATATAAGAACCAGTTTCTTTCCACTACATGCCGGGTAAAATGCCGTTCTTACGGCATCTGCCTGGAACACCATATCTACCTGGCTTTCTCCAAGAATTTCTCCGTCAGACAATCGATGCAGTCGCACAATTCCTTGATTGTAATAATTATAATAATATGCCACCCAATCTTTCTCCACAGAAAATGCAGCCAATATCGGAATGCAATTATCCACTTCCTGTTTTACCGGCAACGATTCGTTCCATATCTGCTCAGAAAAAGCAGACACAATCTGCTGTGCTTCCTTTTGATAAAATGAATATTTATAACGACGCTGATATGCCGCATAACCTTCATCAGGACCGGTTAACTCAGTTCCTTCTGCAGATAGTTCTACCGAAAGCACCAGAATCCTATCATCTTCGAGACTTACCAGAATCTGTTCCCCCGATTGGCACCACGCAATATTCGAGACACATCCGAGATCAAAACTCTGAAGAACTCTCCGCCTGTCCAAATCAACAATCTCAATCCGCCTAAGATCAATCAACACAGCAGCCAACGAACCATTCAGATAGATTCGCAGAGTTATATCATTCGGATAAAACAACTCCGTTTTTTTCAACTTTTTCCCCGTGTAATAAAAAAATACCGGTCTCCCCTGCCACAAAACAATATCCGATTCCCACATTCCGCCGGCATGTTTTACAACCTCTTCTTGTCCGCCTTCTTTTCGAAGATTATACACAGACTCACACGTCATCTGTTCCGTTACATACAATTCCTCTCCGCCAAAACACAGAATCTTACGACAATATTCACCGCGCACAACCAGTTTATCGTCCTCCCAATATATATCACTGTATTCTGCTCCAACCTCACAAGTGACAGGTAACATTACACCCTTATTCCAGTCAAACATCTGAATCATTCCATCTGACAAAATCGCTATTATCCCATCACCTCTTAATGCCTTTTTCCGAGACGAACTATCCGGTATGAACACTGCCTGGTCGTACAACTGACTCTCTTCTGCTCTAGAAACACGTTCTCTTTTAAGAAAATACTTCTGACCAACCTCCTCCAATATAGAAGGCTCGGCTAAACCTTCTCCACACATGAGTTGTCTAAAGCAATCATTCCAGGTCTGCAAGAGAATGTAATTCTTCTTTAGAATCTTCAATATCCGATTGTGTGCCGTTGTAAACTGGGATGTACTTTTCAGCCTTGTAAGTTGTGCAAGAATCTCTTGATACATGCCGCACCGGATATAGCAATCGATATATATAGGATTCTTCAGAAGTTCTCCGATCTCCTCCCAATCCTGCAGATAAGAAAGAATCGGATATAATTCATTTATTTTTCGTGTATTTACCAGCAGACTGCCATCTTGCTCCCGGTAGGTCAGTGGCTGCTCTGTAAAAAATTGCTTTATATTTCCCGCTAACTGAGCAAGCGTTTCCTCTCCGATAAATTCTCTTAGCACATCGTTAAGCAGTACATGACTAAATCGAAACAGCCTGATTCCTCCACTATCCACTTCCATCAGAAAATCATCAATCTCACAATAGAGGCGTGCCCACAGAACAGACGGTACTTTCCCTTTAAAATCCCACTCAGTCTGACTTCTAATCTCA
Organism: uncultured Dorea sp.; assembly: GCA_945870325.1. Lineage (GTDB taxonomy): Bacteria > Bacillota > Clostridia > Lachnospirales > Lachnospiraceae > CAMBRQ01. The sequence continues at coordinate 3,107 of CAMBRQ010000015.1, read as the reverse complement.
TCGCATACCTGTCTGTCAAGAGACAATATCTCAAGAATCTCCTGTTCGCTAAATCCATCTTTTGCAAGCAAAAAATATCCTAGTGTATGTTGATAAAGCACCGGGTAATTATCTACACTCTGCCGCTCTATCACATATCGGATAAGTTCTTTTATTGTTGCAAATTTCGGAAAATCCGGTCTGTCATAACTGTGAAGTTTATAGCAGAGGCTTCCGAGAAATTGAATATAAAGAGGTGATACCTCCTCTGGCAGCATTTTTTCAATGATACTTTTCTGTGCATTTTCCGATGTATTCGACAGACGCCTGTGCATCATCGCAAGTTTTGCCTCAAGCATCTGTACTGCAGACATCTTACCGAGAAGATGCATCTCAAAGGTTGGCACGCTTAATCGTTTATCATACTCTGTAAGTGAATCTTCTGAAATACAGCTGATCACAAGCGTGATATTCTCCGGAAGTTTCATTTGGAATATACTTCTTCGAAGTTGCTTCCAATCACTCATCTGGTCCACAGAATCAAGAATAACCGTCAGCGGCATCTTCCCTCGTCCTTGACTCAACTGCTTTTCGAACCACTCCAGACAATTATCATAGTCAAGCACTTCCTCTACCGAGGCGATATATCCCATCTCTGTCAACCGCCTGATACAGAATCGAAGCGCGTGTAGAATACTTCTGCACTGTGGCTGCACATCTGCAAACACCGCCACTGAATTCTCCCGGTGATTCCCATGCCAGTACTTTAGCATCGTAGTCTTACCACTTCCGGACAGTCCTTTTGCTACAACGGCTCTCCCCCTGTCCTTTTCCACAAATTCTTGAAAACGCTCATTGTTATCCGACACCGGAATATAAGTATCCATTACTTTCCGAAGTTCGGCATCCACCGCATTACATTCCTGCTCATACAATGACAGGTCTGTAACCGCAGCAATCTGCTCTTCAATGATATTCTTCAGATATTCCTTTGCCGCTTTAAGCGGTATTTCCTCGTCTATACGATAAGGCAGTATCTTTGGCGCAACCTCCCCATCAGAAAATGTCCGTATCTTCTCCTGAAGGAATTTTGCAGGTATAAGATCCGACTCATCCTGACACTCGCCCGGCGCTCCTTCCCGCATCAAGACAAGTGTATGACTGCACGCATCTTGCGCCCAAAATAACCCATGATAAATCTCTTGCTCTGTTGCCGACAGCCCATATTGCACCAGAGAATCCTCCGAAAGCCGTTCCTTTGCCAGTGCAAATAATACCTCTTTCAGTTCTTTCTCAGTCTGCGCCCATACATCTGCCTGTTGATACTCCCCTGTTCTCGGTTGTAATATATACAATCTGTCCCAGTCATTACAATCCTGCCTGTACCATTTACTCAGAAGACTATATTCTCTGGAGTCCTCCGACAATCCATTAACCAATATCTCCCATTCTTTTTCCGCAATAGAACAGGGAAGTGGAATCCATCCATATCTCCATCCCGAAAGCACAAGAAAATTCGGCTTAGGAGAAATCTTACGACAGCGTTCAATCTCGTCAAAACAGATCTGTAAAGAGCGATTATCCATTGAATTCTGTTGGGACACGCCCCATCTCAAGTCAATAATCTGAAAGGAGAATCCATTGTTCCTACACAATTCTTCAAGTTCCGGATACACTTCTTTCGCCAGCAGATCTCTCTCAGACTTAAAATCCTGAAACGTGGAACTGACAAAAATACGAATCATTCTATTTCTCATCCTGTTCCTCCTCGCCCGCGCAGCCATTTCCCGTGCTATATACATGCACCTTATAAAGTTCTTTCCTTCTCCGTAAAGTACCAATCAGACAAAACAACTGAACAGTTGCCATCATAGTCAGAGCAACGAGAGCCCCTATAATCCCCCCTGAGAAAACCAGTTGTTCCGCACGTGGAAGATAAAAAACAATATACCACATCACAAGAAGGAATCCTGTAGTTAATCCCCATGCAATCACAGCTCTGAGCGGACGTTTTTTCCGATCATCGTCCGAAAGCATAAACGTCTCCTGTTCCTTATCCAAAGAGAAATCCGATACTTTCACATCTTCTCTTTGATTTTCACCTTCCCAAAATTCCGGCATATGTTCCAGCGCAATCAATGGCCGATTCCGCAATGAACATACGTAATTCAAAATTGCAAAACCTATCGCTAAAATCCATTCCAGAACAAGCAATCCAATAAACACTATTGTGGAATAGTATAAGACCATATACAGATAATATCCCCCTCTGCTCCCCGGACTTACTTTATTAAAAATAAGCAGCATAAGAATCCATAACATCATCCCGAAAAACAATCTTATAAACAGATACAGATACCAGCGCTCCCAGAATACTCGGAACAAAGGTTTTAACTTCTTCCTCACCCCATAATGAATCACGTAGATAAGAGGCAGCGCAATGAACATCCAGTAAGACAACACTGTTGCACCATAAAACGCAAACCAACGCACAAGACGTGTCATCTCCTGGTTCACCGACAGATAGTCCTTTCCCATCAGATTTACTCCACAACCTACAACTGTCATCAGCACAAAATGCCAAATAGTCCAACTGAGGAAAAAAACAGTCTTAGACATGCCCTTCCTTGGTCCATTTCTTTTCATAACCTTTCTCCAATCATTAAATATCTCTATCTTTCAATTATCTCGTAATCCACGTATCATCCGATTACTTTGGCTTATATAGACTGTAACTCTACATCTCATTATAATGGAAGGAATATGAGATTTCAACTTGCTTTATTTCCATATATTACCGCTCCTATTTTCTCCGAATATGTATTATTCTAATGGTGCAGGAGGTCATGTTATGGATGAATTAGAAGAATTAAAAAAATCAATATTAGAAGCATTCGAGGAAATGGCGCCAGAACAGAAGAAAGAAGATCTGGCAGATATCTTTCTTCAACTTTCCGAAGAAATAAATGAAGATACAAAAGATGATGACTCCGATGATTTTATTAGAAAAACTATTTCTTAATAGGTATGGAATAAATATTGATTCTTTGCTATAATCATAAATGGCAACATTATATAACTTCTCGGAATCTTAATGAATGAGATTCTACCTGAAATTTGACAACCGA
>CAMBRQ010000014.1 GCA_945870325.1 uncultured Dorea sp. | reverse complement strand
AGCAATGTTTTGATACTTAACTTAATGACATTGTTTTTTCAATTTCCCCCGTCCCCAATTAAATTTGCCGTGTCCCTTTTTGAATTTGCCCTGTCCCTTTTTGCAATCAGCTCCGCAAACTCAAAATTCCTTCAATCAATATCTTCACATCATCCAGGATATAATCAAATGCACCCGCTTTATACAGATTAATTACAATCATTCCGATCGGCACAGCAAAGATCATCCCGAACACGCTGCCCACCTTATATCCTACATACAACAATACCAAGGTAATCAATGGCTTCATCCCCATGCTGTCCCCCACTAATTTCGGCTGGATCAACTGGCGTACCAGTTGGGACACCCCATATAGTACAAGCAGTCCGACCACCAGTTTATAATCTCCCATCAGGAACTTATATACCGCCCACGGAATCAGCGCAGTACCCGTTCCAAAGAAAGGAAGAAAATCGAGTATTGCTATGAGAAGTGCCAGCAAGAATGAAAAATGTACATCCAGAATGATAAAACCAATCAGCAAAATTACATACACTACCGCCATAATCTTAAGTTGAGCCTTAAAATAACCGCCGACAGCGTATTTTAAGTTGTCGACAACCATAGACATTCTGGTTACCAGCGAATCCGGTGCAACCTTTTTAGACCAACAGATCACTTCTTCTCGCTCTGCTATGAAGAAATACGCAGATACAAATGTAACAATCATGGCCACCAGAATCGAGGGAATCCTCTTCGCCAGATTCCCTGCTGCCGTAAAGGTTGGCTCACTGATTTTTCCCATCAGTTCTCCTACCGTTTCATCCAGATTATTGACCATGGTATGCCAGCCCTCCTGAATTGCAGCAGGCAGCATCCCGAATACACCATTCAGGCTGTCCCCAATCTTTCTGAAGCCATTCTCCAGATCCTCATACATCTCCGGCATATCCTGTATGAAATATGCAATCTCGCGCCCAATCCTGCTGATCATAAAATATATCAGAAAACATACCACCGCCAACACACCGATGATCATGAGCGCAGATCCCAGTTTCTTTACGATCTTCACCCTTTTTTCCAGCCAGTTCACCACCGGACTTGCGATCGTGGCAATACACCAGCCAATCACGAATGGCATAAAGAACACAATAAACTTATAACCCAGATAAAGGAATAAAATCGTCCCTATCAGGCTAAAGGTCAGGCTAACAATTACCTTCCAGTAAGGACGTTCATCGCTTGGCTGCTCCTTAAAGTTTGTCTTCATGCTACTATTCCACCTCTTCTTTGCCAAGGAACTCTGTCTCAACCAGTTCCCAGATTTCATCTCTTCCCTGCTTTGTCACGGAAGAGAATGGAATAATCTTCGTTCCCGGCACCAGATTCAATCCCTGCTTTACTGCCTTGACATGCTTATCCACCTGACTTCTCTTAAGTTTATCCAACTTCGTCGCTATAATGATCGGATTATACCCTCGTGACACAATCCAGTCATACATCATCTTATCATTAGCAGAAGGATCATGTCGAATATCAATTAGCAGGAACACTGCCTGTAACTGCTTTGATCCATGCAGGTAACGCTCAATTAACTGCCCCCATTTGGCCTTCTCTTTCTCAGATACCTTGGCATATCCATATCCCGGAAGATCCACCAGATACAATTCTTCATTAATATTGTAGAAATTAATGGTCTGGGTCTTCCCCGGCGTTGCCGAGGTCCTTGCATAGGACTTACGGTTCATCAGCGCATTGATCAGCGACGACTTGCCCACATTCGATTTCCCGGCAAATGCAATCTCCGGCAGCGTATTATCCGGCAACTTGCTCGTAATACCGCACACCGTCTCCAAATTAATATTTCTGATTATCATATTCTTTCCTCTTACCTAAATCATACTCTTAATCTTAAGTTTTTACTTAATCTTAATTTTTATCCTTAATCTTAGTTTTTGCCTGTTTCTTTGGATGAACCAGTGCAATCTTCAACACCTCATCCATATAGGAAACCGGAATAATCTCCATACCTTTGGTAATCTCAGAAGAAATCTCCTCAACATCCACGGTATTCTCCTTCGGCACAATGACAGTCTTAATACCAGCGCTCTTCGCTGCCAACAGTTTCTCCTTCAGCCCGCCAATCGGAAGCACACGTCCCCGAAGAGTAATCTCTCCGGTCATGGCAACATCCGCTCTTGCCTTTCTTCCGGTAATCGCCGATATCATGGCTGTTGCCATCGTAATTCCGGCAGATGGTCCGTCCTTCGGCACAGCACCTTCTGGTATATGGATATGTATGTCATGCTCTTTGAAGAAATTCTCATCAATCTTGTATTCTTTGCTGACAGACCGAATATAACTGATGCCTGTTCTTGCAGATTCTTTCATCACGTCGCCTAACTGACCAGTTAATAGGATCTCTCCTTCTCCCGGCATCACATTCACTTCAATCTGTAAGGTATCCCCGCCCACGCTGGTCCATGCCAGACCACGGACGATTCCTACCTCATCTACTTCATTTGCCATCTGATAAATATATAATTCTTTGCCAAGATAATTGTGAAGATTACGCTCTGTTACATGGATCGCTTTCTTCTTCGTCTCCAGAATCTCCCTTGCTGCCTTTCTGCAAATATCTCCGATCTTACGCTCTAACTGCCTTACACCTGCCTCTTTCGTATAATTACGAGCCATCTTCCATACAGCCTTCTTACTGATAGTCAACTGCTCCGGTGTCAGACCATGTTTCTCTAACTGCTTCGGAATCAGATGCTCCATGGCAATGTGCAGTTTCTCATTCTCTGTATAACTGCTGACTTCGATCACTTCCATACGATCCAGAAGCGGCCTTGGAATGGTCTGCAGCGTATTTGCCGTCGTCACGAACAGCACCTCCGACAAATCCAGAGGCACTTCCAGATAATGATCGCGGAACTTATGGTTCTGTTCACTGTCCAGCACCTCCAAAAGCGCAGAGAACGTATCTCCCTTATAGTCGTTGCTAACTTTATCAATCTCATCCAGCAGCATCAACGGATTCTTAACCCCAGCCTGCTTCATCGCGTTGGCAATTCTTCCGGGCATAGCACCTACATAAGTCTTCCGATGTCCGCGAATCTCCGCCTCATCCCGCACACCACCTAATGAAATGCGCACATAAGGCTTCTTAAGTGCCCTTGCCAGTGACTTAGCAATGGAAGTCTTACCAGTTCCCGGAGGTCCTACCAGGCAAAGGATCGGCGTCTCTCCTTTCTTAGTGAGCGCACGCACCGCCAGGAATTCCAACACCCTTTCTTTGACTTTGTCTAATCCATAGTGATCTGCATCCAGCACCTCTTTGGCAAATCCAATATCCTGATGCTCCTCACAGATCTTATCCCAAGGCATCTCAAGTATCGTCTCAATATATGTGCGGATCACACCGATCTCTGCCGGATTCCCCATAGAATTGCGGAATCTCTTGATCTCTTTATTCAGTTTCTCCTTCACTTCCGCAGGAGCATTCAAAGCATCTGCTGCCTGCTGGAACTCATCCGCATCGGACAGCGTGTTATCATCCCCCAGTTCCTCACGAATCAGTTTCATCTCTTCCCGAAGAATGTATTCCCGCTGGTTCTTGTCAACCTTCTCCTTCACCTTCATCTGAATCTCTTCTTTGACATTCTGAATCTGGATCTCATTCACCACTTTAAAAGCCAGAAGTTCATAACGCCGCATCAGATCCGTCTCCTCCAGAAGCTGCTGGGCATCCGTATAGGAGAATGGCACATTGGCTGCAATTACATCAACCAGCCGTTTCAGATCATTGATATTCTCAATCTGAAATGCCAGTTCTTTGGATAATTTCGGATTCTTCAAAAGATATTCTTTAAAAATATCTTTCATGCCACGAATCATCGCTTCCAGATTCAATGGATGCTCCTTGGCACCCGTATCTTCCACAGACGTATCGGCATCTTCAATTACAGTTACATTCGCCCGAAGATAAGGTTCTTCGGACTCTATCGCATTTATGCAGGCTCTGGCTTCTCCTGATATCAGAACTCTGCTCATTTTCTTTGGTAATTTTACAATCTGGCGGATGGTAGCAATACATCCCATCTGATACACATCTGCAACGCCTGGATCTTCCACATCTATATCCTTTTGTGCAGACAGGAATATCTTCTGGTCGCCTTCCATAGCCTCCTCGATCGCCTTAAGGGATTTCTCCCGGCTGACATCAAAGTGGCGCACCATCTCCGGTAATATGGTTATTCCTCTTAGAGCCACCATAGGCAGGCTCATCGTCTCTCTACTCATAAGCATTTCTCCTAACTCTTCCATACTCCCCGCAGGTCTGCTAACACCAGTCCCTCCTGGATGTATGACAACTAAAATGAAGTCTCCCCTAGAGTAAAATGAGCGGGTACAACGTTACCTCTTGCACCCGCCTCTTATCATTATGCACTCTCAGATCTGACCGCAGTATGTTCACACTCCGGTTCTCCGATTCCTTTTACAACGTCTTCCGTAATACGGCATGACTTTAACGTCTCATCTGACGGAGCCTTATACATGATATCCATCATGATATTCTCCATGATCGCACGCAATCCTCTGGCACCCGTCTTCCTCTTAAGAGAAGTCTCTGCAATTGCATTCAGAGCCGCATCGTCAAATACCAAGTCTACTCCATCCAACTCCAGCATCTTCTGATACTGCTTCACAATCGCATTCTTCGGCTCTGTCAAGATACGCATCAGTGCCTCCTCATCCAGCATCTCTAAAGATACTGTCACCGGAACACGGCCTACTAACTCCGGAATCAAGCCGAATTTCACGAGATCCTGCGGTAATACCTGCTGCAATAATCTGTCAACATCATTCTCATGCTTGTTCGCGATCTCCACATTGAATCCGATAGACTTCTGATCGATACGTTTCTCGATAATCTTATCAATTCCTTCAAATGCGCCGCCGCAGATAAACAGGATATTGGTCGTGTCAATCTGGATCAACTCCTGATGCGGGTGCTTTCTTCCACCCTGAGGCGGAACATTGGCAACCGTTCCTTCTATAATCTTCAGAAGCGCCTGCTGTACGCCTTCACCTGAGACGTCTCTTGTAATCGATGGGTTTTCAGATTTTCTAGTAATCTTGTCAATCTCATCGATATAGATAATGCCATACTCTGCACGTTCGATATCGCCATCTGCCGCCTGGATGATTTTAAGCAGAATGTTCTCCACATCCTCCCCTACGTATCCGGCTTCTGTCAAAGCAGTTGCATCTGCAATGGCGAATGGAACACCCAGAATCTTGGCAAGGGACTGGGCAAGTAATGTCTTGCCGCATCCTGTTGGCCCAAGCATCAGAATATTACTCTTTCCAAGTTCTACTCCCATATCTTTTCCGGCCATGATTCTCTTATAATGATTGTATACTGCAACAGACAGAACCTTCTTCGCTTCCTCCTGTCCTATTACATATCCGTCCAGGAATTCCTTAATCTCCTCCGGTTTCAGCAGATTAATATCCGCAAATGGGTTCCACTGTCTTCCGTCATCATATGCGAACTCTTCTTCCAGAATCTCGGTGCATACATCCACACACTCATCACAGATATAAGTCCCATTGGGTCCTGCAATCAGTTTCCTCACCTGATTCTGCGTCTTGTTACAGAACGAACACCTTACCTGATCGTCGTTCCTTCCTACCATACTCTCACCTCGTCTAAGGACATCTTAAGCAAATTTACCGGCTCTTAATGACTTCGTCAATCAGACCGTATGCCTTTGCTTCTTCCGCAGACATAAAGTTATCACGCTCTGTATCCGCGCTGATCACGTCTAACGGCTGTCCCGTATTCTCTGATAATATCTGATTTAATTTCTGGCGGGTCTTTAAAATATGTTCTGCAGCAATCTTAATCTCAGTTGCCTGTCCCTGTGCACCGCCTGACGGCTGGTGAATCATAATCTCAGCATTCGGAAGGGCAAGTCTCTTGCCTTTGGTTCCCCCTGCCAGTAAGAATGATCCCATACTTGCAGCCATACCGATACAGATAGTCTCTATGTCGCATTTAATATACTGCATTGTATCATAGATCGCCATACCGGCTGTCACAGATCCTCCCGGACTGTTGATATACAGATGGATATCCTTCTCCGGGTCTTCCGCTTCCAGGAATAATAACTGTGCAACAATCACACTTGCTGACACGTCAGTTACTTCCTCTCCAAGGAAGATAATTCTGTCTTTCAATAATCTTGAATAGATGTCGTAGGAGCGTTCTCCACGGCTAGTCTGTTCAATGACATAAGGTACTAAACTCATGTATATGCCTCCTCCTGACTCAATACTCGCTACAGTTCAGTAATACTGTCCTTATTTCTCAACAGCATTCTCTACCAAGAAGGTAACAGCCTCCTGAACCGCCATATCTTCTTTCATCTGTTTCTTCTCGTTCTCACCCATGAATTCTTTGAGTTTCTCAACTTCCATCTTGTACTGCTCAGCCATCTTCGCCAGTTCTTCATCTAACTTCTCATCACTGATCTCGATGTTCTCTGCTTTTGCAATTGCTTCTAATACAAGGCGTGTCTCAATACGTTTTACAGCCTGAGGTCTAAGTTCCTCTAACATCTTCTCTGCAGTCATTCCTGTAAACTGGAAGTACTGTTCCATAGTAAGTCCCTGAGACTGGATTCTCTGAGCAAAATCATCAGCCATCTGCATAGCCTGAGTCTCGATCATTGCATCCGGAATCTCATACTCTGCATTCTTAACAGCCTGCTCAACAACAGAGTCTTCCTGCTTTGTCTTACCTTCTGCTGCTTTCTGCTCTTTAATCTTTGCCTTAATATCAGCTTTGTATTCTTCTAATGTATCGAATTCAGAAACTTCTGCCGCGAATTCATCGTCAATCTCCGGAAGTTCCTTTGCCTTAATCTCGTGTACCGTACACTTGAACACTGCTTCTTTTCCCTTCAGATCCTCTGCATGATACTCTTCCGGGAATGTTACGTTAACTTCAACTTCCTTCTCAGCCTCAACGCCAACTAACTGCTCCTCGAATCCCGGGATGAATGATCCGGAACCGATGGTCAGAGGATAGTTCTCGCCTTTTCCGCCTTCGAAAGCAACACCGTCTACGAATCCTTCGAAATCAAGGATTACTTCATCGCCATCCTGTACCGGACGGTCTTCTACGGTAACTGTTCTTGCATTCTTCTCTGCTTCTTCCTGTACCTTAGCATCAATCTCTTTCTGTGTTACGCGTGTAGAGATCTTCTCTACTTCCAGTCCTTTGTACTCTCCAAGAGTCACTTCAGGCTTAACAGCAACCTCAGCAGTAAAGATGAATGGTTTGCCCTTTTCAATCTGAACTACATTGATATCCGGTCTGGATACGATCTCCAGTTCACACTCATCATAAGCATCCGCATATGCCTTTGGAATCAGTTCATTCGCTGCATCATCATAGAAGATCTCTGCGCCATACATCTTCTCGATCATCTGGCGCGGAACTTTTCCCTTACGGAACCCCGGAAGAGAGATTTTGTTCTTCTGCTTCATATATGCACTCTGAAGCGCTTTCTCTAAATCACTGGCAGAAACCTCGATGGTAAGTTTCGCCATGTTCTTTTCTAACTTTTCTACCTGTAAACTCATTTACTATTTCCTCCTAATTTTATACTTTATCGTGCGAAGCACGCACGGATAGGCAGCCCTATCTTTTGGTAGCCGAAAAGATAGGCATACTATACTACATTACATTCACCAAAGGAGTATACCACAAACTCCGCCAAATATCTAGCCTTGAATTTCATCTAAACGAAGTATTTTTCGGATTAATTGGTCCATATCGTCCTCATCAATGTAATATTCTTTCTTCTTATCCGATTTTACATGGAGAATCACCGTCTCTTTGTCTCCATACTGGGTGTCCATATATGCAACATCCAGCAGTTCATACGCATGATTCACAATATCATTCAGGATCATCTGCGCCGTCTCCTCCTCAGACTCTCCTTCATATTCTCCATCCTTGATCTTCTGTGTCATCTTAATTGAATCTTCGGTTAAAGCCTGCTGAAAACTAACGAACACATCCGAAGGCTGGATCTCGACGGAAACCTCATACTCTTTCTTTCCCGTCTTCTTTGCCTCTTTCACGCTATAACGCATTGTTGTAAAGATCTTAGACACCAAGTCTGCAAACTGCGTAGTCTTCGTCTCACTCATCTCAATCTCATTGGTAATATTCGCAGCCACAAACTGATCGATCGATTCCTGGTACTGCTGCATCAGAGAAGTCTCAGACGCATTCTCTTCATATCCCAGAGCATTCTCTATCTCTCCCTGAAACGTAAGATCCAACACCGCCTGCACATAACCCGATGCATCAAAATCCTTCCCACATCCGGTCAGTCCTATGATGAATACCATGCACAGTGCCCATATTTTTAAGAATCTTTTCTTCCTTCTCATCTTATTTCCTAATGCCTAATAATATACAATCGCCTTTGCAATCTCATCGGCTTTCTCTTTTCCTGCCAGAACCTCGATCAATTTCAAGGCAAAATCAATCGCTGTTCCCACGCCACGGCTGGTCACAATATTCCCATCTACCGTTACCGGAACCCCCGTCATAACTGCTCCCTGAATCTCCTTCTCAACAGAAGGATAGCAGCTAATCCGTTTGCCCTTCAACAACTCCAGATTTCCAAGCACCTTCGGTGCTGCACAGATTGCTCCGATATATTTCCCTTCATTATAAAAATCCTTCACAACGCGGCGAACCCCTTCATGTTCATCCAGATTCGTAGTTCCCGGCATTCCTCCCGGCAGCACGATCATATCAGACTCCACAAAATTCACTTCCTCAAACAAGTCCTCCGTCTGCACATTAATCCCATGTGCCCCATGCACCGTATACTCCTCCGTAATCGAAACAGTATCCACATAAATCTTAGCTCTTCTAAGCAGATCCACTACCGTCAACGCTTCAACCTCTTCAAAACCATCCGCTAAAATCACACTTACCGTCAGCATCTCAAATCACCCTCTCTTCTTCTTTGTAAAAAATAATACCACCATTTACTTTTAGTGTAAACTATATTATGATAACACCAAACACAGACAGGAGGCTCCAAATTATGGAAATTGAACGTAAATACCTAGTAAAACAACTCCCCGAATCCCTTGGCACCTACCCTTGCCGCATTCTGGAACAAGGCTACCTGAACGTAAAACCCGTTGTACGTATCCGCCGGGACAACGACAAATACGAACTCACCTACAAATCCGGCGGTCTCATGGCAAGAGAAGAATACAACCTTCCTCTCACCCAGGAAGCCTATGAACACCTCCTAACCAAGATCGACGGACGCCTCATCCAAAAAAGGCGCTATATGATCCCCCTATCTCAGGATCTCACCGCCGAACTAGACATCTTCGAAGGTCACCTCGCTCCCCTTCGCCTGGTAGAAGTAGAATTCCAGACCGAAGCCGAAGCCAACTCCTTCACTCCACCATCCTGGTTCGGCGAAGACGTAACCTTCTCCGGCAAATATCATAACAGTTATCTAAGCACATTATAAAATATCATAATCACTATATCAAAAGCCGGCAATGCTATCCTCTTTAAGCATTACCGACTTTTTCACGCGTTAAAAAGTTTCCTTAATCTGCCATCGCGAACCCATCATGCACCGCATTCATAGCCTTATCAATATCTTTCTTCGGAACCAGCACTGTAATCCGAATCTCAGAAGTAGAGATCATATTGATATTCACTCTGGAATTATACAGCGACTCGAACATCTTCGCCGCCACTCCAGGGTTGCTCATCATTCCAGCTCCAACAACGGACAATTTTGCTACATCTTCATTCCATGTAACATCCTGAATGGTAAGTCTCTCCTTATTCTCCTCCAGGATTCTGATCGCATCCTTCAGATCATCTGATGCTACCGTAAAGGAGATATCCTTCGTTCCTTCTCTTCCCACAGATTGAAGAATAATATCCACATTAATATTGTTCTTTGCAAGAGTGTCAAAGATACGGAATGCGATTCCCGGCTTATCTTCAACTCCAATTACAGAGATTCTGGCTGTATTCTTATCGGCTGCCACACCTGTCACTAATAATTTTTCCATACCTTTCGCCTCCTTGACTACGGTTCCCTCTGAACGGTTCAAACTGGACCGTACGACTAATTCTACGTTATATTTTTTTGCCATCTCCACAGAACGGTTATGAAGTACCTTTGCACCAAGGCTAGCCAGTTCCAACATCTCATCATAAGTGAGCACGTCAAGTTTTCTGGCATTCTTAACGATCCGCGGATCTGCCGTATACACACCGTCTACATCCGTGTAGATCTCGCACTTATCTGCATGAAGCGCCGCAGCCAGTGCCACCGCTGTTGTATCAGAACCGCCTCTTCCAAGTGTTGTAATATCATCATACTTATTCACTCCCTGGAATCCGGTTACGATTACAATCTTCCTGGAATCCAGTTCATGAAGGATTCTCTCCTTCTCCACACGCTTAAAACGTGCATTTCCATACCGGGATGTGGAGTGCATTCTTACCTGAAAAGCATTCAGAGATACCGCAGGCACGTCCAGCGACTGCATCGCCATCGCCATCAATGCTACAGATACCTGCTCTCCTGTAGTGAGAAGCATATCCAGTTCTCTTTTCTTCGCATCCGGGTTAATCGTATTCGCCAGCGCGATCAATTCATCTGTTGTATCTCCCATCGCAGACAGTACAACCACCACATCATTTCCTGCTTTATAATCTTCAATACATCTTTTTGCAACATTAAAGATCCGTTCTTTATTGGCCACTGAACTGCCGCCAAATTTCTTAACTATTAGCATATATCCTCCTGTAACAAATGTCCGATCAATTTATAACCATCTATCCAGTTTCTTCCCGTTGCCGCAGCAAGTTTTTCATTGTACGCAGCAACGCCAGTTTCTTTCTTTGTGCTGTCATATAACAGATACGGAACCGGATCTCCGGTATGTGTACGTACTTCGATTGGTGTCGGATGATCCGGCAGCAACAGGATACGGTAATCCTCCTGCGCTTTCTCAAGTCCTTCCACTACAATACCAAGTACTTTTTGATCCACATTCTCAATTGCGGTAATCTTATCCTGAATATTTCCCTGATGTCCCATCTCATCCGGGGCTTCTACATGAATGTACGCGAAATCATACCCATCCTCCGTAAGCGCTTTTACTGCTGAGCGCGCCTTACCTTCATAATTGGTATGAAGACCGCCGTTCGCACCCTCCACGATAATGCGGTCCATATCCGCTCCGACAGCAATCCCCTTCAAGAGATCTACAGCTGATATCATCACGCCATTCTTTCCTGTGCGTTTTTCAAAAGAAGTAAGAGAAGGCTTCTTTCCCGCACCCCAGAACCAGGCAGAATTTGCAGGATGTAACCCTTGCCTTCTGCGTTCTACGTTCAATGGATGATTTTCAAGAATCTCATAACTCTTCTTCATCATCTCACATAAGACTTCATCCTCCGGAAGATAATCTCCGATTCTCTTCGTCAGAATATCATGCGGTGGAGTCAGTTCTACAACCTTGCCATTCTTCTGAATCAAAAGATGGCGATAACTGGTGCCGACATAGAACTCATATCCTTCTGTCTTAAGTCCTTCCTTCAGCGCCTCCACAAGAACCGCCGCATCCTCCGTACTGATTTCATCAGAACTATGATCCAGAATCGTACGATCCTCATAGGCACAATCCTCTTCTGACAGGGTCACTATGTTACACCGAAAAGACACGTCCGTATCCTCCATATCCACACCAATGCTCAATGCCTCCAGTGGAGAACGCCCGGTATAATAGATCTTGGGGTCGTATCCCATAACCGCCAGATTCGCCGTGTCACTTCCGGGTGCCATTCCTTTTGGAACCATGGCTGCCATTCCTACTTCAGACACCGGTGCAAGCACATCCATTACAGGCGTATAAGCCGCCTCCATTGTCGTCTGTCCATTCAGTTCCTCCAATGGCCTGCCTGCCATACCATCGCTTAAAACTACCACATATTTCATAACTTTTTCTCTCCCATTCCTTCCAGTCTGCCTTCGCTGCTATGTTCCACCGTGTAAAGTTTCTAATCCTCCACACGGATCATATGCAAGATCTGATCCTTATAGATATTCGCTCTGGTAACATAATCTCCCTCCATCATAACAGGAGTTACGAAACCAAACTCACCCTCCAGACCTTCCGCTTTTACAATCTCTACGTCACCAAAGGAATCCCGAAGTCTTGGAAGCATCTCATCTGCATCGCCCTTCATACGGATGAAGAAACGCCGTTTGGCGTCTGCCTTATCTTCCAGATGTAATTTTTCCTCTTTCCACATAGTCATAATATTACGGTTCAGATGCTTTGCCGCATCCACTACATCTGCTACTACCGCACTCGCTGTCGGCAGTTTTCCCGCACCGCTTCCATAAAACATGGCATCACCAAGTACATTGCCATGTACAAAGATGGAGTTAAATACTCCATTTACATTATAAAGCGGATGCTCCGGATATAACATGCATGGGGCTACAATCGCATGAAGCCTGTTTCCCGCATAGCGTTTGCTGGATGCTAACAACTTAATCGTTGTTCCCATTGCCCTGGCATACTTCATATCCTCAACCGTAATCTCTGTAATACCTTCACAGTAAATATCTTCAAAATCAACCTGCTGACCAGATATCAATGAAGACAGGATTGCAATCTTTCTACATGCATCATAGCCTTCTACATCTGCTTCCGGATTACGCTCTGCATAGCCATTTGCCTGCGCTTCCTTAAGAACAGTGTCGTAATCTGCTCCTTCATAGAACATCTTAGTCAGCATATAATTAGTGGTTCCATTCAGGATACCCGTAATCTCCTCAATCTCATCTGCAGTCAGTGAGGAGTTGAGCGGACGGATAATCGGAATTCCTCCTCCTACGCTGGCTTCAAATAAGAAGTTAATATTATTCTCTTTTGCAATGGACAACAGTTCCGCGCCATGTTTGGCAACGAGTGCTTTGTTAGAAGTTGCCACGCTTTTTCCCGCCTGAAGACACCTTTTTACGAATGTATACGCAGGCTCGATTCCTCCCATTACTTCTACAACAATCTTAACATCATCATCATTAATAATCGTCTCAAAGTCATGTACGATCTTCTCCTGAACCGGATCATCCGGGAAATCTCTTAAGTCCAGCACGTACTTGATATTCAGTTCATCACCGATTCTCTGATTGATACGCGCTCCATTGGTGTTCACCACCTCAACTACTCCGGAACCAACCGTTCCATATCCCATAACTGCTATATTTATCATATGTTCCTCCCTCTAACTGTTCGCTGTCTGCTTCAGATATGCGTTCATAAACATGTCAATATTGCCATCCATCACCGCACCTACATTGCTGCTTTCCACATTGGTCCGGTGATCCTTCACCAGCGTATATGGCTGCATCACGTAAGACCGGATCTGATTGCCGAAGCCAATCTCTTTCACTTCTCCACGGATATCGGACACCTTCTCCGCCTGCTCCTGTTCCTTCATAAGCTGGAGTTTTACCTTCAGCATCTGCATGGCTTTCTCTTTATTATGATGCTGAGACCGCTCATTCTGACACTGTACCACAATTCCTGTCGGAAGATGAGTGATACGAATAGCAGAAGACGTCTTATTGACATGCTGTCCGCCTGCTCCGCTTGCCCGGTATGTGTCAATCTTCAGATCGTCATCTGCGATCTCAATGTCAATCTCATCTTCAATATCCGGAACCACATCGCAGGACGCGAATGAAGTCTGCCTCTTTCCCGCCGCATTAAAAGGCGAGATTCTTACCAGACGGTGAACACCTTTCTCTGACTTCAGATAACCATAGGCATTCTCGCCATTCACCTCGAAAGTTACCGTCTTCGTCCCTGCGATATCGCCATCCAGATAATCCAGCACCTGAATGGTGAATCCCTTACGTTCTGCCCATCTGCTGTACATCCGATATAACATACTTGCCCAGTCGCAGGACTCGGTTCCCCCTGCTCCTGCATGGATGGTTACGATGGCATTGCAGGAATCATATTCTCCCGATAAGAGCGTCTGAATCCGCAATTCTTCAAACACTTTCTCAAATTCCCGGATCTCTTGCTCAAGTTCTTTCACCAGCGAATCGTCGTTTTCTTCATATCCCATCTCAATCAGAAGGTTCATGTCATCATAAGAAGCATACAGTCCGTGGATCGTCTTCACCAATTCCTGAAGATTCTTCAATTCCTTCATGAGTTTCTGCGACTCTTCCGGATTGTCCCAGAATCCCGGCTCCTCTATCTTGCGTTCTAATTCCTCAATCCTTCTCTCTTTGCCAGCGAGGTCAAAGTGAATCCCTCATTTCGGCAAGAGGTTCTTCATAAGCGTTCATAATTACTTTGAACTGATCTAATTCAACCACTTTTTCACCTCTTTCTGTAAGCTTTCTATCGAATTATTTTTTTTAATCTAATACAAGATTATGATCCGAAGATTCCTTACTTGCGTCCACAGCACTGCTTATATTTCTTTCCACTGCCACACGGACACGGATCATTCGGATATACTTTCTTCTCCGCACGTTTCTTTGGTGCACGCGTCGCACTTTCGTCCTTATTCGTTCCTGTTACTTTCGCTACCTGCTCTCTCTCAACCTTCTGCTCAATTCTCACATGGAACAATGCACGGATCGTGCCTTCCGCAATTCCCTTCGTCATCTCATCGAACATCTCATATCCAAGCATCTTATATTCAACCTTCGGGTCTCTCTGTCCATAAGCCTGAAGACCGATACCCTGGCGCAACTGATCCATATCATCGATGTGCGCCATCCACTTGGCATCAATCACCTTCAGAAGAATTACACGCTCAAGTTCACGGACATATTCCGTTTCTGGGAATTCAGACTCCTTCGTCTCATATGCTTTGGCGGCACGCTCTTTCAGCATATGTTTCAATTCCTTCTGCCCCATATTCTTTACGTCTTCTTCTGTGACTGGTGCCATCGGAATCGTATTGTGGATCGTCAGATTCAATTCACCCAAGTTCCACTCATCATAATCCTGATCAGGGCTAGTAACCATATCTACAACATTCTCCACATATTCATTCATCATATGGAAGATGGAATCACGCATGTTCTCACCATCAAGTACGCGGCGTCTCTCTTCGTAAATGATCTCTCTCTGCTCATTCATTACCTGGTCATATTCCAACAGATTCTTACGGATTCCAAAGTTATTGCTCTCAATCTTCTGCTGTGCTTTCTCAATCGCACTGGAAAGCATCTTATGCTCGATCTGTTCTCCATCCTCTACGCCAAGCGTATTGAAGATATTCATCAATCTCTCTGAACCGAACAGCCGCATCAGATCATCCTCCAGAGAAATGTAGAACCTGGATTCTCCCGGATCACCCTGACGTCCGGAACGTCCACGCAACTGATTATCGATACGTCTGGACTCGTGACGCTCAGTACCGATGATCTTAAGACCTCCGGCTGCCCTTGACTCATCATCCAGTTTGATATCCGTACCACGCCCTGCCATGTTCGTAGCGATGGTAACCGCATCGTGTACACCTGCCTGCGCAACAATCTCTGCCTCCATCTCATGGAACTTCGCATTCAATACGTTATGCTTGATTCCTCTTCTCTTCAGCATGCCGCTCAATAGTTCAGAAGTCTCAATCGTAATCGTACCAACCAGGACAGGCTGATGCTTGGTATGTGCTTCTTCAATTGCGTCACATACTGCTTTGAACTTCTCTTTTTTGGTCTTATATACCGCATCTTCAAGGTCGAGACGCTGCACCGGAACATTGGTCGGAATCTCAACAACGTCCATTCCATAAATCTCACGAAATTCCTGTTCTTCAGTTAACGCCGTACCGGTCATACCTGCCTTCTTGGCAAATTTATTAAATAAGTTCTGGAATGTAATGGTTGCAAGCGTCTTGCTCTCACGTTTTACCTTCACATGCTCTTTTGCTTCTATCGCCTGATGAAGACCGTCAGAATAACGGCGTCCCGGCATAATACGTCCGGTAAATTCGTCAACAATCAGAACCTCGTCATCCTTCACTACATAATCCTGATCTTTGAACATCAAGTTATGTGCACGAAGCGCCAGGATAATGTTATGCTGAATCTCCAGATTCTCCGGATCTGCAAGGTTCTCAATATGGAAGAACTTCTCTACCTTCTTGACACCATCTTCTGTCAGGTTGATATTCTTCTCTTTTTCATTAACGATAAAGTCACCAGTCTCTTCGATATCCTCGCCCATGATGGCATTCATCTTGCTGAATTCACCGCTGGCTTCTCCGCGCTCCAACTGGCGTGCCAGGATATCACATGCGTCATAAAGTCTGGTGGATTTACTACTCTGACCAGAGATGATCAGAGGAGTTCTTGCCTCATCGATCAATACAGAGTCTACCTCATCGATGATGGCATATTTCAAGCCTCTCTGTACTAATTGTTCTTTGTAGATTACCATGTTATCTCTCAGGTAATCGAATCCCAACTCATTATTGGTTACATAAGTGATATCACAATTATAAGCCGCACGGCGTTCATCATTGTCCATGCTGTTCAGCACGACACCTACCGTAAGCCCAAGGAATTCATGAACTTGTCCCATCCACTCCGCATCACGCTTCGCCAGATAGTCGTTGACTGTTACGATGTGTACACCTTCTCCTGTCAATGCATTCAGATATGCAGGGAGCGTAGACACCAGCGTCTTACCTTCACCTGTCTTCATCTCCGCGATACGTCCCTGATGCAGGATGATACCACCGATCAACTGTACCCGATAGTGCTTCATCCCTAGCGTACGGACTGCAGCTTCTCTTACTACCGCATAGGCTTCCGGCAAAATGTCATCCAACGTCTCGCCGTCTGCCAGACGTTTCTTGAACTCTCTTGTCTTATCTCTTAATTCACTGTCCGATAGTTTTTGCATCTCTGGATCTAATGCCTCGATTGCGTCTGCGATCGGATAGATTCTCTTTAATTCGTTTTCGCTATGTGTTCCGAATATTTTTTGTAATAAACCCATATTGACTGTAACTCCTTGTCACTAATTTGGTCATAGTTAGACCACTCTATTCAACATTCTAGCACTATCCAGGGTTCAATTCAACTAATTCACAAACTATTTACAAACTGTTAATTTTCGCTTCATGAAAGTTTTTTGTCAGAGGGACGCCGTTTGGGGAAGCGGTGCGCTGACAAAGGTGGAAACTTGTTTTACTTCTGCAAACCGGAAGTTATTGATTCAGTCGTTTACAAAAACTGTACCCTTTTTTATAAAAAGATTGTTTCTCATAAAATTGATGTGCTTGCGCTCTTTTAAGTCCACTGTTTACCGAAATGACGGATACGTTATTTTCTTTTGCGTAATCCTCCGCTTTCTGGATTAGACAACTGCCTACTCCTTGATTCTGAAAATCACGGGCAACTGCTAATGCAATAACACGCATAATTTTTCCTTCAACTTCAAATGCAAGGCACATTTGCAATCCAATAAATCCAATTATCTTTTCATTGTCAACAGCAGTAAAAATTATGTAATTTTCATCTTCCTGCATTTGCATAATTCTTGTTTCCAAATCTTTACAAGTAACATCATATCCTAATTCTGAATTTATTAAAGTACAAATTTTTGATATATCATCATTGCAGAAAGTTCTAATTCTCATCTTTCATTTACCTTTCCAATAAGCATTCCAATCCCACCGTAAAACAAGCAAAACAGAACCCTTTTGTTCAAGAAAGTACACACCAAACCAAACTTATTCATTTAGAAATTCCTCACCATTTCGTAAGGAATCACTCCTCCAAAAAGATCAAGGGCACTTCCTATAGTAAAATCTAATTTTTCTTGGGAAATCTTCTGAAAATGTCTCAAATCATTGAGGCTTCCAATCCCACCTGCGTAGGTGATTGGAATTGTAGCCGCATCGCCCAAAAGCATGACCAACTCGTCTTCCACACCAGATGCTTTCCCTTCTACGTCTACGCCATGTACCAGAAACTCGTCGCAGTATTCTGCAATCTCTGCTAAAATCTCTTTCGTGAGTTTCACCTGGGTGAAGGTCTGCCAGCGGTTGGTTACAATGTAGTAAGCGCCGTCTTTTTTCCGGCAACTCAAGTCGATCACTATATGTTCTCTGCCTACAGCCTGTCTTAGTTTTTCCATGTGGTCCCATCTGATCTCGCCATCTTGGAATACATAGGATGTGACGATGACATGACTTGCTCCTGCTTCGATATATTCTCCTGCATTCTCTGCGGTGATGCCGCCGCCAATCTGTAGTCCTCCTGGATAAGCGGCGAGCGCGCGCACTGCCTGTTCTTTTGTCTTCTCATAATATTCGGAAGAAGGAGGATTCAGAAGAATCACATGTCCTCCACGCAATCCGTCTTTTTGATATAAGCGCGCAAAATAATCCGCATCTTGTGTAGATGCAAAATTCTCTACCGCCTCATCGTTCTCATCCTTCAGGCTTCCTCCTACAATTTGTTTCACTTTTCCGTTATGGATATCTATACATGGTCTGAATCTCATATGCGCCCTTGATACTCCTTCATTTGTAATCTTATCGTAACATTTTATCATAGTGAAGTTTAAAAAACCATAAAAGAGAAGAAAATAGTTGCATATAGCAAATCAGCAGAAGACTTCCCGCCTTCTGCTGATTGCCTGAATTCTTATCGATTATTGGTGTTATCTGCGTTGTCATTCACGTTATTGTCTGTATTATCACGGTTATTATCTCCATCCAGACCGTCTTCTACATCATCTACACCATCGCGAATGTCATCGCCAATCTCATCCGCTACTCCATCATTATTGTCGTAGCCGTTATCGTTACCATTGGTTGCATCATTAGTGTTATTACCATTTTGATTATTGCTGTCTGTCGCCGCGTTATTATTAGCCGCATTATCATCCGCATTGCCATCATTGCCGCAGGCGGTCAGCCCCAGGATCACTCCTGTACACATAAGGATTAGTACTAATTTTTTGAACTGTTTCATGTTTCAATCTCCCTTTCATGTATATTCATCTATAATCAAGTATTACTTGTTGCTAGTAATATCTGCAAATTACAGAAATATATACTATTTTATGAATGGGATTTTTTTACAGTATGTATTTTCGATGATTCTTATTCCCCAATCATCATCTTAATAATCTCTTCATTCGTCTCTTTCATTCCATCTTTTCCGAGACGTCCGATATTCGTAATCGTAGCTTCAACACCTGATGTAACAATTCCATCCCCAGCATAGAACTGTTGACCACGCAGGAACATATTATATCCCAGAATACCTGCGTCTACAGATGCTGCTATCTTCGCTGCACAGGATGCCTTTGCACCGTCGCAGACCATACCGGATACGATTGCTAACGCATTGACTACCGTATGGATCACTTCTTCATACCCGCCACCACACAAGTATGCAATTCCTGCACCTGCCGCTGCTCCGGCACTGACGGCACCACAATAAGCAGATAATCTTCCGATGCCTGTCTTCTGATGAATCGCTACAAGGTTCGACAATGCAAGCGCACGGTATGTCTTCTCTTCGTCCACTTTCAGTTCTTTCGCATATTCCAGAACCGGAAGCGAGCAGGTCATACCCTGGTTGCCGCTTCCTGCATTGATGATTACCGGAAGTTCACATCCGTTCATACGAGCATCGGAGCCTGCTGCCGCCATAGCCTTTGCACGGCTTCGCACATCCTGCCCATAAGTATCAAGTAAGACTTTGCCGATATTCGCGCCATAATCCCCTCTTAAGCCCTCTTCAGCAATCGCTGTATTATACTCAATCTGTCGGTGAATTGTCTCATAGATATCCTGCACATCCACCGTATTAATAAAGTCCCAGATGCTCTTCATATCCAGAAGACTTCTGTCGGTAAGTCCTTCCTCACTCTCGCCCTCTACGGGAATCGCAAGGAGTTCCTCGCCGTCTTTCTCCACAAGCACAATATTGGTATGATAGTTCGCAATACGTACTTTTGCGTAAGCATCGCCTTTGCTGACCGTCACGATAATATCGAAAGTAATTCCATGATCGATATGCTCCACCGTGATCGGTGTCTTATCCAGAAACTCAACCATCTGACCGATCTGTTCTCCTGACACTTCTGCGATTACTTCCAGTTCTTTTTCCGCCTTTCCAGCTATGATCCCTGCGGCTGCCGCTGCAGGAATTCCTTTTAGGTGGTTCGTATTCGGAACAATTACGCTTTTCACATTCTTAATAATGCTTCCGCTCGCTCCTATATCCACTTTGTCAGGGATACACCCCAGAACCTCTCTTGCCTTTGCTGCTGCATATGCGAGAGCGATCGGCTCCGTACACCCCATTGCCGGAACCAGTTCTTCTTCCAGTATCTGGACATATGCCTGATACTTTTCATCTGTTCTCTGCATTTTCTGCCTCCTAGTTTCTAATAAATTTTCTTTCTCTCATTATAATTACTATATTATCTACTGTCAACAATCCACCTGTTGTAGAGAAACGCTCTATTCCAGCACAAAATCGCATCTATATTGAAAAAGACAGTGATACGAACCTGTCCCATCCACATCACTGCCTCTCCCAATATCGCCGAATCTTTTCTTTCACTTCCACGCTTTTCGTCCTGCTTATTTCTACCTGCATCTGATTATCCAGATAGATCTTATTTCCCTGTAATCTGACAACATGGCACATGTTGACTATTATCCCTCTCGCTACAAGAACGAATTCACAACGATCCAGTTCCTGCTCCAACTGTTCCAAAGATACCTGTTCTTTGCACTCTCCTTCCTTAGTTGTATACTGGACATATTTCGTTCCCTTTATTTTGGAGATGCAGATAATATCATCACAAAATAATTTCCGACTATTACCACTTGTGTTTATAAGCCGATAAGGCTTTTCACCATTTTCAACTTTTTTATTATATTGGAGATAGATCAGTCTCTCCACTTCTAATACATTCATTCCTCATCCTCCATATCCGTGCTTCATCCATACCCAGCAATCTCTGTCAGACTCCTCCCCAGGCTAAAAACACTATTCATCATAGCACATATCCTCTATAAATCATGGCTTCCGCCACGAATGGTATCTTTTTATACCATAAAAAGACCCACAAATTAGTTCTAAAACTTTTAAAAACCAATTCATGGGTCTTTACTTTCACTTATGAAACAAAAATATTTCCTCTTAATAACTGCCGAAAACAGGCATCACTCCTTACACCCGTTCAGCAATCTGACCACTTCTATATGCCTCCAGCAGCACCTCCAGATCCGCAATCTGCTCTTTCAGATCCCGCCCGATATCTGTATCGCCTACCAATTTCCGCTCTAGTACACGATTCACAACCGTACTGTCAGAATGGATATCGCTCTCTTTTTCAATCGCCGCTTCTGTGGACTCAAAAGGCTCGTGAGCGGCCAGAATCAATCCATAGGAATTCGAGATCAGCGTATATCCCGCAATTCCGGTCTCCTTCTGATATGCTCTTGAGAATCCTCCGTCAATAACCATCACTTTGCCGCCGCACTTGATCGGATTCTCTCCGTTCTTACTCTTCACCGGAACATGTCCATTGATAATATGCGTTCCTTCTGTCGGCAGACCGAATTCTTTCAGGATTCCATTGATCACTTTCTCATCTTCCAGGAGATTATAATATGGATTCTTCTTCTCCTTATGCGTCTCCTTCTCCGCCAGGAAATACCGTTCAAAAGTCGCCATCTTATCCTTGCCGAACAACGGTGAATTCACACTCAGCCAGATGTACCACATCATGTCCTTGCCTCGTTCTTTCTCTTTGGCATCCAGTGCATAGAATCCTTTCCTTACATAACTTTCAAGAACTTCATACAAACCTTTTCCCTTATAGGAACTGCCATAGATTCTCACTGTTTTCAAACTTCCATCTTCCTTCAGCGGAACACAGCCATGATATAACAAGTTATTATTATATACCTTGTAAAGAGCACCTTTATTCAACAGGAAGCGCATATGACGCTGCAGTTTCTCACAATTCTGGAAGGCACGTTCCAGTCGTTCCATGATATCTTCTTCTTCTTTGGTCAGCGCATACGGTCTCTTCGGGTCAATCGTTGGGAAATTCTTATCCAGCATCTCATAAGTCTTGCCTTCAATCTCAATCGTTCCCTTCTCATAGTCAATATGATGAAGCAGATTCCTGTCATCCATCTTGAACCCCGGATTCTTCTTAATAATCTGTCCCTCCACCTTGAACTGAATGATGGAGATTGCCTTATGCATCTTAATATCCATCAATTTTTCATTCTGGCTATGTCCGGAGTCTCCTTTTAATTGGAAACAACTGCACGGATCATCTTTATAAGTATTCAGAGCGAACGTTGCTAGTGGAAGCAGATTAATCCCATAGCCATCCTCCAGTATATCCAGGTTTCCATATCTTGCACAGATGCGGATCACGTTGGCAATACATCCTCTCTGCCCTGCCGCCGCTCCCATCCACAGCACGTCATGATTGCCCCATTGGATATCAACGGAATGATGCTCCATTAATTTATCCATGATAATATGCGGTCCGGGTCCCCTGTCATAGATATCTCCCACAATATGCAGATGATCAACGGTCAGACGCTGAATCAATTCGCTCAGCGCTATAATGAACTCCTCAGCCCTTCCAATCTTGATAATCGTACTGACAATCGCATTATAGTACGATTCTTTATCTGACAAATCCGCCTTCTCCGTGATCAGTTCTTCGATCACATAGGCAAAATCTGTCGGCAGAGCCTTCCTTACTTTAGAACGGGTATATTTGCTCGCTGCACACTTACACACTTCGATCAAACGATACAATGTAATCTTATACCAGTCCTCCATATTGTCTTCTTCTCTCTTGATCCTGTCCATCTTCTCCTTCGGATAATAAATAAGAGTAGCAAGGGTCTGCTTATCCCTGCTACTCATAGTATTCCCGAATACATCGTCGATTTTACGGCGCACTGATCCCGAACCATTCTTAAGAACATGGGAAAATGCCTCATATTCCCCATGAATATCCGTAAGAAAATGCTCCGTGCCTTTCGGCAGATTCAAGATCGCCTGTAAGTTAATAATCTCTGTCGATGCTTTAGCGATGGTTGGATAAAGTTGAGAAAGCCTTTCTAAATAACGCACGTCTAACCCTTTCATAAAATCCTCCCATTGACATTTTGTAATCTATACTCATCTGAACATCCTGCATTCGAGGATTCATGCCTCATGCGTTCTGTTCAGAAAGCATTCATCTCTATGTATCTGCTAAAACTGAATCACGTCTGACATATCATATCTTCCCGCGGGCTTCCCAGCCAAAAACTTCGCAGCTTCTACTGCACCTTTGCCAAATACAGCCTTCGAATAAGCCGTATGCTTGAATTCGATCACTTCATCGGCTCCTGCAAAGATCACTTCATGATCGCCTACAATCGTTCCCCCGCGGACTGCCGAGATTCCAATCTCCTTTTGATCACGTTTCTTACGAACCTGGCTTCTGTCATATACATAAGTATATTCATTATTCATAGCCTCATTAATAGAATCTGCCAGCGCAAGCGCTGTTCCGCTTGGAGCATCCACCTTCTGATTATGATGCTTCTCTACCAGTTCAATATCGAACCCTGCTGGCGCAAGCACCTTCGCTGCATCCTGAAGTATTTTCATCAGCAGATTCACTCCCATGGACATATTCGCAGATTTCAGAACTGCCACCTTCTTCGACGCTTCATCCACTTTCACCAATTGTTCCTCTGAAAGCCCGGTTGTACACAACACCACCGGAACCTGCTTGTCCACACAATAATCCAGCAGCGCATCTACCGCTCCCGCATTGGAAAAATCAATAATTACATCAGCTTTCACATCACACTGATCTATACTTTCAAACACCGGATAATCATTGGCAATCCCTGTATAGGTATCAACTCCTGCCACGAATTCAATCCCTTCATCCGCTTTCACAAGCCCGGTAATCACTTGCCCCATCTTACCATTACATCCATGCATAATCGCTCTTACCATCTTACTGTCCTCCTGACTCTCCATATACTAAAAGGATATCACATGAGTCAAATAAACTCAACCTATGATATCCTTTTAACACTTGTTGGTCTTCGCAGAACTGCGTCCACTATACCAAATATACACTGTAACTAAGCCAGTTTAATCCCAAAATCCCTCATAGCCTGAGCCAAAGATTCTGTATGTGCCGGAGTCAGTTCCGTAAGCGGCATACGAAGCGGTCCGCAATCCTTGCCCATTAGCTGCATTGCTTTCTTAACCGGAATCGGATTCACTTCACAGAACAACTGCTCAACCAACGGAATTGCCTTCAACTGTAATTCTGCACTTCCCTTCACATCTCCTGCGAAAAACTTCGCACAGATATCATGTGTCTCCTGCGGTGCTACGTTAGAAAGTACAGAGATGACACCCTTTCCTCCCAAAGATAACAACGGTACAATCTGATCATCATTACCAGAATACAGATCAATATTGCCATCCATCAGATTCATGATCTTTGCAACCTGAGAGATATTGCCGGAAGCCTCTTTCACACCTACGATATTATCCACATTCTTCACTAAGGCTGCCACAGTCGCAGGCTCAATATTACATCCTGTACGGCTTGCAACACTATACATGATAATCGGCGCTTTCGCTTCTTTTGCAACCGCAGTATAATGTGCGATCAGGCCAGCCTGAGTTGCCTTATTATAATATGGAGTTACCAGAAGAAGTCCGTCCGCTCCATAATCTGCTGCCTCTTTTGACATATCGATTGCAGTTCTCGTGCAATTAGATCCAGTTCCTGCAATGACCGGAATTCTATGCTTCGTACGGTCAATCGCAAACTTCACACATTCCATATGTTCTTCTTCTGTCATTGTGGCAGACTCTCCGGTAGTACCACATATAATAATACTATCTGTTCCGTTCTCACAGTGATAGTCAATTAATTCATCCAGTTTATCGTAATTGATACTCTCATCTTCATTAAACGGTGTGACAATTGCCACGCCGGCTCCTGTAAAAATAGCCATAGTAATCCTCCTGACGTTCATAATGATTTATAGAAATTTTATCATCAATCAAATATGATGTCAATGAAAGACTTCTATTCTTGCAGACACTCTAACTTACTGACAGAGACTTCGTATGCGACTCTCTTTTCCGTCTCTGTCTCTGTTAGTTTCTTAACATATTCTCTGCTCTGAATTCTTCCTATGATCTGAACATGCTCGCCAACCTCAAAACTGGAAGCGAATCTTGCATTCCTTCCCCAGCAGATGCACGGTATGTAGTCTGATTTCCCATAAGGTCTGTTTACAGCCAGCAGAAGATCCGCAATCTCCCTGCCAAGGGGCGTCTTACGGTATACTGGCAATTTGCATATGTAGCCATCCAGGAATATATTGTTCGTCTTCGCTCCGTCCAGTTCCTCCTCGACAAACGATACCTCCCTTACGAATACGGATAATACCAGCCGGTTCTTGAATTCATCATGCCGGTTATAGGACCGGAACTGACCGCTTACCATAATAAATTCTCCGGTATAATCCTGCGACACATCAATCAGCCGCTCCGAGATCATCAACGGGATCCTATCCTCCGAGTTGCTTAACCGCTTCACATTGACATCCACCATATAGAATCCCTCTCCGTACACCTCGTGACTGAAGAAAAATGGGGATGCGATCTCTCCCATAATGGTTACCTGGTTGTTTTCAATAATCTTATCTGACATAATTTTACAATCTCCCTTCCTCTGAATCGTATTTTGAGTTGTCAAGCATCCTGCATATTTTCGCAGGGTCATTACATAGTCTATGAAGGGAGTTTATATTTTAGAACTAAAATACTTGTAAATTTTAAAAAATATGATAAACTAAGAAAGTTGTATAGATTGTATATTAATAGGTAGAGAAAAGGAAGATTGGTATGAAGACAAAACGTGAAGATGTACGTAATATAGCAATTATCGCCCATGTCGACCACGGTAAGACCACTCTGGTAGACGAGTTATTAAAACAAAGCGGTGTGTTCCGCGAGAATCAGGAAGTAGCAGAACGCGTCATGGACTCTAACGATATCGAAAGGGAACGTGGAATTACAATTCTCTCTAAGAATACTGCCGTATACTATAAAGATACTAAGATCAATATTATTGATACTCCTGGACATGCAGACTTCGGCGGAGAAGTAGAGCGTGTTCTTAAGATGGTAAATGGAGTTGTCCTTGTGGTAGATGCTTTCGAAGGTGCCATGCCTCAGACCAAGTTCGTACTGAGAAAAGCCCTGGAACTGGATCTCCCGGTTATCGTGTGCATTAATAAGATCGACCGTCCGGAAGCAAGACCTGACGAAGTTATCGATGAAGTTCTGGAATTATTCATGGATCTTGATGCATCTGACGAACAGCTTGACTGTCCGTTCGTCTACGCATCTGCGAAAGCAGGCGTTGCTGTACTGGATCTTACAGATGAAGAACGGGATATGAAGCCTCTCTTTGAGACTATCCTGAACTATATCCCTGCGCCGGAAGGCGATCCTGAGACAGATACTCAGGTATTGATCAGCACCATCGACTATAATGAATATGTAGGTCGTATCGGTGTCGGCAAGGTAGACAACGGTACCATCCGCGTAGGTATGGACGCAATCGTCGTAAATGAACATGACCCAGAGCGCCAGGAAAAAGTCCGCATCAGCAAGTTATATGAATTCGACGGACTGAATAAAGTAGATGTAAAGGAAGCGACCATTGGCTCCATCGTTGCAATCTCCGGAATCTCTGACATCTCCATCGGTGATACGATCTGTTCCCCGGAGAATCCGCAGGCAATTCCGTTCCAGAAGATCTCTGAGCCAACAATTGCAATGCAGTTTATCGTCAACGACAGTCCATTTGCAGGTCTGGAGGGCAAATACGTAACTTCCCGCCATTTACGCGACCGCCTTTTCCACGAACTGAACACAGATGTCAGCCTTCGCGTAGAAGAGTCCGAAAGCACCGACAGTTTCAAGGTGTCCGGCCGTGGAGAATTACACCTGTCTGTCTTGATTGAGAACATGCGCCGTGAAGGATACGAATTCGCAGTCAGCAAGGCAGAAGTTCTGTATAAAAAGGATGAAAACGGCAAATTACTAGAACCAATGGAAGTTGCATATATCGATGTCCCAGATGAATTCACAGGAACAGTGATTGATAAGTTAAGCCAGAGAAAAGGCGAACTTCAAAATATGGGAACCTCTAATGGCGGATATACTCGTCTGGAATTCAAGATTCCTGCACGAGGCTTGATCGGATACCGCGGCGAATTCTTAACGGATACCAAGGGCAACGGTATCATGAATACTGCTTTTGACGGATATGCTCCATACAAAGGTGACATCCAATACCGCAAGCAAGGTTCCCTGATTGCCTACGAGACCGGCGAATCTGTAACTTATGGTTTATTCAGCGCTCAAGAACGTGGTACTCTCTTCATCGGACCTGGCGAGAAGGTATATTCCGGCATGGTGATCGGTCAGAATGCCAAGACGGATGATATCGAGGTCAACGTATGTAAGACCAAGCATCTTACCAACACACGTTCCTCCAGCGCAGACGAAGCTCTCCGCTTAACACCGCCTAAGATCTTAAGCCTTGAGGAAGCCCTTGATTTTATAGACACCGACGAATTATTGGAAGTAACTCCGAAGACCCTTAGAATCCGTAAGAAAATCTTAGACCCTAAGATGAGAAAAAGAGGAAATAAATAATGACATTTTTATGGCTGTTAGAAGGAATCCGTACTCCTTTCTTAGATAAATTGATGCAATTCATCACATATTTTGGCCAGGAAATGATAATCATAGCGGTTATCTGCGTACTCTACTGGTGCGTGGATAAGCGCTTTGCTTATCTTCTGGGATTTACCTATTTTACCGCAGGGCTGTGCGTACAATCCTTAAAGATTACATTCCGCATTCCCAGACCCTGGGTACTCGATCCGGATTTTACCGCTGTCGAAAGCGCAATCCCCGGAGCAACCGGCTACTCTTTCCCAAGCGGACATACACAAGGCGCCACCTGCCTGTTCTTCCCATTATCATTAAAATCACGAAAAACATGGGTAAAAGGAGTTTGCATCCTTGCTTTCCTGGCAATTGGCTTCTCCCGGATGTATCTGGGATGTCATACGCCAAAGGATGTACTGGTGTCCATGTTCCTCTCCCTTCTGGTATCTGCCGTCATCTGGAAATATCAGACATTCCTGCTGGATGATTCCAGATATCTAAGACAGATTGCCGGCTTCCTGATTGCCATATCACTGGCAGTTGCCGCTTATTCTCTGATTCTGGAAAGAAACGGTACCATCGAAACCAAATATGCTGTGGATTGCTGCAAGGCATCAGGTGCCGGTCTCGGCTTTGCGATCGGATGGTATATAGAGCGGACAAAAATGAACTTTGATACCCGCACCACCAATCTCCTAAGTCAGATTCTGAAACTAGTCATAGGCTTAACCGCGGCTCTTCTGATAAAAGAAGGCTTCTCTATCATCTTCGGAAGTTTTATCTTGGCAAAAATGCTAGAATACTTTATACTTGTCTTATGGGTAGTTGTAATATATCCATATCTATTCACTAAATTATTAAGGAGAGATTTATGCAGCACTTTATAGCCAAGATTTTAAAACGTGTCACAGAGATTCTGGAAGTCTTTATCTCCATTATGCTGGCAATCGGAATCGTTCTGTTGTGCCTGCGGATGGCATCTTCCCTGAGCAACATTCCGCATCTGGATGTATGGCCCAATTATGACGATCTGCTGGAAACTTGTTTCAACCTGATCATCGGTGTAGAGTTGATCCGCATGATGTATTACCACACACCAAATACCGTTTTCGAGGTATTGCTTTTTGCAATTGCCCGTCAGATTATCATCGACCATTCTTCTATCTGGAGCAGTCTGGTTGGTGTATGTGCAATCGCAGTACTATTCGCTACCCGCAAATATCTCTTCTGCGATTTTGATGTTGCAGAAGCAACTATCTTCCGGGCAAGTGCCAAAGCCTCTTCCATCAGCAAACTGCTTGGAATCCATATTCCACATGAAAAAGGCGAGACGCTGCTGGATGTCTTCAACAAAAAACTCGAAGAGACCGGTGCGGGCGCTAATATAGGGACATGCGTCTATTTCACCGACTTTGGTCTAAGAGTTGCCAAAAAAAATGGCGAAAAAATTACAAGAATTGAAGTAATACGTGCTATACATTAGTGTTCAAACGTGATATACTACATATATCAGATAGATTGCCAGTTAGAATACTAATTGTCTGACTAATTATCTGAAATTATGTCGAAAAGGAGTTGGACAGCATGAAGTTTATCATTATTGGAAAGAACATCGATGTAACGCCTGGCTTAAGAGAAGCCGTAGAGAGCAAGTTAGGAAAATTAGAAAGGTATTTTACTCCTGATACGGAAATCCACGTAACATTGAGTGTACAGAGGGAACGCCAGAAGATTGAGGTAACCATTCCTGTAAAGGGCGATATTATCCGTTCCGAACAGGAAAGCAATGATATGTATGTATCCGTTGATCTGGTAGAAGAAGTAATTGAGCGTCAGCTTCGCAAATATAAGAACAAGTTAATTGCAAGACACCAGGAAGGCGGCAACTTCAATCACGCGTTCTATGAGCATGAAGATGCTATTGAAGATGATGACGAGATTAAGATTGTCCGCACGAAGAAGTTCGGATTTAAGCCGATGTATCCGGAGGATGCATGTGTACAGATGGAACTTTTAGGACATGACTTCTATGTATTCTGCAATGCAGAAACCGATGAGGTGAATGTTGTATACAGAAGAAAGAATGGAACCTTTGGGTTGATTGAGCCGGAATTTTCATAGGGTTGCCAAGTAAAAAGCACATAAAAAGAAGGCGTTGATTCGTTTTGGGATCAACGCCTTTAACAACCTCATAATTAATCTCCTTCAAAATGTCTCTCCGTTTTCCTTAATATTTCCAAAGCCGTCTTTGTCTTTCCCAATCCGCCAAATGTACAGCGAAGTTCTAACGGCAGAGATAATCCAATCTCATAAATCGCTTTTATCGTCTCATCTAACGGGATAACTTTATCATACCCTGCCAGCACCATATTGGCACTGGAGATTGCATTGCTTCCTCCCATAATATTCTTTCCAAGGCACGGAACCTCCACGCGATTTCCTACCGGATCACAAGCCAGACCAGTAATATTCTGAAGTGCAACCGATGCACCATCCATACACTGAGAGATATTGCCGTGCATCATCTGAACGATCGCCCCCGCCGCCATACCAGAACCTGCCCCGCACTCTACCTGGCATCCACCTACTTCCGCAGAAAATGTAGCCTGCTCCGCAAAAAACACACCGATTAAGCCCGCAACAAAAAGCCCTTTTATCATCTCTTCTCTTGAAAGATTCATCGCCCTTCCAAGCCCTATCACGGTTCCCGGAAGACATCCACAAGAGCCGCAAGTCGGCGCCGCAACAATCAATCCCATAGAACTTTTCATCTCCATGACCGCTGTAATACTTTTAATCACCATATTAAGCAGATCACAGGGAACCAATTTCCCATCTCTTTCAGCCTCATCAATTCGATGTGACTGCGCACCCAGAATTCGGTCCTTATATTCTGTTCCGGCAAGTCCTCCGTCTATGGCATCTTCCATAATCGATAAAATATTTTCCATCTGGGCAAAAACCCTATCCACACTAACTTTTCCACGGCAACTCTCATAATACGCCCCATATTCCCATGCTTCCATCGGATGTTCTTTTGCATACTCAAGAAGTTCTGCCGCATTAGAATATGGCACTTTACATTCCCCGCTAGAATGAGTCGGAAGCACTGGTTCTAAATACATAATATCTAAAACACCGTCTAATGCCTGTATATCGTCCATCACGCCTTTCTTAAGCGGCTCAGCATATTTCAAATTAATAAGGGAGCGCTCCTCTCCCTCACTTTTCAGTGTAAAATCACTGTTTCCTGCAATTTCTTTGATTTTCACTTCCCATTTCTCAGACGAAACCTCAGTAATATTGCAGATAACAACCAGTTCATAGAAATCTCCACAGATATTTACGTCAAACTCCTCTAATCTCTGCATCTGAATCATACCGCCTCCTGCAGCGATCGCTTCCCAGTGGCGACACAGACCTTTCTCATCTGTTACTTCCATCCGGTAATTTCCTGGATGTACTGCTCCATAATCCAGAATGCGGTATTCAATCTCAATCCCCCTTTCTTTTGCCAGGCGTTCATACTGATCGACAGCCGGATCTGAAAGTTCCATATCCATCAGTCCACAAGCAAATCCCATATCTGTACCATGTCCTTCATGAGAAGCAGCTAATGACCCATTCACATCAAAATCTACAACGGCTCGCACAACCTTGCCCCTCATAGACTGTCTCACCAGAGAAGCTATCCTGGCTCCTCCAGCCACATGAGAACTTGATGGTCCTCGCATAATCGGACCGATCACATCATTAAATATACTACATGGCAGTTTTTCCATAAACGTATCCTCCCGATTTTATCTATAGTTCCCTACTTCCGCCTGCTCTATCACTCTATTACCTTTACTTCCCCATTAATCTCCGCAAAGTAGCACTCCGCTCCTTCTTCCATCTTAGCCTGCCCATTGGTTCCTTCAGTAATCTCTGATTTGATGATATACAGCAAACTCCCGGGAACCAGAGCCTCCAGGTCTACTTTGTCAGTGTAGACAGAATCCAGAATCTGCAAGCCCCTCTGCCCCAGAATGTACTGGATTTTTCCTAATCCGGTATAATCTGTAGTAATATGGAGTTTAAGTCCCTGGATTTTGGTTATAATCGCAGATGAGGCCAAGCCCTCCTTGGTCGCAGATGAGTATGCACGGACTAGCCCGCCGGTTCCAAGCAGCGTACCTCCAAAATACCTCGTTACAACAACGACAACATTATGAAGTTCCTCTCCCAGCAGGACATCCAGCATTGGTTTTCCTGCAGTACCGCCGGGCTCCCCGTCATCGCTGAACCGCTGCAACTCACTACGCTCCCCGATCACATAAGCAAAACAATTATGCCTCGCATCCCAATACTTCTTTCGCATCGCCTCAATAAACTGCAATGCCTCCTCCTCCGACTCCACCGGAGCCACCGTAGCAATAAACCGAGATTTCTTCTCCACAATCTCGCCCTCTCCACCTTGATACACTGTTCTATACTCTGCCACCATAAAATTAAGATCCTTTCATATGTCCTGATACATAATATAATAACGAATTTCTTAAGATTTTCCTACTGAAATATGAACTTTTTATTTTTTCCTTTATTAAACTACGTTTGTTTGCTATAATAACTTGGTATGAAGGAGGCTTAAACACATGAATTATGGTAAGAAAAAAGCTTCGCAAAAGCAAAAAAAGATAACGTCCAAATCCACGATGCAGGGAAAGCGAATCGGCGTAAGACTTTTTAAAGCATTTCTTCTCTGCCTGATAGTTGTGGCAGTAGTCGGAGTGATTGGCGTCGGTGTATTTGCCAAGAAGATTATTGACAATACCCCCGAAGTTTCCCCTGACGATGTTAAGCCTAAGGGCTTCACTACATTCGTTTATGCCGATGATGGCACAACAGAATTGGAACGTTTCGTATCTTCAGGTGCTAACCGTGTATATAAGACCATCGATGAGATACCCGAAGATCTGCAACATGCTTTTGTCGCTGTCGAAGATGAACGATTTTATGATCACAATGGTATTGACCTTCAGGGTATTGCCCGTGCAGCAGTAATCGGTATTACTTCCGGAGACTTCTCACAAGGTGCAAGTACTCTTACACAACAGTTGATCAAGAACAATGTATTCACGAACTTTATGGATGAGAAAACTTTCTATGATCGTCTTGAACGCAAACTCCAGGAACAGGTGCTGGCCGTTCAGATTGAGAAGCAGATGGACAAGAATGAGATTCTGGAAAGTTATCTGAATACAATCAACCTTGGTCAGAACTGTCTGGGTGTACAGGCTGCTGCAAAAAGATATTTTGGAAAAGATGTAAACGACCTGACCTTATCCGAATCTGCAGTAATTGCCGGTATCACACAAAATCCATCAGGATATAATCCAATCACGAATCCTGAGGATAACGCCAAACGTCGGGACAAAGTATTAAAAGATATGCTGGAGCAAGGCTACATTGATCAGACTGCCTACGATGAGGCTAAGGCTGATGATGTCTATTCAAGAATCCAGACCGTCAACAACACGGTTACGGATGACAACCCGTACAGTTATTTTGTAGACGCCCTTGCACAGCAGGTAATGCAGGATCTGAAGGATCAGCTTGGCTATACAGATACACAAGCATACAACGCAGTATACAGTGGCGGATTAAGTATATACTCTACTCAGAACCAGACGATACAGCAGATCTGTGATGAAGAGATGAACAATGACGCTAACTACCCTGGTCTAAAAGAATATGGTCTGGACTGCGCGATTACCGTTACCAGAGCAGACGGAAGCGTAGAGAATTACAGTTCCGGTCATATTAAACAGTATGTAAAAGCGGCTTATGGAGATGAGCAGGGACTTCTCTATTCCAGTGAAGAAGCAGCCCGTGCAATGGTTGAAGAATGGAAATCAACGATCGCACAGGAAGGCGATACGTACGATGAAGTAATCAATATCACACCTCAGCCACAAGCTTCTGTCACTATTATTGACCAGACCACAGGTCAGATTAAAGCAATGGTCGGTGGTCGAGGCGCGAAAGCAACCAGCCTTGGGCTGAACCGTGCTTACAAAGGCTCCACAAGACAGCCTGGATCTTGCTTTAAGATTCTTGCTTCTTATGCTCCCGCATTAGATTCCTGCGGAAAGACATTGGCTACCATTATCAAGGACGAGCCTTATACATTGAAATCCGGACAGAATCTTAGGAATGCGAATGGACGCTATGGCGGAGACACAACAATCCGTAAAGCAATTACATGGTCTATCAACGTATGTGCAGTAAAATTAAGTGATGAGATTACTCAGGAACTTGGCTTCGAGTACTGTGAGAAATTCGGTATTTCTTCTCTTGTAAAGAACAAAGAGATTAATGGTGATATCTACAGTGATATCTCACAGACCCTGGCTCTTGGCGGTATTACCGATGGTGTTTATAACTATGAGATGTGCGCTGCTTATGCCACAATTGCTAACGGCGGTGTCTACCATACACCAACTCTGTATACGAAGATTCTTGACCATGACGGCAATGTACTGCTGGAAGGTACAGGAGAGACTCGTACCGTCATCAAAGACAGTACCGCTGCTCTTCTCACAAGTGCAATGCAGGATGTAGTTAATTCCGGTACAGGTACTGCCTGCCAGTTAGATAACATGCCAGTTGCAGGTAAGACGGGTACAACCTCTTCTAATAAGGACTTATGGTTTTGTGGATTTACACCATATTACACATGTGCTGTATGGGGTGGCTATGACGATAATAAAGAATGTAACTATGATACCAACTTCCGTTTCCGCATATGGAGAAGTATTATGAGCCGAGTGCATGCGGGGCTGGAACCAAAAGACTTCACGATGCCGGCATCTGTTGAGAAGAAGACGGTCTGCTCCATCAGCGGTTTGCTTGCTGTCGATGGCAGTTGCCCTGGAATTACGGAATATTTCGCAACGGATACACTGCCTACTGAGCGTTGTCCTGGACATGCTTCCTCGGAGCCTGAAGATGAAGAAGGCGAAGATGATGGTAATGATCCAGAAAATCCTACAACACCTACAACTCCGAACGGCGGTACAACACCAACTCAGCCTACAATTCCGGAGCAACCGACAACTCCGGAACAGCCTACAGATCCATCCGGAGGCGGCGGTGCTGAAGGCGGTGCCCAATAGAATACTACAGAATAAAAAATCAGCAGAATCACATATGATGATTTTGCTGATTTTATTATTCTATTATTAATCCTTAAGCACTGTATTCTACAGGATCAACTTCGCTGCTCCACAGATTCCTGCATCATTGCCAAGCGTAGCCAACACAAATTCTGTCTCCTTATTAGCAAAGAATGCCTTCTCCTTAAAATATTTCTCCACATATCCAAGAAGAATCTCTCCTGCCTTGGACACGCCACCACCAATTACAATCACCGCCGGATCTGTAACTGCCGCAAGATTCGCCATCGCATGACCCAGATAAGAACCGAATTCCTCTACAATCTCTTCTGCTACTTTATCACCATCTTTTAACGCATCAAATACCGCTTTTGCACTAATCTCCTGTCCTCTTAACAGAGACGCAGCATCATCTGCCTGAAGCCTCTTATTCGCAAGTCTGGTGATTCCTGTCGCTGATGCATACTGCTCCAGACATCCCTGATTACCGCATCCGCAATGATCTGTCTCCTCGTAATTCACACACAGGTGACCAATCTCTCCGCCTGCTCCATGCGCACCTACAAGCGGCTGTCCATTCACGATAACACCGCCGCCGACACCGGTTCCTAATGTTACCATGATCATATTCTCCTGCCCTTTTCCTGCACCCAGCCACATCTCGCCAAGTGCTGCCACATTCGCATCATTGCCTACCGCAACCTTCATGCCTGTCAGTTCTTCCATCTCACGGCGTACTTCTTTATAGCCCCAGCCAAGATTCGCCGTATTCTGTACGATTCCCTTCGCGTCTACCGGCGCCGGAATTCCGATTCCAATTCCAGACATCGAAGAGGCGTCAATCCCTTTCTCCTCTATCTTCTGCTTCAGAGATTCCGCTACGTCCGGAAGAATTGCCTCCCCCTTATTCTCAGTTCGGGTCTTGATCTCCCATTTATCCAGAAGTTCGCCATCCGTCTTAAAAAGCCCTATTTTAACCGTTGTTCCACCAATATCCACACCAAAACAATATTCCATAGCCATATATCCTCCTATTTTCTTGTAAGATTCTGCTGTACACGCTTATACAGTTCCTGAGCCGCATTATATCCCATCTTCTTCTGTCTG
Source organism: uncultured Dorea sp. (assembly GCA_945870325.1). GTDB lineage: Bacteria > Bacillota > Clostridia > Lachnospirales > Lachnospiraceae > CAMBRQ01. Next base: position 23,131 of record CAMBRQ010000014.1, on the reverse strand, counting down.
TGGTTGATTGCAGCTGTCTCAACAATAATCGCCAGGTTACGTCCCGGACGGATCGGAAGCTGATGGCATACTACCTTATTGCCTAAGAATTCCGTATACTCTTCTTCCAGCCCCAGGCGGTCATACTTCTTCTCTTTGTCCCAGTCTTCCAGTGTAATGACAAGATCAATGTTCTGCGTCTCTCTTACACTCTGCACACCAAATAACGTCTTAACATCCACAATACCAATTCCACGCAATTCAATGAAATGTCTTGTAATATCCGGTGCCGTTCCAACCAGTGTCTCATCACTCACCTTCCGAATCTCTACCACATCATCACTAACAAGACGATGTCCACGCTTAATCAGTTCCAGTGCCGCCTCACTCTTACCGATACCACTTTCGCCCATGATCAATACGCCAACACCATATACCTCGACCAGAACACCGTGGATAGAAATACAGGGTGCCAGTTCAACATTCAACCAACGGATAATCTCTGCCGTGAATTCAGAGGTCTTCTTATCCGTACTATAGACTGGAACATTCTCCTTCTCAGCCATCTCAAGAAACATCGGCTCCGGCTGCAGGCTTCGTGAAAATACCACACATGGAATCTGATAAGAAAGGAATTGTGCATAGATCTCTTTCCTATGTTCTTCATCCATCTTCTCCAAAAATGTATATTCCACATATCCGATCAACTGGACACGGCTGGAATCAAAATGTTCGAAATATCCAGCCAACTGTAATGCCGGTCTGTTAATATCCGGAATTGTAATCTTGATATCCGACACTTCAACGTTAGGAGTGAGATTCTTAAGATTCATCTTCTCTATCACTTTTTTTAATTCAACTTTACTCGCCATAACCTTCTCCTTCATATCTTATTCGTTGCCGGCAAGAGCCTTCACGCTACTCATTGCCCATAAGCATAGTATAGCATATTAATGGAAAAAGTTGTACACATCCTGGGCTGATTTTTCATTCATTGACGGAAGTTCCTTCAATTGTTCTACGGTTGCATTCTTGATTGCTTCTATATTCTCAAAATGCCTCATCAAGTCCTTCCTTCTGGCCGGTCCCACCCCCGGAATATCATCCAGAATAGAATGTACCTGTCCCTGGCTTCTCAACTGTCTGTGGAACGTAATCGCGAATCTATGTGCTTCATCCTGAATTCTGGTAATCAACTTAAAACTCTCTGAATTCCTGTCTATGGGAATCTCCACATTCTGGTAATACAGCCCTCTGGTGCGATGGTTATCGTCTTTTACCATGCCGCAGACCGGGATATTCAACCGAAGGCTGTCCAGCACTTTTAGCGCTACATTCACCTGTCCTTTCCCACCATCCATCAGGATCAGATCCGGAAACGCAGTAAATCCTCCCAGATCTTTCCCCTCTTCCTGCTCCCTCATACCATGTTCAAAACGTCTGGTCAGAACTTCCTCCATGCTGGCATAATCATCTGCCCCTTGCACGCCTTTAATCTTGAACTTACGATAATCATTGCGTTTTGGCTTCCCTTTCTCATAGACCACCATAGATCCTACAGAGGCAAATCCATTGGTATTCGAGATATCATATGCCTCCATCCGCACAATTCCGGTTAATCCAAGCATTTTTTCCAATTCTTTTACAGCGCCTATGGTTCTTCCTTCTTCTCGTTTCAGTCGCTCTTTATCTGTGCTTAAGACCAATGCCGCATTCTTCTTCGCCAGTTCAACCAGTTTCTCTTTCGTCCCCTTTTTTGGAACTCTGAGATGAACACGGTGTCCCTGCCTCTTAGAAAGCCATTCTTCAATGACTGCCAGATCCTCAATCGTCTCCGGAAGCATTAATTCTGCCGGAATATATGGCGTTCCCGCATAGAATTGCTTAATAAAACTGGATAGAATCTCACTTTCCGTCTCTCCTTTTGCAATCTTCAGATAAAAATGGTCTCTTCCAATCAGCCTGCCGCCGCGGATAAAGAAGACCTGAACCACCGCATCTTCCTCTTCAATTGCAGCCGCAAGGATATCTCTGTCATCTCCTGCCGTATCCGTAATCTTCTGCTTCTGGGCAATCTTCTGGACACTGGAGAGTAATTCCCGGTACTCGATCGCCTTCTCGAATTCTAACGCCTCCGATGCCCCTTGCATCTTCTCTTCCAGTTCTTTCAATATCACATCATAATTTCCATTCAGGAAATGAATCACCTCCTGAATCGACTTGCGGTATTCGTCCTTGGAAATATATCCCTGGCATGGCGCTTTGCACTGATGAATATGATAATTCAGACACGGTCTTTCTTTCCCGATATCCTTCGGAAGTTTCCGGTTGCAGCTGCGGACATGATATAATTTTCGAATCAATTCTATCGTATCCTTTACTGCACCTGCACTAGTATAAGGTCCAAAATACCTGGACTTATCCTTCACCATCCGTCTTGCCATCATAACTCTTGGATAGGGTTCATCTACTGTCACTTTAATAAATGGATAGGTCTTATCATCCATCAGCATCGTATTATACTTCGGTCTGTGTTCTTTGATTAGATTGCACTCCAATACAAGTGCTTCCAGTTCCGAATCCGTTACGATATATTCGAATCTTGTGATGTGGGTGACCATCTGCTCGATCTTAACCCCTTTGTTGCGGCTGCTTTGGAAATACTGCCGCACACGGTTCTTAAGGCTGATTGCCTTCCCTACATAGATAATATCATCTCTTTCATCATGCATGATGTATACGCCAGGCTTTCCTGGCAGTTTCTTCAATTCTTCCTGAATGTCAAACATGATTCCCCTCCCGTGCTGCATATACTAATAACATGCTACAAGAGTCCACAAACCCATAGGATTTGCGGACTCCACTCCTTACTACCTCTGACAAAATCTATTGCCTGCTGATGTTGTCTACATCACTTCTGATGCTGCCTCTGCTGGTGCTGTCTCAATCTCTTCTGATACCGTCTTTTCTGGTGCTGTCTCAATCTCTTCTGATGCCGTCTCTTCTGGTGCTGTCTCAATCGGATTCATCGCAATACGCTCTTCTGTCTTCTCGCCTTTTGCCTCCGGATCAATTCCCTCTACCTCATGGAAAATCTCCATGAATTCTTTACCAGTAATTGTCTCTTTCTCAATCAGGAAGTCTGCAATCTTGTCCAGCGCATTCCTATGCTCATTCAAAAGGCGTTTGGCTTCTTCGTAAGAATCCTTCAGCATCTTCATAACTTCTTTATCAATCTCAGAAGCCGTCTCCTGACCACAATTGCTTACCGGTCTTCCATCCAGATAACGGTTCTGAATAGATTCCAAACCAATCAATCCGAATTTCTCACTCATACCATACTGAGTAATCATGGCTCTTGCGATACTTGTCGCTTTCTCAATATCATTGGACGCTCCCGTTGTAACCGTATCAAAAACAATCTCTTCCGCCGCACGACCTGCCAGCATGCCAACCAGCATTGCTTCCAGTTCCTTCTTCGTATTCAGGAACTTCTCTTCTTCCGGCGTCTGCATGACATATCCCAATGCTCCCATGGTTCTTGGCACAATGGTAATCTTCTGTACTGGTTCTGAATCTTTCTGAAGCGCACTCACAAGCGCATGACCGACTTCATGATAAGAGACGATTCTTCTCTCCTCCTGACTCATAATACGATCCTTCTTCTCTTTTCCAACCAGTACCACCTCAACTGCCTCGAACAGATCTGCCTGAGATACTGCATTTCTTCCATTCTTAACGGCATTAATCGCCGCTTCATTAATCATATTAGCAAGATCAGAGCCTACTGCTCCGGAGGTCGCCAGTGCAATTGCTTCCAGATCTACCGTCTCATCCATTCTGACATCTTTGGAGTGTACCTTTAACACGTCAATTCTTCCCTTAAGATCCGGCTTCTCAACGATAATCCGGCGGTCAAAACGCCCCGGACGCAAGAGTGCCGGATCCAGGATCTCCGGACGGTTCGTTGCTGCCAGAAGCACAAGCCCCTTATTGCTTTCGAAACCATCCATCTCAGCCAGCAGCTGGTTCAGCGTCTGTTCACGCTCATCGTTACTTCCCAACTGATTATCACGGCTCTTACCAATCGCATCGATCTCATCAATAAATATAATACAAGGTGCCATCTGCTGTGCCTGCTTGAACAGATCTCTTACCCTTGATGCACCTACACCCACATACATCTCCACAAAAGCTGAACCACTTAATGAGAAGAACGGAACTTTCGCTTCGCCTGCAACTGCCTTGGCAAGCAGTGTCTTACCGGTTCCCGGAGGTCCGACAAGCAGCGCACCTTTCGGAAGTTTCGCTCCTACGCTGGTATATTTGCCCGGATTATGCAGGAAATCTACGACCTCCTGCAGGGATTCTTTGGCTTCATCCTGCCCTGCTACATCCTTGAATGTAACTCCTGTCTGCTTCTCTACGTACATCTTAGCATTGCTCTTTCCGATTCCCATCATGCCGCCGCCCTTAGACATCTTGCGTGTCATCCATGCGATTAAGCCTATCAGCAGCAGAAGCGGCAGAAACGTTGCCAATGCCTGCGCAACAAGATAAGAAGTGTTGTCCGGAATCTCCTGGCTGAACTTAACACCTGCCTCATCCAGTTTCTCAGGAAGCGAATCATCTCTCACCACGCCAGTATAATACTCTTTGGCTGGCTTCTTGTCATTTTCCTGCTTCTCTGTGATCACAATCTTGTCATTCTGAATCACAACTTCTTCCACTTTTCCTTCATCTACCATCTTAAGGAATTCATCGTAACTGATCTCGCCTTCATCGCTGGGTCTTTGAAACCGAAACAAAAACATAACCAGTATCGTTGTAATTAATGTTACTAATATAATAAAGGATATGCCTTGCTTATTATTGTTATTATTTTTTTTGTTCTGGTTGTCCATTTTTTTCCTCCTGTACTACCCTTTCATTATAAGGACAGCCTACTTAGAAATCAATAAAAACATTATGAAAAGATTGTAAACTCCCTATATTCTGTAGTATACTTTGAATAATAGTGCTTATACTTAAAGCGTAATATTTTAAATAGAAAAACAAGGGGAATGAGTACATATGAAACTAGGATTTGATAATGAAAAATACCTTCAGATGCAGTCTGCTCATATCCAAGAACGGATTGAACAGTTCGGCCACAAACTATATCTTGAATTCGGAGGCAAATTATTCGACGATTATCACGCTTCCAGAGTATTGCCTGGCTTCCAGCCTGACAGCAAGCTCCGTATGTTAAAACAACTCTCTGACCAGGCTGAGATTGTAATCGTCATCAGTGCGGAAGATATCGAGAAGAATAAGATCAGAGGGGACTTGGGAATCACTTATGATTCGGACGTTCTCCGTTTGATGTCCGTATATCAGGAGCATGGGCTCTATGTCGGAAGTGTTGTGATCACGAAATTCCGTGGTCAGGAAAGCGCCAGCCTTTTCAAAAATCGTCTGGAAAAACTCGGCATTAAAGTATACCGCCATTATGTGATTCCGGGCTATCCTTCAAATGTTCCTCAGATCGTAAGTGATGAGGGCTATGGCAAGAATGATTATATAGAAACTTCCCGTCCGCTGGTGGTTATCACAGCACCAGGTCCCGGAAGCGGCAAGATGGCTGTCTGCCTGTCCCAGTTATACCATGAACACAAACGCGGTATTTCCGCAGGATATGCCAAGTATGAGACATTTCCGATCTGGAACATCCCATTAAAGCATCCGGTGAATCTGGCATATGAGGCAGCGACCGCCGATCTGAATGATATTAATATGATAGATCCGTTCCATCTGGAAGCCTATGGAAAGACTACTGTAAACTATAACCGGGATGTAGAGATCTTCCCAGTCTTGAGAGCGATGTTCCAGCAAATCTACGGCGAAAGCCCCTACAAGTCTCCAACTGACATGGGGGTAAATATGGCTGGGAACTGCATCTGCGATGATGAGGTCTGCAAGGAAGCTTCCTGTCAGGAGATTATTCGAAGATATTATGACTCTCTGAGACGACTGCTCATCGGTGCATGTCCCGATTCCGAAGTATGCAAGATCGAGATGTTAATGAACCAGGCAGGAATCACTGTTCATGACCGTCCAGTTGTAGATGCTGCCCTGAAACGCGCCGAAGAGACAGACGGACCTGCCGCAGCGCTGCAGCTTCATGACGGACGCATGATTACCGGTAAGACTTCCAACCTCTTGGGTGCTTCTGCTGCACTTTTGCTGAACGCTCTGAAGGAACTGGCAGGCATTGACCATGAACGCCATGTCATTTCCCCGGAAGCCATCGAACCAATTCAAAAATTAAAAACCTTGTATCAAGGCAGTAAGAATCCACGCCTTCATACGGATGAAGTTCTGATTGCACTGTCCGTCAGTGCTGCGACCGATCCAATCGCCAAGCGTGCACTGGATCAATTACCGAACTTAAAAGGCTGCCAGGCGCATACCTCCGTTATGGTAGGCTCCGTAGATATGAAGCAATTTAAGAAATTATCCATACAGGCTACTTTTGAAGCAAAGTACGAAAAAAACTCTGTATTTTTCGGTGAAAAGGGTGTATAATTCTAAAGTATTTTTTTAGAATTACATATAAGGACACAAATTGATTCAACTGAAGGAGGAAATTATGGCAGTAAAATACGTATTTGTTACAGGTGGTGTTGTATCAGGACTTGGAAAAGGAATTACGGCCGCATCTCTTGGCCGCCTGTTGAAGGCTCGCGGTTATACTGTGACCATGCAGAAATTCGATCCTTACATTAATATTGACCCGGGTACTATGAACCCTGTTCAGCACGGAGAAGTATTCGTAACCGATGACGGTGCCGAGACTGACCTTGACTTAGGACACTATGAAAGATTCATTGATGAAAGTCTGGGGAAGAATTCTAACGTTACGACCGGCAAAATCTACTGGTCTGTTCTTCAGAAGGAACGCCGGGGAGATTTCGGCGGAGGGACCGTACAGGTAATCCCTCACATCACAAATGAGATCAAGGACCGTTTCTACCGTAACCCTGCCGCTGAAAATACGGAAATTGCCATTATCGAAGTCGGCGGAACCGTTGGTGACATCGAAAGTCAGCCTTTCCTTGAAGCCATCCGCCAGTTCCAGCATGAGAAAGGACGTGAAAACGTCATCCTGATTCATGTTACACTGATTCCTTACCTGCGCGCATCTCAGGAGATGAAGACTAAGCCTACCCAGGCAAGCGTAAAGGATCTCCAGGGTATGGGAATCCAACCGGATATTCTTGTATGCCGCTCCGAACATCCTCTTGATGTTGGAATTAAAGATAAGATTGCTCTCTTCTGTAATGTACCATCTAAATACGTATTGCAGAATCTGGATGTAGAATATCTGTACGAGGCTCCTCTTGCTATGGAAGAAGAGAATCTGGCAGGAGTTGTCTGTGAATGCCTGCATCTGGACTGTCCGGAACCGGACTTAAAGGATTGGAGAGAGATGGTGGATTACCTGAAGAATCCGAATACCGAAGTAACTGTTGCTTTGGTTGGAAAATACATCCAGCTCCATGACGCATATATCAGCGTAGTAGAGGCTTTGAAGCATGGAGGTATCTTCAGCCGTGCAACTGTAAATATCAAATGGATTGATTCTGAGACCGTAACAGCAGATAACGTAGATGAGATACTGGGAGATGTCAGCGGTATCCTTGTACCGGGAGGCTTCGGCAATCGCGGAATCGACGGCAAATTGGAAGCAATCAAATACGCCCGTACGCACAATGTCCCATTCTTAGGACTTTGTCTTGGAATGCAGCTGGCAATTGTAGAATTCGCAAGAAATGTTCTTGGATATAACGATGCACATAGTGCAGAACTTGATTCCCATACAACACATCCGGTTATCCATATCATGCCGGAGCAGATTGGAATTGAAGATATCGGCGGCACTTTGAGACTTGGAGCTTATCCTTGTGTGCTTAACAAATCTTCCAAAGCGTATAAACTTTATGGCACAGAAGAGATTAAAGAACGTCATCGGCACCGTTATGAAGTAAATAATGATTTCCGTGACGATCTGTCATCCCACGGTATGATGCTCTCCGGTTTGTCTCCGGATGGCAGAATTGTAGAGATGATTGAGATTCCGGAACACCCTTGGTTTATTGCAACCCAGGCACATCCGGAATTGAAATCCAGACCGAACAGACCTCATCCATTGTTCCGTGGATTTATCGAGGCGGCGCTTGAGTATAAGAGCGAGAAGTAATTTAATAGAGTGTACGCATTTCATCGAAAAAGCATATCCCACGCAAACGGGGCAACATTACGGTGAACTAACTGCTAACTGCGACTAAGACATTCGGGAGAGCCCTCATGCCTAAGTCTCTGTAAGCAGTGGATTTCACCTCCATTAAAAACGCCCCTGAATTGTTTGCTTAGGGATATGCTTTTTCTCTGACGCATTTCAGGGCTTCGGATACTACCTGGTGCATGTCGTAATAGCGATACATACCGAGGCGTCCGCCGAAAATAACGTGAGATTCTCTGGCTGCGAGGGCTTTATACTGTTCATATAGCGCATTATTCTTCTCGTCGTTCATTGGATAATAGGGTTCTTCTCCTCTTGACCAGGAAGCGGGGTATTCGCGGGTGATTACGGTCTTGGGATTGGCTGGTGTGGCTGTGTTTCCATAGCCGCCCTGGCATCTGTATTCAAAATGCTTGTGCTCTATGATCCTGGTGTATGGGATCTCGTATTCTGTATAGTTGACTACGGCGTTACCCTGATAGTTTTCTACATCAAGTGTCTCGGTCTCGAATCTCAGGCTTCGGTATTCTAATTCGCCGTAGCAATAATCGTAATAGGCATCAATCATTCCGGTGAATACGATGTCTGTGGCTTCGGCTTCTAATGCCTGGCGGTTCTGGAAGAAGTCTGTCTCGAGACGCACTTCGATTCCTTCCAGCATCTTTTCTATGATCTGGGTGTAGCCGCCTACCGGGATGCCCTGGTATTTGTCATTAAAATAGTTATTATCATAAACGAATCGTACCGGGAGGCGTCGAATGATGAAACTTGGGAGTTCAGTTGCTCTCTTGCCCCATTGCTTCTCCGTGTAGCCTTTGACCAGTTTCTCGTAGATATCTCGTCCTACCAAAGAGATCGCCTGTTCTTCTAAGTTCTGAGGATCCGTGATTCCCGCCTCTTTAATCTGGCGTTCAATAATCTCTCTTGCCTCGGATGGCATGGAGATTCCCCACATCTTGCTGAATGTATTCATATTGAATGGAAGATTATATAATTCATCCTTGTATCTGGCAACCGGGCTGTTGGTATAACGATTGAATTCTGCAAACTGCTGAATATAATCCCATACCTCTTTGTCTGAAGTGTGGAATATGTGAGCACCATATTCATGTACCTGGATTCCTTCCACTTCTTTTGTATAGATGTTACCACCGACATGGCTGCGCCGGTCAATGACCAGCACCTTCTTTCCTGCCTTTTTTGCTTCGTATGCGAAAATGGAGCCGAATAATCCGGCACCTACGATTAGATAGTCATATTTCATCTTATTATCCTTTCTTGTCTTATGTGTCTCTTACTTGTACTACCATACGGTATCAGATTTCACTTGCAATATTCTTTATTATTCCACAAATGCTATCTATATACAAGCCATTTTCAACAACTGGTCTCATCACCCCACCAGGCATGGCTGCCACGATCGGTTCGTTTCACCAGCAGTTTGCAGTCAATCTGCTCTTTCAACTCATTCACATGAGAGATGATTCCAACCAGACGTTCCTCGTCCGCCAGATTATTCAGAACCTTGATAGCCTGCTCTCTTGCCGCATCATCCAGTGAACCAAAGCCCTCGTCTACAAACATGGTGTCCAGACGGATTGCGCCTGCGGTATTCTGGACAATATCTGCGAGCCCAAGCGCCATTGACAAGGATGCCATAAAAGACTCTCCGCCAGACAGGGTCTTCACATCTCTTACGGAGTCACTGGCCATATGATAGACATCCAGATCAAGTCCTGCCTGTCCCTGGCTTCCGAGATTCTTCACTTCTCTGCACTGCAAGATGAATTCATTGGATGTCATCTGCACCAGCCTCTTATTGGCTGCATAGATAATCTGCTTAAAATACTGCCGCTGGACATAGGTCTCAAAATCCAGTTTTACTGTTCCACTCAAACTCCCGTTTGCAGTTCTGCTCAGATTCCCCATCAGTTCATACTGCTTCTGCAGGTCACCTTTCTTTTCGAAATGGCGTTTTAACTGCTCTCTTACCTCTCTGTTCTTCTTATTCATACTGTACAGACGCATGTATTCATCCTGCTCCTTTTTCTGCATCTGGCTGGTCTGATTCATTTCTTCCTGAATCTTTGTAAGATCCACCACTGCTTTACCTTCCAATTGTTCCTCCAGCGACTTTCTGCGTCCGGACACTTCACCAACTCGTGTTTCATAAGAACGGAGGCTTTCTTCTAGCAAAGCCATATCCTTTGGATTCATCTTGCCCATATGATATTCAGTTTCATCTTTAAAATCCTGTTCCCGAAGCACCGTATAGAACACATCCTTTTGCTTCTCTTCTTCTGCCATCTGATCCACAAGTGCTTCCTGGCTGCTTTTCTTCTGCCCCTCTAACTGCTTCATTGTCTCTACGGATCGCTGTTCTTCTTGACTGGCACGTACATATTCCTTTCTTGCATTCTCCATATCAGTCTGCAGTTTCTCCAGACGCTCCCCAGCTTGTTTTCGCGAAGGCAACGGCAATCTCTCACTCTTGGTTCGGATCTCAGATTCCAACTGCTTTAAGGTCAGCAGCACCTCTGCCAGTCTAGCCTCTCCTTCAGCATAGATTACTTCCAAATCATTCAGTTCCTTTTGGAGTTCTTGCAGTTCCTTCTTCGCATGCTCGAATTGCTCAGCCTGCATTCTCATCCGTTTAAGTTCATCGCTAAACTGGTCTGCTTTATACTCACAATCTGTAATACTCTTCTGTATACGGACTGCTATTTCTTGCTTTACAATTTCCGCCTTTACTTCGTCTTGTCCTTCCCGTTTCACGTTCTCCTGGTCTATCGGAACTTCCCTGGCGATTCTCCGGTATTCCCTGTCAAATGTCTCCCATTCCACCTGATATCGAACCATAAGTTCCCGTAATGCAGCTGCCGTAGTATCCCGATTAACTTCTGCCCTGTCTCTACTCTCTTTTGCCAGTTCTACTTCTTTTTGAGTAGGCGCACCTTCCGATAATCTTCGAATTGCCGGATGCTCACAAGATCCGCACACCGGACAGGGCTTCCCTGCTTCTAACTGCCCGGCAAGAATTCCTGCCTGTTCTTCCATAAATGCCTGATATTTCTCTTCATAAGCCAACAGTTCTTTCAGGTATTTTCCCTGCTCCCTCTCAGACTCCGCCTTTCTTTTCCGGCACGTTTCTTCCATGCCTTCAATTTCTCTCCACCGAGTTCTCAACCGCTTTAATTCTTCAAGCCGGTTCTTCTGCTGGGTTACCCGCAACTGAAGCCCTTCCATCTTTCCACTACTTCCTGCATATTCCTCCTGAATCTGTTCTGCCTGTAACTTTCGTTGATTTAATACATCCAAACTGTGCTTGATCTTCCCTTGCTGTTTCTGCTTATCTGCCTTCTCCTTTTCCCCCTCTGAATACTGCTTCCTCAACTGCTCAATCTGGTCATATTGGGGCAATGCATCCTGTATCCGAATAATCTCTGCCACATTCTTTTTTTCAATTTCTTTATATTCCTGTTCCTTTTGCGCTTTCGTCTTTTTCAATTCTGCTGCCCGGATTCTGGCTGCGTCTAATTCACGGCCAATATCTTCCAATACTTTATGGTTCTTCTCTATCATTTCCTGAAGATGATCAAGCCGTGTCTCCTGCAATGCCACCTTTTCTGCCCGCTTCGCAGTTTTAAACTTCTCTTGGATCTTTTGGTATTCGCCTCGCTCCTCCAAAAGTTTCTCACTTAATTTTTTGACACTCTCCAGCGAAACAAATAACTGATTCAGAGTCTCCCCCTCTTTCTTCCTTCCATTTAATTCATCCAACTGCCCCTGAAGCACTTCTGCCGCTTTCTTTTTGGATTTCTCCAGACTAAGTCCTTCTTTCATAATATTCTTCAGAACTTCCATTACTTCTTCATATGGCACGACAGACAATTCTTTAAACTGCCCCCACTTTTTTCCGGCCTCTGAATCCCCGTCATATTCCACCCGGCTCATCTCCTGCTTTACATCCCGCAGATTATCCTCCAACTGATAATAGAGTTGCCCCGACTTTCTCTTCAACTCCTCCTGTACCCGATAATATAACCCGGTGTGGAATATCCTGGAAAATATTCTTTTGCGCTCTTTGGATTCTGCATGGAGAAGTTTTAGGAAATCTCCCTGGGCAATCATGGCAATCTGCGTAAACTGATCTGCATCCAATCCCATAATCTCTACAATCTTCTGATCCGTATCACGCTTCTTACCGTGATAGGTGCTGCCATCCGGAAGGATCAGTTCCACTTTCGGAGTCTCCTTTACGTAACGCGGCGATCCGTCCGCATACCGACGTTTTCCAATCCTGGTATATTCCGGATTCCTGCGAATCGTATAGATCTCTTCCCGATAGGAAAATGTATACTCCACATACGTATCCGTATCTTCGGATGCATACTGGCTCCGCATCATATTCCCATCCCGCTTTCCACCGCTCGTCTGGTCATACAAAGCATAGGTAATCGCATCGAATATGGTTGTCTTCCCCGCTCCTGTATCACCGGTAATCAGAAATAAGCCATGCTGTACTTTCTCAAAATCTATAACTTCTTTTCCCGCATATGATCCAAATGCTGACATCACTAACTTGATCGGCTTCACCTCTTACCCCTCCTTTGCATCCTCCAGAATCTCCAGCATAATCTTAATCTCTTCTTCATTCATCGGCTTGCCCTGTATCTCCTGGTAGAAATCAGCAAAACTCTCCAAAGGATCCTTCACCACCAGTTCTTCATCCATTTCCTGCAACTTATTCCTGGTTCTGGTATTGTCTACACGTACCTCCAGAATATGAGTGAAGACCTTCTCCAACTGTTCTTTCGGCTTATACGGATCGATCTCATCCGTTAAAGTCACGCTGATATAGTCATCCTTCTCTGATTCTAATGCCTGATCCAGTATCTCCCTCAGACTTCCCCTCTTCTTTTGCACATTCCGAATCGGATGGAGAGGCAGCAATTCAATCTTCGGCTCTTTACCGTTCTCCTCTAGTGTTACAACAGTGAGCGTCTTCTTATGTTTCCATTCACTGACTGAGTATTTCAGCAAAGTTCCGCAATAACGGATATGATGCGCTCCTACAGTCTGTGGACCGTGTAGATGTCCCAATGCTACATAATCGAAATTCTTCACACTTTCCACATCCACATTATCAATTCCCCCTACGGAAAAGGTCTCCGAATCACAGGTCTCAGGCTTACTTCCTCCGGTATAAAACTGATGAGAAATTAATACATTTCTTTTGCTATTATAATCAATCTTTTCCCTATCCAATAATTTCTTTACTGCCTCTGTATAGGTTTCCGACATCTCTTCTTCAAATACATTTCTTACATAAGAAGGTTTTAAAAACGGCAACAAATAGAAGTCTACTTCTCCATATTCATCCGTCAGCGTCACTTTCTCCATATGCTCCGCACTTGTCGCCGGAGCATTTCCTGCCAGGTGAATCTGGTGCCTCTTTAGAATTGCCGAGGCATACTGAAGGCGCTCCGCCGAATCATGATTCCCACTGATGATTAATATAGGAATACCCGGTTCGATCACAGACAGCCCTGTCAGGAACTCATCAAATATGGTCACCGCCTCTGCCGATGGCACAGATTTGTCATAGATGTCTCCCGCAATCACAATCGCATCCGGATGAAGTTCTTCTGCATAACGAATCACCTCTCCCAGAATCACCTCCTGATCCTCTCTTAAATTGTAATGATGAAGCTGCTTGCCAATATGCAAGTCAGACAGATGAAAAAACTTCATAAAAACAAATCCTTCCTATTTACATCTGAAACTATCTTACACTATAATCTTCTTATCTAGCAAGACTAATTTGCTACGTCTCATTCCCACACCAGGAACATCCCTATATCCACATAGGATGATTCCTGCAATCATTATAAAAATCAATCTAAGGAGTATATATATGTTACGAGAAATAGACATTCATGAAATATCCGATGGTAAGTTCTATGAACTTAACGACATGGTCAAAGCAGACTGCGGCGGCTGCCAGGGCTGTTCTTCCTGCTGCCACGGCATGGGATCATCCATTATCCTGGATCCACTGGACATACACCGCATTTCTACAGGATTAAAGAAATCCTTCGATGAATTGCTGAATGAATACATTGAATTAAATATTGTAGACGGCCTTATCCTTCCGAATCTTAAGATGGCTGGAGAAAAGGAAGCCTGTGCATTCCTGGACAACAACGGGCGGTGCAGTATTCATCCCATACGTCCTGGAATCTGCCGGATCTTCCCGCTGGGACGATACTATGAGAATCACTCCTTCCGGTATTTCCTTCAAGTACATGAATGCCCGAAGCCTAATAAGAGCAAAGTAAAGATTCGAAAATGGATTGACACAGAAGATACAAAAAGATATGAGAAATACGTCTCTGACTGGCACTATTATCTGAAAGAACTGCAGGATTATGTACGGCAAAGCAATCCCGAAAATATTGACAGTATCGTACGGCAATTAAGTCTGTATATCCTGAACCAGTTTTATCGGAATCCATTTCTGCCAGAAGTAGATTTTTACAGTCAGTTTTATACCAGATTAGAAAAAACTGTAAAACCAACAGATATTCTTTCTTAGCAGCGAAGAAAAAGCCCACATTACGGGCTTTTTCTTCATTGGGTGAAATTTATCTATATACGAATGTTCCTCTTGTCTTGCCTTTCATATTCTGAAGTACACCGCCAATGTTCATGATTCGGCTCGCATTCGTAATTGCATAATAACGGCTGCCTCCATCCTCAGGAACGTCGCCGTTCACATGATACCAACTCAAGCCCAGATACAATGTAAATATAAGAAATACAATCGCCGATGTTATCCATACGCCGCTGATCACACCTGCCACAACCGTCATAATAATCGTATAAGCCACTGCGATCCCGAATACATATCTTGCTTTCATAAATAACTGATCCCACGTCTTAGACAACAGGAGCAGAAGAAGTACATAAACAACCATCGCCATCCAGAAGACTGCCAGATATATGCCACTAACCGTTCTATTGACCTCCTCTTGCATCCTTCCTGCTTTGATCATGTTATCTATCAACAGGAATATTCCAGACACCAACGGTGTTAATATCAGTGCTTCAATATGGAAAATAACCGCCTGTATCCTGACGCTGGAAGTCCAATATATGCCAATATAGCAAAATATACTGATGACAAACAACAATATCAGCCAGTTCCATTGATCGAAAACTCCTGACTGCCAGCCAATCGCTTCTGTATCAGGTCCCGTTGACATAAGCAAACCCTTACTCCATATTCCTCCTTTCATACCATTCCCCTGATACTTCAGGAAATAATTACCGAACAAAAGTGCAATCATCACGTTGATCAGATACCCCCAAGAAAGCATCAGTGCCAGATTACGGTTGAGTTGTTTGGGCTGCAGGATTTCCTTCGTAATATCTTCTTTCCAGATCCTCTCAAACTGCTCTTTCCAAGTTTCCTCAGATCCTCCCAGGATCTGTTCATTCACTTCTTCCATCGACAGATTCTGCCACTTGATAGACCGGCACACATCCTCAATCTCTTTCAAATTCTTCTCTTCCTCATAGATCTGCTCCAAACGTCTTCCCATGACTTCATTCAAGGTAATCCTGCCTGTATTCAACTCTTTAATATCTGCAATAGATATTCCCAGTGCCCTTAAAACCTTAATCTGTTCCAGACGCTTCACATCACCCTCAGAATATTCCCGATAATTATTTTCTTGATCTCTTACTGGTGAAAGGAGTCCTTCTTTCTCATAATACCGTATATTAGCTTTTGTTATTCCAACCCGCTTTTCTACATCTTTTATCTTCATATGGATGCCTCCTTTTCCTTTCTGATAGTGCAATTATAAAGGATAAAGTGACTTGAAGGTCAATAGAAAAGCAAAAATCTTTTGTTATTTATTGGGAAACGACTCTTTTTAGATTCTTTGGCAGCATATTGAAACAGGAGAATCTGCCCATACCGACAGTTTCTCCTGTTTTTAAACTTTATAGTATTTAAACCGATCTATGCAAGATACTTTTGAACTGTTGCCCTAACCGCTCCTGGTCCCGCAATCTCTTCTCTGAAAATCTCTTCGATCAACTCACCAATCCCTGCTTCATAAAGATTAATAAAGAATACATTCTCATTCGAAAGAATCCATTTTAACTGATCTTTGAGCGTGGAAGGATCTCCGATCACAATGTCTGCAAGCCTTTCCTGCATCTCTGCTGCCATAGGATCTGGTGCAAGTTCATAAGTATTCCCCTTATCGTCCACACCCAGCAAATAACGAAGCCATCCGGCAATTGCAAGTGGAATTCCGATCAGTTTTTTGGCATCTCCATATTTCTCCACATACGCTCCTACCGTAACACCGAACCGAACTCCAAGTCCCTGGGAAGAGTCGGTACAAAGCCGCAGACAGGTATCGCCAAGATATGGGTTCGGAAATCTCTCATTCATACACTCATCCAGAAAGGCCTTTGGTGAAAGAATACCCGGATCCGGAACCACATCCATTCCTTCACCATAGCCAACCAGCCTTCCAAGTTTCAACATATCTTCATCCCGCATCTCATCCGAGAACAGATCATATCCCAACAGGCACCCATAAGGTCCCAGCGCGGTATGTATAGGATTCAAACACACCGTTACCTTCATTCTCTCAGACTTGTTGACCGTATCCCGGTCTGTCATATAAACGCCTGCTTTTTCCGCCTTTTCTAATGCCGGACGTCCATTTGGGAAATCATCTTCTATTACCAGATACTGCGGTCCTTCTGCATTGACAAACGGAGCAATATACGTTCTCTTGGACGTAATTACCGGCTGCATGTCTTTTACTCCCGCCGCTTCCAATTCATCAGCAATCTTCTCGCTTGGTCTTGGAGTAATCTTATCAATCATTGTCCACGGGAAAGACACCTTTGCTTTATCGTTCACATACGCAGCAAATCCCTCATCTACAAATCCTCGCTTCTTCCACTCCTCCGTCATAGCAAGAACAGACTCTCTTAACTTCTCGCCATTCTGGGAGCAGTTATCCATAGATACCAGCGCAATCGGTATTCCGCCTTTCTGATAACGCTCCAGCAGCATTGCGGTTACAATGCCCATAGCGCCCGTTGCCTTCTCAGGTCCATTTTCAATATCCTTTTCCACGAATCCAAAAAACTCTCCGTCTGCCTTCTTCAAAGCGTATCCCTTCTCTGTAATGGTAAATGATACCATCTGAAGGCTTGGTGCCGCGAAGATCTCTTTCAACCGGTTCCATGCCGCTTCATCTTCATTCTGTGCTTTGATCGCTTCTGTCAGCGATCCCAGAACCTTCTTATCCTGTGTTCCGTCTCCATGAAGGATAACGCTCAGTGCCAGATTATCAAATGGATCATATATCTTATCCACCACATCATAATCAAATGCTTCCACGCAGGTAATGCCCCTGTCTGCCGCTCCATTTTCTAACAGAGTGTCCGCAATTCCTCCCAGAAACACACGGAAAATGTTTCCAACTCCAAAGTGAACCCATACTGGTTCCTTTCTGGTCGCTTCCGCAACAGCTTCAATATC
Source organism: uncultured Dorea sp. (assembly GCA_945870325.1). Lineage (GTDB taxonomy): Bacteria > Bacillota > Clostridia > Lachnospirales > Lachnospiraceae > CAMBRQ01. The sequence continues at coordinate 5,288 of CAMBRQ010000014.1, read as the reverse complement.
ATACCCCGGAAGTACAATACCGGCCTTTTCCCATTCCTCGCGACTCTTTACTCCCTTCAACGTCAGTTCCATGATCTTTCCTCCTTTTATAGATTCATTTTACGTTTAAAATGGTATTTAATTATAGTACCAATTGCTATATTCAAGCTACCATATTTTGATAGGATTGTCAAGCAGCATTTCTCGAAAAGAAAAATGACATAAAGTTTGTCAAGCGTCACCCTATAATAACAAAAGAGATAGTCTCATCTCTGCAAGCAGGATAATCCTATCTCTTCCGTTATTCGCATGGCTTACTTCTGTACAATATTAATAATCTTCTTCGGAACATAGATCTCTTTCACAATCGTTCCTGTCAGTTTGTCTGCAACCGCTTCTTTACCAGCCGCAATTGCATCCTCCTTAGAAATATCCGCTGACACAGAGATTACGGCTCTTGTCTTGCCATTGATCTGTACCGGCACCTGGATCTCATCATCCTTCATAGCCTCTTCATCATAGGTAGGCCATCCAGCATTAAATACGCTTCCCTCATGACCTAACTGCTCCCAGATCTCCTCTGCGATATGCGGAGCAAATGGGGACAGAAGAACTGCCATTGTGGATAACGTCTCTTTATCAATGCCGCCCTCTTTCTTCGCAATCTCAATGAGTTTATTGTTATGCTCCATGAAACCGGAGATTGCTGTATTCAGGCTGAAACTCTCCAGACGCTTTGTAATATCACATACCAGTCTGTGACGCTCTTTGATCATTTCCTTGGTTGCTTTTACGTCTGCTTCCTTGCTGTCCATCACAAGATTCCATACACGCTTTAAGAAACGGTTTACACCGTCGATTCCACGGTCATCCCATTCAGCATCCAGTTCCGGTGGACCTACGAATAATTCGTACATTCTTAAGGAATCACATCCATAATCTCTTACCAGATCATCCGGAGATACTACATTTCCTTTAGATTTACTCATCTTAATACCATTCTTACCAGTGATCATTCCCTGATTGAACAGTTTCTGGAATGGCTCATCAAAGTCTACTGCTCCAATATCGTATAAGAACTTGGTATAGAAACGAGAATACAGAAGATGAAGCACTGCGTGCTCTACACCACCAATATACATATCTACCGGAAGCATCTCATCTGCTTTCTCTCTGGATACCAGTTCTTTATCATTATGGTTATCTACATAACGCAGGAAATACCAGGAAGAACCTGCCCACTGAGGCATGGTGTTGGTCTCACGTTTTGCAGGTTTGCCACATACCGGACAAGTACAATTCACCCATTCTTCGATTCCAGCAAGCGGTGATTCTCCGGTTCCTGTCGGCTCGTAGGATTCTACATCCGGCAGGCGAAGCGGTAACTCTTCCTCTGGTACCGGCACATTGCCGCAATCCGGGCAGTGTACGATCGGGATTGGCTCGCCCCAGTAACGCTGACGGGAGAATACCCAGTCACGCAATTTATAATTCACAGTTGCACGTCCGATTCCACGCTCCTCAATAATGTGAGGTGCTTCTTTCTTAAGAACAGCAGATTCCATTCCATTCCATTCACCAGAATTGATCATAGTTCCACTAGCTTCTGTATAAGCCTCCGTCATATTTTCAATCTCTTCCCCATCCTTGGCAATAACCTGAATAATCGGGATACCGAACTTAGTCGCAAATTCAAAGTCACGATCATCATGAGCAGGTACACACATGATAGCACCTGTACCATAATCAGACAGCACGTAATCAGACAGCCAGATTGGTGTCTTCTCGCCATTTAACGGATTAATTGCATAACTTCCTGTAAATACACCTGTCTTCTCTTTATCCTGCATACGGTCTACATTGGATTTCATAGAAGCCTCGAAAATGTATTTCTCAACTGCTTCTCTGGTCTCGTCCGTTGCAAGGCTTTTTGCCAGTTCATGTTCTGGAGCCAGTACCATGAAGGTTGCTCCATATAAGGTATCCGGTCTGGTTGTATAGACCGTAATCTTCTCATCTCTTCCATCCACTGGGAAATCTACTTCTGCACCGTAAGATTTGCCGATCCAGTCTGCCTGCATCTTCTTAACCTTCTCCGGCCAGTCAAGTTTATCCAGGTCATTTAACAGACGCTCTGCATAAGCAGTAATCTTCAGCATCCACTGACGAAGATTCTTCTTGGTAACCTCTGAACCACAACGCTCACATTTACCATTGACAACTTCTTCATTAGCAAGACCTGTCTTACAGGACGGGCACCAGTTGATCGGAAACTCTTTCTCATAAGCAAGGCCTTCCTTGAACATCTTTACGAAGATCCACTGTGTCCATTTATAGAATTCAGGATCCGTTGTGTTAACCTCTCTGTCCCAGTCATATAATGCTGCAATCTCACCTATCTGACGCTTGATGTTCTTTACATTCTCAGCAGTAGAGATCGCAGGATGTACCCCCATCTTAATCGCATAATTCTCAGCCGGAAGACCGAATGCATCCCATCCCATCGGGTGAATGATGTAGTATCCCTGCTGTAACTTGTATCTGCTCCATACATCGGAGATTACATATCCTCTCCAGTGACCTACATGCAGGCCATTGCCTGATGGATATGGGAACATATCCAAGCAGTAGTATTTCTCACGCTTGCTTCCGTCTTCATTTACTTTGACGTTTACCGGATTCTTCTCCCAGTTCTCACGCCATTTTTTCTCAATCGCCTTATGATTATAAGGTATCTTTGACATCTTATTATTCCTCCTATATTGATTACTTGGTGAGGTTCTTTCGAACCTAGTAAGCAATATACATCTTGCCGACTTGGCGAGGTCCTTTCGAGCCTAGTGGCGCAGATGTTTCCTACTTACTTTACTTGGTGAGGTCCTTTCGAACCTAGTAAAAGCCTTCTCATCTCTAAAGAGACGAAAAGGCTTAAACTTCCGTGGTACCACTCTTTTTCATCCGCATGATCTATCCGCATAACACTCTGGTTACATCCATAGATTCTATGCCGATGCACTCATTACTTCTATAACGGGAATGCCCGCTTCTGCCTATGCTGCTTGATGATATCTTTTTAAAGCGTCACGATTTTCGAATCATCATGCCTTTCACCAGAAGAACTCCGAGGCGAGTTGGGAGATTACGCTAACTGCCTCGCACCATCCGGCAGTTCTCTGATAACGATAGGCTCTTACTACTCCTCATCAACGTTGCTGCAATATTTTTTACTTATTGTATGCTTTCTTATTATATGAAGAATGTTAAAATAAGTCAAGTCCAATCTGCAATTATCGCTGCAACTTAATTTTCATGAAATTTTTCGTAAATTTTTCACGTAAACTTCATATATAAATTTGTAGGCATAAATTATATTTTTTAGGTTGTTCCCTATACTCCTTTAGTGTATAATAGACATAAGCAAATCGTACTGAAACGCTCAGTATAATATGATACATAAAGGAGAGTTTGCCATGGTAAATTTATTAACAGGCCCAAAAGGCAGCGGAAAGACACAACAAATGATCGAGCAGGCGAATCAGAAAGCAAAAACCTGTAATGGAAATGTAGTATTTATCAAAAAGACTCATCGTGATACAGCAAGTGTTGCATTTGATATCCGTACTATCTGTATGGATGATTTCCCGGCAATTACGAACACAGACGAATACATCGGATTCTTATATGGAATGTATAGTTCCAACCACGATATTGAATGTATATTCATCGATGGAATCCTGAAACATGCTGATATTTCTCTGGACAGTATGCCTGATTTTGTAGAGAGACTGAAAAAGATTTCAGCAGAATGCGGCATTGAATTCTTCGTAAGCATCAGCGCAGATAAATCAGATTTATCTGGAATCAGCGAAGAAGGCTGCAGTTACCTGAATTAACATAACACGACAAAAGACAGCGGGCAGCCTGATAAGAGGCTGCCCCTTTTTATGATAAGACGATGAATGAGAAAAAAAATGATAAAAGAACAAGAGATGCCAGAGGTATGAAAAATACTTCCAACACAAGGAATTCCAGAGGGATTAAGGATGCCTCCGGTACCAGGAATTCGAAAGGAATCAAAGCCGCGAAAAACAAACGTGCAAGACGCAGGAAGTTAAAAAGACTGCGCTTGTTATTCTGTGCTCTTTTTCTTATCCTTATATGCCTTGCTCTGGTACTTGGCGTACGGGCAATCGTATCTTTAGTTACCAAATCATCCGACCAGCAGGAACAATCATCTCAATCCACAGACAACACGCAATCCAAGAGTAAGATTGATATTTCCGGTGTTGATGTAGAGGAACTGGTCATTGATAACACTACACCCAAAAATAGCGATAAACCTGTCAAAATTACTGTCAGTTCCATCGGCGACTGTACTCTGGGTACGGATGTGAATTTTAACCAGTCTACCAGCCTGAATGCTTATTATGATAATCAGGGACCAGATTATTTCTTCAAAAATGTCCGTTCGATTCTGGAAGAAGACGATCTATCTATCGTCAATATGGAAGGAACTCTTACGTCTTCTGAAGACCGCCAGGATAAGACATTCGCATTCAAAGGTCCTGCCGAATATGCTAAGATCCTGTCCGGAGGTTCTATTGAAGCCGCTAATATGGCAAATAATCACAGCCATGATTATGGCGAACAAAGTTATACTGATACCCTCAAAGCCCTGGAAGATGAAGGTATCGTCACTTTCGGCTATGAACATGTCAAAATTCTCGATATCAAAGGGGTGAAAGTCGGCGTTACAGGAATCTATGAACTGGCTGAACATCTGGAAAAGAAGCAGCAGGTGAAGGAGAATATTGCCGCCTTGAAAGAATCCGGAGCACAATTGATCATCGTAAACTTCCATTGGGGAATCGAACGGGAATATATACCAAACGATACCCAGAAGCAATTAGCTCATCTAGCAATTGACGAGGGCGCCGACCTGGTCATCGGTCATCATCCACATGTACTGCAAGGTGTGGAAAAATATAAAGATAAGTACATTGCTTATAGTTTGGGGAATTTCTGTTTTGGCGGCAATTCTAACCCCGGAGACAAAGATACCATGATCTTCCAACAGACTTTTACGGTCAGCAAAGATGGGGTTGAAAAAAATGACGATATTAATATGATTCCTTGCTCTCTTTCTTCTGCCAGTGGGTATAATGATTATTGCCCGGTTGTATTGGAAGGTTCGGAGAAGCAGAGGGTGTTGGATAAGATTGAAGGATATAGTAAGGAATTGGGAATTTAGTGCAGAAAGTGGAGTGTTGGAAAGTGTACGGCGCAAGGATGAGGCTTAGTGGCTCTGG